>DATJED010000014.1:0-461835 GCA_035496935.1 Pelobium sp. | reverse complement strand
AAAAGTACACGCGACAGAGAAAGAGTATTAAAATTAGGTGCGGATGATTTTATAACAAAGCCCTTTAGTTTTGATATAATGATAGAAATTACTCGTAATTTAATTGAGAAATATGGCTGATATGAAACCCGTTAAAGTTTTATTAGTTGATGATGACGAAGACGATTATATCTTAACAAAAGATATTTTCAATGAAATTCCGCAACGCGAGAATTATAAGTTGAGTTGGATTAATAATTACGAAGAGGCTATTAATGCAATGCTAAAAAGCCACTACGATATTTATTTGGTTGATTTCCGTTTAGGAAAACACACTGGCTTAGATTTGTTGCATGAGGCTATTAAATCCAATGTGGATGAACCGATTATTATTTTAACTGGTAAAGGAGATTCAAAAGTTGATGAAGAAGCTTTAGAAATCGGCGCAGCAGATTATTTGGTTAAAGATCAGATAAATCCTTATACCATTGAACGCTCTATCAGGTATGCTTTAAAGCACAAAAATACATTAAAGGCGTTAAGAGAGAGTGAAAATAAATTCCGTATTATTTTTGAAAGATCTAAAGAACCTTTTTTAATCATGGATTCTTTAGGAGGGATAAGAGATATGAACCATGCAGGGCTCAAATTTCTTGGTTACAGTAAAGAAGAAATTTTAAGTCTAAACGGAACCCAGTTATTTAATGACAAAAAAGAGAGTGTGGAGTTTGCGGACCAGATTGATAGAAATGGTGCCGTGAATGATTTTCATACAGATTTTATAAGTAAGGATCACGAAGTGAAAAAGGTGTCTGTTTCGGGTTTTTTACAAATAGACCAACACGCCACAGAAGAACTATATTACTGTATAATTCACGATATCTCTGGCAGGATAGAAGCGGAAAAAGCCTCCGTTGCCGCCGAAAAAATTGCGGTAACAGAAAGGATTGCTAAAAGTTTGGCTAACGAGATAACCAACCCATTATCAAACATCAATTTATCGCTTGACCAGCTCAACATGGAATTAGGTTCAGTTGAAAGCGAGGCGGTAAAACTTTATCTGGATATCTTAAAAAATAATTTTGAGCGCATAAACTTACTGGTAACAGATTTTGTAAATTCTGCCCAAGCTTTAGAACTTAACATTCAGCCGAGGGCGCTTGAGGTAATTTTACAAGAAAGTTTGGATCTCCTTTCAGGAGAAATAGATAAGCATAACATCCAGATAACAAACAGTTACCAAGAATCGGATATTTTTGTGGATGTAGATTACGAACGCATGGTAAATACCTTTTTCAACCTGCTTTCAAATGCAGTTGATGCAAGCGCCAGCCAAATTAGTATAGATGTAATCAAGGAAGCAGAGTTTGCAGTAATAAAAATTGAAGATAACGGCAAAGGAATTCCTGACGCTAATAAGAGCCACATATTTGAAGCTTTTTTTACCACCAAGCCTAAAGGCATGGGGTTAGGTTTAACTAATGCCCAAAAATCGATTTTAAGCCATAACGGAAAGGTGGAATTTCATAGCGTTGAAAACGAGGGAACTACATTCAAAATTTATCTTCCAATTAGCAATCAAACTTTTTCTTGGGAGAATTAATATTCTTGGATTTAATTGTAATGATTTTAAATTTTCGTTAAATAAAAATATATTTGTCTGATAATTTAAAAAACATGAAAAGTACAGTAAAATTTTTACTTATTGCGCTGTTAGCTTCTGCTACAGCGTTTGCGCAGGAAACCAAACCTGCTACCGGAAAAATCTTTGGAGGAAGAGATCAGTACAGAACTTTCTCGGTTGGAGTTAATGGCGGAGTAATTACTCCCGTTATTGTTTTGGGCGGTTCTGATGATTATACAAATTGGGATGCAAATTTCGGTTATAGCGTTTATTTAAAAAAGCAATTGGCCCATGTTTTCGGCTTACAAGCGAATTTAATGTTCGGAGATTTATCTGCCAATAATTCGGATGCAACAGGCGGCGTTGTAGGTAATTATAAATCATTTAAAACAAAAATTGCTTATGGTTTAGATTTGAGCGGGGTGTTTAATCTGGCTTCTATAGATTTTTTAAACAGAACAAACGCTGTTAATTTCAACGTTTCTTTAGGATATGGGCTGTTGGCTTATGCACCAAGTTACGTAAATGCTAGCAATACCACTATCGACTGGAAAGGCAAAGCAGAGGGAGGAAATGATTACATTAAAGAAGCGTACATTCCGGTTGGAGTAGGCGCTAAATTCAAAATCTCGGAAGGGGTTGCATTTAATTTAGATTATAAAGTGAACTTTGTTGATGCTGATAATCTTGATGCTAGGTACGCAGGTTCAAACGATAAGTTTTCATACGCTTCTGTTGGGTTAGAATTTGCTTTAGGAGCCAAATCTAAAGCTAATTTAATCTGGGTAAACCCGGTTGCTACCATGTATGATGAACTGAACGACAATTCGTTAAGAGACGATGTACTGAAATTAAAATCAAGAACTAAAAAAGTTGAAGACACTATTGTTGATTTAAAGAAAGACGGTGACGGAGATGGCGTGGCAGATCATTTAGACAAATGCGCAGATACACCAACTACAGTAAAAGTTGATGGTGCCGGATGTCCGTTAAACGTTCCAAAGAAATAAAAAAGTAAAAGAATAAACAGTGTAAAAAGCTCCGAAATTATTTCGGAGCTTTTTTTGTTTATGGAAACTTTAAATTACTAAAAATAAAATATGTCCGTTTTTACTGATAAGCAACGAAACAATATTGTGCTTGGCGTTATTGTTTTGCTGGCTTGTGTTATTATTTACAGCTTAAGAGAATTATTTAATGCTTTTTTGGGGTCTATTATTCTATACACTATTTTTAAACCCTTATACTTTAGGGTAAAAAAACGGGCAGGAAAAGTTGTTTCTGCTGTAACCGTTATCTTAAGTTCATTTATTATAATAGTAATGCCGTTTTTTACCTTAAGCTACATGGTAGTAAACAGGCTGGCAAAACTGCAGGATGATAATTTTCAGCTAAAAGCGTTTATTTCCAGAGTTGATGATTTTATCGGTAATAAAATTCATCAGCCTAATCTAATCGAAAAATATATCAACAAGTTCACGCAATTTATACAAGATTTATTTCCCTCTTTATTAACTGGCGCATTGGGCGTTTTTTTAACCCTCACGGTAATGTATTTCATATTATATTTTATGTTGGTTCAATCAGAGCGGTTTGAGAATAATCTGCTAAAATATGCGCCACTTAAAAAAGAGCATGCGCTACAATTTGCTGAAGAGTTGCGTCATACCACATTTTCTAATGTATTGGGGCAAGGAGTAATTGCATTGGTACAAGGGCTTTTGGTTGTTTTGTGTTTTTTTATTGCTGGAATAAACGATGCTGTTTTTTGGGGAATCATCGCATTTTTTTTGTCTTTTATGCCGGTAATTGGAGCGCCTTTAATAACCGGGCCGGCGGCACTGGTCATGTTCATGAACGGCCATAACGGGCAGGGGACATTTATTGCCTTGTTTACACTTATTATAATTATAAATATCGATAACGTAATTAGATTTATGATTAACAAAAAGTTAGCAGATACTCATCCAATTATAACCGTAATTGGAGTTATTATTGGACTTCCCCTTTTTGGATTTGTAGGGCTCGTATTTGGACCTTTGCTATTATTGTGGTTTATACATCTTGTCAAAATCTACGAGATAAATAAAGTTGCTGTTGAGCAAAGCTAAAGCAATTAAAAATTATTTAGGAATTGGCACTCGTTTGGCAAGGTATTTTCTTGAGGATATCTGTCATTTAACATTAAAACAACCAAAAACATGAAAGACAATTCAAAAACACTTATTGCACTATTGGCCGGAGTTGCCGCTGGTGCTGCTTTAGGCTTATTATTCGCTCCTGAAAAGGGTTCAGAGACTCGTGACAAATTATCAGATTCTTTAAAAAATTTAGGTGATAGTATCAGAGAAAAAGCTGCCGAAGAAATCGATAATCTTACCGAATTTAAAGAAAAAGTGGTAAGTAAAATAAAAAACAAAATTAAAACATCTGAAGAGGAATACGTTGACGACATTAATGTTGACAATGTTAACAGCATATAACTATCAAAAAATCTATGGAAAAAACAGAAGAGTTTAACAAGGACGACTTGTTTAAAAGAGCTAAAGATTATATTGACACCAATATTGAGCTTAAGAAATTAACCATCATTCAGTCAGTTGCCAAAACTATTGGAGGTGTGGTAAGTGGCTTAGTTCTGGTAGTTATAGCTGTTTTTTTTCTGATTTTTTTAAGTGTAGCAGTAGGTTTGTATTTGGGGGAATTACTTGCTAGCATGTACCTTGGGTTTTTTATTGTTGCCTTCTTTTATTTGCTTATAGGCTTTATTGTAGCAATGATGAGGAAAAGCTATATACAAAATCCTATTGTTGATAAATTGATACGTAAAATTTTGAAAATGGGCAAATAATGGAAACTAATATAACAAACCTAGCTCAACTTGAAGCGAGAATAGCTTTTTTAAAAGTTAAGAAAACCGAAGACGAAATTTATTTTAATCAGAAGTTCGAGGCTATTAAAGAGAAAATTGAGCATCCATTTAAATTTATAAAAAATGCAATCTCATCATTTGTCTTTGGAGGTGGCGGCAATATAGCTAGAGCCGATTGGGCAACTAACTTAGGCCGAATATTTTTTCCACTGCTTTTAAATAAAACATTACTTAAAAACAAAGGAATAATTGTGAAAACACTGGTTTCTTTATTCTCGCAAAAAGCGATAAATTCCTCTGTATTTAATAGAGATGTACTTTCTAGCTGGATTGATAAGGCGACAGATTTTATAAGAACAAAAACAAAAAAAGAAAAGAGATACGGTGCTGATGACTACGGTATACCTCCCGAAAGTGAAACTGCTTAAAGCAAAAAAACCGATTTTCATAAAATCGGGTTTTTTGTTAAAGTACATTTTAAAAAAGTTAATTTTCAATAACTACGCCCATTGCGCAAAATTTGTCAATTCTTTCACTAATTAAGGTCTCAATATTTTTCGCTTTCAACAATTTTAAATCACTAATCAGTTTCTCTTTAATGGTTTCCGACATCTGTTTCGGATCTTGATGAGCACCTCCCATCGGTTCTTTAATTATCCCGTCAATTAATCCGTTTGCCAGCATATTATCAGATGTCAGTTTCAAGCATTCTGCGGCTTTCTCTTTAAAA
Organism: Pelobium sp.; assembly: GCA_035496935.1. Lineage (GTDB taxonomy): Bacteria > Bacteroidota > Bacteroidia > Sphingobacteriales > Sphingobacteriaceae > Pseudopedobacter. Next base: position 456,630 of record DATJED010000014.1, on the reverse strand, counting down.
TCCCAGCTCCTCCATAAAATAGATGAACAAGATTCTGGAGAAATTACCGAATACCAAGTATGCTCTAGCATATAAACCCTATCGCCAATACCTATACCCAAAGCGCCACCACTTGCTCCCTCGCCAACTATTATGCAGATAATGGGCACCTTTAGTACCGACATTTCTAGCAGATTACGAGCAATAGCTTCTCCTTGTCCTCTTTCTTCTGCCTCTAAACCGGGATAAGCTCCAGGTGTATCAATAAAAGTAACAACTGGTTTGTTGAATTTCTCGGCCAATTTCATTAAGCGTAATGCTTTTCTGTATCCTTCGGGATTGGCCATCCCGAAATTTCTATATTGTCTTAATTTGGTGTTCGTTCCTTTTTGATGCCCGATAAACATTACCGTTTCACCGTTTAAAGATCCAAATCCGCCAACTATAGCTTTATCATCCTTAACCGTTCTGTCGCCATGCATTTCGATAAAATCATCGCAAATCGTTTCAATATATTGTAGCGTATAAGGTCTTTCGGGGTGCCTCGAGATTTGTACTTGTTGCCAGCCGGTCAAGTTTTCAAAAATCTCATGTTTTGTAGTTTCAATTTTTTCATCAAGCTCTTTCAAAGTTGCCGACATGTCAACTTTAGTTTTTTCTGCAACCTGTTTAACCTTTTCTACCTGCCCCTGCAGGTCAGCAATAGGCTTTTCAAAATCGAAAGACGTTTTCATAATTTTTACTTTTTTGAGAGGCCTAAGTTATCGTTTACTTATCAAAAATGGAAATAGGTGTTTCCGTCGTATGAAAATAGCGGGATAAAACTTAGATAATCTCCCTCCGGTAAAATACCGCGTAAAATCAAATACTAAAATAGATTCGTCGTTTTATTTCGATGTATTTATTGTTAACTTTAATTTCGAAATCGATAATTTTAATCCCAAATAACTTACTTTTATAGATACTGAAATGGTTAAAACAACTTTTATTATAGATGATGACGAAACGTATATTTATGCTTTAAAAAGGTTGATTAGTATCAAAAAGCTTTCTGAGTCGGTGTTGTCATTTAAAAACGGAAAACTAGCCATTAACTACTTTATTGAAACTCCGCTTGAAAATATAACGATGCCAGATGTTATTTTGCTTGATGTTAGAATGCCCATTATGGATGGATGGGGCTTTTTAGAAGCGTTTTCTGCACTTGATTTTATAGGAAAACATAAAGTAGAGATTTATATGGTAAGCTCGTCCATTGATCCTCGAGATCTAGAAAAAGCCAGTAATATAGCCTTAGTAAAAAAGTATTTATTTAAACCCATTGATTTTGATGACGTAAAACTCATCTTTTCGAAAGAATAATTTCCAACGTATTGCTTGGTTTAGATGTTTCATAAAAGGTTTTGGTAAATCTCCACCTTCATCGAAAACTAAAACCTAATTTTCTTACTTTTGCCACTTAATTAATTATGAACTTGAACAAGCTTCATAACCAAACACAAATATATTCTAATGAAAATTTCATATAACTGGCTAAAGCAATTTATTGACACCGATAAAACTCCCGAAGAAATTTCGACCATTTTAACGGCGATAGGTTTAGAAGTTGAAGCTTTAGAAAAAGTACAAGCAATTCCTGGTGGATTAGAAGGTTTGGTTATAGGTTATGTAAAAGAATGTGTTCAACATCCAAACGCCGATAGATTACGGGTGACCAAGGTTGACGTTGGAGCGGATGACGATTTGCAAATAGTTTGTGGTGCACCAAACGTTGCTACCGGACAGAAAGTAGTTGTAGCCACGGTAGGTTGTACCGTTTATCCGAGCAGTAGCGAACCCTTTAAAATCAATAAATCCAAAATTAGAGGCGAAGCGTCTGAAGGAATGATTTGTGCAGAAGATGAAATTGGTTTAGGGGAAGGTCATGCCGGAATTATGGTTTTGCCAGAAGAAGCAGTTGTCGGCACTTTGGCAAAAAACTACTTTAATTTAAATGACGATTACGTTTTTGAAATTGGCTTAACACCAAACCGAGCAGATGCGGCTTCGCATTTGGGAGTGGCCAGAGATATCGCAGCTTATTTGCAAATTCCCCTAAAGCAAAATAATTTAGATGCATTTAAACTTGCGGAAAAAGATTTCGCAATTGATGTTGAGGTTTTGGATATCAATGCCGCACCGAGATATTCGGGGTTGACTATTTCTGGCGTTACAGTAAAAGAATCGCCAAGTTGGTTAAAAGAAAAATTAGCGGTAATTGGCTTACGCCCGATAAATAACATTGTTGACGCTACAAACTATATTTTACACGATTTAGGCCAGCCTTTACATGCTTTTGATGCCAACCAAATAGCAGGTGGAAAAATAGTAGTCAAAAAATGTGAAGCCGGAACAAAATTTACAACTTTAGATTCGGTTGAAAGAACTTTAACCGCTGATGATTTAATGATTTGTGATACCGAAAAGCCACTTTGTATTGCTGGCGTTTTTGGCGGGATAAATTCCGGAGTTACAGAAAGTACTAAAAATATATTTTTAGAAAGCGCTTATTTCAACGCCGTTTCCGTACGGAAAACTTCCAAAAGATTTGCTTTAAAAACGGATGCTTCTTTTAGGTTTGAGCGTGGAACTGATCCCGAGATTACAGTGGTAGCTTTAAAGAAAGCAGCCTTATTAATTCAGGAGATTGCCGGTGGAGAAATTACTTCCGATATTTTTGATAATTATCCAAATCCTGTGCCTTCGTTTGATGTAGAACTTAGTTTTGAGCAAGTTGATAAACTCATTGGCAAAGCACTTGGGAAAGAAAATATCACAAGTATTATTAAAGCTTTAGGAATTGAAATAATAAACGAAACTGCAACAGATTTATATTTAAAAGTACCAACTTATAAAGTTGATGTTACACGCCCGGTTGATTTGATTGAAGAAGTTTTACGTATTTACGGTTACGATAATATCGAGATTCCGCAAAAGGTAAATGCGTCTTTAAATGTGTCGCCCAAGCCAGATAAGGAGATGATTCAAAACACCATTGCCGACACGCTTTCTGCAAATGGATTCTTTGAGATATTGGCTAATTCTTTAACAAAATCGGCTTATTCAGAAAATTTGGATGAAGCCGTTAAAATTTTAAATCCGCTGAGTTCTGATTTGGATGTAATGCGTCAAAGTCTGCTGTATTCTGGTTTGGAAGCCGTTGCATACAACCAAAACCGTAGAACTGCAGATGTGAAATTTTATGAGTTTGGAAAAACTTATCATGTTACCGAAGGAAAATATCAGGAAAACAATCATCTCTCGATATTTTTAAGCGGAAAGTCGGAAGCCGAACAATGGAACCAACCAGCTACAGCAATTAGTTTCTTCCATTTAAAAGCGACGGTAGACGCTATTTTAAAAAGATTAGGAGTTGTTAATCTACAATCAGAGGATGTAGAAAGCAAGGATTTTGAGTACGGAATCCAGTACAGAAGAGGAACTAAAATTTTGGTTTCTTTTGGTGCAGTTGCTAAAAAGGCTTTGAAGTTAGCTGACGTAAACAAACCGGTTTTTTATGCGGATATTAATTGGGATATGCTTTTGATGCTGGTGAAAAACAATAAAATCAGTTATAAAGAGGTTTCAAAATTCCCGGCGGTACGGAGAGATTTATCCATGCTGATTAATGAAGATATACGTTTTGAACATTTAAAACGTATTGCGATAAAAACTGAGAAAGCATTGCTGAAAGAGGTAAATGTTTTTGATGTTTACCAAGGCGATAAATTACCGGCAGGAAAAAAATCTTACGCTTTGAGTTTCACTTTGCAGGACGAACAGAAGACCCTGGAAGACAAACAAATTGATGCAATTATGCAAAAATTAATTGCTAACTTCGGTAAAGAAGTAGGGGCGGAGATAAGATAGGACTAAGTTAAAAGTATAAAGTCAAAAGTAAAAGACTCAAAGGAGAATTCCATTACTGTAGTTCACCGGGAAATGGCGTTAACGATAGCAGTGGATACCGGCTTTTGAGGCTAAGGCCTGCGCAGTATGAACGGATAGCGTGTTAAAACGCACAAACTTTAAATTAAACAAAAACATCAAGAAAATAATGTCTGTGATTGCTAAGAAATTAGATCAAGTGTTGGACCGCACCCAAAAGCTGGTTGAACTATCAAAAGCTTTACAGGAGCAAAATGACCTTGTTAATTTAGAAAATCAATCTTTGAAAGTTGCGCTGGAAAGCAGTGAAAATAAGCGAAAAGAGGTGGAAGAAAAATTGCGTGTGGTTAAATTAGCGAAAAGTTTAGAAGGGACAAGTGAAAAAACACTTGATATCAAACAAAAAATTAACGAATTTGTGCGGGAAATAGATAAATGTATTGTATTGCTAAATAAGTAATACGTAGTGAACCTAATGATCAGATGGGAGAAATCTCGATAAAAATAAATATTGCCGACCGTGTTTATCCGTTAAAAATAAACATGGAAGAAGAAGAAGTTGTGAGGAGAGCTGCCAAGTTAATCAATGACCGTATTAAGGAGTTGCAAGACAAATATGCGGTTAAAGACAAACAAGACTTGCTTTCTATGTGTGTATTGCATTATGCTACGCTGTCTTTAAATGCAGAGAAGAAGGCGAGCCATGCAGATACAGACGTAGCGGAGAAAGTGGAAGAATTGGATAGTATATTGAACGATTTTTTTAACAAAGCATAATTATTTCATCAGAAAAAACTATTTTTGAAAATATAACCGCTTTAGGTTTTAGGTTTCACTATTTATTAAACTTAACACTTCGATATTAAGAAGGGTTACAAAAGCATACCTCATTTGGTTTTGCCATCTGTTGACAGCTTAAACCCTATACATGTTCGACAAGTTTACAATACTGGAGTCTGAAATTTAATGCGGTTTTTATTTTATAATTAATTACAATTTATGGAAATAGTTTTTTACCTAGTTATAGCGATTGTAGCTTTTGCACTGGGTATTGTTACCGGAAGATACTTGCTTCGTCAGCTACTTAAACAACAGGAAGTAGCTGCTCAGAATAAAGTAAAAAAGATTTTAAGAGAGGCCGAAAACAACGCCGAGATCTTAAAGAAAAACAAGCTGTTGGAAGCTAAAGAGAAGTTTTTGCAAATGAAGGCTGATCATGAGCAGGAGGTAAATCAAAAAAACAACACAATTGCCCAAAGAGAGAATACGCTTAAGCAAAAAGAACAGTCGTTAAATCAGAAGCTAGAAAATCAGGCGAAGAAAGAGCAAGAGCTAGAAAATCAGCGCAACGCTTTTGAAAAACAAACCGAGATTTTAAAGGTTAAACAGGAAGAAGTTGAAGCTGTTAAATTGCAACACGTCTCGCAATTGGAGGCTATTGCCGGTTTATCTGCGGCAGAAGCAAAAATTCAGTTGGAAAGTAATTTAAAAGAAGAGGCCCGTACAAATGCAATGGCTTCTATTAAAGATATTGTGGATGATGCCCGTTTAACGGCGGCTAAAGAAGCTAAAAAAGTGGTTATCCAAACCATTCAGCGTACAGCAACAGAGTCTGCAATTGAAAACACAGTTTCTATTTTTAACATCGAAAACGATGAAATTAAAGGTAGAATTATTGGTCGCGAAGGACGCAATATCCGAGCTTTAGAAGCGGCTACGGGAATCGAGATTATTGTGGACGATACGCCGGAAGCCATTATTTTATCAGGTTTTGATCCCGTTCGTCGGGAAATTGCCCGTTTAGCGTTACACCGCTTGGTAACCGACGGACGTATCCACCCTGCCCGTATTGAGGAGGTAGTTGCCAAAACGCAAAAACAGATTGAAGAGGAAATTGTAGAGATTGGCGAACGTACGGTTATTGATTTGGGAATCCACGGACTGCATCCAGAACTGATTAGAATGGTGGGACGTATGCGCTACCGTTCATCATACGGACAAAATTTATTGCAACACTCTCGCGAGGTTGCAAATTTCTGCGCTACAATGGCATCCGAGTTAGGTTTGAACGCTAAAATGGCGAAAAGAGCTGGATTACTGCATGATATTGGAAAGGTGCCAGATGACAATCCCGAATTGCCTCACGCAATTTTGGGAATGCAATTGGCAGAAAAATACAAGGAACATCCTGAAATTTGTAATGCTATTGGCGCTCACCACGACGAAATTGAAATGACTTCGATGATTTCTCCGATTATCCAAGCTTGTGATGCAATATCTGGTGCAAGACCCGGCGCAAGACGTGAAGTGGTAGAAAGTTACATCCGTAGGTTAAAAGAGCTGGAAAGTTTAGCATTATCTTATCCTGGTGTTGAAAAAACTTTTGCGATACAGGCAGGTAGAGAGTTAAGAGTTGTGGTTGAAAGTGAAAAGATTTCTGATGCACAGTCTGAAATTTTAGCTGCAGATATTTCAAACCGTATCCAAACCGAAATGACCTATCCGGGGCAGATTAAAGTTACCGTGATTAGAGAAACCAGGAGCGTGGCTTACGCTAAGTAAGAAGATTTCAGAGATTATTAGATACAAGAGTCTAGACTTACTACCAACGTTATAAAAGCGATGAAATTTTCATCGCTTTTTTTATTTATAGAAAAATATCAGTCAACTCTCTGTGAACTCTGCGCCCTCAGCCGTTAAAATAAATATTACCTTTGCAAAATAACTCTGTGCCCTCTGTGGCTAATTAAATCATGACAAAAGAAAAAAGACCAATTGATATCCTGTTCGATAAATATTCAGAAAGCCATCAAAATCCCACTAACAAACTGATTCATTGGATTTGTGTACCGCTTATTGTTTTTAGCATTATCGGTTTACTTACGGCAATTCCGTTTCCGCATATTGGTTTTTTAGGAAAGTACAATATGTATATTAATTGGTTTTCTTTTGTGTTGGCTGTAAGTATTTATTATTATTCCACACTTTCGCCAATTTTATCTTACCTAATGTTATTCTTTTTCGGGATTTGCTACTTTTTTGTGATTCAATTAGAATATTTGGAGAGAGACGGCGGTCCCGCTTTATGGCAGGTGAGTATGTGGATTTTTATAATAGCTTGGATCGGACAGATTATTGGGCATAATATTGAAGGCAAAAAGCCGTCATTTCTAGACGATTTGAAATTTTTGTTGATTGGCCCGATTTGGCTTTTACACTTTATCCTTAAAAAACTGAATGTGAGATATTGAATCTGTGAAGCAAATTTGGAAGACTTGTAATTTAATAGCAAAGCCGCTTTATGATAAAATAAAGCGGCTTTGTACATATAACAGTAGCTCTAAGCTTGTGTATATTTATTTTTAAAGCTTTATTAAGGCCAAATACCCATATTCATATAAGATACGGCAATTTTATCTACCGCTGCCACGAAAGCTGCTGTACGCAGGCTATCGATATTGCGTCTCATCTTAAGTTCTCTAATTTCATGATAAGACCGCACCATCGTATCTTCTAATCCAGAATTTACAAGCTCAAGTTCCGAAGCTCCTTTGGCAACTACCAAACGTTGTTCTGGCGTCAAAACTGTTCCGGTTGCAGACTCTATTAAGTTCATGATATTTGTATTCGAATTTTCATTGTACCTGCGATCCATACGTCCAAAAGCTACGTGAGAAAGATTTTTTAGCCACTCAAAATACGAAACTGTAACACCACCTGCGTTTGCATACATATCCGGAATAATAATTCCTCCATTCTCTAAAAACGCCGCCGCAGCACTTGGTGTAGTTGGGCCGTTAGCGCCTTCACCAATAATCTTTGCTTTAAGCTTATTAACGTTCGCATCGGTAATCTGGTTTTCCAATGCAGCCGGCACTAAAATATCGCAATCTTGCTCCAAACCTTCAGCAGAATTGGCGAATTCCTTTTTCGCTTTGCTGTATCCTAAAATAGACCCCGTTTCTTTACGGTGCTTAACTATATCATCCAAATCTAATCCCTCTTCGTTATAAATAGCGCCTTCGTATTCGCAGAGTCCAACTATAATTGCTCCAAATTCTATTAGGTACTTAGCGGTGTTGTAACCTACGTTTCCTAAACCTTGGACAATAATTTTTTTATCGGTTAATCCGGGTTGTAAACCGATTACTTTCATGTCATCAGCAACAGAAACGCACTCTCTAATTGCATAAGCAACTCCGCGTCCTGTGGCCTCTTTTCTTCCCGCAATTCCGTGGAGAGCAATAGGTTTTCCGGTAACACAACCTAAAGCATCCAACGAGCCAGGGTTCATCGTCAAATAAGTATCCGCAATCCACGACATTTCTCTTTCTCCAGATCCATAATCCGGAGCTGGAACATCTATTCCAGGGCCAATAAAATTCTTTTTAATTAGCTCTACGGTGTAACGACGGGTTATATTTTCTAATTCTGCAACAGTATAATTTTTTGGATTGATTTTTATTCCTCCTTTGGCACCACCAAAAGGTACATTTACGATAGCACATTTATAGGTCATTAATGCTGCTAAAGCCATTACTTCGTCTTCATTCACCATTTCGCTGTATCGGATTCCACCTTTAGTGGGCGACATATGATGCGAGTGTTCTACACGCCAGGCATGGATAATCTCAAAGCTATTTCCTTTGCGGATGGGGAATTGAAATCTGTAAACACTATTACAAGCTTTGATTTGGTTGAGAAGGCCTTTATCGTGGTTACTGTATTTTGCCGCTTGATCCACATATTGGCATACATCTGCATAAAAATGAGGCTCGTCGCTAAAGAGATTGTTTGCTTTGGTCATAATGGTGTGGTTTAGTTAAAACTTATAAAACAAAGTTGAACCGAAAAATATCTGTAGCCGAAAAATTTAACACAATCGGTGTGGAAGTGTTTTTAAGCAAAACTTTGTTGCTTAGCTAAAGCAATATGTCTGCCTAATTCCCTTTTTCGACTTTCTTTAATCTTCTGTCAATACTGAAAAGATACAGAATGAAAGCGGTAAAAAGAAGTAACATTACGGCTACCACAACATATATTTTACCGGATGACCGTAGTTTATCAGCCATTTCGATGCCATTGTCTTGAGCAAATACCGTAAGTGAGCTAATGAAGGTGATGATAAATAAAGCTGTTTTTTTCATTATAAAAATGATTTGGTGTGAGCAATCGCTGAAGATTAGATTTGGTTTCTTTTGTTTTCCAGTTTTCTGATACGGAAGCGGATGTTCATAATCCACACCGCAATTCCGATCCAACCTAAAACCGCTGGGTAAAAAACCAGTCGCATATTACTGTCTAAGTCATAGGCGCCAAAACCAGGATTTCCGCCGTTGCCCGGATGTAAGGAATCTGTCAATCGCGGAAGCACAAATAGTAAAACAACCATTACCGGAAAAGCGAAAATATTATAAATGGCTGATATCTTGGCCCGTTTCTGTTCTTCATCTAAAGAACTGCGCAAAACTGTATAGGCTAAATACATTAAGGTGGCTATGGCGGCACTATTCAATTTTGGATCATTAGGCCAAGGAGAGCCCCAAGTAAAATTTGCCCAAATCATACCAGAAAGTAAGCCAACAAAACCAAACAATAAACCCGTATTTACGCTTTCAACCGCTATTAAATCATATTTCTCATTGTTGGTTTGCAAATATTTAATGCTGTTTACCACCGCAACGGTATAAATAACAATCATTGCAAACCACATAGGTACATGAAAATATAAATTTCGGATACTTTCGTGTAAGATCGGCAGGGTAGGTACTTTTAAAAGTAAGCCGGCGACTACGCTATAAAGAACAAATACCGATGCTAAAATTTTCCACCAGTTTTTAGACATATTTTTAGGGTTTTAATCTCGCCAAAGGTAAGGAAATAGTAATAAAGAAACTGTGATAACTATCAAATTAATGGCGGTTAAAACGCCAATTTCGTCAAGCGATACCGACCTGTCCAAACCGTCCATCGCGTTTTTTGAGAGTTTAATGATTAAAATAATTACCGGTATAATTACTGGAAAACTTAAGATTGCCATTAAAGTTCCGTTATTGTTTGCTTTTGAAGCGATAGCGGAAATCATGGTGAAAACGCTGGAAAAACTGATTGCACCCAGTACAACTGCCCCAAAATACAACAATTTATCGCCAACCTCGTTCTGAAAAACAATGCTATAAAAAAACAGCGCTATTGCCGACATTAAAATCATCAGCAACATGTTATAAATTATTTTCGCAATAATAATGGCCTGCGGACTTGCGATCTGATAGTAATATAAAAGTCGGCCTTTGCTTTCTTGCACAAAACTTTTTGTAATGGCATTAATGGCCGCAAAAAGCAAAATAATCCAAAATAGCGCATTCCAAACCAAAGGAGGCGTGGTTCTGAAAGAAAGATAACAAACAAAAACCGTGGCAACTACATATAGTAATATGCCATTTAAAGCATATTTAGAGCGCCACTCTAAAACAATCTCTTTTTTTAGAAGGTATTTTATTTGTTTGTAAAGATTCATTTTGTTAGTTGAAAAGGGTTATGCTGAAGTAAGGTTTACGAAGCAAAATTCGTAAACCTTACTTCAGCATTTTACTTCTGCATAATCTCCATTTTTTCAGCAAAATGGGCGCAGTAATCTCGTAAATCTTCTACAATATTTTTTTCGCCGGTAGCTCTTAAAAAGCTATCGCCCATGGTTTGTAAAGTTTCGTAAAAAAACCTTTTCATTTCGTCTGCCGGCATGTCTTTAGTCCATAAATCAATACGTAAACTGTTCTTGAAATTATGATCCCACAAAGCCAACATCATTGATTTTACGGCCAAAGCTTCCTTGTTTTCTGAATCTGTAGATTCCCAGGTTATATTTTCCGGGACATTATTGTCGTCTAATTCTATTGTTAATTTAATCTCTGCTTTTTTCATCCTTTTTGAAAAATAATCATCATTACTATTATTACTAAAATAAATGAACCTTCTATTAACCAGATCCATTTTTTACTTTCTATAAACCTTCTGAACAAAAGATCTGTTAAAAACAGAACCAGTGCCAACGCTAAGGTGTAAGCTATTTTAACTCCTTTTCCAACGCCCGCGGTTTCGTTTTCTAAACCTAAAAAAATGTATAAAACATAAGTGAAGCAAAGTGCAATTACCAAACTTATAGGCGTTATTTTCGAGTTACGCCAGTTCATTATTTGTATTTTTTCTTTTTGGCATTGCTCATTTTCATACCGTTTGCTTTTGCCCTGCCTTCTTTAAACTTTTTCTTTTGTGTTAGTGTTTTTTTCTCGTGGAAAGCCCCTTTAAAATCAGGATCTTCCTTACGTTTTTGATCGTCTATTTGTTTAGCGATAGCCTGTTTTTCCTCATAAGGCGTTTCCTCAATAAAAACCTTTTCGGGGATATTTTCCACCGGGATTTGTTGGCGGATTAGCTTTTCAATTTTGTTGATAAAATGTAGCTCGGCCGGATTGCAGAAGGTAACCGCTTTTCCTAAATTATAAGCCCGGCCCGTACGCCCGATACGGTGCACATAATCTTCATAAATAACGGGAACATCGAAATTAATAACGTGGGTAACATCAGAAACGTCAATTCCACGAGCCGCTACATCAGTAGCAACTAATATGCGGACTTCATCGTTTTTGAAAGCGTTAATGGAATTTATCCTTGTGTTTTGCCCTTTGTTGGCGTGTAAAACTTTTACGTGGCTATCGTTAAAACGTCGGAGTAAAAATTTGTAAACGTTTTCGGCATTGGCTCTGCTTCGGCAAAAAATGATGAGTTTTTTTACTTCCGGATCATCTTCTACAAAAACTTTAAGCAAATTGATTTTTGTTTTAAAGTTTGGGACGTGATATAATACCTGCTCAACAGTTGTGGCTGGCGTAGCTTGTGGCGTTACCTCAACTTTTGTTGGCCATAACAAAAAGTTTTCTGCCAGTTTTTCTATTCGTTCGCTCATCGTTGCCGAAAAAAGCATGTTTTGGCGCTTTCGCGGAACTACCTCTAAAATTTTATTGATTTGAGGCATAAAACCCATGTCCATCATTTTGTCGGCTTCATCTAAAACTAAAACCTCCAATTTTTTGGTAACTATGTGGCCTTCCAGATACAAATCCATGAATCTACCGGGAGTGGTAATTAAAATATCGACGCCTTTTTTTAGAGCTTCGATTTGGGTTTTTGGGCCTAAACCGCCGTAAAGTACAAAAGAGCGTAAATCTGTATTCTGCGAATATATTTTAACGTTTTCCTCAATTTGCATGGCCAGTTCGCGGGTTGGTGCAACTATTAGTCCCCGAATATCATCTCCCTGAGCATATTTCAGCTTCATAATCATCGGCAACACATAGGCAGCGGTTTTCCCGGTTCCAGTTTGCGCAATGCCCAAAACATCCTGTCCGTTTAAAATTGGCGGAATGGCTTTCTCCTGTATCGGCGTTGGTTGCGTATAACCAGCATCTGCAATGGCAGTTAACACCTGCTTGTTGAAACCAAAATCCTCGAATGTTTTTGACATGGCGCAAAGATACAATTGTAAAAATTAATGAGAGAAGGAATAAATGAGTGCGGAGTGAATGTTAAGACAATTTTCTTAATATTAACTACAAAAGTGATACTGTTTAGCAGTAGGGTTTTCTAATATTGTTTTATATTCTTTTCTTATTATTTAAACCCGTCTTATGACTGTTTTAAACCGAAGAGATTAATTTTTGAAGTCGTTGTTTTGATTTTGGTTCATGTTTAGTTTCTAGAAGATAGACCCGTTCCCAGCAACCATTATTTTACCGACACGAAATACAAATTTATTGTTGAACATTTTAGTTTTATGAACCTCATTATTATGAATTTTAAAGTTTACTTAATTGGTTGTTTTGTAGTTACAACACTGTTTTCGTGTAAAAAAAGCGATCCTAAACCAGTAAAGATTTTTACCAATCCAAATACAGCGCCATCTGAAGCGGTTTTACCGCCAACACCTGATCATATATTAAAAAATTACGAATTAGCTTGGAGCGACGAGTTTGAAGGCAGCCAATTAGATTTAACAAAGTGGAGCTACCGAGCCGAAGGGACAATTAGAAATTTAGCAACCGTGTCTAGAAATACTGTTAAACTTGACGGGCAAGGTAATTTACAGCTGATGACACTTAAGGATCCGGACGGAACTTATTATGTAGGGCAAGCAGCTACAAACGCATCTTACCTTACAAAATATGGGTATTTCGAATGCCGAGCAAAAATGAACGAAAGTATTGGTCCACACGTTGCTTTTTGGCTGCAAAGTAATACCATGGGTGTAGAGAACAACAACCCTGCAGTTAATGGAACAGAAATCGACATTTTTGAATATCACAGAAAAAAGCCAGAGCTATTGTTTCATAATTTACACTGGAACGGATACGGCAGCGCTCATAAAACCATCGGAACCAAAATTGGGATTCCTGATATTGGCAATGGTTACCATACTTTCGGTTTAGAGTGGACGGAAACAGAATACATATTTTACGTAGATGGGAAAGAAACTTGGCGTACATCAACTGCGGTTTCTAAAACGGAACAGTACGTGATACTCAGTACAGAATTGACGGGATTTGGTGGAGATCCATTGTTAGGGACTTTCCCAGACCGTGTCTTATTTGATTATGTAAGAGTGTACAAAGCAAAATAGTAAAAGAGTAGCTTACATAATTGGGCTATTAAAACAACGACTTATCTGATCTGTAAACTCTGCTAAGTGTCTCTACACGCCAGTGGAATAAAGTTTATAGTCAGGGTAAGTCTTTTTTTGTCTGAAGTAAAATCAGCTGTCTTTAGGTTAGATAAGATAGTTTTAAGAATTACACTTACTTTTCCTTTTTGGGATTAGTTCTAATGGTAGAAGCGAGGGGCATAAAATTGGTCATCACTGTTTCTGAAATTTATGGATGCTTCATGCGCTAAAATTTAAACCGTTAGAGCAAACCCTTAATGCTAATTTTTCGATTTTGAAATCCAGAAAAACATTTTCTTACCATTAAATTTCTCCTGATTTCATTTTAGCCGATTTATACTGATCAAGCTTCTCAGCTCCTCCCACTGCTTGAGAAGAAAAGATAGGTTTTTTTGCTGTAAAAATTTTGATTATGGCTAATATCCATTTAATGTGGTAATCAACTCGCTTTAAACACAATTTTATTAATATCAGCTACAAAATTGACATCGATTAAAACTAGGGTTTTATAATATTGCTTTTAAGAAATCTATTCGTCGAGATTTTAACCCAGGACTAATTTTGAGCCCAATGTATCTGAATTTAAAAAAATTGATTATTTCTTATTGCCTTAGCACTTTGTTTTTTGTAGCAAATGCACAATATCGCCAACAACCGGTATCGATATCGTCTCCCTGGGCATCGCAAATTAATGAAACTAATGCTTGGCAAGAGTATCCAAGACCGCAGCTTGTGCGTGAAGAATGGAAAAACCTTAACGGACTTTGGGATTATGCAATTACAAATAAAGGAGAAAACATACCGGCTAATTTTCAGGGTAAAATATTAGTTCCTTACAGTATAGAGTCTAGTCTCTCTGGTGTGCAAAAAGCACTAAGGCCAACACAAGAGCTTTGGTATAATAAAGAAGTAAGTATCCCGGTAACTTGGAAAGGCAAAAACGTTGTATTGCATTTTGGCGCTGTAGATTACCAAAGCGATTTGTACGTTAACGGGAAACATGTGGGTCAACATACAGGAGGATCAGACCCTTTTTCGTATGATATTACCGCTTTTTTAAGTGCAGATGCTGTTCAGCAAATTTCACTAAAAGTATTTGATCCCACAGATACGGATATCCAACCTCGCGGCAAACAAAGCCTAAACCCGAAAGGATTTTGGTACACCGCGGTATCTGGAATATGGCAAACCGTATGGATGGAGCCGGTAGACGCTACTCGTATTTTCGTTTTAAATCCAGTTTCAGATATCGATAACGGAACAATCACACTTAACTCAAGCCTTACAAATTCATTAGGTGATGAAGAAATGGAGGTGCAAGTGTTTTATCAAGGAGAGCAAATAAAAGAAATCACAAGTCCCTACCGCTCAGCGTTAAAAATTGATTTAAAAAATGCGAATCTATGGTCTCCAGAACATCCTAATCTTTACCAGTTAAAACTTAAAATTACTAGAAAAGGAACAGAGTTAGACAAAATTAGTTCCTATTTTGCAATGCGGAAAATCTCGCTAGCGAAAGACCACAACGGATTTACTCGTTTAGCCCTGAATAACAAGCCCTATTTTCAGTGGGGAACTTTAGATCAAGGCTGGTGGCCAGAAAGTTTGCTTACCCCGCCAAGTGATGCGGCCATGAAGTTTGATATGGAAATGGTTAAACGTATGGGTTTTAATATGATTAGAAAGCATATAAAAGTAGAGCCTGCTAGATATTACTACCACGCCGATACAATGGGGTTATTGCTTTGGCAAGATATGCCTAGCGGTTTTATAGGTATACATGATGTGGATCAACATGTTAAGTTTGACGCAAAAAAAGACTGGGATCGGCCAGAAGCTTCTGCTAAAAGTTTCAAATCAGAGTGGAAATCTATTATGGATAACCTTAGATTTTTTTCTTCGATAGTAGTATGGGTACCCTTTAACGAAGGATGGGGACAGTTTCAAACCAAGGAAGTTGCGGATTGGACGATAAATTATGACAAAGATAGGCTAGTGGACGCTACAAGTGGTTGGACAGATAGAAATGTGGGGCACATGTTTGATGCACACCAATATCCTGGCCCGTCTATGGAGCCACCAAGCGAAAACCCGGGAAGAGCTATTGTTTTGGGCGAATTTGGCGGTTTAGGATGGCCAGTTAAAGGGAATTTATGGAACGAAGATAAAAGAAACTGGGGCTACCGCACTTACTTGGACAAAAACACGTTCCACAATGAGTTTAGCAAAGTAATCAACAATATATACCCGCTTTTAGCAAGGGGATTGTCTGCAGCAATATATACGCAAACAAGTGATGTAGAAGCAGAAGTAAATGGATTGATGACGTATGATCGGAAATTTCAAAAAATTAGTGACCAGTTGATGAAGAAACTCAGCGAACCGTTATACGCACCTGTAAAGAAAGCTGTTTTTATTATAAAAGATTCAGAGGAGGAAAGCGCTTCTTTATTTATAAGCCGTTCCCAGCCAAGCAACAACTGGAACTTGCACAATCCTTTTGATCCTCAGTTTAAGGAACATAAAGGTCCTTATAAATTAAATAAAGGGGATAGTTTATGGGCGGTAAACAGTTTTATAGTAACAGACAAAGTGGAGAAAATGGCTTTAAAATTATTTGGGCAGGGCGATCTCAAGATTTTTTTAAATGGTACAGAAATCTATAACAATAGGATAATGACCAAAAGACACTATGACGAATTTAACATCAGCAATTGCCAACATTTGCTAAAAGAAGGCAAAAACGTCATTGGTTTTGAGTTGAAAAATTCTGAAGCGAACACACAATTCGATTTCGGATTATATAAATTTTAATATAAAATACAGTTAACGCTATTGTTATGAAGATATCTGAGAAATTAATGCAAAGTTTAGCACTATTGGTTGTAGTTGTTTGCGTATGCTCTTCGTTCATTGTTAATAAAAATGCCGAAAATATCCCCGTTAAGAAGAAACATAATGTTATTTTCATTTTAGCGGATGATTTAGGCTACTCAGAATTAGGTTGTTACGGCAATAACTTCAACGAAACACCACATATTGATAAGCTGGCTAAGGAAGGGGTAAAGTTTGACCACTTTTATGCCCCAGCACCCGTATGTTCCCCATACAGAGCAGCGTTAATGACGGGGCAATATCCAGCCCGGTTAGGTATAACCGACTATTTACGGCCAAATGCAGCAGACCATTTGTCACTATCACAAACTACCATGGCCGAAATGTTCCAACAAAATGGTTACCACACTGGCATTATTGGTAAGTGGCATCTGTCTGGTTACGTAAAAGCTGGCGCAACAGAGGAGACCTTACCAGATCAGCATGGTTTTAATGAAGTAATTGTAAGCGAGAATAGAGGAATTGCAGAAGGTTGGTATTTTCATCCTTACGGTTTCAATAAAGAAATTAAGAAAAAACTAAGTGGAGACCATGAGTATATCACAGACAGACAAAACGAAGAAGCTTTAGCGTTCATTGATAGAAATCAAGATAAGCCTTTTTTTCTTTACCTTAGCCACTACGCAGTCCACACAACAGTACATGGTAAACCAGAGTTAGTGGATCATTTTAGAAACAAAAAGGGCGCAGGTACTTCCCCTCCTACAAGAGAAAATCCAGAAAACGACCCGTATAAAAGATGGCCTGCAGATTCGAGGTCTAAGGGGAATAATCCACACTTAGCGTCACAACTTTTCGTTATTGACCAAGGGGTTGGGATGATTATGGACAGATTGAAAGAGTTGGGTCTTGATGAAAATACGATTATTGTTTTTACCAGTGACAATGGCGGAGAAACTACCATTACTAACAATTTGCCATTAAGAGGAGGTAAAAGTATGCTTTACGAAGGCGGAGTAACAGAACCTTGCATAATTTGGGCACCCAAATTATTTAAACCTGGAATTATCAATGAACCAGTGGTAAATATGGATTTTTATCCAACTTTTATGCAAGCTATTGGAGCAAAATCTAACAATCAACATTTCGATGGTATTGATTTGACCAAAAAATTAGAAAATACCGCTGCGAAACTACCCGATAGAAAGTTTTATTGGCACTACCCGTTAGATAAACCACACTTTTTGGGCGGTCGCTCTGCTGGTAGCATCCGCGACGGTGATTGGAAGTTGATTGAGTTTTTTGACGACAGTACCAGCGAATTGTATAACTTAAAAGAAGATATTGGAGAAACGCGTAATCTTGCAGCTGAAAACCCTGAAAAAGTGAAAACCCTTTCCAAAGAACTGCATGCCTGGCGCAAAGAAGTAAATGCGAAATAGATATTTGCATTGTTTAGCTTATAAATTTACTTAATAAAATTACAGACGGTAGCGATCCTAAGGCAGTAGACTAAATAGAACGATTAGACGAATAACGGAAAAAGGGGAATGAAAAATTTTATAAGGACAAATCTAAGCTTACTGATTTGTTTGGGTTTAGGTATTTTTTTACAGAGTTCTTGTGCGCAAAAAGGGCGCAAAGTTTCTAACTCCGCATTAACTGTTGTAGACTCTTCTGACTATTTTACCAATCCTGTCGGTAAGGGCGCTGATCCCTGGGTAGTTAAAGATAATGGATTTTATTACGTATGTCAAGTGGCCGAAACTAAGCGAGGCGAGGGTATTTCCATCAGAAAATCATCGTTCTTAACTAAGTTAGGTAAAAGACAAGTGGTTTGGACAGCTCCAAAAAATGCTTGGAATAGTACTTCTATTTGGGCGCCAGAACTTCACCATATCGGGAATCGTTGGTACATTTATTATACTGCCGGTAAATCTGGTCCACCCTATACTTTTCAAAGAAGTGGCGTTTTAGAGTCTGTTACTGATGACCCAAGAGGAGAGTACGTTGATAAAGGCATCCTAAAAACAGGATCTGACCCGGCTGATCCTAGTGGTGTATTTTGGGCTATCGATTTAACCGTAGCAGAAATAAATGGACAGCTTTATGGTGTTTGGTCTGGCTGGGATAGTAATAAGAAAAGCGATAAAACGAAACAATATTTGTACATCGCTAAAATGAGCGATCCAACTACCATTAGCTCCGATCGTGTAAAAATAGCTTCTCCTGATCAACCTTGGGAAACCGGAGGCCCGTTAGATTTAGTGGAAGGTGCGCAGTTTATTTTTCATAAAAAAGATGTTTTTCTAATTTATTCCACCAGAGAATCTTGGACACCGCAATATAGATTAGGGCAGTTGAGATTAAAGCCGAAAGCAGATCCTATGAAGCCAGAAAGTTGGATAAAATCAGGGCCGGTTTTTAAAGGTAACGAAAGTGTTTTAGGCGTTGGGCATGCAAGTTTTACAAAATCTCCAGACGATAAAGAATGGTGGATTTTTTACCACAGTAAAATAGATAAGAAACCAGGTTGGGACAGAAATTTAAGATTGCAGCAGTTTTATTGGGATAAAAAAGGTAACCCTGTTTTTAGAGAACCTTTGCCTGCTGGAGTCAAACTCAAGAAACCTTCTGGTGAAAAGTAACACAAAAAAGTATTCATTTAGTGCGGGAAATCGTAGGCTTGTTTATCTGCCGAGGATGAAAAAAGCATTGATAAAAAATGCTTAGATATCTTGTTAAACAGAAAATGAGGTAAATTGGTAAAAAAATTAGTGAGATCCATAAACAATGATAACAAGCAAAATCCGACCGTTGGTTTGCGTAGTAGCTGTTAGTTTGCTCGCTTATAGCGGTTCTTGTAGTCGTCCGATAAAAAACGTTGCCAATTCTAATGCATCTACAACAGTTGATATAAATAAGGTGAATGGCTTGGATACCAATGAATTGGGTTTATATAGCATCAAAAATGGGACTGTTAAAGCACAATTTACCAATTATGGTGCTCGTTTGGTTGCTTTGTGGGTACCAAATAAGGATGGAAAACCTACAGATGTGGTTTTGGGTTTTGGAAGCGTGAAAGAGTATGTCGAATCAAACGAACCTTATTTTGGCGCTATTGTTGGCCGATTTGGAAATAGAATTGCTAAAGGCCAGTTCGAACTTAACGGCAAGCGCTATCAACTGCCTATTAATAACGGGCCAAACACTTTGCATGGTGGTAAAAGAGGTTTTCATAAATCGATTTGGAAGGTCGAACAGCCAGACTCCACTAAGCTGATTTTTACTTATTTTTCTAAAGATGGGGAGGAAGGCTTTCCAGGAAATTTAAAAGCCAGAATAACCTATTCGATTACAAATACAGGAGGCCTTAAATTGGAGTATGAAGCTACAACTGACAAGGCAACGGTTATAAATTTGACCAACCACGCTTTTTTTAACCTAAACGGAGAAGGATCGGGGAAAATATTGGATCATAAACTTACTATTTTTGCAAATAAATATACACCGGTAGATAGTACACTCATTCCAATTGGGACTTTAGCAACAGTGAACGGAACACCGTTTGATTTTACAAAAGATCAGACAATTGGTGCAAGAATAAGATTACCAAATGAACAGTTGAAAAATGGAAAAGGATATGATCATAATTTTGTACTAACGGGGCCTAAGAAAAAAGGATTGAGACATTCGGCTATCGTGGTAGGCGATAAGTCGCAAATTAGAATGGATGTTTACACAGAAGAACCTGGGCTTCAGTTTTATAGTGGCAATTTCATGAAGGGCAAAAATACGATGAAAAATGGGTCAAAAGATTCCTTTCGCTCCGCCTTTGCTATGGAAACTCAACATTTTCCAGATTCTCCAAACCAACCATCATTTCCAACAACAGTTTTAAATCCTGGAAAAAAATACCACACGGTATCCGTTTACCAATTCTCAATTTCCAAATAATTTAATGGCAAAGTATATAAGTTACTAAAATACAAACCCGAGAGGTGTGATGTCGGTATTACAATGTTATTCATTTAAGATCCCGCTCTAAGACAATTAAATTAAACAATGGGCACTCCCGTATTACCTTTATAAAAAAAAGATGAGAAATTTTAAATGCAAAAAAATGCAAATTACGCAGTTATTAGTCGGTTTTTTTATGTCTTTCCTGATATTAAGCTGTGTTTCTCCAAAATATAAAAACCCAGTTGATGTAAAACTGGGAGATCCTTACGTGTTGAAAACATCATCTGGAAAGTATTACATGTACGGCACCGGTGGCGTTAAAAATGGGTTTAAATGTTATTCGTCAAGCGACTTAGTGAACTGGAAAGACGAAGGCGCTATTTATACCAATAAACAAGAGAAAGCGTGGGGAGAAAAAGCATTTTGGGCACCTGAGGTTTACGAGCGGGGTGGTAATTTCTATTTATTTTATAGTGCACATTGGAAAACCAACCCATCCAATGAGTTGGAGAATTTTAAAATTGGTATAGCGGTTTCAAAAGAGCCAACAGGCCCTTTTATCGATATGTACGATCGTCCAATATTCAATCCGGATTATCCGATTATTGATGCTAACGTTATGTTTGAAAACGGAAAAGCGTACTTATATTATTCCAGATGCTGTTATAAGCACCCTGTGGAAAGTGAGGTAGCTACCTGGGCAAAAAAACAAGGTTGGTATGACGAAATTGAGGAGAGCTGGATTTACGGTGTAGAAATGAAGCCCGATTTTAGTGGAGTAATAGGAGAACCTGTTCTATTGCTTAGGCCCCCAGTAACCCAAAATGACAAAACAGAATGGGAAAGCCGCTCGGTTACTGCTCATGAGGCGAATAGAAGATGGACAGAAGGTTCCTTCATTTTTAAACGTGATACCACATATTACATGATGTACTCAGCAAATAATTTCGACGGCGAAAATTATGCTGTAGGCTACGCAACATCATCAAATCCTTTAGGGCCTTTTGAAAAATCGTCACTTAATCCAATTCTGCAAAAGAAGGGAAATGTTTCCGGTACTGGTCATAATAGCATCACTTGGTCTCCAAACGGCAAACAAATGCTTTGCGTTTATCATGGTAGAACAAAAGCAACTGGGCATGAGCGAGTAGTTTTTATCGACAAAATGCACTTTGATAAGTCTGGAAATATAGTTGTTGATGGACCAACAAATAGTTTACAGAAATATCCATCTAAATAGGTTTGAAAAAAGAATTTTGTCATATCGGCAATAGTTGTCGCCGTTATCATGTTTTTTGTTCACCAACTTTATAGGGTTAAAAAATCGAAAAAGCTGGTTAACAGCCAGCTAATAAGGTAAGTAAAGAATGCATCTTCGAAATGAATAAGATATAACCTACCTGAATATTTAATCCTTTTTAATAAGTTTTCTGTAAGCTATCTAACTCTAAAAATGAAAAATTAGTGTTAATATTAAGACAGATCACATAACAAATATCTAGTATTGACTTAATAGTGGATTGGTAGTTTTGCGATTTCACTATTGTTTAAAAATGAATAATATTTCTCTTATTTATATTTCAAAATACAGGAAATTTTTACCCTTTTTTTGAAAGCACAATTATAACCTAGTTGCGATGTCTAATTTCAAAAAACTGAGATTAATTTTAAGTATTAAAAACTCCTGTATTTTTTATTATTTGCGTAAAAGTGCCTTTAATAACCATTGAGAAACGTTATTGCAGATTTGTAGCACTGTTTTAGACGACATTTTTTACACATTAAACTACAAAATTGCAAGTTTTATAGATTGCAATTGGGTAAAATTGAATCAGATTTGAAATACTAATCTTTATAATCTACGCCATTATTATTTATTTGAGAGGCAACGAGGTTATAGAGCGTGTGTTTCGAGCTAAACAAAACCAAACAATTAAACTTTAAGCTTTAACTAATTTAAAATGATTCGACATTTACTATTTATGGTGTCATTTTCAAGAAAAATCGTATGTCTGCTGTTTGTTGTCTTTATCTGTAAGAGCAGTTTAGCAAGTGACGTTTTTAAAGATGGACCATCATTATTCAAACCTAAAGGAAAGTCCGTAACCAAAAATTTAGATTATGTAATGACTGGAAAAGTTGTCGATGAAGATGGACAGCCTTTAATTGGCGTAAGCATTGTAGTAATTGGCGGAAAAGGTGCCACACAAACTAATCTAAACGGAGAATACTCCATAAAAATTCCTGAAGGATCTACCGCTTTGAAGTTTTCTTACCTCGGATTTACAGATCAAGAGATAAGCTTAACCGGAGTGCGTATTTTAAACGTAGCTTTAAAAGCATCAATAAATCAGCTAAACGATGTGATTGTAGTTGGTTATGGAACGCAAAAGAAAGAGAGCGTTGTTGGTGCTATCAGTCAAATAGAAGGGGCAGACTTAAAACGAGTTGGTGGAGTTACTTCTGTTTCAGAATCGTTGCAAGGGCTAATGCCAGGTTTAACGGTAGTTAACTCTAATGGCAAGCCCGGTTCTGATAATGCAAGTTTATTAATTAGAGGGCGGTCAACTTTTGGCGATTCAAACCCATTTGTTTTAGTAGACGGGATTGAGCGAGACCTTAACCAAGTTGACCCTAACGAAATAGAAACAATTTCTGTTTTAAAAGATGCATCTGCTACGGCGGTATATGGTACCAGAGGTGCTAATGGTGTAATTTTAATAACCACCAAAAGAGGGATAAAAGGTAAACCAGAATTTTCTTTCTCCTCAAACTTTGGTTTTAAAACGCCCACGGCAAAAAATTACGAGGCAAATTATATTACCTCTATGGAGCTTTTTAATGAGGCAGCTACCAACGATAAACAGTTTGACAAGCTAATCCCAGAGTCGCTAATACAAGCTTGGAGAGATAATATTGATCAGGCGGGGCCTTACAATCAATATTTCCCAATGATTGATTGGAACAAGGAGGCATTGAAAAGTGTAGGATTACAGAAAAACTATAATCTAAACGCTCGCGGTGGTTCAGACTTTATGAAATACTTTGTTTCCGTTGGTTACTTAAATGACGGTGATATTTTTGATACCAAAGCAAATGACGAGTACGATCCAAGCTTTAAAGTACAAAGGTACAATTGGCGCTCAAATTTTGATTTTGATGTAACAAAAACAACAGTTTTCTCTATCAATTTTTCTGGAAACTTTAGGTACAGAAACCAACCCGCTTACCGCATAGATGGAGGTGGTGAAGATGGTTATGGCCAGTCACAGTTTTTTAGTAGATTATTAAGGGCGCCAAGAAATGAATTCCCACTCCGTTACGCAGACGGTGCAATTGGAGAGTCTATTGCTGGAGCAGATAACTTGTCGGTGTTTTTAAATGATGGTGGGCAAAGAACATATAAATATTTTCAGGGCTTTTATGATGCGCAGATTAATCAAAAACTTGATTTTATAACCAAAGGCTTAACTGCTAGGGGAAAAGTTTCTTATACCTCGGGCTCAAATTATGAAACAGCAATTTTAGCTGATGGTATAGCTGGTAACTTCAGTAACATTAATACCATAAGGTACTACCGTAGTTTTGATTTAACCAATCCGCAGGTTGCCGCAGATGGTAGCGTATCTTATCCATTGATTCGTGAAATCAGATACCCAAGTGATATTCAACAAGAGCAACCGTTAAGTGCTAACAGTGATGATATTAACAATTATGCAAGAGACCTTTATTACGAAGCATCTTTAAATTACGCAAGGAAATTTGGAAATCATGATGTTTCTGGTTTGGTTCTCGCTAATCGAAGATCTTTAGTACGCCAGGTTGTGCCTGATGCAAGTACAAATAGCAGACCCAATATTATAGGCATTGGAGAATTTGGAGAAGACTATGTTGGGCGTTTAACTTACGGTTATAAATCTCGTTACCTGGCAGAGTTTAACGGATCCTACACCGGATCCTCAAAATTTGCTCCCGGTAAGCGATTTGGATTTTTCCCCTCTGGTGCAATTGGATACCTTGTAACTGAGGAGCCTTTTGTGAAAAACCTGATTGGTAACAAAGTTTTGGATTATTTAAAAATTAGGTACAACTATGGTATTGTAGGTAGCGATAGAGGAGTTCCTGGAGACCAATTTTTACAAGCGTTTAGCAGCGGCGGCGATGTAAGATTTGGTTATTTGGATGATAACACCTACGGGCCGCTTTACGAAGAAGGTATCACGGCAAATCCAGATAACACCTGGGAGAAAGCCACTAAACAAAATTTAGGAATTGAGTTTGATTTTTTTAACAAACTTAGAGGAAGCCTAGATTTATTTAACGAAGAGCGAAAAGATATTTTGATGAAAAGAGCTACGGTCCCTCGAGCTTTTGGAAATGAACCTCCTTTTGCAAATATCGGCCGTACAAAAAACCATGGTTTAGAACTGCAACTCGTTTACCGTAATAAACTAGGTGAACGTTTTAACTACTACATTGGCGGAAGCTACAATTGGTCTGAAAACAGAGTTGTTTATAGAGACGATGCCCGCGGTACGGTAGATTATCTAAAAGCAGCCAACAAACAAATTGGTGCTGTAAACAGATTCATACAAGCTGGTTACTATGGTTCTTTAGATGACATTTACAATGGAACAACACCAAATGTTGGAGTTGCGCAAACAAGCATTATTCCTGGAGATTTCATTTATGCAGATTATAATGCCGATGGTATAATAGATGATTTTGATAGGGTACCTTTCGAGTTTACAACAACACCTCTTCAAACAATCAGTCTTAACCTTGGGTTCGATTATAAAAATTGGGGTTTTAACATCCTGTTTTATTCAGCTCAAAATGTATTTACAGAACTTCCAGGCATGTTTCTTTGGGATTTTGGTACTGGGTATTCTGGACAACCAAACATTGCAGAACGCTGGACACCGGAAAACGCTCAAAATCCAGGAAAACCGTCGTTGCATTCTTTCAATAAAGGACACAACCAAAACTCACCTAGCACTTACACCTTTAGAGACGCATCTTACATCAGGCTAAAAAATGCAGAGGTTTCTTACAAGGTAAAAATGCAGACCCTGAGTAATATTGGCGTCAGAAATTTGCAGCTATACGCTAACGGAAACAATCTTTTAACCTTTACTAATTTAGACGATAGAGTAGATCCTGAATCAGGTAGTGATAGCGTATATCCAATTGTTCGAAGGTTTAATTTCGGTTTACGAGCTAATTTTTAATTTAACAAAGACATGAAAAGATTTTTTATATGCTTAGCCGCAACCATTTTGTTATCAACTGCTGGTTGTGAAAAATATTTAGATAAAAAAGGAGAAATCGGTCTGTCTGAAGAAGACGTGTTTAGTAGATACGAGGGCGTAAAAGGATACCTTGACGCAACTTATCGTGGATTACTGGACATTCATGACTGGCAATCTCAGGTATTGCAAAGAACATCTATTAACGCACTTTCCGATGAATGTGGTTCTTTGGTCAGTGACGAATTAAACTCAGTGATCAATATTGGAGATTGGTTATCGAAGCCATCAATCGGCGAGATTGGATATAAAGCAAGTGCTGGCAATATTGGAACAGAAAGGGCGCCGGTTATGGCAAATGCTTACGTGTTTTTAAGAGTAACCAACAAGGTAATAGAAAGAGCTGCTTCCGTACCCAATATTACTCCACAACAGTTAGACGAGATTTTGGGACAAGCATACTTTATGCGTGGCTGGTATTATTTTCAGCTTATTCAAAGAGTTGGTGGCCTGCCTATTTATGACAAGGCTTATAGCGCAAACGATAATTTAGATGTTCCGCGTAAAACTTACGCAGAGTCGAACGAGTTTGTGATTTCCAATATGGATGAGGCAATTAAACGTCTTCCGCATAAATGGAATGACATTGAGACCGGAAGGGCAACCAAAGCAGCGGCTATGGCCGTAAAAGAGATGGCAATGTTGTATGCTGCTAGTCCACTTATGCAAAATAATTTAACATCCATAGTTGATAAGGGTTATGGCATCCCGCAGGCCGAGCGAGCGGCAGAATATGCAAACGATTTGATAAAATACGCGACTTCAAACACCGGTGGCACAGATTATCACTTAATACCTGGATCAGAGTATGCGAGTATATTTTACCATTCTCCGGCAAACAATAGCCCCGAAGAAATATGGTATAACATGAACGCAGGCCGTAGAAACCAGAGCAGAGGTTTAAGAGTGCACTATATCCCTCAGTATTTATCTGGCGGAACTGGAATAGACGCTGCCTCGTTTAATAATCCTACACAAAATATTGTGGATATGTTTGAAATGAAGAATGGCAGTAATGCCTATCCAATAGACGATGCCCGCTCTGGCTATGATCAACAAAAACCTTATCTAAATAGAGACCCAAGATTTTATGCCAACATTGTTGTTCCTGGTCAAAAGTGGGGAATAAACCCCAACAACACTCCGGCCTACCAAGAGCTGTATGTAGGCGGACGAGATTTGGATAATGCTGAAAAGAATAATTCTACAAAAAAGCGAACAGCAAGTGGCTACGTATCCAGAAAATACATTTGGGAAGCTTGCAATGTTACAGCTAACGGTTACGATCAATATAATGTAAATACCATATATATCCGCTTAGCACAGGTTTACTTGGATTATGCCGAAGCCATGAACGAAGCATATGGACCAACCGAAGACCCGAAAGGTTACGGATTAACCGCAGTTGGGGCAGTCAATATAATTAGAAACCGAGTGGGTATGCCTGATGTTTTGCCAGAGTTTACAGGGGATAAAGGAAAATTTAGGGATAGAATAAGAAACGAAAGAGCTGTTGAATTGATGTTTGAAAACCATCGTTGGCATGACTTAAGAAGATGGATGATAGCTAAAGATGTTTTTAGTAAACCTATCAAAGGGATGGTAGCAACGCCACTTAATCCAAATCATAAAAATGTTGCTAACAAAAGCACTTTGCTGTTTAATTATAAAGTAGTTGACTTGGCTACGGAGGTGAGGGTGTTTCAAGACAAACATTACTGGTATCCTGTAGATCAAAATCAAGTTGACGACCAGTTCAATTATGTTCAAAACCCAGGTTGGTAATAAATCAGAAAAACTAAATCAAAAAAAATGATTAAAAAGATATACATTTTTCTGTTTGCGTTTATTTTTATTTTACTCGAAATAAATCCATACACGGGATATTCGCAGAATAAAGAGCAAACAAAAAAAAATAAGAAAAGTTCAGCAATCACTATCTCTTCAAAAGTAGTTGACGAGAATGGCAAACCCATCCCCAATGCAACGGTAATTGTTGGAGAAGGGCTGTTTAAAGTAAATACAACCGAAAATGGAGATTTTAAAGTAGAGGCTAAAGCAGATGCTGTCTTACTTATTCAAGCGTTTGGTTACCAACAGCAATCTCTAGACCTAAGTACACAGGCAATGCCAACGCAGATAAGTTTAACCAAATCGTTGCTTTTAAGTTCCGATTTTGATATTATAAACTTGCCGTTAAACAAAAAGACTACCCAAAGAGAATTAGTTGGTGCGGTAAGTAAAGTAAGCGGAGAAGAGCTGAAAAAATATCCTGATTTATCGCTCTCAAATACGCTTCAAGGAAAATTGGCCGGTTTGTACGTCCGTTCTACCAGTAGCGGATTAGGCAATAATTCGTCTGAGTTATATGTTAGGGGTTTATCAAGAGCTGGCGCTGACGGCGCATTGGTTCTTGTGGATGGAATTGAAAGGCCATTAGATTTTATCAACCCTAACGAAGTGGAAAACGTAGAGGTTTTGAAAGACGCTTTAAGTAAAATAATTTACGGTCCAAGGGCTGCAAATGGAGTGGTACTGGTAACAACCAAAAGAGGAACCCCAAATACCAGATCGCTAAACGTTAGCACCGAGTACGGAATGAGCCAGGCAACAAGGTTACCTGAATACCTAAATAGCTATCAATACGTACAGCTATATAACCAAGCCAGAGCAAACGATGGATTGACCCCTTTTTATACTCCCCAACAGATAGAAGGTTATAAAAACAGCACTGGTCCAGATGATCAGGAATATCCGGATGTTGATTATTACGACTATTTTTTGAGAAATAGCACACCCATAAAGAAAGTGAATATTGATTATACCGGTGGAGGAAAAGGAAACGAATATGCCTTAATGTTAGGCTACACTGGTGCAGAAGGTTTTGAAAAAATAGGTAAAACGCCAGTTCAAGATCGAATTAACCTTCGTGGAAATCTCGACTTTCAAATATCTCCAAGCTTTAAAGCTTTTGTAGATGCTAGTGGAATTGTAGAGCGGAGGGTTTGGAGCGGTTTTAACCAGGATCAAGTTTTTTCTGCGCTAAGTAATTATAGAAATAATGAAAATCCTATTTTTTTAACAGATTCCACACTATTGAGCATTGGTTCGCCACTTGGTTTAGCATATGTGCCACCGCTGGGCGGATCTTTTGAGCGTCCATCAAGCTTATATGGTAACTTGGTTTACGGCGGAAAAACCCAACACAACTATTTCTACGGCCAAACTAACTTCGGTTTAGATTTAAACTTAGATAAATTAGTTAAAGGGTTTGCAGTTAAAACCGTGTTTAATTTTGATAATTATCAATTTTTTCAAAGCGGCAGAAGCTTACGTCCGGTAACCTATGCAAGGCAAATGGCTAAAACTTCTCTTGGTGCTGATACCGTGGTTTATGTAAATCTGCAAAAAAGAATCACCGCAAATAACGACACCAGACAAGCCGAGAATATTACTCGTAATTACGGCTTTTCATCAACCTTATCTTACCAAACCAAATTTGATAATAGTGATTTCAAAGGAAGCTTAACACACTTTTATTATAAAAATGAGAATAGTGGTATTTATCAGGATATTGAAAATACTAACTCCGTTTTGAACTTGAATTATGCAATAAAGAATAAAATTTATTTAGATGGTTCGGTTGCTTTAATGGGAAGCAGTAAATATGCAGATGCCAACAAATACAACTTTTTCCCAGCCGTAGGTTTTGGATGGATTTTAAGTGATGAAAATTTTTTAAAGGATGTTAAAAAGCTGAATTTCTTTAAATTAAAAGCAAGTTTTGGTGTGTTGGGTTATGAAAGAGGGACCGCTTTTTACCTGTATAATAGCCGTTGGAACGATAACGGGACCTATGCTTTTGGTCAGCCAAACGCTACCAACGGAGTAATGCGCTCAAGTTTAAGTATTGTGGGCAATCCCGATTTAGGGTGGGAAAAATCAAGAGAAATCAATATCGGAATTGAAGGCTTAGCATTTAATAATCGTGTAAATTTTGAATTCAATTACTTCAATAATCTGAGATACGATATTGTTATTGATCCCGGTAGCCAATATTCAGCTCTTGCTGGGCAACTTTACCCACGTTTAAACGGCGGTGAAACGTCAAATGCAGGGGTAGAAGGTAACCTGAACTATCAAACAAAAATTGGCAAAGTAGATTTTAACATAGGCGGTAATTTTATTTATAGTAAAAACAACGTAAAATCAAATGCCGACGTTCTGTTTGCAGATGAAAACCTACGAACAATCAACCAATCATCAGATGTTATTTTTGGCTATGTAGCTAAAGGTTTGTTTAAATCTCAGGCAGAAATTGATGCTGCACCATTCCAAACTTTCGGCGCATACCAAGTGGGCGATATAGCTTACGAAGATTTAAACAGTGACGACGTTATTGATGGGAGAGACCGTAAAATTATTGGGAATAACTTTCCAAGAGCCGCTTTAGGGTTAAACCTAAACCTCAGGTATAAAAACTTTGGTTTATATGCGTTGGGTACTGCCGAGTTTGGTGCAGAAAGGATATTGAATAACAGCTACTATCGGAACAACGGAGAAGCTAATTATTCTACACTAGCACTGGAAAGTTATTCTGCTACAAATACTGGTGGCAAATACCCAAGGTTAAGTACATTATCTCAAGCTAACAATAACGTAAATTCAACATTTTGGTTGCAGAATGCCAGCTTTTTTAGATTAAAAAATGTAGAACTAAGTTATTCTGTAGGAAGTTCAAATGCAACAGTCAAAAATTACCAATTTTTTGTGAGAGGTACCAACTTATTTGTCTTATCAGAAAATAAGGACTTGGATCCTGAAGTAATTAATGCAGGGGTAACAAATTACCCAATCTACAGTACATATTCATTGGGTGCAGCAGTTAAGTTTTAAATAGTTAAGAGAATGAAGCATTTTAAAATAAAAATATATAGTTTACTGGCAGCCTCACTATTTTTTGGAGCATGCGAAAAGGCCTTAGACCCTAAAACAGACAGCAGTTACGGAGACGAATTTGTTTGGACTTTACCAGACAAGGCAGAAGGGGTGTTAATAAATGCCTATGCCAATATTCCGGCCAGATATGACAGTTACTCAGGTAATAATTTCTTAGATGCAGCAACTGATAATGCGGTAAGTAACTCTTATAACTCTGATATTTTCAATTTAGGCGCCGGCGGTTTATCTTCAACGAACAACCCAGTGGGTAGTTGGTTCAACAATTATACACAGCTCAGAAACATTAACCTTTTTTTAGAAAACGGCCTAACAGACAAGGTTACTTATGACCTCACCAGTGAAGCAAATGATAAGTTGTTTAAAGATAGGTTTAAAGGGGAAGCATTATTCCTTAGAGCATACTGGAGCTTTCTTTTGTTGCAACAGTACGGCGGAAAAACCAATGATGGGCAAGCTTTAGGCTATCCTATTCTTCTAAAAACATTAACAGATGAGGAGGCTAAGAACACCAACATTGTTAGAAACACCTATGAAGAATGTGTGCAACAAATTTTAGCAGATTTAGATGCAGCTCAAGCGTTGCTTCCGGTTGAATATGTAGGAGGGGATAATATTGTTGGGATAAAAGGTTTCGGGCGGGCTAGCAAAAAAACCTGTGTTGCATTAAAATCTAGAGTTACGATATATGGCGCAAGCCCTGCATATCAACCAAATAGTATTGCGCAAATTACCGCAATGGGGCAATTCACGGTAAATAACCAAGCACAATATCTAGAAAAATGGGAACGGGCCGCAAAATATGCTGCAGAAGCTATTCCTATTGTTGGCGCATACAAAAGTCTAAAAACCACAGATTTTAGTGCAAGTCCAGTTCCTGATGACTTTTTATTTAGAAGGTTTAGTAACAACAACTTAACAGAGCGAGCTCAATATCCGCCTTATAATTTCGGAAATGCAACTACAGGCCCTTCACAAAATCTGGTAGAAGCGTTTCCTGCTTTAAACGGATACCCAATAACAGACGCAAGATCTAACTTTGATGCAAATAATCCATATGCAAACAGAGATCCACGACTAGACCTAACAGTTTACCACAACGGTAGTACTTTTGATGGGCGTAAAATTGAGGTGTTTGCTGAGGGCTTGGATTCGCCCAATCGTTTTGCAAATGCAACCCGAACCGGATATTATTTAAGGAAATGGCTTTCCACTAAAACTGGTCTGCTTAACCCAGAAACTGTTCAAAATGACCTTAATTATTATGTAATGCTAAGAAAGGCAGAAGTGTATTTAAACTACGCAGAAGCTGCTAACGAGGCCTATGGTCCAAATGTAATTGCGCCGGGTGCTACGCTATCCGCTGCGGATGTAATCAAAAATGTAAGAAAAGAAGCTGGCTTAACCAATACAAGTTCAGTTGCTTACGTTAATGAAATAGCTGCATTGGGGAAAGACGAATTTAGAAAGTTGATTCAGAATGAAATAAGGTTAACATTTGCTTTTGAGAATTTTAGGTTTTTTAATATGAGAAGATGGGTTTTGCCTTTAAATGAAACAGTTACAGGGGTAGCGGTTACCAAGGTAAACGATACTGCTTTTCAGTATCAAAAAAATGATGTTGAAAAAAGAATGTTTAACGATATCAAGTATTATTATTTGCCGTTGCCTTACGATGAAATATCTAAAAGTCCGAGCTTAATTAACAACATGGGGTGGTAATCTCTCAATTATATATAAAAAGATGATGAAAATACTTAGAAATATATCTTTAATAATTTTAACGGTGTTCGTTTTGGGCTCCTGTAAAAAATACGATTCTTACGTAAGCGATTTTGATTTTAGCGTTGTATATTTTGCTTCACAAAAGCCTCTAAGAACAATCGTTGCAGATGACGATATGAGCTTTAAAGTTGGAGTTACTTTGGCCGGTGTAAGAAACAATAAGACCGACCAAATTGTTAAATACAGAATTGATCCAACCTTATTTAATTCCGTTCCTGGTGCATTTAATTATGAAGTACTTCCGGCAAGTTACTACACCATAACTGATAATAGTACAATGGTTATCAAAAAAGGGGAGCTAATTGGTGATGTTACGGTAACCTTGAATAAAGCTTTATTCACCGCAGATCCAGATGCGCTTCAAAAAATTTACGCTTTGCCACTAAGAATTGTTAGTACAACTACAGATTCTATTTTGATAGGAAACAGCAATGTACCCGCAAAAGATTACACAATTTTGGTGGTGAAATATATTAGCCCGTACCATGGTACTTATTACCATAAAGGCAAGCAGACCAAGTTGAGCGATAACTCTGTTACAGTTTATAGCAAAAAAGACTTAAGTCAGAACGCCACTTTTGCTATGCTTACCAACTCATTGAATTCCATTAAAACGCCTGGTGCAGGTAC
This sequence comes from Pelobium sp., assembly GCA_035496935.1. Lineage (GTDB taxonomy): Bacteria > Bacteroidota > Bacteroidia > Sphingobacteriales > Sphingobacteriaceae > Pseudopedobacter. Next base: position 423,528 of record DATJED010000014.1, on the reverse strand, counting down.
TAGCTCTGGTGTTCCTTTAGATCTTACAATTGATAATACATCGGTTGCAATAAGCGGCAATTTAGCTAATGAAGTTTCGGGTTCTGGTACTTACAATCCCGAAAACAAAACATTCTATCTAAACTACAATTATAAGAATGGTGCAAACAAGTATAGTGTAGTTGATACTCTAATTTTAAGACAAGACCCAGAGCTTGATTTGAGATTTGAAGAATGGTAACAAATAGCGTTTTACGAAAAATTAAATGAAGAAAATATTTGGTTTCCTTTTGTTAATTATTGCTGTTTTTTCGGCATTTGGACAAACGTTAAATTCGAGTAAACCTAATATTGTCGTTTTTTTTATTGACGATATGGGACGGCAAGATTTAAGCACTTACGGAAGTGATTTTTATAAGACTCCTGCAATAGATAAACTTGCGGATGGAGTAAAATTTACAAATGCTTATGCCGCATGCACCGTTTGCTCGCCAACAAGAGCAGCCTTAATGACAGGCAAGTATCCCGCTCGCTTGCATGTTACAGACTGGATTAAGGGCAAAAATATGCCCTGGGCAAAGTTGGCGGTGCCAGATTGGACGATGTATCTTGATTTGAAAGAAAAAACTATTGCCGAATCTTTAAAAGAGGTAGGTTATAAAACTTGGCATGTAGGGAAATGGCATTTGGGTGATGAAGAGAAATATTGGCCACAAAATCAAGGTTTTGATGTAAATATCGCGGGTAACTTTAAGGGAGCGCCGATTAAAAATAACAAGAGCAACGGCTATTTTTCTCCTTATGGTTTAGAGATGATCGAAGACGGACCAACCGGCGAGTATCTTACAGATCGCTTAACAAACGAAGCAGTAAACCTAATTAAAAACAGACCGAAAGATCAGCCTTTCTTCCTCAATTTAGCCCATTACGCAGTTCATACCCCAATACAAGGAAAACAAGAGAAAATTGAAAAATACAAGGCATTACTTAAATCAGCGGATCCTCAAAAAAATCCGGAGTATGCCGCTATGATTGAGAGCGTAGACGAAAGTATTGCCAAGGTAATGAGGACCTTGGAAGAAGAAAAACTATTAGAGAATACGTTCATTGTTTTCGCTACGGACAATGGAGCTTTAGCGCCTGTATCTACAAGTAAACCATTTAAAGAAGGTAAGGGTTGGGCTTATGAGGGCGGAATAAGAACTCCGCTATTGATTTATTGGAAGGGCAAAATAGAAAGTAAAAAAGTAATTGACGAGCCAGCAATTACCATGGATATTTACAGCACTATTATGAGTTTGGCTGGCGCAAAAGAGCCTGAAAATGTTGATGGAAAATCCCTGTTACCGGTGATTACGGAAAACAAACAATACGATAGACCGCTCTTTTGGCATTATCCACATTATCATCTTGATAAGCCACATGGTTCTGTAAGGTATGGAGATTGGAAACTGATTCAATATTTTGAGGATATGCATTATGAGCTATACAACCTCAAAGCAGATATCGGCGAAACTAAAAATCTTTCAAAAGAGCAGCCAGAAAAAGTAAAAGAGCTGGGAATGTTAATGATTAATTGGAGAAAAGAAGTAAATGCCCAGATGCCGATTATAAATTCAAATTATATCCCAGAAAAAGCAAATAAGAAGAGCGCATATACCGGTACCGAATAAACATCAGTGGCTGTAACAATTGTAGAAAAGACTATGAAAATTGGCTAATAAATAGCTTTTCGGTTGTTTTTTTCCCAATTTGGTTCGATGATATTCTGATACCAAAATCTCAGCAATCATCCGATAAGCCAACTTGCAATCAATTAAAACTATTGAACAAATTTTAAATGAAAAAGATTTTCTTATTTATATTAACTCTTACGGTCTATCAATTCGCGTCAGCTCAAAAATTTGACTTTACAGAGTGGGAAAACCCCACCAAAGTTGAATTAAATAAAATGGCTCCTCATGCCGATTTTTTACCATTTCAAACTCAGGCGGATGCGATAAATCAGGAAGCAAAGAAATCAAATGCTTATCAATCTTTAAACGGGTTATGGAAATTTAACTATGTAGATAAGCCAACCGATAGACCTTTAGACTTTTTTAAATCTAGCTTTGATAGTAAAAAATGGGGCAACATTACGGTTCCCTCTAATTGGGAAATACAGGGTCATGGTGTTCCAATCTATACAAATGTGAAATATCCGTTTCCACCAAATCCACCATACATTCCACATACTTACAATCCGGTTGGATCTTACCTTACCAGTTTTGATATTGATAAAGGCTGGGCTGATAAAAAGGTAGTACTTCATTTTGGATCTATCTCTGGGATGGCTTACGTTTGGGTAAACGGTAAAGAAGTTGGTTTTACAAAAGCGGCCAAAACGCCTGCCGAATTTGATATTACGCCTTATTTAACCACAGGAAAAAATAGTTTAGCTGTTCAGGTTTATCGTTGGCATGACGGAAGTTATTTAGAAGATCAGGATTTTTGGCGCCTGAGTGGCATTGAAAGGGATGTTTACCTCGTTGCCAGAAATAAAAACCACATCAAAGATTTTGAGGTTAATGCGGGTTTAACTAACGATTATCAGAACGGACTTATTGAACCGAAAATCACCATCGTTAGCGAGAATTCAAATTCTTCATCTTTACAAGTTAAAGTGCTTGATAAAGCCAATAAAGTTATTTATCAGCAACAGCAAGAAGTTAAATTAAATGCTGGTGAAAATACCATTCAACTACCATCTAAAACGTTAAAGAACATCAAGAAATGGTCTGATGAAAGCCCAAATCTTTATCAATTTGTGATGACCTTGAATGGCAAAGAAATAAAAGACACCGAATATATAGCTACTGAAATTGGGTTTAGGAAAGTGGAGATAAAAAATGGTAAATTGATGGTTAACGGAATGCCAGTCTATATCCGTGGTGTAAACCGCCATGAACATGATGAGTACTTAGGCCATGTTACCACCAAAGAAATGATGGTGAAAGATTTAGAGTTGATGAAGCAATTCAACATCAATACTGTCAGAACTTCGCACTATCCAAACAATGAATTATGGTATAAACTGTGCAACCAGTACGGAATGTATTTGATTGATGAAGCCAATATCGAAGTTCATGGTATGGGGGTAAGCACCAACAAATTTACAGATACCATTCCTCATCCCGCTTACCGTCCGGAGTGGGCTCCGTCTTTCAAGGATCGTATTGTTCGAATGTTAGAGAGGGATAAAAATAACCCTTCTATCATTATTTGGAGTATGGGGAATGAATGTGGCAACGGTCAGGTTTTTAAGGATATGTACAAGTATATTAAAAAGAACGATCCTTCCCGTCCGGTAATGTTTGAGCAGGCTAGTCAGACTTGGAACACAGACATTATCGCTCCCATGTATCCAACAATTGATAGCATGGAAACCTACAGCAAAAAAACTGGCGTTAGGCCGATGATTATGTGCGAATATTCACATGCTATGGGAAACAGTAGCGGTAATTTTGCGGAATACTGGAAAATGATTTACGAGTCTGAAAGTTTACAAGGTGGTTGTATTTGGGATTGGGTTGACCAAGGTTTTGCGCAAAAAGATCAATTTGGGCGTAAATATTGGGGTTATGGTGGCGATTTAGGAAGCTATATGTTTGATAACGACGAAAACTTTTGTGCAAACGGACTGGTTGACGCTAGTAGAAAGCCACACCCTGGATTGTACGAAGTGAAAAAATACTACAGTCCGATACTTTTTACAGGTTTTGATGCTCCCTCAAAAACACTTAACATAGATAATAAGTTCAGTTTTGATAATTTAAACCAATACGATTTTGAATGGCAACTATTAGAAAACGGAGTAGTCATTAAAACTGGAGCGTTCAAAGTGAGTTTAGCAGCGATGCAAAAAGGAAAATTTAAGCTTGACCTTCCTAAACTGCCGAGTGCTAATAACGAATATTCACTAAATGTTTTTGCTTACACAAGAAGCGCAACAGCGTTGGTGCCTAAACACCATGAAGTGGCTAGGGATGAGTTTATGCTGAATAAAGTGGACTATTTTGCAAACGTAAATAACGAGTTTATTACAAAAGATGAAGTAACCACTAAAAAACGAGGCAATAATTTAGAACTTAAATCGGGAGATGTAACCGCTGTTTTCAATATCAATAAAGGAGTTTTGATAAGATATGAGAAAGCCGGAGAAGCGATTCTAAATAAAATGCCAGAGCCCTATTTTTGGAGAGCGACAACAGATAATGATTTTGGCAACAAGATGAACCTAATTAGTGGCGTATGGCGTTCTGCACACAATAATCTTGAAGTGGTAGAAGTGAAAACCAACTCAGGTACTGATGGCTTTACAGTAACTGCGAAATATAAAATTAAATTTAGCAACGCAAATTACGGGGTAACATACACCTTTTTAAAAGGAGGTGCTTTAGCAGTAAAAGCAGAAATCAATCAGCTTAAAGAGATGCCAGAGTTACCACGATTTGGTATGAGGATGGATGTTGCTTCACAATTTGACAACCTCCAATATTATGGTCGTGGACCGTGGGAAAATTACAGCGATAGAAAGGGATCTGCATTATTAGGCGTATATAAGGACACACCGGAACAAACCTATGTGGATTACATTAGACCACAAGCTAACGGAAACAGAACAGACACCCGTTGGATTAAACTAACTAACCCGCAAGGAAAAGGAGTTTTAATAAAAGGATTTCAGCCTTTGAGTTTTAGCGCAATGCCTTACTATGATGAGGATTTTGATCCGGGAGATACCAAAAAGAATCAGCATATCAACGATTTAGTAAAACGGGATGTGATAAGTGTTCATGTTGATTTATTACAGCGTGGAGTTGGTGGAGATAATAGCTGGGGAAGGTTGCCTCACGAAAAATATCGGTTAAATTCCAATATCTATCAATACGGTTACATTATTAAACCATTGTAAGGTAGCTGGGTCATACCTAGGGATTTGGTTTCAAATTAGGTGATGAGTTCCCTTATTTCTTTCAGGTTATTGAAAGCGACATATTAGGAGATAAATGAAAAAAGTACGGACTGGTTTTTTAACAATATTTATGTTCAGCGTTCTGCTTGTTTTTGCACAGCAAAAGCAAGCAGACAGGCCAAATATATTGTGGATAACTATCGAGGATACTTCTCCACAGTTTATCGGAGCTTATGGCAACAAGGATGCAAGAACACCTAACATTGATCAACTGGCAAAAGAGGGTGTGCGTTTTACAAATGCATTTTCCACAGGTACTGTCTGTTCCCCAAGCCGTTCGGCAATCATTACGGGAATAAAAACTTACAAACTGGGCACAGGGCATCACAGAAGCAAGGTGCCTACGCCAGACTATATCAAGGGCTTTCCGTTTTACTTAAGGCAACACGGGTATTTTACCAGCAACAATAAAAAGACAGATTACAATTTACTTGCCGGACAAAGCTTTATCCGTGAGGCTTGGAACGAAAATTCTGGTAAAGCGGGTTGGTGGCAAAGAAAACTTGGGCAACCTTTCTTTTCTGTATTTAACTATATGGAATCGCACCAGAGTAAAACCATGACTTTGCCTTTTGGCGAGTATAAAAAACAGATTTTAGATCATTTAAAACCCGAGGAGATCATTGGAGATAACAATTTTAAAATGCCTCCCATTTATCATGATTCGCCCGAAATGCGCAAACAGTTTGCTCGTGTTTACAATTCCATAAAATACACCGATAAGCTGATTGGTGATATGTTAACCAGATTAGAAAAAGACAATTTAAAAGACAGCACCATCATCTTTTTTTATGCAGACCATGGCGAGGGAATGCCACGGGGTAAAACTAACGGGATAGATTATGGCTATCGCGTTCCGTTCATAGTTTGGTTTCCACCCATGTATAAGCACTTGTCGCCTTGGGGTAAAAGCGGTGTGGTAACGGATGAACTGATTGATTTTGAAGATTTGGCACCAACAATTTTAAGTCTGGCCGGAGCTAAACTACCTGATTATTTAAAAGGGAGAATCCTGATTGGGAAAAACAGATCAGAGCCGGTAAAGCAAATTTATTTGTCTAGCGATAGGTCAGATAACGGGCCTGATTTGGTGCGTACAATAACTAACGGGAGGTATGTGTATTCCAGGAACTTCATGCCTTTTCAACCAGAGCTACGGTTCATAAGGTACATGGAAGTTGGAGAAATTAAACAGCAAATGCGCACTGATTTGAAAACTGGGAAATTAGACAGTTTACAAAAAAGTCTTTTTGAACCTCGCCAACCCGAATCTTTGTACGATATTGAAAACGATCAATGGGAAACGCGTAACCTAGCACTCGAACCAGCATATCAAAATATGCTGAAAAACTTTAGAGAGGATATAGGAGCGCATATCGTTGCAGAAAGAGATATTTTGTTGCTACCTGAGTATAAAACTAATTTAATATCGAAAAGTACCACAGCATACGAGTACCGTTTAGATGCTGAAAAATACCCGGTTAAAGAGATTTATGCTGCGGCTTCGCTTTCTGGTTTTAGGGATTTAAAAATTGCTAAAAAGCAAGTGGCCCTGCTAGAAAACACAAATGAAGACGTTAGGTATTGGGCAATTTTAGGGTTGCGTTCTCAGCAACTTGATGTTCAGAAAAAATATAAAAGTAGCATTATTGAAGCTTTAAAAGATAATTATGCACCAGTGGCTATAACCGCAGCTGCCATAGCCTACGACGTTTTTGCAAACAAGGATGCTGAAACCTACCTGCAGAAGGCGATAACGAATACGAATCGAGATTTAGCACTCATGGCGATTAATTACTTACTATATGTTAAAAATCCAAAGCCTTTTATCTCAATATTGAAAAATATAAACGATGATAAAAAAACAGACTATAACGTTAAATCTGCAAGTGAAGACGTTTTGGGGAAATTGGGATTAATAAAAAATGAATTAGAGGCTGAAGCTGAATAAAAGTAAAACGGCTATAAAAACTAAAACACAACAATAAGAAGCACACATTAAATGAAGATATTAAAGTCAACAAATCAAACACTGCGATATTGCAACCGAATCATATTTCTGTTGGTTTTTTTGATGGCACCATCAATTACAAACCAACTGGCGGCACAAACAAATAAGGATAAACCGAACGTTATTTTTATTTATGCTGATGATTTAGGTTATGGTGATGTGGGATGCTACGGCGCAACAAAGGTAAAAACACCAAATATTGATAAGCTAGCTGCCGATGGACTTTTATTTAAGAATGGTTATGCTACCTCAGCTACTTGTACACCATCCCGTTATTCTTTATTAACCGGTCAATACGCGTGGCGCAGAGAAGATACAGGTATAGCCACCGGCGATGCCTCATTAATAATTGATCCAACAAAGAAAAGCATTGCTGATGTTTTTAAACTGGCTAACTACAAAACCGCTGTTTTAGGAAAGTGGCACTTAGGTTTGGGCAATTCTCCGGGCCCAAACTGGAACCATTACATTAGTCCAGGGCCTTTAGAGTTGGGTTTTGATTATTCCTTTATCATCCCGGCAACTTTAGACCGCGTTCCAACCGTATTTGTTAAAAATCATCATGTGCTTAACCTTGATCTAAAAGATTCAATGTTGGTAAGCTATACCCATCCAGTTGGAAATGAGCCGACAGGAAAAAGCAATCCAGAAAAATTAAAAATGATGTATTCTCATGGGCATGATCAAACCATAGTAAATGGGATAAGCCGTATTGGTTACATGACTGGCGGAAACGCGGCCCGGTGGAAAGACGAAGAATTAGCCCCAATATTTATTGATGAGACTAGGAAGTTTATTTCTGAAAATCAAGGAAATCCGTTTTTTATCTACTTTCCATCCAGTGATATTCATGTACCCCGCTCACCTAACAAAATGTTTGTCGGCAAAAGTGGTTTAGGCGCTAGAGGCGATGCTATTTTACAGTTAGATTGGACGGTAGGTCAAATTGTTCACATTCTTGATAGCCTAAAATTATCAGACAATACACTTATTGTTTTTAGTAGTGATAATGGACCGGTAGTAGATGACGGATATGAAGATAAAGCGGTAGAGATGTTGAACGGACATACACCTGCAGGAAATTTTAGAGGCGGTAAATACAGCAAGTTTGAAGCCGGAACCCGTGTTCCTTTTATTGTAAAATGGCCCGGAAAAGTAAAAGCTGGAACGCAGTCATCGGCGATGATTAGCCAAGTTGATTTGTTTGCTGCAATGGCGCAACTCTGCCAACAAAAGCTAGAGGCTCAAGATGCCCCGGATAGTTTTTCATTGTTGACTACACTAACGGGAAAAAATAAAGTCGGACGCGATCACATTATTGCACATAACCAAGGGTTAGCAATAATTAAAGGAGATTGGAAATACATTGATCCGTCAAGCGGGAAACCATATCTTAAAAATACCGATATTGAAACCGGAAACAGCACCGAACCGCAACTTTACAATATCAGAACGGATGTTGGCGAACAAACGAACCTAGCCACCAAACATCCAGAAATGGTTGAGTCACTTAAAAACCTGTTATACCAAATAAAGCGTAACCCAAATTCTAGAACATTCAAAATCAATTAATAAAATCGATTGGCTTTGCTTTACAAATAATTTTAGATCTAATGAAAGTAACAATTTTATCATTTTTTATCTGCTTACTAGCATCTGTTTCCTTCGCTCAAAAAGCAAATCAGAAAACTAAACCCAACATCATTTTTATTTTGATGGATGATTTGGGTTATGGGGACATTGGTGTCTTTTTTCAAAACCAAAGAAGGGAGAAAAACGACCGAAGCGAACCATGGATGATTACACCAATGCTTGATAAAATGGCGGCCGAAGGTGCAATTTTACCGCAACAATATGCGGCAGCGCCAGTTTGTGCGCCGTCAAGAGCTTCTATTTTACTAGGGGTAAGCCAAGGCCATGCAAATGTGCGAGACAACCAATTTGATAAAGCCCTGGAGGATAATTATACCTTGGCAAATATGTTGAAAACGCAGGGCTACACCACCGCTGCCATAGGGAAATGGGGGTTGCAAGGGAAAGATAAATCAGACTTTTGGCTTGGACACCCTTTAAAAAGAGGATTTGATTATTACTATGGTTATATCGGCCACGGGGATGGACATGAGCATTATCCAAAAGAAGGTTTATATAGAGGCGCTAAGGATGTTTGGGAAAATTATACCGAGGTGAGCTCGGGATTAGATAAATGTTATACCGGCGATTTATTTACAGCGGTGGCAAAAAACTACATCATTAAACATCAAAAAGGTGACGAAGCAGACAAACCTTTTTTTATGTATTTAGCTTATGATACTCCACATGCGGTTTTAGAACTGCCAACACAAGCTTACCCGGCCGGCGGAGGGTTAAACGGTGGGATGAAATGGTTAGGAAAAAAAGGTAAAATGATTAATACAGCTTCTGGAACGCCAGATAGTTATGTTTACCCAGCTTATGCGAATGCCACTTATGACGATGACCAGAACCCAAACACGCCAGAAGTTGCGTGGCCAGATACCTACAAGAGATTTGCCAGTGTAAACCACAGAATTGATGATCAAATTGGTGACTTAATTCAGCTGTTAAAGGATTTAAAGATTGACGAAAATACGCTAGTCGTTTTTACGTCAGATAACGGCCCATCTAAAGAATCTTATTTGCCGAAATCATTTGTTGATTATGAAGCGGATTTTTTTAACAGCTTTGGCCCTTTCGATGGTATCAAAAGAGATGTTTTAGAAGGTGGCGAAAGAGAACCGACCATCGTTTGGTGGCCAGGTAAAATAAAACCTAATACTGTAGTTAAAACGCCAAATATATCTTACGATTGGATGCCAACCTTTGCCGAAGTAGCCGGGTTTAACGCACCTGTTAGGTCTGATGGTGTTTCGTTAATTCCTTCGTTAACAGGAAGAGGCAAACAAACGCCGAGTAATATTTATGTCGAGTATGTTCACCCAAGCCGTACCTCAGAATATAGAGAGTTTGAACCAGATCATCGAGGTATTAAGCGTGGCCAAATGCAAATGTTGAGAGTGGGCGATATGGTGGGAGTTAGGTACGCGGTGAAATCAGCTACAGATGATTTTAAGATTTATAACATTTTAAAAGATCCTAAACAGGCTAATGATTTGGCAAAATCAGAAACTTCCCTGCAAACCCTGATGAAGTATAGAATCTTGCAAATGCGTAAGCCAGACGAAGAGGCGAAGAGGCCGTATGATGATGCATTTGTTCCTGCAGTTGACATCAAAAAATCTAAGAAAGGTTTAATAAAGAAAGCCTTCGCTGTTGATGAACATTGGATTCCACAAACTGCGCAATTAAAGCCAATAGCAAAAACAAAGGTGACCGCTCCTAATGCGACTATAGACAAAGGGAATTTGGTGGAGTTTGAAGGATATATTAATGTTCCAACCGATGGAGAATATACTTTTTACCTAACTACAGCGAACAAAGCGTTCCTAAGAATTCACGATGTTTCTGTTATAGACGAGGATTATAATTACACAGCTGGCGAAGAGAAAACAGCGGTGATGAAACTGAAAGCTGGGCTGCATCCTATAAAGCTGCACCACTTCAAACTGAGTGGTTCTACTGGAACTACAGCGCTTAATTTAAAATGGAGTACTTCGGGGAAAGCTAAGGAGACCATTCCAGCAACTGCATTTTTAAATTAACACGTATCAAAATAGGATTCTTGTAAACTATCTATAACACTAAAGGAAAAATAATCTTTCAATCATGAAAAAGCAAGTAAATATAATAATAGCGCAAATCAGTCGGACGCGTTTAAGCTTACCAATAGCTTTCTTTATTGCAATAATGTTTGTCGTAGCATTTCAGTCAGGTGCGCAAACCAAAAAGCCAAACGTAGTTTTAATCCTTATAGACGATATGGGTTATAAAGATGCAGGTTTCACCGGGTCCGATTTTTATGAAACACCAAATATAAACGCCCTTGCAAAACAGGGAATGATTTTCAACAATGCCTATGCTGCTGCCGGAAACTGTGCACCAAGTCGGGCCTGTCTAATCTCCGGAGAATACACACCTCGCCACGGAATTTACGCCGTGTATAATACAGAGAGAGGACCCATTAACCAGATGAGAACCATACCGATCCCAAATACCAGCAAGTTAAGACCGGATATTTATACCGTTGCAGAAGCAATGCGAGATGCGGGTTATAAAACTGCAATGTTTGGGAAATGGCATTTAGGTAGCGAAAAAAGCAATACCATGCCTGCCGACCAAGGTTTTGATGTTGATAGTGCTTACAGCGTTCCTTCGAAAGAAGAGATGGCGAAAACCAACGATCCAAAATGGATTTACAGGATAACAAACGGCGCTTGCGAGTTTATAGAGAACAATAAGGATAAACCATTTTTTCTATACGTTTCGCACCACGCAACCCACATGCCTATTCAAGCTAGGGAAGAAATGGTTGAGAAGTTTAAGGATAGACCAACAGGAAAGTTTCAAAGCAACAAAAAATACGCATCAATGAATGGTCAAATGGATGATGGTGTGGGTATTCTGTTGAAGAAAATCAAAGATTTAGGATTGGATAGCAATACGCTGGTAATATTTACATCGGATAACGGCGGACTTCCACAATCTCCACAAACCCCATTAAGAGGTTTTAAAGGAATGTACTACGACGGTGGAATTAGAGAACCTTTTATTGCTCGTTGGCCGGGAGTTATTAAACCGGGAACGCAAAACAACGTACCAATTATCAACGTTGATCTTTATCCAACATTTATTGATGTTGCTGGAAGAAAAAATAAAGCTGGAAACATCTTAGATGGAGAAAGTTTGGTAAAGCTTTTTAAGGGCGGTGATCAATTGGAGCGTAAATCTATTTTCTGGCATTTCCCTGGGTATTTAGATGGACCAGACCCAGGTTCTAGAGATAATAAATTTAGATCAAGACCGGTAACCACCATTAGAAAAGGTGATTGGAAATTAATGCTTTACCATGAGGAATGGGCCTTAGATGGAGGACTGAAAAACATTGACACAAATAAAGCGGTTGAGCTGTTTAATTTGAAAAATGATGTGAGCGAGCAAAAAAATATGGCCAATATTAATAAGCCAAAAAGAGATGAGTTGCTTGCAGAGTTATTAGCGTGGATTAAAAAAACCGATGCGAAACTGGCGTATGAGCCAAATCCCCATTACGGAAAAGAACAAGTTAAAAATAAACCAATCAAGCCGAAAGGCGATGATGTTGACGAATAAAGAATAATTGGAGATTTTTCTATGAGATTTTTACTTGCGTTTTTCTTGTGTTTAGAACTGGTTGCGCTTTCCGCTAAGGCACAGCCAAAAGTTAAATCTACGGAAACAAGGCAATTGCTCAATTTCGATAAAGATTGGAAATTCATTCTTAATCCGGACGAGTCCAAAATAAAATCTAAGCCCGAAAGCTTGGTATGGCGAAACATAAATCTTCCTCACGATTGGAGCATTGAGGGTAGTTATAGTGAAACCAACGGCGACTGGCAATCTGGATATCTTCCGGCTGGTATTGGTTATTATCAAAAGAAATTTAACATTACGGATGAACAACTAAAAAAGCAAATCTCTATAGTTTTTGATGGCGTTTATTTAAACAGTGAAGTTTGGATTAACGGAAATTTCTTAGGTAAAAGGCCAAACGGTTATATAGGTTTTACATATCAACTAAACAAGTATCTGAAAAAAGGAGAAAATGTAATTACCGTGAAAGTTGACCACTCTAAACCTTTGACTGGGCGTTGGTACACTGGTTCTGGCATTTATAGGCATGTATGGCTCAAAGTAACCAATGCTATTTATGTTAATGATAGAGATTTACAGATACAGTCTGACGTAGATGCAAAAAATGCAAAAGTTAGTATCAATCTAAATGTTATAAACACGCAAGCGGTTACAACTTTTGCGACATTAAAGATAGATATTCTTAACGCCGAGGGGCGACTAGTTAAGTCTACTTCGAAGAATGTCAATTTAAAATCAGGAAAAAATTCTCAAAATCAGGTCTTCGATATTGCATCGGCAAAGTTGTGGTCCATTGAATCTCCATACTTATACAAAGTAAAATTCTCGGTCTCTGCAAAAGGGAAGGTTGTGGACGAGTACTCGGTAAATTTCGGTATCCGTAAAATAGAGTTTAGTGGCGAGTGGGGTTTTAAGCTTAACGGAGAAAACACAAAAATAAAGGGTGTGTGTTTGCACCAAGACGCGGGCTTATTTGGTGTAGCCGTACCTGATGAAGTACTACTGGGTAGGTTGAAACAGCTGAAATTAATGGGAACAAATGCCATTAGAACATCCCATCATCCTTTTCCACCTGAGTTTTTTAACATGTGTGATAGCCTTGGAATTATGGTAATGGATGAAGCTTTTGATGGATGGGAAGTTGCAAAGGCAGCAGATGATTATGGCAATTACTTTAATGAATGGTGGAAAAAAGATTTAACAGATTTAGTTTTAAGAGATAGAAATCATCCGTCGGTTATTATGTGGTCAATAGGAAACGAGGTAAGGAAGCCCACAGTAGAAACCCAAACAAAACTAATCGATTTGATTCATCAGCTTGACCCTGGAAGACCAGTAACTCAAGGCGGTGTGGATCCAACAAGAGGGATGAAAGGCGACGAAGCCATCACTAATTTAGATATAAAAGGTTTCAATGGCGATGGTGAAGAGAAAGGCGTTTATGAAAGATACCACGCTGCGTTTCCCAATGTACCAATGATTGGAACGGAAGTTCCCCACACTTACCAAACCAGAGGTGTTTATAGAACTAAAACCAATTGGAGGCGAAGGGATTTTCCTGCGCCGTGGGAAATCAACTCGAAACAAGCCGGTAAAATGGGCGGTTTAGCAGAAAAAGTTTTCCCAATAGAAGACCTAAGCAAAGAAGAAGTATTTCCAGAAGAAAAAACGACTCAATACTATAAAGATTTTAAATTTATTGACATCCCTAATCTCCAACCATGGTCTGGCAAACTGTTTTATCAATCATCTTATGATAACGCAACGGTACGGTCAAGTGCCAGAAAAGCATGGCAACGCACTTTAGATCTCCCATATGTAATGGGGCAATTCAGATGGACCGCTTATGATTACCTGGGAGAAACAAACCAATGGCCATCCCGAATGGCAAATTTTGGGGTAATTGATATTTGCGGCTTTCCTAAAGATCATTATTATTTATATCAAAGCCTGTGGACTGATAAGCCCATGGTTCACATGCTTCCTCATTGGACACATCCAGGAAAAGAAGGAGTGATTATTCCTATGGTAGTTTATACAAATTGTGATGAAGTAAACTTACAACTGAACGGTAAAGATTTAGGAACAAAGCCTTATCTGGGCGAACAACTGGTTTGGGATATTCCATACCAGACGGGGGAACTGGTAGTGACGGGGTTTAAAAATAGTAAACTAGTAGCCAAAGAAATTGTAAAAACTGCCGGAAAACCTGCGAAAATCCAAATTAGCACCGCAGAAAAAAGCATGACTGCGGATGGTAAAGATGTTTTGCTTTGCGAGGTAACCATTACCGACGAACAAGGGATTCCTGTTCCGCAAGCTTCACCACTTTTATCATTCGAAATCAGCGGAAAAGGAACAATTAAAGGAACAGATAATGGCGATCCTTTAGACTTAACGGATTACACTTCGACTAAGAGAAGAGCTTTTAAAAGTAAATGTTTGGTAGTAATACAAGCTACAGAAGAACCTGGAAACGTTGTTTTGGAAGCTAGTGGTGAAGGTTTAGCAACCTCAAGTTTGAAAATTGAAGTCAAATAATTTAAAAAAACTCATATAAAAACACGATTATGATACGTAGATTAATAATTGCAAGTATTGCTGTTTTAACAGTCTTTATTTTCAAATGCGATGCCCAAGAAGTAACCAAACAAAGGGTCAAACCAATAAGGGAGAACACTGCTGAACAGATGAAAAGCCCGTATATGATTTTTATCTCGGCAGACGGTTTCAGGTATGACTACGCAGAAAAATATAAAGCAAAAAATTTGTTAAAGCAAGCAAACGAGGGCGTAAAGGCAACTTCTATGATCCCAGTTTTCCCTTCTTCAACAGGTCCAAATCACTACTCATTAGTAACAGGTTTATATCCAGTACATAATGGGATTATCGGTAACTCATTTTATGACCCCGTTCGTAAAAAGTTGAAAGATGGTACTAACACTTGGTTAAAAAACGACCCAATTTGGATAAGCGCAGAAAAACAAGGGATGGTTACTGCAAGTCTTGGTTTTATAGGCTCCAAACAAAAGATTAATGGGATGCAAAATAGTTATTACTATGAATATGGAAAGCCAAGAATTGGAATGACTGAGCGTGTGGAGATAATAAAAAAATGGCTTTCGCTCCCAGAAAAAGTACGCCCACATTTTATCGCCGTTTACAATAACGAAACTGACCATGCCGGCCATGGCTTTGGACCCGATTCTAAGGAAACCGAGGAAGCTGTTGGAGAAATTGATTCTTTTATCGCACAGCTACAAGTTGCTATTGAAGAAAGTGGTTTACCTGTAAACGTAGTTTTCGTGTCTGACCATGGAATGACCAGTATTAAGCAGGACCATCCTATAAAAACCCCATCTAGTATTGATACTGCTAAGTATGTAGTTGTAGACCATAGGGCGCTACTAAGCGTACATGCAAAAGAGCGTGAAGATATTATGCCTTTGTACAATAAATTGAAAGCTGAAAAATCCCCTTATTATACAGTTTATTTGCAAAAAGACTTGCCAAAAGAATTACATTTTGATATGAAAGAAGACAAGTATAACCGTATTGGAGATATTATTCTTTTGGCGAAATGGCCTGGTCTTTTTTCTAAAAGTCCAAAGGGTTCACACGGATTTAATCCTTACGAAATCAAAGACATGCATGCTACATTTTATGCTTGGGGACCTGCGTTTAAAAAGAATTTAACAATCGAATCTTTCCCTACTGTAGACCTTTATGACATGGTTATGAAAGCACTTCGTTTAAAGCCAGAAGCTAACGATGGTACCGGAGCACTTGCCAAGCAGGTGCTAAAATAACCGTGTTAAACCACATAATTACCAAGTTTGTCAACAAATTTGTTAGTAGTACAATTGGTAATAATCTAGTTTTGTGTATCCAGCAGTGGCAATTGCTGGATACCAATTATAATTCAATTCATGAAAATTTTTAGGTTTAAGGCGTCTTTTAGTTTTGTTTTTTTAATGTGCGCTAGTTTGTACGTTTTTGGGCAACAACCTAAAAAGCCTAATATCGTACTTATCCTGGCTGATGATTTGGGCTTTTCAGATATTGCTAGTTACGGTGGCGAGGTGCAAACTCCAAATTTAGATATACTTGCCAATGATGGATTAAAATTTAAACAATTTTACAACGCTGCAAGGTGCTGCCCAACTAGAGCGTCCTTAATGACGGGTCTCTATCCTCACCAGGCGGGAATGGGATGGATGGCCGCTGCCGATTTAGGTACGCCCGAGTACCAAGGCAACTTAAACAACACAAGTGTAACCATTGCCGAAGTAATGAAAACGGCTGGTTACAGTACTTATATGACTGGTAAATGGCACCTAACCAATGAAAGAAAAATAGCGGGGAGAGTAACAGAGAACTGGCCGAAGCAAAGAGGGTTTGATAGGTATTTCGGGATTATACCAGGAGGAGCGAATTATTTTACGCCAACACTTTACAGTGACAACAAGCAATACAAAGCGCCCAATAATTTTTACTTAACAGATGCTATAAGCGATACAACAGTACGATATATTGCAGAACACCATGAAGCTAAAAAAGACAATCCGTTCTTTATGTACGTTGCGTACACTGCGCCACATTGGCCACTTCACGCTTTGCAAAAAGATATTGACAAGTATAAAGAAGTGTATAAAGTTGGATGGGACGCTATTAGGAACGCTCGTTTTAAAAGACAAAAATCTTTGGGATTGTTTGATGCAAGCGCAAAACTAACGGAGCGTGATGCCGAGATTCCCAATTGGTCAGACATTCCAGAAAGCGAAAAAGATGAAATGGCTATGCGGATGGCTATTTACGCAGCTCAGATTGATAATATGGATCAAGGAATTGGGCGTATCATCAATCAGTTAAAAGCAACTGGTCAATTAGAAAACACGCTTATTTTCTTTTTAAGCGATAATGGGGCTTGTGCTGAATTTATTAATAGTGGCGAAAGTAAATTAGTAGATGGTACCGCAAATACTTTTGAAAGCTACCGCATCAACTGGGCAAATGTAAGCAGTACTCCTTTTAAAGAATATAAGCATTTTACCTATGAAGGCGGTATTGCATCCCCTTTAATTGTGCATTGGCCAAACGGAATTAACAAAAATTTAAACAATTCATGGGTTAGTGATTATGGTCATGTAATAGACATTATGGCTACCTGTTTGGATGTAGCTGGTGCTAAATGCCCTGAAAATTTTAAGGGAAATACCATCACCCCGTTAGCAGGAAAAAGTTTAGCCCACAGCTTTAAGGGGATTTCCAAAGATAGAGGCGCTATTTTTTGGGAACATGAAGCCAATATTGCGCTTAGAGACGGGAAGTTTAAATTAGTGGCAAAAACTGAACAAGATCATGAATTTGATAAAAAAAGTTTAAGGCTGTACAATCTAGCAGAAGACCCAACTGAGCTAAATGATCTTTCAAAAAAATATCCAGAAAGAGTTAAGGAAATGTACGACAGGTGGCATGTTTGGGGAGAAAAAGTTAAAGTTTTTCCGATGGATACCCGCGAATACAATGTGCGTATGGCAGATTATAAAAGACAATTAAATGGAGATTTTAACGATAATCTTGCTGGTTGGAATGTAAAAAAATCCGGAGCCACCAAAGCCGATGTGAAGGTGGACAATTCTGGTAAATTGGATGGTAAAAATTCCTTAGTGGTTAGCATGCTTAAGCAGGGTCAAAAGCCGGAAAATCTTTCTTTGAATTGGGGATTTAAAGCCAATAAAGGTGAGCAGTTTACTTTAGCTTTAACCGCAGTTTCAAACCAAAGTTCAAAGTTTTATTTACGGTTAGAGAACTTGCAGGCAAACGATGAAGAAATAATCAATCAAAAGGTGGAAGTGAATAATTCGGCTAAACAAAATCAGTTTACTTCATTGGTTGTGCCTAAAAATGGGAACTATCGCTTATCACTTTATTTTGGTGAGATGAAAGAGGGCGAACAAATTTGGGTTGATCAGATCAAGCTTACACCAATTAAAAGAAAATAACATCATGAAAAAGACACTCCTTCTACTTGTTTCAGCTTTTTTAACGCTCCAGCTTTATGCACAAGAAACCAAACATGTATTACTCATTAGTATTGATGGGTTAAGACCAGAGTTTTATTTAGAGAAAGGTTGGGACACCCCAAATATGAGGAATTTAATGGAAACAGGGGTTTATGCCAACGGAATCAACAGCATATTTCCGTCTGTTACCTATCCTTCCCACACCACTATAATCACGGGTGCTTACCCCGCAAGTCACGGTGTGTTTTACAACGCACCAAGAGGAGCGCCAAATGGTCGTTGGTATTGGGAATCGAGTTTAATCAAAACAAAAACATTATGGGATGCGTGTAAAGAGGCCGGGTTAACCACTGGTTCTGTAATGTGGCCAGTTACAGTTGGTGCGCCTATCACGTGGAATTTCCCAGTTAAACGAGCGGATGCCGATGATAAATCAGATCAACTAAGTGTAACCAAACCTTTAGTTACCCCTACAAACCTTATAGATGAGATGCTCAACAGTGGAGTTATTTCGGGGAATGACGACGAATTCAAGTATCCAAAAATAGACCATACAATCGGCGATATGTCTGCATTCATTTTAAGCAAACATAAACCAAATTTAATGGCGGTCCATTTTGTAGGTGCAGACCATTACCAACATACGAACGGCAGAGAATCAAAGCAAGCCCATAATGCAGTTGCATTAATTGATAAAGAGATTGGCAGGTTATTAACGGTTTTAGAAAATGAAAAGATGAGAGCAAACACCACCATTATCATAACGGGTGACCATGGTTTTGCTGATGATGAAAAAGCTTTTTCTCCAAATGTATTGTTGGCTAAAATGAATTTACTAGAAAATAAAACAGCCCAAGCTAAATTTATTACGCCCGGCGGGTCTGCTTTTTTGTATGTGAAGGATAAAAAGGTAGTTCCCTCTATCGTTAAAATGCTTAATGAGTTACCCGAAGATCAAAAAGTCTTTAAAATAATTGATCGTAAACAATTAGACGCAATAGGGGCAGACCCGTCAGCTTCATTAGCATTGGCTTTTAACAAAGGCGTAATAGGTAAGCCCGGGAATAAAGGCGAGCTGTTAGTCGATATTAAAGGTGGAGGAAATCATGGCTATTTTCCTGATTTTAACGAAATTAAGACAGGTTTCATAATCAATGGGGCAGGTGTTGCCAGTCATAAAGAAGTTTTTGGTTTAGGGATAAAAGACATTGCGCCGTTGATAACTGATATTTTAGAACTGCCTTTTAAGGCAAAAGATGGGAAGCTTTTTCCAAATATCCTGTTAAAATAAAACATTTTAGATAAGTGAAAAGCAAACGTTTGAAAATTTTATATAGCTTTTGCATCATAACGATGCCTTTATTTCTTTTTGCACAAAGCAAAAAGCCAAATATCGTTTTTATTATGGCGGACGACCTCGGCTACGGAGAGTTAGGAAGCTATGGGAATAGTTTTAACGAAACTCCAAATCTTGACAAGCTCGCAACCCAGGGTATGCGTTTTACTCAGGCCTATGCCGCTGCTCCAATCTGCTCACCTACTAGGGCAAGTGTAATAACCGGACAATATCCGGCTAGAGTTGGAATTACAGATTTTTTACCAGAACATACCGAGAGATGGTTGGATCCGGCTAAATATTTTACAATTAATGAAGTTTTAAGTCAGGTTGGTTACCATACCGGAATTGTAGGTAAATGGCATTTAGATACTGATTTTAACACTAATAAGGGTGGTCCAAAGGCGCATGGTTTTGATGAGGTAATAGGTTCAGAAACTAAATATATTGCAGATGGAGATTACGTTTTTCCTTATAATAAAATCAATACATTCTCAGAAGGCAAAACAAACGAATACTTAACAGATCGCCAAAGTGAAGAGGCTTGCCAATATATTGAACACAATAAAACAAAACCTTTTTTTCTTTATCTTACTTACTACGGTGTACATACAAAGTTAGATGCACCAGAAGGTGTGGTCAATAAATATAAAAGTAAGTTCGACAAAAAGTATGGTGAAGGCTCTGCCGAAAAAGTTTATGGTAAAGCTAATGTCAGACATGAAGCTCAGCATCTGGATAATCCTTATTTGGCAGCAATGCTTGAGCGTATTGATGATGGCGTAGGGCAAATCATGGAAACACTAAAGAAAAACAACCTCGATGAAAATACTATTTTAATATTTTTCTCTGATAATGGTGGCGCATATAAAGTTGCGAATAACGGTTCTTTAAGATCACATAAATCTTGGCTGTACGAAGGCGGAATCAGAGAGCCATTATTAGTACGTTGGCCTAAAAAAATAAAAGCAGGTTCGGTAAATGATATGCCCGTAAGCAGTATAGATTTCTATCCTACATTTGCAGCAGTAGCTGGGGCTAAACTTAAGGGAAAAGGCGTAATAGACGGGGTTAGCTTACTTCCACTGTGGCTGGGTGGAAATAGCTTAAACCGAAATGCTTTGTTTTGGCATTATCCATCAGAAACCGGGAAATGGGTAAATAGAATGAGCAGCGCCGTTAGAAAAGGAGATTATAAATTAATAGAGTTTTACAAAAACAAACGTTTAGAACTTTATAACTTAAAAGATGATGTGAGCGAAAAACACAACCTTGCACATGAACTACCTCAGAAAACTATTGAATTGCAGAAATTGCTTAACAGTTGGAGAAATGAAGTCAATGCAGAAACTCCGGTGATTAATAAAAAAAGCCCACCGAGAAAAACGGATGAATAATTTGTAAATTTTGCTGAATGTTTATAAACCTTAAACAAAAAAGATATTTTTTACTGTTAATACTTTGCTGCTTAACTTTTGTAAGTAAAGGTCAACAACAAATTGTTTTCAGGAACTATTCTGTAGCTGATGGTATGCGTTCCAATACCGTTTGGTCCATCATTCAGGACGATCAAGGCTATATGTGGTTTGGTACTAAAAATGGTTTGTGCAGGTTTGATGGTTATCAGTTTAAATCTTACCAGTTTGATGAGCAAAACAAAAATTCGCTTGGCGATAACTTTATACACAGCATTCTAAAATTTGATGATAAAACCTTTTGGATAGGTACTGAGTCGGGTATTTCTATTTTAAACCTTAAGAAAGAAATTTTTAAGGATTTTGGGCCACTTAAGAATAACGTTGTTTTCGACATTGTGAAAGATAAGAAAGGCGTTGTTTGGATTGCGACCAAAACCAATGGATTATACCGCTACGATCCCAAAACCAATAAGTTACGAAACTTTAGAGCCACTAATCAAAACACGGGCTTAGGTTCAAACCAAATCCGAAAACTTGCTTTGGATAAATCCGGAGATTTATGGATAGGCACATTTGGTAACGGCTTAAGTAAACTGAACACCTCAAACTTTACTTTTAAAAATTTTAGAACAGATAACTCTGGTTTAAGCAATAATTTTGTTCTAACCGTTTACCCCGATTTGGATGGAAACGTTTGGGTAGGTACACTCACCGGGGGATTAAATTTTTACAACCGGAAGGACGACAGTTTTCGGGTTTATAAGAAGAGTACGAATTCCATCAATGATGATATTGTACGTTCCATCCACCAGCCTAGCCGAAATAAACTTTACGTAGGAACTGAAAAAGGGTTAAATGTGCTTGATATTGCTAGTGGCGAGTTCAAAGCATTTACAAATCAAATTAGTGATCCTTTAAGTATTAGTGACAATGCAGTTTATTCGATCTTTCGTGATCGCGAAGGAGGAATTTGGGTCGGGACGTTTTTTGGCGGTGCAAACTACTTTCAAGAGAACGGGTCTGAGTTTGAGCTGTATTACCCAACTGAAGACCCTAAATCCTTGCAGGGAAGTGCCGTTAGTAGTTTTTTGGAAGATAAACCAGGATATTTTTGGATAGGTACAGAAGACGGTGGGCTTAATTATTTTAATTCAATAGATCGTACTTTCAAACATTATCCCTTCGAGGCAAAACAGCAAAAACTTTCTTATCATAACATCCATACACTTTTTAAAGATAGAGACGGTAATATCTGGATAGGGACATTTACTGGCGGACTAAATATCTACCATCCGAAAACCGGGAAGATGAGCCAATACCGTAATGATCCCAAAAACCCTAAATCAATAAGTAACAACTCCATTTATTCTATCTTTCAAGATGCCGAGGGAAATATTCTTGTAGGAACGGTAAAAGGATTAAATCGATATAACAAAGAAACAGACGATTTTACAAGAATCAAGGAAATGGGATTAGCCGTAAACTGTATCTATAGCATTTACGAGGACGGTGCTCACAATATGTGGTATGGTACCTATGACTCTGGTATCATTGTGCACAATAGAGACACTGACGAGTGGTCCCGTTATTACGCAGATGGGAAATCTGGTTCCATAAGTTCTAACAAAGTCATTAGCATGTTGGATGATCACAAAGGAAATTTATGGATAGGTACCGATGGCGGAGGTTTAAATAAACTGGATTTGCGTACGCGTAAATTTTCTGTTTTTGGATCAAATTCAGCTATCAGAGCTAATGTAATTTATGGTATACTCCAGGATAATAGACAAATTTTATGGATGTCAACTAATGATGGTTTGTACAGTTACAAGCCCTCTAACAATACCGTAAAGCATTATACCAATTGGGATTACCTGCAAAGCAGACAGTTTAATTACTCGGCGGCATATAAAGCCCTTGATGGTAAACTGTATTTTGGCGGGATAAAAGGCTTTAATTCCTTTTATCCAGATAGCATAACTACATCCAATATTAATACTCAAGTTGGATTTACTAACTTCCAGCTCTTCAACAAAGATGTTTCCGTTAACGATCAAAACAGCCCGTTAACTAGTCCCATTGGTTATGCCGAATCGGTAAAAGTTGCATACAATCAAAGTGTAATAAGTTTTGAATACGCTGCTTTAAGCTACACTGCACCCAAAAAGATATTGTATGCCTATAATCTGGACGGTTTTGATAAGAGCTGGAATTATGTTGGTGATCAGCGCAAGGCAACTTTTACCAATTTACCTCCGGGCGATTATATCTTTCAGGTTAAAGCATCTACTGATGAACACAATTGGGATGTACCAATTTCAAGTATAAAACTCACCGTAAAGCCACCTTTTTATCGTACAAATGTTGCCTACGTATTTTATATACTCTTTGCAATTGCCAGTTTCATCTTTATCAAAAGGTACTTAGCTAATAAAGTGCGTAAGAAAAATGAAATTAGGTTAGAACGGTTACAAGTGGAGAAGGAGAAGGAATTTTATAACCAAAAGATAGAATTTTTTACCGCAATGGCTCACGAAGTGAGGACACCCCTTTCGCTGATTACGGCTCCACTGGAGAAATTATTAGAAATCAAAAAATGGGAACCTGAAGTGCAAAAACAATTGAATTTAATGGATGAAAATTCAAACAGATTACTCACTCTAGTAAACCAGCTGTTAGATTTTAGGCGGATTGAAAGTGATATCTACGAAATTCATAAAGAGGAGGTAGATTTAGTTTTTTTAATGCACTCGATTTATTCACGGTTCTCGGCTATTCAGTATCAAAGAGGGGTGAAATTTAGTTTGAATACCAAGGTGAGCAAGCTGTTGATACAAGCGGATCCGGAGGCTTTAACAAAAATCTTCAGTAACCTGATTATTAATGCTTTCAAGTTTACCAGAACCAAAGTAAAAATCAGTATTGAAGAACCTTTTGAGGATGAAAGTAAACAACAATATTTTAGAGTAAAGGTAGAAGACGATGGAATTGGGATCCCCATTTCTGAATTAGGAAATATCTATACTAAATTTTTCAAAATAACATCTGGAAGCCACCAGTACACTAATTTAGGTGGCACCGGAATAGGACTTGCGCTCGCTAAATCCTTAGCAGAAAAACACGGCGGTAAACTAGAAGTTGCAAGCACAGAAAACGTTAATACGGTGTTCAGTGTAATCATTCCTTTTCAAGAAATAGGCAATGTGTCTTTACAAACCTCGCCCAACGAGCTCGCTCCGGTTATAGAGGATAACGCCGAAGATAGCACTGATAGACTGTGTGTTATGGTGGTAGAAGACGATGTTTCATTAATTGAATTTTATAGCGATAGCCTTTACCAAGAAGGTTACAAAGTAATTGCAGCAAACAGTGGCCTAGAAGCTTTAGAACTGCTTAAAACTCAGAACGTAGATTTAATTTTATCTGATTTGATGATGCCATATATGGACGGGTTACAGCTCTGTAAAGAAGTTAAAAGTAGCATTGATTACAGCCATATCCCGCTGATACTTTTAACAGCTAGAGCAAATTCTGAAGCGGAGATTGCAGGGATAGAGAACGGTGCCGATGCATATATCACTAAACCATTCAAATGGAAACATGTTACGGCTGTAATTAAAAACCTGATGGATGCGCAGATAAGGCTGAAAGATAAGTTTTCCAACCAGCCTTTAATTCATGCGGATTCGCTTACTTCTAATACCAAAGACAAAAAGTTTTTAGAAAAAATTACTGAAATTATTGAGAAAAGGATAATGGATCCCCAACTTTCGGTGGAAGAACTGAGCAAGGAAGTTGCAATGAGTCGCTCTAGCCTTCATAAAAAACTGAAAGCATTATCAGGTCATGTGCCAAACGAATTTATAAGGCTGGTGCGGTTAAAACACGCCGCCAAATTATTATTGACTAATGATTACAATATTTCAGAAATAGGATTTATGGTGGGTTTCAACTCACACTCTTATTTTTCGAAATGCTTTTTTAATCAGTTTAAATTAAAGCCTTCGGAGTTTTTAGAACAATACGCCAAGACGGAATCCACTTAATTATACAAAATTGCCAATTTGATCCAGCTTTTTATCTGATTTTAAAAAACAACTTTTAAGCTACACATTATAGAATAATGAAAAATAAAAAATATTGGCTTTATAGCTTACTGGTACTTTTAACAGCAAGTATTCCATTTTTTAGTTTATCGGCACAGCAAAAAAAACCAAATATTATAATCATACTGGCTGATGATTTAGGTTGGGGCGACGTAGGTTTTAATGGAAGTGAAATCAAAACACCTAACATCGATCAACTTGCCAAAGATGGTGTAATACTAACTCGCTTCTATACCGCTCCGGTGTGCTCACCTACTCGGGCGGGATTAATGACCGGGCGATATCCAAATCGATTTGGTTTAAGAGAAACCGTAGTACCGCCATGGAGCACTTTTGGAGTTGATACGAGTGAGAAGTTTTTACCCGAACTGTTAAAAAATGTAGGTTACACTAACCGAGCAGTTTTAGGGAAATGGCATCTCGGGCATGCTAAAAAAAGTTATCTCCCGCTAAGCAAAGGATTTACGCACTTTTATGGACACTATAACGGCGCAATCGATTATTTTACCCATAAAAGAGAGGGCGAATTAGATTGGCATAACGACTGGGAGACGTCTTTTGATAAGGGGTACAGCACAGATTTAATTTCAGACGAAGCTGTTAAATGTATCTCTAATTACGCTAAATCGTCCAACCCATTTCTTTTGTATGTAGCCTATAACGCTCCGCATGGGCCATTGCAGGCTAAAGAAGATGATTTGCTGGCCTACGGTTACAATAAATCTAAACCGGTTTTTGGTAAAAAAAATACTGAAGAGCATGGAAACGAAGGAACCCAAGGAAGAGGAAATACACCGCGACAAACCTATTCGGCAATGGTTACCTGTATGGATAAGGGAATTGGTAAAATATTAGCCCAGCTTAAAGCATCAAATATAGCTGATAATACCCTTGTTTTGTTTTTTAGCGATAATGGAGCGGCGCCCGGGGAAGGCGGGTCTAGTGGTGTACTAAGAGGAACAAAATTTCAAGAATGGGATGGCGGAGTACGAGCGCCCGCAGTTATTAAATGGCCAAAAATGTTTAAGGCAGGTACTCAGAACAACCAGTTAATGGGATATATTGATATTGTTCCAACGTTGCTGAATATTTCTGGAGCCACAGAAGCAATTCAAAAACCTTTGGATGGGTTAAATATGTTTGCGGTGTTAACTGGAAAGCAGAAAGAAATTAACAGAGATTTATATCTTGGTTACGGATCTTTAGTAAGCAACCAATGGAAGTTAGCCAAAGCTGATGCTGGCAACCCCAGAATGAAGCAGAAAGAAGACCAGTTATTCGATATCTTAAACGATCCCTCAGAAAAAGTAAATTTAAAGCTCAAACATCCTGATGTGTACCAACAGCTATTAAAAAAAGTAGCGTCTTACGATGCAATAGTTTCTGAGTTTACCGTTCCGCCTTACGGCGAGGGAAGAAAGGAATTTAAAGCTCCTAAAAATTGGACGATAAACGGTAAAGAATAATTTTCGATAATCATGAAACAAGTCAAAAGCCCTTTCCTTTTCTGTTTTATATCAATCTTGTTAATCCAGGGATTCTGGAACCTAGCTAAAGCAGATGAAAAACCCAAACCCAATATTGTACTCATCATTGTAGACCAGTTTAGGGCAGATGCCACTAAGTTAGGAGGTTTTGAGCTCAACACCACTCCATTTTTAGATAGCTTGGCTCAATCTGGTGCTTGGTTTAATAAAGCTTATTGTGCATCGCCCGCCTGTATACCAAGTAGAACGTCATTAATGACCGGGCGTTTCCCTAACGCCACCCATGTGCGTTCCAATATGAATTTAAAGGATGCTTACTTCAAAAAAGATTTATATCAGGTATTAAAATCTGTAGGATACAGTACCGCATTAATAGGTAAAAACCATACTTATCTACAGCCAGAGATGATGGATTACTGGAAAGAATATTCGCATTTAAACGTGATAAAGCCAGAAAATGATGAGGAACGGAAATTCGAAACCTTTTTAAGAAGCACCAACTTTTATATGGAAGATGGTCCAGCGCCATTTCCTGCCAGTATGCAGCAACCAGCCAGAATGGTAAAAGATGCAGAGAACTGGGTTGAAAGCGTTAAAAAGGACAAACCATTCTTTTTGTACCTGTCTTTTCCAGAGCCTCATAATCCATATCAAGTTTCTGAACCTTATTATTCAATGTTTCCGCCAGAAAGTTTGCCTCCAATAAAGGCAGGGGAAGAAGTTTTAGCAGATAAGGGCAACAAATGGGTTTTGCAGAAAGAGATGGAGCGTATGGGTTATCCTGATTTTGAAAAAAGTATCCCCAGAATAAGGAGTAATTACTATGGGATGATGAGGTTGATTGATGATGAGATAAAAACGTTTGTCAACTATCTGAAGCGAGAGAAAAAATATGAGAATACCCTTTTTATATTCGTGTCAGATCATGGTGACTTTACGGGTGAGTATGGGCTCATCAAAAAAGGAGTTGAAGTGCCAGAATCTTTAATCAGAATTCCGATGCTATGGCATGGCCCCGGAATTAAACCTGAAAAAATGCCTAAAGAAGCACATGTCAGCAATGTTGATATTATGCCTACACTTTGTGATATGCTCAATGTTGAGTTGCCAGACGGTGTACAGGGAAGGAGCCTTTGGCCAATTCTTGCAGGTTTGCCTTATCCAAAAGATGAATTTTCTAGTATCATTATTCAGCAGGGTTATGGCGGATTGCACTACACAGATTTAGAAGAATTTGATCCTTATACCCAAGACGGTACTTTGGTAAAAGGCAAAGTGGAGTTTGACGAGTTGAATACTTGGACGCAGAGTGGTATGATGCGGGGCCTGCGTAAAGGAGACTGGAAATTGGTTTACGATATGCAAGGTAGCGGACAATTGTACAATTTGGCGAAAGATCCACAAGAGATTAAAAACCTGTTTAATCAGAAAGAATACGCTTCTGAACAGATGGATTTGCTACAGGACATGATGCGTTGGGAGCTTCGTACACAGGATCCGCTCCCTTTGCCAAGGCCAAACGGAAACCGCAGATATGGCTTTAAAAAAGACCCGAGAAACTATTATGCGCCCTACAAAAACGAACAGCAAGAAAAACTGAAAGTAAATAAAAAGAAACTTTAACAATCTGCCCTTATACGTATTCGAAATGAACAGAAGAAATCTTTTAAAGACTCTAAGTATCTCGTTAGGGGCAACTGTGATTAGCACAGATGTACTGGCAGACATCGGTAATAATTCTTTTATCTATAATATTCCGGCCAATAAGTCGCATCGCCCTCAAGTCAAGGCAGTTACCGCAATTACAATTGGAGCCGGAAACAGAGGAATGGTTTACGGAAGTTTTGCTGCAAAATTCCCTAAGGAAATGGACATAATAGGTGTTGCAGAACCAATAAAATATCGGAACGATCGATATGCTAAAATCCATAACATTGAAGATAAAAACAGATTTGATACTTGGGAAGATGTGTTCAAAAGACCAAAATTTGCAGATGCTGTAATCATCTCTACACCTGATAATTTGCATTTCGAACCCTGCATGAAAGCGCTGGAAATGGGATACGATATTTTATTAGAAAAACCAATTTCACCTTCAGAAAAAGAGTGTCGTTCTATTTTAGCTTTAGCCAAGAAAACCGGCAGAATTGTAGCTGTCTGCCATGTTTTAAGGTATGCTCCATACTTTGTTAAGATGAAGGAATTGATTGAAAAAGGTGCGATTGGCGAGATTATAAGTGTGCAACATTTTGAACCTATAGAGCATACACACATGGCGCATTCTTATGTACGGGGAAATTGGCATAATTCGAAGCAAACCACGCCAATCATTTTGGCAAAATCTTGTCATGATTTGGATATTATCAAATGGATAATAAACAAACCAGCAAAGAAAATTGTTGCCATGGGCGATTTAAAATGGTTTAAAAAAGAAAATGCCCCGGAAGGAAGTACGGCTAGATGTACAGACGGTTGTAAAATTGAAAGAGAGTGTCCTTATTCTGCTATTAGAGAGTATTACGACAATAGGAATAGATTGAACGTTATGGATTTGCCGACTGATAAAGCCAAACAACCTGAGGCTATTATGGAGCGCTTAAAAACTACTGATTACGGGAGGTGCGTTTACCGGATGGACAACGACCAGCCTGATCATTATGTGACCAGTATACAGTTTGGTGATGGCGTTACAGCTGCATTTTCTATGGAAGCCTTCACCTCTTACGGTGGAAGAAGAACAAGAATAATGGGGGCTATGGGAGATATGGTTGGCGACATGAAAGAATTGGTTGTAAATGATTTTAGAACGGGCAAAGAGGTAAAGTTTTTGCCGAAAGCAGAAGATGTTGAAGGATATAAAAACAGTGGACATGGCGGGGGAGACTGGTTATTAACAAGAGATTTTGTCCAAGCTGTTGCCCAACAAAAACCCGAGGTACTAACCTCTAATATTGATGAATCAATTGAAAGTCACGTTATGGGATTTATGGCAGAAAAAAGTCGTAAAGATGGTAAAGTGATGGAAGTGAGGTTATAAGTGATTTCACTTTTAGCTCGCAAAGCGTTGTTTAACCCAAGCTTGCTAACTTCAACACAAATGGATTTGCTCAAAATATTTGAGCTGATACGAAAATGAGCATTTTTAAACACAAATGGGGTGTAAAATAAAATGCATTTAATATAGTAATCTCAACTCTTGACACACGCACCCTTATTTATTTTTTAACTCCCCTATAGGTCTTCTGTTAGCTCCCAGCTTTCCGCTTAAGTCGTCTCCAAGATCTTCTTTTACTTCATCTGCGTAAGCTTGTAATTTTTCTACAATTTTTGGATAAAGCTCAATCACGTTATACCTTTCGCCTGGGTCGCGTCTCAAATCATATAATGCAAGAGCATCTAAAGAGCCTGTTCTATAAGGGCCAGGATATCCATTATTCCCAGGCATCACATTTTCGTACGAACGATATTTATGTGGAAATACAAGCTTCCAGTCTCCTATCCTTACTGCTTCTAAATCATTTTTATTGTAATAATAATTGAATTTGGTTCGAGGGGTAACATTGTAGCCCTGCAATAAAGGCCATAAATTTACACCGTCAATTTTATGTTTAGGCAAGCTGGCTCCGGTTATTGCGGCAAGTGTAGGCATAATATCAATGGTACTGGCAAGTTTATTTACTACCATTCCTTTTGGGATAACATTTGGCCATGATATAATACATGGCACCTTTGTTCCCCCTTCCCAACTTGTTCCTTTTCCTTCTCTAAGTCCTGCGGTATTTCCGTTATGATTACCAAAATTCAACCACGGACCATTATCTGATGTAAATATTATTAGTGTGTTTTTTGTAAGCCCCTGTTGTTCGAGGGTTTTTACAATCTGTTGTACAGACCAGTCAATTTCCATCATCACATCTCCAAACAAACCTTGCTCGCTTTTATTTTTAAACTTGGATGAAGCTGCAATAGGAACATGAGGCATGCTATGCGCCATATAAAGAAAAAATGGATGTTGTTTGTTTTCCTTAATGAAGCTAACTGCCTTATCAGTATATATAGTTGTTAGTTTCGCTTGGTCATCTAGCGTAAGCACTTTCATTGCGGTATCAGGAACATGCTGTCCTGCTTTGATTTGCAAAAGAGGGAGTGTTGGATAAATTAGAGCTCGAGGATGGGTAGGAGGAAGTTGCTTACCATCATAATCAACCGGCCACATATCGTTAGAATATGGAATGCCCAAATACTCATCAAAACCTTGTTTTGTGGGTAAAAATTCGGGTTCGTTGCCTAAGTGCCACTTGCCCACCATTGCCGTAGCGTAACCGCTGGACTTTAACATTTCTGCTATGGTAGTTTCTTTTAAGTTTAATCCAATTCCTTCGTTGGGCGCAAATGCGCCGTAAACATTCATACGGTTTGGATAAGTACCGGTAAGTAAAGCCGCCCTTGACGCTGTACAAGTAGCTTGAGGAGTATAAAAATTGGTAAACCGCTGACCGTTATTTGCTAGGCTGGTAATATTTGGTGTTTTGTATCCAACTGCTCCATTTTCTTCAATATCGCCATAGCCCATATCATCCATAAAGATGATAACAACGTTTGGTTTTTGTTGGGCTAATTTCTGTTGTGCAAACCCAGTAAAGTAAAAACTCAATACTGCTGCAGTTATTAATTTTGTCTTCATTTTAAACGAGGGTAAATTTTGACTAAGCTTTGATTATAAACTACTTACTGTTTTTGTGTTTTCTCAATAATCGCTTTTTGGAGCATATTTATTGTTGCCAAATCTTTGCCCTTGATTAAATTTTTTGCAATTGGTTTTAACTCTTCACGGTCATTGTTTAAATCGAAAATTTCCCCGGTTTCATAAAGCTTCCAGTCTAAAGTTTGAGCAAAAACTTTTCTGGTATATTTTCCCCATTTCGGGTCATAGTAGGTGTAAATCCAATTGCGTTGATCGTTTGTGTTTCCTTTCAATTGCGGATAAAAACTTTTCCCGTCTAGTTTATCTTCTACTTTACTAGTAGTGCCGGCAAGGTTTAAAATCGTTGGAAAAAAATCAGTAAAATCTATTAGAGATTTATTGATGGAGCCGGCTTTGATATTGTTTTTCCAGTTAACAACCAAAGGAACATGAGTTCCTCTATAGTTAGTTTTGCCTTTGTTTCCTTGTACTTTCCCACCTCTAAAATTGGAGATAATTTGAGGGCTAGTGCCATTATCTCCAGTATAAATAATAATAGTATTATCACGTAAGCCAAGCTCATCAACTTTCTTCACTATGCGTCCAACTAAGTAGTCGTGGTAGCTTAACATATCTTTATAATAATTTGGGTTACTTTTTTCAGAAGATGAGGGGAAATCTTTGTAGTCTTTAGAAAACGGTGTTGGAACAAATGGATCGTGTGTTAAACACATGGGGTAATAAACCATAAAGGATGTATCCTTATTGTTTTCAATAAATTTTTCGATGTACGAAGTAAATTCTTCATCGCCATACTTACCTTTCAAAGTCATAGATTTTTTTTCATCTGTATAAACCGTAGGGTCTTGGTATCGAGAGCCTAGTTCATCAACCTGCCAAACTAGGAAGTTATCAAAACCAGCATTTTGTGGCACCGTTCCTTTTAGTCCGCCGGCTAATTTAAATTGCTTTTCATTTCCGTATAATTGCCATTTACCAGCAATACAGGTTTTATAACCTTGTTTTTGAAGTGCATGAGCAAATGTTTCCTGTGATGGATCAAGCAACCCAAAGCCAATGTAATTGCGGTTGTTGTACTTACCTGTCATCAGTTGCACTCTAGACGGAGTACACAGCGGCATGGAATGGCAGTTTTCGAACAACATTCCGGATTCGGCGAGCTTATCAATATTTGGCGTTAATTTATCATCGTTTCCGTTACAACCTATGGTTTCATAACCCAAGTCATCCGCCATTATTAATATAATATTAGGTTTTTTTTGGCTTTGACCAAACGCGGTAGAGGTGGCCAACGCAAAAAGAGAAAAGTAAAGAAGAAAACTTCTTTTTTTAAATGTTGTCATAATCTTTTTTTATTTGAGTTCAAAAGTTTTTTTTAACCGATAGCCTTCGGAAGAATCGGAAATAAGGATATCGAATTTACCTGCCTCTGCTTTCCAGCCATGTTCCTTTTCGTCCCAAAAAGCGAGGTCTCGGTTGTTAATTGCAAATTGCAATGTTTTTTTTTCGCCAATTTTCAAATACACTTTCTGAAAATTTTTCAACTCCTTTAGAGGCCGTTCCACAGTACTTTGCTGGTCGGTAATGTAAAGTTGAACCACTTCATAGCCGTCAATATTTCCTGTGTTTTGGATATCCATTTTAGCAGTAATAACTTCGTCTTTTTTGATACTCTTTTTTGAGATTTGCAGA
Source organism: Pelobium sp. (assembly GCA_035496935.1). Lineage (GTDB taxonomy): Bacteria > Bacteroidota > Bacteroidia > Sphingobacteriales > Sphingobacteriaceae > Pseudopedobacter. Next base: position 390,486 of record DATJED010000014.1, on the reverse strand, counting down.
TTGCTGTATTTGAAAGTTGTGTAAGACAGCCCAAATCCGAACGGAAACAAAACCGGTTTTTTGTGTTTTTGATACCATCGATAGCCGATAAAAACTCCTTCATCATAAGGTATATGTATGGCTTCCTGAGGTTTTATATATTTTGCAATCTCTGTTTTACTGTCTGGTTCTTCACCTTTCCAGTAGGCTTTATAAGCAGCGTTATTTCCATGCCAATAAGGTTTTCCGCCAAGTAAGTTGAAATTCGGATCGGGGGAATCCTTAAAATCCCGTTCTAAAGTAAACGGAAGTTTTCCTGATGGATTTACGGCTCCGCTGATAACAGCAGCCAGTGCATTCCCTCGTTCTTGCCCTAACATAAAGGTCCATAAAACACCTTTTACTTCATTTAACCAAGGCATTGGTATTCCATTGGCAGAGCTAATTAAAATGATAATATTTGGATTTAACTTACTTAAGCGTTCAATGTCGGGAATTGCTTGTTTAGGTTCATTAAAAGGAATATCATTCCCTTCTCCAGCTTTCTTGTTTAATCTGTACAGAATATAATCAGCACTTTTAACCTCTTCGTCAGTAGCTTTAATTTTACAAGTAAGGTATTCTCCATAAACGGATCTTAAACCACTTTCAAAATCAACATGATCGAATCCTTTCACAGCGCCACTTCCTTTTCCGGTATAAATTTCGGTATCTCCGGTTAGTAGTATTTTTTTGTTTTTTGCAATGGGCAAGCTATTGTCTTGGTTTTTTAATAAGCAAATAGCTTCTTCTGCACATTGTAGAGCTATTCCTTTGTGTGCGGGTATTTTTTCTTCATATTTTAAATCTTGGGGATAACGATCATAAATGCCGTTTTTAAAAAAGGTATAAATATTTGGATAGATCATTTGTTCTAGCTCTTTCTCAATATTAGCTTTTTTAGTAGGGTTTTCTAAGATATATTCTCTGATGTATTTAGCAAGGGAGCCATTGTTAGGCATCAACAACGATAAACCCGACGGAGCAACCTTTTTTTGAGAGTTGAGATGATAATTTGTACTTTGCCAATCGGTCATCGCTATGCCCGTAAAACCAAATTCTTTTCTTAATAAATCATTGAGCAGTGGTTTGTGCATCGAGTTAGGAATTCCATTTGTCATGTTATTCCCGGTCATAATAGCTTGTACATTGGCTTCTTTGATTGCCGCTTCCCAAGGAAGCAGATAAATTTCTCTTAACGTACGTTCAGATAAGTCGCTACTAGAGATATGCCTACAAAATTCTTGATCGTTGGCGATAAAATGTTTTGCTGTAGCAATTATATTCGAGCTTTGTAGGCCGTTAATGTAACTGACTGCAATCTTAGCAGTTAACAAAGGATCTTCACCCATGTATTCGTAGTTTCTGCCACCTTCTGAAAGTCGTTGCATATTGATGCCAGGGCCAAGTAAAATATCTATGCCATGTATTTTGCATTGCTCTGCAATGCTTTGTCCAAAATTCTTGGCAATTCCAATATTCCAGGTAGCGGCTAAGGCCTGCATTCCAGGGAATGAAACGCTTTTTGATTGCGCAATTGTAGTACTTAATCTAAGACCCTGTGAGGCGTCGGCCATACTTACTGCCCGTAACCCCAACCTCGGAACAGGCGGATAAAAAAAAGATTTATACCCACCCGCAAGTTCTAGTTTTTCTTCAAAAGTTAGGTAGCCGATTATTTCTCTTGCTCTTTTATCTGGTTCAACTTTTGGATCTTGATATGTTGAGCCTGGCGGAAAGTGACTGAACTCAGTTAAAGGCCTAAGCTCTTTAAAATTAATTTTTTGGGCTATTGATAAGGTTGGTGCCACCAATAAAAACAGCATCGAAAATGTTTTTAAACGCTTAGTATTTTTCATTAATTAAATCTTCTTTTATGTGGTATTAACTCAGGAAGTGGACTTTGCTTTCTGACTATTAAAGCTTTATAAATTTTTGTGTTGCGTTAATTTTATCTGTTTTTAGCTGGATGATATACTCGCCTGTATTTAGGTCTTGTAAAAAAACCGGAAAATGATTAAATCCCTGCTTAAGGTCAACTTTTTTATTAAACTCTAATTTTCCGCTTAAGCTGTAAACTCTTATCTCACCATTATGTGGTTCTTCTGCCTCTAGGCTGATAGTCATGTATGATGAAACCGGGTTTGGATAAAAGGAAACTTTTGACTGTTGTTCAGGTAGTTTTATCGCAATAGTTTTTTCGGAACTTATGCTTCCATCGGTATCAATACTCTGCAATTTGTAATAAACTGTACTGGCAAACGTGTCAAAATCTTTATCGGTATAATTGTACTTTATCAGTTGCGATGAGTTGCCTTTAGCAGTAACTTGGGTAATCTGGTCGAAGTTAATTCCGTCTGCACTTCTATAAAGCACAAACTTATTTACATTTTTTTCTTCTGCACTAGTCCAGTTTAATTGAACTGCAGCGTTTTGTAGCGCACCATTAAAATTCACCAGCTTAATTGGCGTAACCGTGTTTTTTTGTAGTAAGATACTTGAAGGCAAACCGTCTTTTACAGTAAAGCCAACCGTTAGCAAATTACCTTGCTGATTAACACTAGAGCTGTTAGGATTTGATACAATGGTATAATCACCAGTTAAGCCTAAGTTGATAAAATGTGGATTAGTAGCGATAAAATCCTTGTTGGCATCAATTACCATATTTAGATCCGGATTGTTTAGCGTAACCAACACCATATCTGCTCCATATTCTTTCACGTTAAACATCGCCTGTCCCGAAACACTTTCTACCAAACCAACGTTTACCGCTATTGGAGCTTTTGAGAAAACAACATAAGAAGTTGAATTGTCTGGAATATACTTGATTGCGTGAAACTCGCTAGTTTGGTTAAGAACGGTGTAAACACTTCCGCTAGCAAGCGTTTGCGCAAGTGTCTGCATATCGGCTGATGCTATGTTTGGCGCAACTACATATTCGTATTTTGCTGGCGCAGCCGTTGTAGGCTGGTTGCCGTGTACCAAATATGCTCTAGTGAAATTAGCTGTGCTGGTAACTGAGCCATCAGTTGTAGTATAAACTGGTGTAGTTTGTGATCCTCCTTCAACGCGGTAATCATTATTTCCTTTTGGTAAGTAAAAACCTGTACCCTGCGAACTTGTTAACCATTGATAAGAATCTGTTAAAGGATAACTACCGTTAAAAGTACCTGTTTGGGGCACAGTTGAATTTACATATATGGTTGGGGTTGCCGTTGTGCTTATTGCTTGAAATAAGTTTGAAACCACGCTCCCTTGGTTATTGCCAACACTTATGTCACTACCTAAACAAATTAACAGGTTATCAAAAGCAAAAACAGACTTTTTAAACTTCAAACTGCTAGGCGTGTAATAGCCTTTGTTTAGTTGAGAAAAGTCCATTCCAAAGATTCCATTCTTTCCTAAAGAAAGTGCACCAGCAAAATCTAGTTCTTGCCATTCACTTGCGTTAGATGTTTTTGGTTGTAGTTCGGAAAAAGGCAACACCACAGAGGTGGTACCTGGCATATAGTTCCAGTCCCAGCCAGCTCCATTAAGTATGTAACCTGTATCTTCTAAACTTCCGTTGTAAAGAATTTCTAATGCACCATAACTTTGGTAACGCCCGTATCTGTTTTCTGTCGGATAAATTTCTGTGCCTTTAAATATGGTGTTAAAACCTTTCATGGAAGCAGTCCAATTTCCTCTTTTTAATACGCCCAAGTTGGAATAGTTAGAGGTATAAAAATTATCGTAGTCTCCTTTAGCAACTCCGTAATAATCAACATTGTAAGTGTAGTTATAAAACGCAGCTAAATCTGGCTCAAAGCTACTTCCTATAATGTCTCCACCTATCTCTACCAATTGCCTCAATTGTGTTTGACTTACCGGTAATGATGCCTGAAATGGCACTCTGCCTGCGGCTGCGTTAGAATAAAGACCGCCGCGTGAAGATTGTAAAAACATGTTTTTAAATGCGAAAGCCATATTATCATATGCAGCCTTATTAACTCTAAATGGCGTACCTTTTAAACTGTATGCTCTCTCTACCCATCCTCCAAAAGCGTATAAATAACGTACTTGGTTAGATTTGTGGTGAAAACCTGTTCCATCTAGCTTTATACCGTCCCTGTCGCCTTCACTAATGTCTGTGTTGCGTTCTAAAAAATATTTAATGTGTTTTAAGTCGTTAACGGCCTCGTCATCAGATGTTAAAGCGCAAGCTATCTCTATCAAAAAAGTAACTTTAAGATATAAAAAATCAGTGTTTTGTCCGGGAGTTGGATTTAACTCATAAATTTTGTTGTAGTCGTTAGACCATTTCAACAGGTTGATCACTTCGGTACGCATGGGTTCTGCGTATAACGGCAACGCTTCGAAAAAACCAATAGGAAATGTACGAACGTTTGTATAACTGTTTGTTACCATATCGTTACGCCCACCTTCAGCAATTCCTTGGTCAAGGATATATTCTGTGAATAATATCAATTTGCTTTTTGCATTTGCGTCCCCATTAAACCGAGCCGCTCGAGCTAATGACTGAATGTGGGTCGAGACCAAAACCAAAGTGTCAGGATTACTAATCCCTAACATACCTCTTCCTTTAATTGTTCCATCAACGTTTCGACCGATGCCACAGTTATCTACGTAAGTTTCGGCAGCTATTACAGCTGACGGATCTACCGGGCCAGTTGCTCTTGTATAGCTATTTCTGATGGTTTGTAAGCCAGTTAATTCTTCAGGAGAAGCGCTTGGAATTACCGGGAAATTCGGTTTTTTTAAATATGAACCTAAAGGGTCTTCTGCGGCATTCTTTTCTTGGAAAAAATGCTGATAATCTAATGCCATATGTGGCCCAGGCTGACGCACTTCTGGATCGCCAATGAATGTTAAATTGTCGAAGTACAATTTTCTTGTTCCGGTAGTTCCCTCAGCCCGCACATACGTAATACGGCATTCTTTTAAAAGAAATTTGGGGAGAGTTGCGCCATTGTTGTAATCTTCTCTATAATTACGATGATAATCCCGCCAACCTTTAAAATTTAAAAGCATAGTGCCGGTACGTTTAACGTTTCCGCTATTGTCTGTAAACTCAAATATCAGTTTATCATTGGAGGGTTCGGCGTTATAAACGAACAATTCTGCACCGGCATCTTTTGGTTTGTCAACTTGAATGTTAAGATTTGTTACAATGAGCTTTTTTCCGTTCTCAGCAGTCCATTCCAACGCTTTTGTGCCACTTTTTACATGTTCGCTACTAATGTTCAGACTGGTAGTGCCATCCGTACTAAAATTTGCTAAGTTAGCATTCTCAAAATCAGTGAAAATGAATTGGGCTCTTGCCCAAAAAGAAGCACACAGTAATATATTTATTATCAGAAGTCTTTTCATAGTAATAAGTCTTTCAGCATAAGTTTAAACTTCATGGCTGAACAAGTTTTTATAAGGCAGTGTCTCATTAAGCAAACTATTTAAACGAGACTATAAGTGAGCCTCTAAGTCTGACAATGTGTTACGAAACAACCTATCCAAGAAAATTTGGCCTTTCAATTATTTAATAAATTTTCTTGAACTTGCCACTCCGTCAATATCCAATTTAAGTACGTAAGTACCGTTTAATAATGACTGCGTATCTACACTGAATTTAGCAGTGTTCGCAACATTTGCGGATAAAACAACCCTACCAGATACATCATATACTTTAGCAGTTACCATATTTGCAACGTTTGCTAAAGAGATGTGTAATTGTGTAGTTACCGGATTTGGATATACGGTTAAAGAAACTCTTGAGCCTAATGCTTTAATCGGACTGTACGCAAACGCACCGTCGTTATCAAACATTTTTAAGCGGTAATAATTATCGCCCGGTAATGGACTTTCGTCTTCAAAATTGTAAAAGTGTTCTCCTGATACATTATGAGTTGTAAGCGCTCCTATTCTTACGAAATTAGAACCGTTAGAGGCTCTTTCTACCTCAATTCTATTGGTATTAATTTCATTGGTTGTTTTCCAGCTTAACTTATTAATATTTAAGGATTTTTTCGCATCGAAAGCTAATAAGGTCAACGGCAAAAACACTAACGGTGCCGTAATTTATGTTAGAACCAATGGGTCTGTTATCATAACCTGCTTGTGTGGTAAAAACAACATTGCCTGTAGAGTTGGTGCCTGATGTGTTAAATGTAGCTCCGGGTGCCACTGTCAAATTGCCATTAATTTTAACATCATTAATTGCAGCACTAGGGTCATCTGGGGATGTACTGCCACTTAATAACGATGTTCCCTGTAACTCTATATTGTTAAACTCAATAACTCTCCCTTGCCCCGTTTTGTTTATCCCCATAATTAATTTAAACCCGGATAACAAAACCAAATTTGTTGCAGGACGTAAAGGCGATTTTGCGGCACCTGTATTTATTTCAAATTCGTCATCATTAACGGTTTCCCCGCCTTCCGCAATCCGTGGACGCAAAGTGATGGTTCCTGATGCGTTGCTAGGCTGTGGGGTGCCATATTCTACCCCAGTATTAGGATCAATGGTTGTAGCATCTATCCATTGGCCACCAACACGTATTTCCCACCAAACACTTTTCCCCCAAGTGTAATCATAGTTCTTGCCCGAATTAGGATAAACAGAAGTTTTAGTGCGATAATCACCATCAGACTGCGCCCGTGCCATACCAGCTATAAAAACAGCAGTTAAAATAAGTACGATTTTTTTCATAATTAAATAATTTGTTTGGTTATAATTTTAAAACAGGAAGAGTTTGCTACACTGGCGACCTATACTTATTTACAGTATTGATTAAGTAGTAACGGTTTCTTTATAACAAATCTATTGTACTCAAAGCAAGGGATTTATCAATTTTGTAGATTTGGTTGCCAAAATTGTAGAATATGGAGTAGCTCAATCATAGTCTATTCAATTCTAAAGATGGCGTAATTGTTTTCGCATGATTTGGCCGGTTAAAGAATGTCGTCCTCGGCAATTTAATTTACTTTCCATTTCTTGTAAACAGGTGAGTGCCTTCCAAAGTTATTGTGCTACAAAATCGTTAGTAATTGACACATTTGTGGTAAACCGCACTGGTTGATTGTTTTTAATATTGTATGATAAAAATGATGTAGACAGTCGCAATTTATTAACCAACCACGACCAAATAGACTTTCATGAAAAATAAACTTCTAATGCTGGCTATTGCATGTTTTGCAATTTTACAATCTTGTAAAAGAGGGGATAAGGTCAGCTTTACTCCACCAAAGCAGGATACCTCAGATGTAAATACTGATGTAGGTGTTTCATCTTTTTCAAACCCAGTGATTTCTACCGCTAAAAAGCCGTCAGATCCCGAAATATTTAAAGGCGGAAATCTCTTTTATCTGGTGCATCCAAATAACAATACTTATAAAATATACTCTTCACCCGATTTAATAACATGGACTGCAAAACCGGTTTGTTTTACAAAATCCAAAGGAGATTTTTGGTCGGCAGGCAGTTTTAAATATAATGGAACTTATAATTTGTATTATACACATGTACTCGGTTCAAACAACAGAACAATTGGTGTAGCAACTTCTTCTACGCCAGAAGGGCCTTATACTGATGCGAATGCAACTTTGATAGTAAAAAAAGATGCTCAAAATAACTTCATACCGGTTATAGATCCTTCAGTGTTTAAAGATCCGGTTTCCGAGAAAGTTTATCTGTATTATGCGAAGTATGTTGGTACGGGTACATCGCCGGAGTTAAGATGTGTTGAATTAAGCTCAGATGGACTATCAACCATTGCTGGTACAGATAAAAAGGTGTTGTCCATTACACAGGCTTGGGAAAATGTAAACATTGAACACCCTTTGGTTTATTATGCTCCAAATGCTGATGCCAACCATAGATATTATATGCTCTATAACGGTTCTGGAGGTGCATTGGCCCGGTATGCTATTGGGTACGCATATTCTTCTTCACCGGACGGTCCGTTTACCAAAGCACCTGAAGGTACAGCAACAGGTAGCAACCCATTGGTTCAACAAAATCAGCCTAGGGGAATCTATGGTCCTGGCGCACCGAATACTGTTGTTGATAATGCAGGTAAGCGTTGGATGATCTACCGTATAAAAACAACATCCGGAGAGTCATGGTCAGATAGGGCAATTTGTGTGGATGAAATATTGAAGAATGGAAGCGACCAGTTAATTTGTAACCCAACGAAAGGCGTTTCACAGTCAAAACCCATTTTTAACTGAATAAAACCTTAAAAAATTAAATAGCAAGTGTTTAAAGGCGGGTCAAGCGATTATTGATTACATACTTATCAATCTTTATTTAAGGATTCTGATAACTAAAAAACCCTTGATACTATCGGGCACAATAATTTAAAAGAACAATACGCTTTATACTACCTTAATTTCATCTTCTTTATTAATTTTTCATCAAGGTGGTAAACATCGTTGTAACCGGTTAAAATTCCGTCTCTTACGTCACAGGTAAGATATACTATATAAATTGAAAGCGTTTTTGGTAGACTGATTTCCTTTGTCTTGTAATTCAATACCATCGGTTCAAAATATTGATTATCGGGTGGTAAATTGTTTCGGGTCATTAATGATTTCAAGAGAGCGTCTATATCCTCAACAACAATATCACCTTTGCTAACAGCCCTATCTGTTTTTTCAAATATTTTTTTTTCTGATGTACCGCGGATATGAAGTCGGTTTTGCCCTTCTATAAACAAAACGATATTATCTGGTGTATTATACTTCCAAAGCACCTGAACAACGGTATACTTCGCAATGTCTGTTTGTACCAGTCTCAAATTTTCAGAAGTAGGCTCTATAACTTTCCCTTGAGTGTCGCAAATCAAAAACTGATTTGCCTGCAGGTAAGTCGGTTCTTCAGCAGCCCGGCGGAGGATTTCTTTAGCCCTGCTTATCGCAACTTTTTGCAGGGAAGGTACTTTAACTGTTCTTATGTTGCTGGATAGCAGTGGGGTTGGGCTATTGGCTTGCCCTACAATCGTTCTGAAATTATGAACTTCATAGTCGTTCTTAAAAAACTGGAGCTCATACGCGGGGATATTTATTAATAGATATGATGTTTCCATACTGTTTATCCAACGCCATCTTTCAAGATTTAGCACTATTAATTTCTCGGTCTCTTCAGAAATCTCATAACAATCGCCGGTGTATTGCCCAACCATTAGTTTTAGAAATTGTTGAAGCTGTTTATAACCTTTAAAAATGGGTTGAACGTTTAAAATCTCGCGATCGAACTCCTTACTTTCAATTGATTTTTTTAATACATTAATGGCCATTGACCGCATGGGTGGTAACTTATCGAGGCTTTTTAAGGGGAACGATGGATTTGCCATGCCGTAATGTAGCTGATTAATAAAGTTTATCATGGCGTCCGTGATGAGAATATCCGCAGAAGTTTTATACGCATTTGCTCCTTTTATGGCTAATAGGTTATTTATCAAACCAGCAGTAATTTGATCGCAATGAAAGTTATCTGGTTTTAAACCATACTGGCCCGAATTGAACAGCAACTCGTGGGCTTTCCAAACAAGATTATGATCCGGATTAAACCAAATCAATTGGTTTTTTTTATCCGCATAAACTTTTTTAGTGAGGGTTGGGAATTTTAGCTGATGACTTGCTGTAAGACGCTCTATTTGCAATTCTACGTTTTCACCGGCTCTTATTTGAGCAAATGAATCATTCCTTATGATGAGGAACGCAATTACGATTGCGAAGAATGTGTTGCTGATCTTTTTCACTCCAATTCTGGTTAATGTTACCGCTATTTATTTTTAACGAGTTAGATCCTGAAGGCAACCGAAGTATTTTATTGGTAATTTAATCCGGAAAAACGAGTAGCGGAATTTCGATACGATTTGCCATTCTTACTGTATGACTTTTCCTGTAAAGGGTTTCAAAAAAACGGTACTTCCCGTGTACCATAGCCAGCATATCCACCTGCCCGTTTATACATAGCCAGTTTAGTCCTTCCTCTACAGTTGTGCTTCTTATTATTCTATAATAAATAAGTGGATAGTTAGCCTTATTGGAAAGATTCGAGATAAATTCCTTAAGCGCTTTTTCATGATGTGTAACGTCCTCACCATCTTTTAGGATATGTGCTATCAGCACTGCCGCATGTAATGGACGAGCTAAATTAATAAGCTGGCAAACAGTATCGAAATCCTTGTCAAGGTGTTTCATCTCTGCCGCAAATGCAATCTTTTCGATTTTTTTTAACACGCTACCCTTCGGCACTATTAATGCAGGTTTCTCAGTACGGTTTATGAGCTCTCTAGTGTGGTCTCCAATCAATAACCGACTTAGCACTCCTCCGTCGTGGGCACCAAGTACCAACAAATCTACCTTGTGTTCCTTTTTCAAACTGCTAACCACATCAGTAAATAACCCTACCTTACAAATACACTGTACTTTTGGTTTATACGTGTGTTCATAAGCTCCGTTCTCCAAGTCGCTTTTTAATCTTTTCAAACGCGTCTCGCATTCGTTCGTCAATGAAATTAAATCTTCTTCTGGCCATATTTCCAACCCGGGCTGAGGAAGAATTATAGGGATTGTAAGGGCGTTTAGTAATAATACCTTTGCATTTAAATGCCTAGCTAATTCATAGCCAAAGCGGGCGGCTTGTTTTGAGTTTTCAGAAAAGTCGGTTGTCAGTACTAAAGTTTCCATATCATTGCATTTTATCTATTTAAAAGTCTTGATTGTCAATAAAATAAAACATGATATAGGTCAATGTTTAACATGATTTTGGAGTAGATTTGTAAAGGAGGGCATTCATATTTTTGAATAAACAAGATTAGTATGGCATGTTGCAGGGATCTAATTTACCTTAACCAAGGTGAGAAATTAATTAAAAAAAGATCATGAAAATTTTGGAAAATAATGATTGTAAATCTCTTCTCCAAGAAAATTATTGGGGTCACATAGCTTATATTGATGGTGATAAGCCTTTTATCATCCCCACCACGTATTATTATGATCTAATAAAAAATACTATTATTGCCTATTCAGCACCGGGCCATAAAATAGACTCATTTAGAGTTAGATCTAAAGTGTGTCTCCAGATAGATCAAGTGAATTCGATAAATAATTGGAAATCTGTCTTAGTACATGGAAAGTTTGAAGAATTATACGGTGCAGAGGCTAAGTATGAGTTACACAACTTTGCTACAGGGGTTAAAGCTATTATTAATCAGAAAGAAAACAGAGATTTAAGATTTATTAGCGAGTTTAGCAGTAATATTTATTCCAAAGGGATTACAATAGTTTACCGGATAATAATACAAGACATCACCGGAAGGCAAATGGACGCATAAAATCTGAAGTGGCATTTCAGAGTTTCCGTAAGGGGTTCCATAGTTATTAGGCTGTATTTTTATTTTCTTTTTGGCGCTATAAAAATCATGTTGGCCAAATGCTCATCTAAATCATAAATATCTTTCCTGAAATTTAGCTTTTGATCCTGTCCAACAAATGCGGTAAAATAAGCTATAAAAACAGGGACAGCAACTTTTAATCTCACGTAAGTCTCCTTTCCATGTTGCATGGCCGAACTTATCTTTTCAGGAGTCCACTCGGTTTGGTGCCGGAGCAGGAAATTGGCCAGTTTAACAGGTTCTTCTACACGGATACACCCGTGACTAAATGCCCTGGATGATTCGCCAAACAAGGATTTAGCCGGAGTATCGTGTAAATAAGTATTGTAGCTGTTGGGAAAAAGGAACTTCACTAGCCCTAGGGAATTGTTGGGTCCGGGTTTTTGACGCACTACCGGCAGGCCGTTCCTATAGCCTGTTATTTCCATGTCGTGTGAAGCTAAGTAGTTCGTGTTGGCTTTCATTTCGGGAAGCAGTTCATGCTTTACAATACTTTCCGGAACGTTCCAATATGGTCTAAAAACCACCCATTGCAACTCGCCAAAAAAAACCGTGGTAGGATGAGTGCCTTGCCCTACCACCACTTTGCAGCTCCAGAGCAAGCTATCTTTATGAAAAACATGTAACCTAAAATCGGGAATGTTCACCGCTAATACATCTGTATGTCCAGCAATGGGCAACCATCGGTTTCGCTCCATGTTCACTACAATCTGCCTGATCCGGTTCCTCAACGGAATGTTTAGTGTGTTGACTGTTTCTACGCCAATCTTACCATCAACTGCCAGGCCATTCCGTTGCTGGAACGTTTTAAGGGCATTATACAGTTCTTTATCGAAATGGGTGTTTGTGGTATCGCCAGAATAATCCTCCAACAGGTACAGGCGCTTTTTAATCTTAGTAATGAGCAAACTGGAATCGCCTAACTGGCTTCCGCTACGGTTGTACTTAATCGGGGCCCAGCTTTCCTGTTGCTCTAGCTGTTTGTATTTAAGAAGATAAGCCTTTAACAGAGCATATTGCCGGTAGACAGGTTCATTGGGCACTTTATTAACAGGCCCATTTAAAAGGCTATCCAAATAGTCCTCATAGTTTGCCTTTTTGCGTGGCAAGTGCCAATTTAATGATTCACTTACAGATTGGTCCATTCCTTCCCAACTTAGCTTGGCAAATATGTAATAGTGTGCCGTGAGCATAAGCTCTAAAGAAATATTAGGCTTTTTTCTACTATCCAACTCCCACAGGTGCAATAAAGAATCGAGCATCCCTTGATACGGAATTTTTCTGCTGATGCCTTCATTATCCAGATTGATGATTCTATTATAGAGATTTCCTGCCTGTTCTATTAGCGTTCCATTATCAAACCAAGCGTACGTAAAATCTCTGTTGCGATAAAAAGTGTAAACGTCTTTTTCAACTTGTTTAAGTTGTGGATAGCGTTTGAAAAAGCTATAGATCTCAACACTGTCAAACGTTGGCTTAGCTTGGCCTATAAAGCTTCCTGCAATACTGCGGTTCCAATCTACATATGCACTATCTTGTGCCGATTCTTTATTCTTTTGAGACTGGCCACAACTGACCAAAGAAATACATAACGAAAAAAAAATTAGGCCATATTTTTTGAGTCCGCCTTTCATTGCTTAGCCTATTTGCTCAGCAACTGAGTTTTCTTTTCTTCAAATACTTCTTCAGCAAGTGCATACAACGCTTTTTTTACCGTTTTCTCTTTAGTGAATAGCATTTTGATATCCTTAGCAATTTGTACTTTCTCCTCTATCAAATTCATTCCTATCTTCTTTTCAGGATCTTTAATCAAAGATTCCAATAAATGCTGGTTTTTGATAATTTGGTTTTTAATAACTTGCCCTGTTTTCATCAACTCTTCCAAGCTTTTGTTTATAGGGTGCAGCTCCGACACTCTGTCTTCCAGAATAGCCAAAGAGATGACTTTGTCGAATAAATTTTGGAAGAACCGGATTTCGTCTTCTATAAAAAGAGCGTCGGAGAGCCATTCTTTATTTTCAAGGTAAAGCTCCTGAAGTTCCGATTCCAATTGTCTGTTTTCTATCGTTTCCATGATTGTTTATTTTTAGAAGTAAATTTCATCAAACAACCACAGGTTATACATGATTTGCGGTCTGCTAATTCATGATATTCATCACTGTCCCTGATGAACAATCAATCCTTATTTAGTAAAAGTTTCTTAATTCCCTTTTCTTCCTGTATGGACAAATAACTTCCATGTTAACTAGGATAATCTTTCTTAATCAAAAGAAAAAACACCTTCCCTAAGATCTATTCCCTTAATGCATTCCTTTTCGGGAATCATCTTGTTGCTGGTTTCATTTCTTGTCATCTTAACAAACGGATTATTGCTAGTGGTAAAAACATAATTCCATCAGTAGAATTTGGTTTTTTGTCACAATCTAAAAATTGCTTTTACTGATCATAATCATCTCAGGCGCTAACTAAAATCAGCCTTCAATAAACTCATTCACTGTTCTTTTGAGGGTAAATATTATTCACAATTAATTTTTAAAAATATGAAAACGGATAGTCAAATTCAGGATGATGTACAGGAAGAATTACGTTGGGAGCCTTTTCTCCATGCTTCAGAAATTGGAGTTGCAGTTAAAAACGGTGTGGTCACCTTATCTGGACAGGTAGATACCTATTCAAAAAAACTGTCGGCAGAAAAAGCAGCCAAAAGAGTTGCTGGCGTTAAGGCCGTAGCAGAAGATATTCAGGTGGGTCTGTCCCCGTCTTACAGAAAAACCGATACAGAAATTGCAGAGGCTATTTTAAATGCTTTAAAATGGCATACGGCGGTAAAGGAAGAGCAGATAAAGATTAAAGTGGAGAACGGCATTGTAAAACTGGAGGGAGAAGTGGATTGGGAATTTCAGAAAATAAATGCTAAGACCGCTATTGAAAACTTAAACGGAATAGCATCCGTAATAGATTTGATAACGGTTAAATCAAAATTGAAGCCGTCTGATGTACAGAAAAATATCAGGTCGGCATTTCATAGGAGCGCCTCGCTTGATGCAGGTAAGATAACTATTGATGCTATAGGAAGTAAAGTCATATTAAGGGGAACAGTACGTTCTTTTGCCGAAAAAGATGATGCAGAAAGAGCCGCATGGGCAGCTCCGGGTGTTGATAGCGTGGAGAATAATCTGAATATCAATATTCCCGAATATGCTTTTAACGACTGAAAATTAAAACCGGCCTTATGTAAACTATTGCGATTTGTTGAAAACCGCAATAGTTTAATATGCTAAGCGGAAAAAAATTACCGACTAAAATAGACTTGACCATTGGCTAATAGATTAAGTTTCTAAGCCCTTCTTCGTTAAGTAAAACAATGCTTCCATCTCTTATATCAATAAGTTTTTCATCTTTAAACTCTTTCAACGTTCTGATCAACGATTCCGGAGCAGAGCCTACAAGGTGTGCCAGATCTTCTCTGGTAATGTCTATTATATCGGCTTTTTCCTGTTCTATGGATTTAAATAGATCAGCGACCTCTATAATTCCTGAGGCCACTTTTTTACGAAGTGAACTGTAAGCCATTTTTAAAAGCTGTTCTTCTCCTTTTTGTTCTTGATGAATAATTAATGTGGTTAGCTGTAGTGTAAAATCAAAGTCGGTGTTCAGTAATTTAAGAAATTGATTTCTCGGGACCGACAGCAATTCGGTGTCTTCCAGAGCTTGTACAGTTTCGGCATAAACAGTATCTGTAATGATGGCATGGTAGCCAAAAAAATCGCTTTTTCTATAAATATTGGTAATCAACGGTTTTCCGTACTCATGCAGTTTATATTCTTTCAACTTTCCCGAAAGCACAAAAAAAACTGAATCTGGAAATTGTCCCTCGGCATACGCTATTTGCTTTTTTAAAATTTTATGAACCGGCTGATTCTTCACTTGCTTTCCCGATCTCTCGTTAATGAACGACAAGATTTTTGAACTTAACGAGCCTGTAGAATTTAGTGGTTTATGTTTTCTTTCGGCCTTGGCCAATCTTAAATCTATAGCATTTAACAGATCTGTCTCTTGAACGGGCTTAACTAGGTAATCGTCGGCGCCAAGCCCCAGACCTTTGCGCAAATCGCAGGTATTACTTTGTCCGCTAAGGAAGATAAAAGGAATATGAGCAGTATTAGGATGTTTACTTAAAATATAAAGTACGCCATAACCGTCTAAGCCGGGCATTAAAATATCGCAAAGGATTAAATCTGGGTTTTCTTTAATAGCTTTTTCGATTCCTTCTCTACCGGTTCCAGCTGTAATTGGGTAAAAACTAGCTAGAACGAGTATCTCCGCAAGGTCTTCTTTTAAATCTTCCTCATCATCAATTATTAAAATTTTTTTCATTTTTCTAAGTAGCTAAAGTTTCAATAGGGTTGTTTGCAATATGGTGAATTTTAGCTACTTATAAAATGAGTTTGATCATATTATATCAATTCGGATAATTTTAAGGTATAATGGCATTATAGCAAATTGTTGGTGGGCTTTATACAGTAATTTTTTAGAAGATCATATAGCAGCTCCTTTTTAGTATGCACTGTTGCTAGCAGATCTATTTTATTTTCGATTAGGACAGCTTCTATTCCTTTTTTTGAGATTTTATGCTTTAGATGGAGCAAATCCACTTTTTTGCCTTCTATACAGGATAACCCCGATTTCTTAAACAAAGCTGCAGCGTACTCATTATCTATTGGTGGCTGGTTTTTATCAGCTACATTAATTATAGTTAAGTCACACGCCAAACTAGTTGTTATATCTTTCAGTAATGAGATGGATTGAATATCTGTTGATCGTAAGTCGGTAAAAAAACCTAATCTGCTTGGCATTTTGTTTTCTGTAAACAAGGGCATTAAAAGGATAGGACATTTTAGAAAGTCGAGCAGTTCCAGAATACGAAAATCGCAGAATAATCTGTTATCTAATTTTTTTCCATAGCCTAGCCGTTCTTTTGAAGCATACTTTTTCGGTAGGCCCATACATGAATCTAAAATTTTTAATTTTGTCAAATTCATCGAAAAATTAGTCGGCTTTTTATCTTCCAAGTCAAGCGAAATTGATTCCATATTTAATCTGTTAACTGGATGAAAAGCAACTTAGTTGCTTTTCATCCAGCACTTATATAATGATAGTAGCAACTGCTATCGCTGTTTAGGTAATGTTGATTTGTTTTTTTGGAGTGTCTTTCTCCCCGTTTTTAGCTAAAGTAACTTTTAATAAACCGTCTTGGTACTTAGCATCCACGGCGTCTTCAGAAACGTTTTCGGGCAAACGGAAAGAACGAGAAAACGAAGATTGCGAAAACTCCATTCGAGTATAGTTTTCTTCTTCTTGCTCGCTATTCTTTTCAGTCTCGGCGCTAATGGTAAGTATCCTATCGTCAATACTAATTTTGAAATCATCTTTTTGATAACCTGGGACAGCCAGTTCAATCTGGAAATGCTTTTTCTTTTCTTTAATATTAACTGCAGGAACTTGGTTGTTAAAAAAATTGTTTTCAAATACGGAACCTGGATTCCAAAAATCCTCCATCAGCGACCGTACTGACGGAAACAGAGTTGTTTTTACTAATGGCATGATCGCTTATTATTTTTCGATTTAAAGATCGGATTAGTAAATACACTTTAGACTGACTGGGATCAGAGTGAGTATTGATTGAAATCAGGCACATAGAATTAGCAGATTTCTTACCTTTTATAAGTATATGCGGACAATTTCTTTTTTTAAACTTTATAAACTCAAATGAATACCCAGCATTTTTCAGATTATTAACCTCCGTCTTATTTCAACTGTTTCCTAGCGATGAATTTTTATTTAAACGGTTGTTGTTCTATTGTTGATTTCAATCATAGTCTGTCTTGATGATTATCATCTCAATATTACCCCCGGCATGGCATCTTTATATTAATATAATTAACAAAAACGATAATGCCATGAAAAACATATTAATAATATCGGTTTTGGCTTTATTTTCCAGTATCGTATTCGGTCAGGAAGCTCCTGATACTACGGTAAGGACTGACCAATATGGAAAAAAAGTGGATAGGACTCCTCTCATAACAGAAAACCGTGATGGAATCTTGGTTTTTGAGTCCAAGGATCAGTCTTATAGATTATGGTTTGATATTCGAGTACAAACCGATGGACAAATTACACTTGGTAAAACTATGAATCCGATAGGCGACGGGGTGACTATTCGTCGGGCTCGGTTTGCAACTAAAACTAATCTTGGTAAAAATTGGTATGGCGAACTTGACCTCAATTTTGCCAATGGTGTACTGGAACTTGAAGACGCTTATCTCAGTTATAACTTTTTAAATGGATTTGTAACACGAGTTGGTAACTACAAAGAGAGATTCTCTATGTCTGAGACTGCTTCTTCACGCTATCTTAATTTTATGGAACGTGGTATGGTAATTACTACTTTTGCTCCATCCCGTCATATAGGATGGGAAGGCGCCTACAACGGAAAAAGGTTTTTCACATCAGCTGGTGTCTTCTTTCAGGAGGTAAAAGATCAAGAAACCCAAACCTATATTGAAGATAATAACAAAGATTACGGAAGAGATCAAGGTATTTCGCTTACCGGGAAATTCGTTTTTCAACCGTTTGGAGAAAACAAGGATTATGGATTACATTTGGCTTATGCCTACTCCTATCGTCAACCAAAAACCGATGTCGATCCTTCAGAATACGGCGGTATTCGTTATAACACCCGTTCGCTTAGCAATATCAACCGCAAAAAATATCTTGATACAGATGTAATCCCTTATTTTAAAGATCAGCTGCTAAGTAATATTGAGATTGCTGGTTATTATAAAGGACTTGCGGTACAAACAGAGATACTTAATAACCGTACGCAACGAAAAAACAATCTTGAAACACTGAATTTTGGGGGTTATTATGCCCAAGTAGTTTATATGCTGTTTGGTGGTAAACAGGTATATAATAAATCGGAAGGGGAATTTACCCAACCGGATAGGGGGAAAAAGTGGGGGGATATTGAACTGGCACTACGATATGATTTTGTTGATCTTAATGATAAAACTGTTTATGGGGGATCTGCCGAGGCATTTACTGGTGGTCTAAATTTTTATGCATCAAGAAATATAAAATTCCAATTCAATTTCAGTAGCATAAATCATGATAGATATGCAAGTGGGAAAAACAAGCTATATGTGGGCAAGGATGTTACTGGGGAACTAACTAAAGACCCTATGAAGGTTGCAACGGCTTCAGGAAAAGCTGGAGAAGACTACAAACAGATAGGTATTCGCTGTGAGATTAATTTTTAATATCACACATTTCTAAACTATAAATCATGAAACCTAATAATTTTTATATTGTATTCTTTCTCCTGTTGCTGATGTTTGCCTCATGCGTAAAAGATAAGGTTTACATTGGAGCGGCTACTATAGAAAATGTGTCATTCCTTCCAGAAAGTCCAAAATCTACTGACGATGTTGTGATAACCGCTAAAGTTACCGATTTAAGAGAGGTTTCGTCTGTGAACGTATTTTACAGAACCTTATCTACAGGAGCATTCACATCCATAGCCACGGTTGCTTCGGGTTTTCTTTACAACGCAACTATCCCTGCATTACCAATGGGAACAAAAGTTGAATATTACATTGAGGCTAAAAATAGCGGTGGTTTTACTACGGTATATCCATCAGCAGCGCCCAACCAACTCGCAAACTATACTGTTGGTGCTTCAAATGTAATTAAGCTCTATATTAATGAGGTATTTGCAGATGGTACAAAAGATGCCACAGACCCTGATTGGGTAGAAATATATAATGATTCCGATCTCCCAGTTGACTTAAGTGGTTACGCTTTTTACGACGATGGTATTAAAATTTCGGGAGGTACTAAGCCTAAACGTCTCCTAAACGCTGGCACTATCGTTCAAGCGAAAGGGTTTTTGGTTTTAAAAACTGAATATACTGGAGGCGAATATGCAGTTGAGTTTGGTTTAAGTACTTCAGGAGACGGGGCGTATCTCGAAAATACCAACGGAATAATTGTTGCTTCATTGGATTTTCTCAACGTAAATCTTTCTGGTAAGAAATCATACGGCCGTCAGCCCGACGGATCTTCTACTTTGACTATTTTTAATTCACCGACAAGGGGACTTCAAATAATTAGTGACCTAGCATAGGCTTTTTGATAAATCGGACACTTATGCTGATTCAAATTAAATAATTAAATGAGTAGAGAGGAACTTAAAATTGAAGAACAGCGAGGATTGAGATTTGAATTTCGTTCATTTGGCCAGAACTTCGATATTGCGGCTAAGCGAATGGCTCGCCTTTCTATACCTGTACCCGAAAGCGAATGGGAACGCAAAAGCGAGGAGGTCTATATCTTATCTCGAGAAAATGATCTTAGCAATGTAAAGATCCGGGACGGCAAGATAGATATAAAATCCTTTGTAAAATCAGTAGACGGATTTGAACAGTGGTGCCCTGTAATGAAAGCTCAATTTCCGGTAACTGATTTAATATTAAGGAATGATGTGTTTACTGCACTCTCTGTAAAACCACCTGAACTTGATCAACATATTTATAGTTATAATGAATTTATGACTTTGGTGAATTTACACCCATCCCTGCAAGCAGTAAGCGTACACAAACAAAGATCAAGTTATAATGTAAATAATACATTTTGTGAAACGGCCACTATACTCGTTAATGGAGCAAAAATCCTAACTATCAGTTCGGAATCTACTAAAATAGAGGACGTTAAGCTGACAGTTGAGGAGATTGGTTTAGACAACACTGAGAATGTTAATTACGTTAAGGCAATAAAAAGGATAATCGGCATGAACAATCAAATATTTACAAACGCAATATGAGCCGAGAAATAGAACGAAAGTTTTTAGTCACTTCCGATATTTTTAAAAAGAAGGCTGTTAGAGAAACACGCATCAAACAAGGTTACTTATCATCCGTTCCTGAACGTACGGTGCGGGTTCGTGTCAAAGGCTCATCAGGCTTTCTTACGGTAAAAGGTATTGGCAATGAGTCTGGAGTATCTAGATATGAATGGGAAATAGAAATTCCCTTAGCAGACGCAGAACAACTATTGAACATTTGTGAGCCCGGAGTTATTGATAAAACTCGTTTTCAGGTGAATGCAAAGCCACATTATATGTTTGAGGTAGACGAATTTCATGGAGAAAACCAAGGTCTTGTAATTGCTGAAATAGAACTTGAGGATGAGGATGATTATTTTGAAAAACCCCAGTGGTTAGGAGCAGAAGTGACGGGTGATCAAAAATACTACAATGCTATGTTAATCAAAAAACCATTCTCGAAATGGTAATTCAATAGCAATGAAAACTAGCGAGCCTGCAGATACCGAAGAAATCATCGATCCTTTGGATATGAACAACTATCGAGTTGAACTATTCAAAACTACTGAAAAAGTGGGTTTCGAGAGATGGATGAAGATATTCGGTTTACCAACGGCGATAGTATTCTTTGTTTTTATCTATTATTTCGCAGATATTTCTTATCTCAACCATGTTAAAGTCGATGTACTTCAGTCTGGCGGTTTACAACGATTAAAAGAATTGGGACTTATTAAATTTAGTCAGATTAATTATGCGATGCTGGCTATTTTTGTCGCCGCCATCATCTTATGGATAACAGAAGCTATTCCAAATTACCTTACTTCATTAATAGTAATATTCGCAATAGTAATCACTGGGGTAACTTCGGAAGAAGTAGCTTATGCACAATTAGGGCACCCGGTAATGTGGCTAAATATTTTATCATTTATACTTGCTAGTATGCTGGTAAACACTAAAGTAGCTAAACGATTTGTCTTGTGGTTTGTAATACGTTTTGGCAAGAACGCCACCTGGATTTTTTTCAGCTTTATAGTAATCAATCTTGTCCTATCCATTTTCATTTCTGCAACTACTGCAAAAGCAACTATTCTTTTGCCAATTTTTATGGTTATTGCTGCTATTTATGGAGCCGGTGCAACAAATCGTAATAATTTCGGTAGAAACATCGTACTTCAAAATCTTTACCAGATCACTGTAGGTGCAAGTGGTTTTATAACCGGTTCCGGTGCCAATTTGTTGGCGGGTTCTATCATTGCTGGAGCATTAGGTAAAAAGTTTTTTGGATTTCAAGATTGGTTTATTGCCGCATTTCCTCTTTCGATTATTCTTATTTTAATAGGATGGTTTGTTGGAACAAAATTAATCTTTCCGATGAAGGCAAGTGAACAAACACCGCAAATTGCTGGTGGTATGGAGAGGTTGCGAAAGGAATATAAACTAATGGGTAAAATGACCATTAATGAATATAAATCTATAGCCATATTTGTTAGTGTTCTACTCCTGTGGGCTACAGATAAACAGCATGGCATATCACAAACGGCAGTTGCATTAATGGGCGCTATTGTAGCGCTGCTCCCTAAAGTAGGTGTTGTAAAATGGAATGATGTTGATATACCGTGGCATTTGATGATATTTTCAGCCGGTGCCTACGCATTGGGCATTGGACTTGATACTACAGGTCTTCCTGCCAGTATGATTGACGCCTTATTCACTCACTTCAATATTACAAAAGCAACACCGTTCTGGATCTTATATCTAGGTCTCACTTTTGTGATGCTTTTTAGCGCAGTACTGTTTCAATCTAAAACCACAAGAGCGCTGATCTTCGTTCCAATGGCTATTGGTATTGCACAGAAATTTGACTATCCAATAATGAGTTTGGCATTTCCAGTTGCCTTGCTGATTGAACATGTGTATGTCCTTCCTTTTAACAGCAAGCCAGCAATATTGCTTTATTCTACCAATCAATATAGTATGATTGATTCTTTTAAATATGGGATTACGATGATGTTTATCGCGTGGATAATGATCATCGTCTGGGGAACGACTGTACTTCGCTATTTACAGTATACTCCTAATGGGGTGTTTTTCTAAAACTCCAAAGAAATAATAATCTTCGAAACCTTAACATTATAGCGAAAACTCATGATACAGGTCGTATCTGCACCATGTTATATGATTTGAGAACAATCAGGTTCTTGTATGATGCTAGTCATGCCTAAACCTCTCTAAGCCGCATATTTTTGAAAGGAAACGAATGTTATGGAATGTAACCTTAGTAGGAATGTTAATGCCCCTGCGATAAGAGACACTCCGCTTCTGCTATTCTTGTGTTCAACGGTTGGCCAACTCGCTGATTTAACATATAAGCTTCAAAGATCATTAATATGGCCCCCTTAATCTGGTTGTTTATCTTAATTGCTTGTTCCATCGCTTTTGATGTGTTCAATGGCTTTAATGATAGTGCAAATATAACTGCAACGATCATTTCTTCTCATTCAATGAGTGTGAAAACTGCCCTTGCAATTGCCACAATCGCAGGTTTTGCAGGACCATTTATTTTTGGCTTTGCTGTTGCAAAAACAATTGCAAGCGATATCGTAGTTGCGCAATATATAAGCACTCCGGTATTGGCAGCCGCACTAATCAGTGCTACCGCATGGAGCTTTATCACCTGGACTTATGGCATACCTTCTAGCTCCTCTCATGCATTGATAGGCGGGTTAATAGGTGCTGTTATGATTGGTAGCGGGATAAAAGTGTTGCTTGTCGGGGGCATTATTAAAGTAAGTATTGCCTTACTCTTTTCACCTGTCGCTGGATTGTTTTTTGGCTGGATAACCATAAAGACAATATATCGTCTTTTGAAGAACGCCACACCAGGTGTAAACTATTTTTTTAAGCTGGGCCAAATTCCTACTGCGATTATACTGGCAGCAAGCAACGGGGCAAACGATTCACAAAAGACGATGGGAATTATTACACTCGGATTGATGAGTGCAGGATATCAAGATCACTTTTTTGTTCCATTGTGGGTAGTATTGGTATGTGCCGGCGCCAAAAGTATCGGGTCTTTAGTTGGTGGTTGGAGACTTATGCGTAGAATGGGGGCTGGTTTTTATAAAATAAAACCCCTTCATAGTTTTGCTTCACAATTAGCATCTTCAACGGTTATCGCTTTGTCGTCAATACTTGGAGGGCCTGTTAGCACAACTCAGGTAGTAAGTATGTCTATTGTGGGAGCTGGCGCCGGAGAAAGATTATCTAAGGTAAGATGGCTGACACTTAAGGATATCTTTTTATCATGGATATTAACCATCCCGTTCACTGTCGTATTTGCAATTCCAGTTTATTTACTTTTAAAATTCTTCTTTTTATAAACTATAATTATGGGATTATTTAGTACAAATACCACAGAAAACAGCTTCATTTCACAGCTGAAGCTACAAGCAGAGAAAACCATAGGATGTGTAGATTTTCTGGAACGAAGTATGAGCAACGCGGATGATCATACTATTAAAACAAGCAAAAAACTGATCGATGAGATTATAGATATCAAAATGCTTTTAATGGATGATCTTCATAATACATTTATTACTCCAATAGACAGGGAAGATATTTATAATATTTCTGTTTGCTTATTCGAAATGGCAAAGTATGCAGAAACTACATTGGAAGAGGTTTACTTACTTAATGTAAGCCCGGATAAGTTTATTCTTGAAATGGTAGAAGAAATAAAGACAGAAGCAACAGAACTTTTAAACGCTATCTCAAGATTGATGAAAAATCCCAGAATTGCTTATGAGCATGTGTTAAATGTGTCAAAGCTTGAAACAAAGGTTGACAGAATATACAGGGATGCCATAAAAGTATTGTTTGAAGACAAGAACCAACTAACTAATGACCTGCAAAGAGTATTAAAACTTAGAGAGGTATACAGGCACATTTCCAACATGTCTGACAGAGCTGATGCTACTGCTGATGCACTGGGTATTGCCATTATTAAATTATCATGAACCCCCTCCCGGATCGAACTCAAAATATCTTCAAAAATCAATTAAAAAGAGATTTTTTGATGGATTGATACCTGAGGGCTGATTATTGATTTGGCAACAGCATACTGGAAGGTCAAAAGCAATGACCGGTTTGAACTGTTGCTTTTAACATGCAGGGATACAATTGAGGCGGTGACAGTTATTCCTGAGAAAGACTAATTATGGCAAATTGTTGGTTCGTCCCGAAACGCTAGTAAGGTTCATGAAACTACACGTAAAATAATTCAAATCATGATTTCCAGCTTTTTTATAGCATATAATCTGCCGGCATATTCGCTTGTTAATTAATTTAAATGGTTCTTTATTATTCTAACATTCTCAGAATGAACAGCTGGGAGGAATGAAGTATGCTTTTATGGAACAGGAAAATTTTGATATTGATCCTTTTGATAGTATTAATAAGAGTTCGAGATACATAAAATATAATTTGTAATAAAGAATCAGGTGGCTCTTGTTGTTATAATCATTTGTGCTTCTTCGTTGTACAGATATGAGAGCAATTTCCTTAAATCTGGGATTGCGGGGCAAGGATTATTTTTCTGAACGAATAATTTTCATCGAAAAATATTTTTCTTAGTGCTATAAGTGAACCCACTGACTATTAAACAATGTCGGTGGTTCATAGTATGTTATGTTGCTACCAATGAGTACCTTTTTTACTTTCGAAATATTCACCAATTACTCGCTCGAATTATGCGAGAAATTGAATATTTTGGGGTTCTTCGTGAAACAAAAAAGCCTGCAAACTTTTGATTTGCAGGCTTTTAGTTGATTTTGATACTGAATTGTGTAGCCCGTAGGGGAATCGAACCTATGCTTTTAAACGCTGTAAATCAGTTTTTTGTAGCTCAATCAAATCGGCACTCACCAAGTACTCACTTTTATTTTGATAGTTTTTAGCGTAAAATGTAATGTCAAGATAGTAAAATTATTGAAGTTATCCAAAGCATGAATCATTTTAGACGGGATAAAAACAGGGTCTTACATTATTTAATTTAAATGTTTTAGCATCTGAAGACTTAATGCCCTCCTAATTCTTGTAGAATAATGGATGCAAATGGATTTTATCATAGTTTTGAACTATACTATTCGATACATTCTTTGTCGTTAGATATGACCGTGAAAAAGTACGTGGGGAAAAGTATGAAGGGGCTCGTCTCGATTGAAAATAAGTTATAATCGGTTGAAATTCAGGTTTTCTAAAATATATTTGTTTGGTATTATTTCATTCATATGATTATAATCCGATATATTTACTTTTTTAGTTTAACCTGACCTTAAACCTCCTAATCATTAATGTTTTCAGAAGACTGGTCCACACATATCAAAATCGATCGTCAGTTGATCAAAGATCAGCTGGAAGAGCAGTTTGTTGAGATCGATCATAAAATCACTTTACGCTTTTATACTATAAAACCTTCGGGTACACAGTTGCTCGTGAATGGAATATGCGAAGTTTTGCACCGCTCATTGGCTTATTTTATTTATGGGTCGGATGAGATCGAGAAAGATCCGGTTTGGGCAGGAGTCAATGCCGGTCAACGCTTCGGCTTTAAAGATCCACAAACTGATGGTAAATATGGCGAACTATTGCTTTTCGTGTTGGTAGAAAGCGTATTAGGTTGTAAGATGGTTGCCCATAAGCTTTCTTCTTTGAGTAATTTTAATGACCAGGTAAAGGGAGGTGATGGAGTTTTTGTCGGAGACTATGAAATAGATGGCAAATCACATCCTGCTTTTTTGATCGGTGAATCGAAAGTAATAGGAGGTTTAGCAGCTGGCTTAACGGATGCTTTCAAGTCGTTATCTCGGTATTACAATGAGGATGGCGGCCCTAAATTTTTAGATCAGGAGTTAATTGTCGCCCAACAATTTATCAGTACGACACATCATTCGATAGATGAACTTTATAACCGACTAACGCCAACCAAACCGGAATTTCATGAGCAAGTTTTGATCCATCCTGTGATGATCATGTACAGCAGTGCTTACGATAAATTGGAATTAGCGGCCGCATCGCCAGCTGATTTATCTGCTGCTATTCGTAAAAGACTTCAAAGAAACGAGAAAAAATATTTGGAGAAGGTACAGGCCCAATACGAAAAGCATCCCAATGTCGGGAAGGTGTATTTAGATTTTTTTGTTATACCCTGCCGGTCGGTCGATGAGTTTCGTGATGCAATGTACCAGCGAATCCACCACGCCCCTTTTCAAAGGAGTTAATCATGGAGGGTAACGAGGAACTGTTGAATGAAATTGCGCTACACCCGGTTTTAAACCAGGTGATCGATGATCTGACGTACAATCAATTTTTTTATCGCGTATTAGGACAGCCGCAAAAGCCAATTACGTTCGACGACCTGCGTAAAGCGATTTGGTTGGCATCCATTTTAGCGCAGAGCCGCCATGATGATCAGCGTAATAAAGCGCAACTAATCTCCTCGCTTATCTATTTAAACAATGTGGATAGTTTGGATTATATGCGAGTTGCTTATGTGCTTTTTTCACGGCTCGGTAACTTAACGGGTGCCAAGTTACTACGTAACAATCAAATCAATTTGGGTTCGCGCATGCTTTCTGTGGATCGCCCGACCAAAGTATTTGACCCTGCTTTAACGATGGAAATGGAGATTGAGCGATTTGATAGTTCTATATTAACAAGCGATGATTTGATCGCGGCCACGCGTTTTCAACGTTCATTATGGGATAAACTGGAAGCAAATAACCACCTGGCCATTTCGGGGCCAACTTCTTCTGGTAAGTCATTCGTGATCAAAAAGTTCATCAGTGCCAAGCTATCCTCCGTAGAAGAATATTCGGCCGTTTATATCGTACCTTCCCGTGCACTCATCAACCAGGTGAGTGAAGACCTACGTAACGAGGTCGATTTGAGCACGGTGTCAATAAAAACCGTTTTTATCCAGGACGATGTGGAGACACCGCGCCGAGAGATCTTTATCCTCACACCGGAGCGATGCCTGCGCTTATTAAAAATGCGCTGGCTGGCTGATTTCAAGATCGATTTTATATTCGTCGACGAAATTCAGAATGTGGAAGATACCCAGGGTCGGGGTTCCTTATTCGAGTTTGTTTTTAATGAACTGTCGGTGCTTTTTCCAAATGCGAAAGTGGTAGCAGCTGGCCCGAATATAGATGCGCCGGCCGCACTTTACGGCTCGGTTTTTGGCTCGAATGGGCAAATCGTGGAGACAACTGTTTCACCAGTATTCCAGATCAAAACAACCATTAAGCCCCTAAAAAACAATTTAGAAGTTTCCATTAGTAGCACGCTGAATAGATTTCAAACCCGAACAATTGCAACGACATCTAATTTTGCGGAGCGGTTCCGCAAAAATGTCGGCGACGGGTTGCAAGGGTTGATCGGCTTGTGCAGCAAGGGGGGTGATCAAAATATTATTTATTGCCCGAAAGGTAATCTGGCCACGGATTGGGCCAAATTGTTCGCAGCATCCCGAGCTAAATCCGACGATATCGACCCAGGCTTGCGGGAATTGATTGAATTTGTAGAAGACGAAATTCATCCGCTTTATCAATTGATCCCGTGTCTTTATAATCAAACGGCTTATCACCATGGCAACCTGCCCGAAATTATCCGCAAAGAAATCGAGGATTGTTTTTTGGATGGCTCCATCAAAAACCTATTTTGTACCACTACTTTATTGCAGGGCGTAAATTTACCGGCCAATAACCTTTTCATTCCCGACCCCCATAAGCGCAATATTAAATTAAGCCCGTTTGATTTCGGTAACTTAATTGGCCGCGCTGGGCGGATCAAAGATTCGCTTTATGGGACAATCTATTGCATCGAGCGCGGTGAAAACGAATGGTCCCACGAATTATATCACTCGCCTGCCAAGAAGGTGGTGAAAACGGCGGGCGAGATAGCGCTGGAGAAACCGGATGAATTGTTATTTGAAATTAATCGGGAGACCACTACGATCAGTCATAAGCAGCAACGCAGCGCGGCCGTATTCTTCCTGCAAAAATATCTGCGTAGTCCGGAAGAATTAAACGCGTACTTAACTGCTAAGAATTTAAGCCAAACCGAAATTGAGCGATTAGAGGCCGCTTTGCAAAAGCAAACGGCGGCCATCGAGATACCCAGCGAACTGGTTAAACTAAACCCTACCATTGACCCTTTATTACAGGATCAGTTGTTTCGGCAAATACAACAAGATGGCGTCGACCAATGGGTCATCTATTCAGCTGCAGAAAACAAAAACTTCTACGATTACATGGAACCAGAAGATAAGGCGCTGTGGCCTTACTCGGAGTGGACGTTTTACCTACAGCTGGAAAGTGTAATCGTAAGATTGAATGAGATATTTAAAATGACCAGTGAATCTTACTGGAAGTACGGTATCGGTATGAGCCCGCGCCAGTTGGCCTTGAACGCTTATCATTGGCTGCAAAATAAAAGCATGCACGAGATCATCGAGCGTGACCTCGAATTTCATAAAACACACCGTATACCCGAAGAACGCATTGACCCAAGTGATCCCAAAGATGTGAATAAACGCATCGGCATCGTGATCAAAACAAATTCGGTAGTGGTTACCCATATTTTGGTGAAATACCTAAAACTACTAAACGATTTGCTTGAGCCCCAGATGAGCGATGAGCAAAAAGAACGCTTCAAATTTTCGCTGGCCTTACCGACCATGTTAGAATTGGGTACTACCCAAACTGTGGTTATCGCTTTGATATCCCGCGGAGTATCAAGGAGCATTGCGCTCAAGGTATTTGCAGAATACGAAAAAGAACCCCACCCTGAGGGGGAAGATGTATTTACTTGGCTGGCCACCAAAGACCGTCTCCCGCTCAAGCCTATTTACAATCGTTATTTGAAGCGAATGCGATTGCTACGTTATGAAAAACCTAAACAGATCACCGATGAACCTTGATATTTATAAAGACGTCAGCTGGAATGGCTCCAGTTTATGGCATGGCACTTCCACAATTTTTTTGGACTCCATTCGTCAAACCGGCTTGGGAACAATAAGCCCGGCTAAAGATTATAAATTGCTGGCAATGCTAACTTTCCTCTATCAGCGTATTCAGCAACAAAATATCTGGCACCCGGTTTTAGATATTAATCGCACCTCTATTGAAGCCGCAATCGCGCAAAGCGATATGCTATGTGAAGGTCGTTTATTGAATTATCGCCACGACGGTGTTTATGTTTCAGCGAGCGCACAGCGCGCCGCCTATTATGCTTGTTTGAATAAGGTCGGGAGTGAGTTATTGGAAAAATTTTTGATCTTACTGAGTGTATTGATTAATGATGGTAACGAACCCGAGTTTCCTGAGGGCTTAAACGTCATGGGTATTCGGCAACATTTGGAAAAACCGGCCAAGCCCATTATGATCGAAGTGATGACGGTACCAGATAGCGCGTTGTTGCTAGAAGATGGCGGCGATGCAACTGGCATGTTGGAGCGTATGCGTAAAACATTACCGAAACTACCTCAACAAGAGCAATTCGAACAACTACAATTCTGCAATTTTTGCATCGTTAAACCAGTGCCCAACCAACACTTGCGTTTTTATGAAGTCGATTTTAGCGGTAATCCTAAAAATAGAGATTTTGAGTATTATTTAACACGCCTTTAATGGACATCGATAAAATCATTGCCACAAACACCCACAAACAACCAGCTTGGGACCTCCAGTTCGATGAGTATCTGCAAATGCAATTTGATCCGGGTAGCATCAGTCGGGAAGAAAATGAGCGTATCTTTTTCCAAAGTAACGAATTGCTCATGGACATCGCCACAAACTTTTTCAGTTACGGTAATTTTAAGGACAAATGGGATACCTCCAAATGCCAACTTAATATTGCTGGCCAAGTACTGTTGCTGAAATCCGAAAAAATGGATATGACCTTTTATTGGGGTACGAGCGAAGATAACTTCTATTTAGAGACCCATGTTTACCATGCACACAATCTCCGGTTTATGACCGACGAATTCTGGGCAATGATCCTGGAATTAAAACACTATGGCGAATTTGAGTTCTCTCCAATAGGACGCTTGAGTGCAGGAGAGAAACCTTATTTCGAAAATAAGACCAGTACGGTGTTTCAAATGCTGCGAACCTTTATGTTATACCAAGTCGAAAAAATGAACCAGAGCAATTACCAGCAACCTGATTTTATGGAAGTAGGCCATTTTACCATCAAATGGAGTTTCCACACCGATTGGGATGCTCTATTGGAGGAAGCGTGCAAAACCTTTAAATTGCTATACAGCATTAATTACCAGCTTTGGAAAATCAGTGATTTAACGAATAAAAAATCAAAAAAATGAAGGATAGGTATTTTACCGTTACGAATTTTGAATTAAAACCATTCGCAGGCACCGAAATTGAGAAATTTATGAATAGTATCGTTGTGGAATGAAATGTATCACTAAAATCAAACTTAAAAACTTTAAAAGGTTCGACACTTTTAGTTGCCCATTCGACCCGGATTTGAATTTGCTGATCGGCGACAATGAGGCGGGAAAGAGTTCGATTTTAACCGCGATAGATATTGTATTCAGCGGAAGTCGCAGTAAAGTTGATACCTTAGGTTTGGATTGTTTATTTAATCAGGAAGTGATCGATGAATTTTTAGCATCCGATAAAGCTTATGTCAAACTACCGGAGATGTTTGTTGAACTCTACCTGAACGAGCAGGGGAACATGGATTTGGAAGGTGAAGTGAATTCTGAGGAGCGTAATTATATTGGCTTACGCATGTTGTGCGAACCTGACCATGAATACAGCAAAGAAATACGGGAAATTTTAAAGCAACCAGAAGCAAACTTCCCTTATGAGTTTTATGCAGTGACCTTCAAAACGTTTTCAGGGCTGCCTTATTCGGGCTACCGAAAATATATCAAACATCTGTTGATAGACAATTCTCAGATCAGCAACGAATATGCAACGAAAGAGTTTGTCAAATCGATGTACGGGAGTAATGCTAATAATGCGGAGAAAAGTAAACATCACAATGAGTACCGCAAACATAAGGATGCTTTCAAAGAGTCGATATTGCATGACCTTAACGACAAACTAACGGATTACGCGTTTGCCATCCGCAATAATTCCAAAGCAAACTTAGAGACTGACCTGACCTTAAAAGAAGACAATATCTATATTGAAAACAAAGGCAAAGGCCGGCAGTGTTTTATCAAAACAGATTTCGCAATCAATAAAAAGAATAGTAAACTCGATATAGTTCTAATCGAAGAACCGGAAAATCATTTGAGCCACCAGCACATGAAAAGGCTCATTCAAAAGATAAGGGATACCGAACAAAAACAAGTTTTCATTACTACACACAATACGATGGTCAGTACCCGTCTGGATTTGCGTAAAGCCATCCTACTGAACCATAACTCTCGCAATGTCGCTTTACTTGATAAGCTGAGCCTGCCCACGGCAACATTTTTCATGAAAGCCCCGGACAATAACATCATGGAATTTATCCTATCCAAAAAGGTGGTGTTGGTCGAAGGTGATGCCGAGTTTATGTTGATGGAAGCATTTTATAAAAGAGTTTGTAATTCGGTGCCGGAAGCCGATTTTGTTCATGTAATTTCCATCGGCGGAACAAGTTTTAAACGTTATTTAGAACTTGCGAAATTGCTCAGCATCAAAACCGCTGTCATCCGCGATAACGATCACGATTATCAATTGTATTGCGTAGACCGCTACAAAAAATTCACCAGTGAAATTATCCATGTTTTTGGCGATACCGATAATGCCCGTCATACTTTCGAGGTTTGTCTTTACGAGGATAATAAGGACACTTGCGAAGAATTATTTGCCGCTGAACGAACTACATTAAGTGTTCAAGATTATATGACCAAAAACAAAACGGATGCGGCGTTCGAACTGCTGGACAAAAAAAGCAGCAATATTAAGGTACCTAACTATATAAAACAAGCGATCGAATGGATAAGAAAGTGATGTTTGCCGTAGCCGGTGCCGGTAAGACCACCTACATTTTAAATCAGCTAAATTTAGAAAGCAGGGCTATCCTCCTGACGTACACGATCAGTAATTTTAATAATTTGCAAGACGGTTTACTGCACAAGTTCGGCCACTACCCGCAAAACATCAAAGTTTATACCTACTTCAATTTTTTATATCAATTTTGTTATCGCCCGTTTTTATCCTACAAACTAAAAGCAAAAGGCATCAACTGGAAACCGAACCCCAATCTCCACGCCCAAAATGACGCCCGTTACCTCGATAGTTATCAACGCTTATATAGCAATAGGATTGCCAAATTACTGGAAGAAAGGGATGTTGCAGAACGAGTGCGCCAGCGCCTAGTTAAATACTTTGATGTTTTATTCATCGATGAAATACAGGATTTTGCCGGCCACGATTTTAATTTTTTAAAACAGCTGGCAGCCGCTCAAATTCAAATCTTGTTCGTGGGAGACTTTTACCAGCACACCTTCGACACCAGCCGCGATGGCAGCGTAAATAAAAGCCTGCATGATGATTATGCCAAATACCAGACCCAATTTAAAAGCATGGGTATCACAACTGATTCAACCACGCTAATCAAAAGCCATCGTTGCAGTCCCTCGATCTGCGATTTTATCACCTCGCAAATAGGCATTCAAATTGGGTCGCACCGAACCGATCAAAAAATAGTAACAATTGTCAGCGACGAACAAACAGCCATAGCGCTATATAATGACGTCCAGATCGTTAAGCTTTTCTATCAGGAACATCACAAATACAACTGCTATTCTAAAAATTGGGGTGACTGTAAAGGCGAAGACAAGTATAACGACGTTTGTGTCGTTCTTAATGGAAAGACCTGGAGCCATTTGCAAACTAACAAAATCCAGGAACTACCCACCCAAACCCGCAACAAACTATACGTTGCCTGCTCCCGCGCAAAAGGTAATTTGACCTTAGTATCCGATCAGCATTTCAAAAAATTCAAACAGCCGGTTTAAGGAAATAATTATCAAGGGCTTCCTTTAGTTTTTTGTTCCCCATATCTTTTACCTTTTGCCGGATTTCTTTCGGGCCAAAATAACTGATCTTGTTTTTCCGATAAGAGGAAACCGCGTCGTCTAGCATTTCGGTCGCATCAGCGTCAAAGCCACCAGTTGACCAATATTCAAATTCTAAACGCTTCTTTTTATAAATTTCCTGTTTATCCACCCAAGCCCTAAAAGCAGGAATGGCACGGGTAAGCCAATCTTCGATATCTTCTTCCTCAACTTCTGACTTTTTGCCCTTGCATTCTGCAATCACAATACGGTCACTGTAAACCGCTAAAACATCCATTTCGTGTCTCGTTCCAGACTGATCAAGTATTTCCCGACCAATCTCCATGCTTTGGCAATCCAATACATGAATGTGGCCTACCGCATATTCAAAAAGCGTACCCCGAATATTGCCTAAGAGGCCTTCATTATAGGTTTTTAACTGCTTAATCAAGTCCAAATACTTTTCGGGATCGGCTTTTAAGCTGGCGGCGGCATTGTTCAAAATCGTCAAAAGCTCTTTAAGTGTTTCAGCATATTTCGCACCGAATAATTCGCCAATAAAGCCCACGACGATCCCTTTTTGTTTCAGTAACACTAGGGCTTCCTTATCCAGATCATCGACTATAAGAAATGGTAATAAGCGAGGCGCCCGCTTAAAACTCTTGATATGCTCCAATTTAGCGATAAAAAAAAGAACGTCCTGTTTGTAGATCGGGACCCCAAGCAGAATATCAGCCAGCAAATAGCCAAAATTATTCTCGTTGT
Organism: Pelobium sp.; assembly: GCA_035496935.1. GTDB lineage: Bacteria > Bacteroidota > Bacteroidia > Sphingobacteriales > Sphingobacteriaceae > Pseudopedobacter. The sequence continues at coordinate 356,342 of DATJED010000014.1, read as the reverse complement.
TACGCAACCCGACTATCGGAGATAAGCCCTTAAAACACCAATTGAATTTGCCGTATTCTGCAAACAACTCACCGCTATTATAACTAATCAATCCAGTATTTTTGGTGATGTTGTGAAAACTATCCAGCACATATGTCTTTACGGTTTCCAATGCTTTATTCATAATCCCATTGCGTGGCCCTCCTCGTAGCTTTGCTGAGAGTATATATTCATCACCGTTAAACACCACGATATTTTGGGCAACAAATTTTTGCATCACGATTTTAAAGGGCAAATGGCCCTTTAAAGGGATCACCGGGTAATTGGTATAACAGGTCAAGTATTTCTGGCTAATGATGCCTTGATGTAGTTGCAGAGCATTTAAGGTATACCAATACTTCAATCCATGCTCATACATAAGCTTTGCCAAAATTGGGTACACCAGATCTTCTTCGGCATGTGCTTGCAAATAGATCAACGACTGATTACTTTTGAAAAAGCCTTTTATTTTGAAAACTTCCTTTGCTCTCGATATATTTTGACTGGCCGTATTCACACTCATATCACCAGCTTTTGCTAGTAGTTGTGCCAACTCGCTGCTGATCAGCGGCCCCTTTTTTTTCAAAATTCGTTCAATGGTTGTCATATCACACTATATATAAAAAACTCGTTAGAGTTTTTGCAGTACAATTTTTTTTTATTTTTTCGGCGTTTCTTTTATTTCTAAGCGGTTTTATTTTTTAAAAATAAGTTTTTTTGATGTCATAACGGTTTTTGAACTTTGCGAGTGAGGCGAACAAAAATCTCAGGACAGGTCTTCATAGCGTGGTATTTGGTAAACTAACAAAGGAAAAAAACTAGCGGTCATTTCCTGAGAACATTGGATAAGTGAGAATCGAGCGATGTTGGAATCGTATTTATCCATATGGTCTTCGATTGGCAAATCTTTAGTTAACGTGGAGGCGATGGCAAGGACGTAATTGATGTTCTTTTTGAAAAGGCGTTTGAATTTACTGGGGGTAAGGTCATTATGATTGCGACCTGAATTGATTAATTTATCATAGAAACGATCTAAAAAGCTATTGTTGTTATTATTAAGTGCCTCTTTCAATCTCCTAGCAGAAATCTGTACTTGATTAGTTAGTTCGCGTACTTTAGAATTGAAGCCTGCTTTAACATGGCATAAATAGAGGTTTTTCTTGTCATAGTACATTACATCGCATAATTCAATACTGTCAACGATCAGCGCGTCACAAACGATGTAACATGGTTCTGTATCATACAAAATATTATATTGCCTTTCCTGAGCTAATTCATCTTTATCCCACGGAAACTTCAATATTTCTGGTCGCGCTCGATAAGTGCGGAAAATATGTTGGGCGTTTGTAATCAAATCTGTGATGAACTGTTCTTTAAGGAAATACCATTTGGTGTCAATTAAAAATACGGGACTGTTCTTGTAAGAAAGCTCAGCACCAAAATGAAACATAAACCCAGAACTCGTAGTTACTTTGTCGCCCTTAAGTGCGGCGATATGGACACCCCAGAGGTAATCGCTGAATTTGTATTCACTGTTCATCCCGACTGTTTCAACTGCGCGATCCATCACACAACGGAAAATGTCTTCTCGATTGTTTAATGTTGCGAAAAGCTTATAGCCACCCTCTTCGGTCTTTTCTTTTATTTGATAGGCCTCTGCCTCATAAAAAAGATCAATGCGGTTAGGATTACAAAAATCGAAATCGAATCGGTCATTAGCCAATCGACTACCATTGTAAATTACGGCGAGGTTATTATAGAGTTTATGAATCAACAGTTTTCGCAATTCATAAATTTCTTCATTATCATTTATCGGTTGGTAAGAACTTAGGTATTCTTTCGGCGGATGTGTTGCAACGATCGTTAAGTCTTCAATTAATTGGTGTAAACCATCGAAGTTCAGGTTTTTACCAATTCTGAATCCCGCACCCACCGTCAATTGCAGCCTCTCTCGCTCTTTACTCTTTAAGCGCGGGAAATATATATCTGTCGATTCACGGCATAGCTTAACATGAATCTCTTTAGGTAATTTGCCGAACCTTGTAAAATTGATAATTCGGTATTCATTCCTAAATTGCTCATTCATACCGATGCGTTGTCCAGTGATACCCCGTGTTCGGATAGATGTTAATTCATCTTTGTCCGGTTCGACAATCCGGTCATAAGCGGTGATACCAAAAGCATGATCGATATATGGAATAATCAACATGTAAGCATTACCACCTACCACAACGTAAAGTTGAAACTCGGTTTCTACAAATAACAACAAGGACAATTTTTGTTGCGTAAAATCATTATTCGCCGTTAGCTCCTCAGGCAAAAATTCTGACCAGTCTGATTCATGCTCAGCCGTATTTATCAAAAACAAATGATAAGTAAAATCATCCCGCTGGAAAGTCGATAGCTCGTTGGGATCAAAAACCTTGTCGAATTGTAATTTCATTCGACCTTTATTAACGATGCTTTCAATAATTTCAAGGGTACTTAAACCCAATAATTCGTGATGGTCTTTTTGAATTTGATAAACGTTTGGGGTGATAGGCATAATTAGGTTTATTCAATACTAAAACTAATTTAGGTAAATATCAAGTAAAAAATAATATCCCTATATTAACTACCTGAACTTATCACTTATGCCTTTTTTACCTGATTTTATTCCGCCGGGACGGAAAGTTATTCCTGAATATTTTTATAAGCAACTTATTGGGGTGGAAAAGCCAGCTACGCCTAGAATGGTATTTAAAAATTCATCCTTGCCCTATGATCGCATCACGCAGCGGTTAGAAATTATTCAGTTACAAAAAAACAAAGGAAAAATTCCTGTATTAGATATGCCAAGTGATACACGGGCGCTCCAAATTATTTACAACGGCTTCATAAAAACAACATCTTATGAGCGATTTTAAATTGATAGGTATTCGCCCTATAACGAAGTGTGATCCAAAGATCTGTAAGGTTATAAAAGTGGGAGTGCCATATATATTTTACAATCAATATGATTTTTCTGGTTATTCTGACCATAATCGTAAAGTGCTTATGCGTCCTAATGAGATACCAGATATTTACAGCTTTACCAAAAGTAATGGTGAAAAACTTACAATTAACATATCAGCGCTTGTAGGCGAGAACGGCTCGGGTAAAAGCAGTTTGATTGAATTATTCTATGTCGCTTGTTACAACATCGCCATTTTAGCAAATGTGCTTTTTGATGAAGAGGCGCAAATTCGTTTAGGCGTAAAATTTCTAGTTCCGAACGTTAATGTTGAGCTGTTTTACCAGCTTAATGATAAGTTGACGTTATTACGGTTGCATGGAAAAAGTATATCATTTTATAAACATGAAAATGAGCTGTTTTCTTTGGATAAAACGCATGAATTGAATCTCAACAGTTTCTTCTATACTATTTCGATCAATTACTCCCTACATGCGCTGAATTCTGATGTGTTAGGAATTTGGGTGAAAAAGATATTTCACAAAAACGATGGTTATCAAACTCCGATCGTATTAAATCCTTATCGAGACCGAGGGAACATTGAGATCAATAACGAAGAATATTTAGTCAAATCCCGTTTACTTTCAAATATTCTTGGAAAAGTAAGCAGGCGTCGTACGCCGAAAGAAAGTCTAAGAAATATTATCAATGATAAAATTGCCAACCGACTTTTAGTAACGATCAATGAGAAAAAATTCAAGTACAATGAAGATGGTACCCCGAATTTTGAACTGACCGCGAAATATGGTGATGTCATTTTGCCGGCTGTTTACGAACACTTCTTGAAAAATAAAAATTTCAAACCTAAAGAGACACGCTTAAATGCCTATGCTAAAGAATATATTATTCGAAAACTCATTAACATTGCTTCAAAATATGATCCTTATAAAAAACTCTTCCAGTTTTTTTATGAACCTGGAGGTGATTTAGAAGGCTACCTGCTGATGCTCATTGGGGACAAAAGTCACGTTACTTTCAAACTTCTGCAGGCACTGAATTTTTTGAGTAACGAGCTTTATATTGATCGAAAAGAGTCATTTGACTTAACTGTAAGTTACCTTTCAGGTCAGCTGAATAAGCAAGCCGAATTGAAGAACAAAGAACTGATCGACATTTTGCCTCCCGGCTTTTTTAAGATCGACATTGAGTTTAAAGACAAGGGAAACTTTGAAGACCTAAGTTCTGGAGAGAAACAAAGAGTCTACAGTATCGCCACCTTGGTATATCACCTTTATAATCTGAATTCAACCAATCGCCAAAGAGTCAATATAAAGTATCAGGTAACGAATATTGTCTTTGATGAATTGGAGTTGTATTTCCATCCCGAAATGCAGCGTACACTCGTTAATGATATTTTATCGAATTTAAAAAGGATGGAATTGTTGGATATAACTGGGATAAACGTGCTTTTTATCACTCACTCACCATTTATTCTCTCAGACATCCCCAGTCAAAACATGTTGGCTTTATGCAAAGACGGTACACCGGACAAAGAAGGTCTGCAACTGCAGACCTTTGGGGCTAATATTTTTGACCTGTTAAAACATAGTTTTTTTCTAAAAAAAGGCCCCATGGGTGAAATCGCTCAAGAAACGATTAACAAAACCATTGATTGGTTGAACGACAATAAAAGAAAACTTTCCGAGATGGCTTATCACCGTCAATTGATCGGACTAATAGGTGAACCTGTTTTACAACTGAAATTGGCAGAGATGTTTGATGAAATTACTGGTGATAAAACGGAAGAAGGTATCATTATCAGCCGAATGGCGGCCTTACAATCTGATCTCAATCGTGTTCAAAATAAAGATGTTCGTTCCTGATGTTTTACTTACCTAAATTAATAAAATCGGAGGAAACTACTTATCGCAATCTGTTATTAAAAAAAATAAGAGATGCCTTGACTCTTTCAACCCTAAGTCCAGCAGCAAAAGGATTTTTGACCTCAGCGCGGATCAAAGCAATATTAACTGATGAACCAAAGGATTTAATGGCACACCATGATGCGATACTTCCCTTATTATCACCTGGGTTATCGGTGAGTGTTTATGAAGAATATTGGTTGGGAAAACATAAGCAAATAGCCCGAAGAAGTGCCAGAGAGAGACGACTCATTAGACAATATGGCCCAGAGATGGAAAAGTTAAAGCGAGTGTTTGACTATGATGAATTCATAATGGGGCATAAGATCACCTCATTTAAATTAGCAAAAATGTTGAATCGCAATACTTGCACCTATTGTAATCGCGTCTATACAACAACCATCATTTTTAAAGATCCAAAAACGGGGCAGGTCAACAACGGAACACGCGTAACGCGCCCTAATTATGATCATTGGTATGCCCATGGAAAATACCCGATATTGGGTTTGTCGCTTTATAATTTGATTCCGTCTTGCACAATTTGTAATAGTTCGGTAAAGGGGGCAGTCGATTTTTCGTTATCGAAACATTTGCACCCTTATACTAACAAACCAGAGCAAGATTTTAATTTTAATTATAAGTCTCAAAGTGTAAATACCAATAATGTCGTTATTGATGTTCAATCAAAATCAAAATCAGCCAATACTTTAGCTGCTTTTCAAATCGCTGAAGTTTACAATGAGCATTCTGCATACGAACTTAAAGACTTATTAGAGTTACGTTATAAATATTCAGATAACTATTTAGACACGCTATTTAACAGAACTTTTAAAGTTGTAGTTAGTAAAAAAGAAGCCTACCGAATGATTTTTGGGACGGAATTCGAAGATATTGATCACCATAAACGCCCATTTAGCAAATTCAAAAAAGATATACTGGAAAAGTTAGGTGTGAAAATTTAATTTGTATGGATCAATTCGCGCGTACATTTGAAAATGCCGGTTCCAATTAGTAAAGAACGAGTTTAAACAACTATACACAGCTTTTAGACTTTTCTTGTAGAAGAACTAGGGTTTCCATCCATCTAACATTATAGAGCTTTCTCGAGTAAGCTAGAATGGTCAGTTTTTTTGTCATTTAGTAATTTTTGGAGTTGGATGGCTAAAGTCTCTCTAACCGGGTCTAACGATTCTAAAGCGGTGAAATCCCACCTGCTTTCAAAGAAGAACTGAGCTTTTCTTACACTAATCATTGGGCTTTATTACTGATATTTATACATTTCCTAGTTGATCATAGATCAATGCAAGTACTAAACATTCAGAAAAATGTAAATAATGGAAAGATTTTTGTTCCAAAATGCCTAAATCATCTACCCAATCTATGAGCAACACCTACTTCAAACTCCGCAACCCCTTCAATTTTTCACCGCATAAATTTGAGTTAGGTAGACCTTTTACTTTCTATAAATCCCATGCCGACAACTTCTTTTTCCTCAAACTTTATGAACTGAATGAAGAGGAATATCCCTCTTTTTACCAATACCACTTAGTCTATTTTCTGAGAGAAAATGTTGGTGAAGAAAAAGAATTCTTTAGCTATATCTATGAGCTGACCACCTCCAGAATCCAGTACTATAAACAGCAGACTCCTTTCGGTTCTAGGCATGTTCTGAACAAAGAATCGTTGGAGAAATTGAACCTTTTTCTAAAATTCCTTCACTCCATCGACCAGTGGAACCATCATAAATCCTTGGAGATTTTATTGGTAGAAAAAGAAGAACAGGTTCAAAAACTGATGGATCAGATTTTAGACCTGGAAGCGCAGATCAAAGAGCTGAACCAATATGAATCGGCTGAGAAAATTAGTATTACAAATGGTAAACTGGCCACAGTCATTGATCTTTTTAGACAGCTTCAGGAACTGAATTCCCCTGACGAAAAGAAGCTGTTCCGTTCACAGACCCAAAGCTCATGGTACAAGATGCTAGCTAAATATTTCCTTCACGGTGAAAAGGAAATCCCCATCAATACAGCTCGAAATTATTTCCCTGCCAACAAGAATACCAAGCTCATCAAAGGCTCTGAAGTACAAGTATCTGACAAGCTCTTTAGGATCATTCCAGTAGACCAAAAGGATTAACCCCCTTGTTCACTCACTGCCCATGACCAAACACCTCCATTGGTCATTCAAAGCCACCCTTTCCTCCTGACTTTTGTAGGGTAATCAATGGCAGTATACTATTTCTTTTGTTTAGCTGCCATTGAGAATATAAACCCTATAAAACATTAAATCATGTCAGTAGAAATCATCACCAAAGAGGATTTATCTCAGTTCAAGTCTGAACTGTTAGCTGAAATCTCCAAACTTGTTAAACCTTCAGAAAGTCCGATTACCAGACAATGGCTGAAGAGTGCAGAGGTCAGAAAACTGTTGGACATCTCCTCCGGCACTTTGCAGAATTTACGCATCAATGGAACACTCCGCTTCACCAAAATCGGAGGAACCATGTACTACAAAAGTTCTGACATTACCAAACTTCTGGAAGGAGGTGACCATGCCTAGTCTTACCCAATTCCTGATCCCGGTTTCTCAGGACAGCCGTCTTCATCCTTCTCATATCTGTCTTTATATCTCTATGTTCTCACTTTGGGAGCGAAGCCGTTTCATTACCCCTTTCCGGATATCCAGAAGACAGCTGATGAAGCTCAGCAAGATTAGATCAACGGCTACTTATCATAAGTGTATCCGTGAACTGGTCGCCTGTGGATATATAGATTATTCACCTTCCTATGATCATTTTAAGGGAAGTCAGATAATAATCCATGATAGTTTGCAGGAACCTGACCTTAAAGCAATCCCTTTGCCGCGTTGCAGGTAGCCAGCTATGTTTTGGTTGCACCAAAACGCTGGTTTCTGTTCATCCTCTGGGATTCACAGAAAGATTTTTCTCATGCTAGCGCATTCTAAAAATTGACACCCTAAAACCATCATGGAAAAGCAGACCAGGAATAAAGGAGGACGTCCGAGAAAAGAGATCAAGCGTGATGTGTATATCACCATCAAGTGTACACCTTACGAAAAGAAAGTGATTGAAGCAAAGGCAAAAGCTGTACATCTCAATACTTCGGAATACCTGCGGGATTTGGGACTGAAGGGAAAGGTTGACCTGAAGAACAGATCACTCGGTAAGGAAATATTATCCATGACCGGAACACTCAACCATCTTGCCGCCAACCTGAATCAGGTCGCAAAAAAACGTAACAGTCTGGATGAGCTCAATCCTTTGGAAAGGGCCAGACTGAATGTTCAGTCCAATGAAGTGAAACAGCTGGCCATATTGATCAAAGAGAAACTGAAATGATAGGCCATGTCTCCATAGGGAAATCTGCTTACCACTGTATCAGCTATTGTCTGGAAGATAAAAGGGAACTGAGCGAGGAGCGGAAAGAACAGCTTTCCAAAGCTGAACAGCTGAATCACAAAGATCGGGCGGAGGTGCTCCATTATAACCAGTGCTTTGGAAACAAAAAGGAACTGGCCGCACAGTTCAGGGATGTTCAGCAACTGAGCAGGAGGTGTGAGAAGCCGGTGCTCCATCTTTCCCTCCGGTTGGCTCCCGGTGAAACTCTTTCTAAAATTCAATTGACGGAGATAGGCAAAGCCTGTGCAGAGGAGTTCGGAGTGGGCGATCATCAGTACATCTGTGTACTGCACAAGGACACCAAAGAACAGCATATCCATATCGCGGCCAACAGAGTGGGCTTTGACGGGAAGGCAGCCAAAGATGGCAACAGCTACAAAAGGATGTCAAATCTTTGCAGGAGACTGGAGAAGCAGTACGGATTACAGGAGGTCTTAAGTCCTAGAGCATTCTTATCTCCAAAGGACAAAAAAATCCAACGACATGACAGCAGGAAAGAGCGGATGAGAAACGACATTAGAAAGACCCTCGAAAAATCAGAAAGCTACGCCTCATTTGAAAAAGAAATGAGATCACTCGGTTATCAGGTCATCAAAGGAAGGGGCATCTCTTTTATTGATGATAAAAAGGTGAAGGTGAAAGGAAGTGAGCTGGGATTCTCCCTCTCGAAAATCGAGAAAGTAATCGAACTGAAAAAGCAGGTTAGAAAGGAGAAAGAGCAAGCACAACAAAGACAACTGGAACAAAAAACACCCTACATCCAGCCACCTAAACATCACTACGGAACTCATGAGGAAACAGAGGTCATCGAAGTGATGGAAAGACAGATTTCAAAACTGCTCAATAATCTCACCAAACCGGAGTATGGAGCTGATGGAGTCAATACCGAACTCATCAAAGAATCTAGGAGAAAGAAGAAAAGAAGAAATAGGCAAATGAGCCGATAAAAAATCATCAAATGGGAAATCACAACGAAATGGATAAAGACACCTTGGAACTGGTGTTACAGGAGTTTGCAGAAGAGCAGAAAATTACCAGCCAGCACATCAATAATCTCATTCAAACCAACAAACAGTTGTTAGAGAAAATAGGAAAATTAGAAGGACAGATCAAAGAGCCGAAGCCGGTCCATGTAAATTCAGATACAAAACCTTTTCTCCAATTGCTTCAGAAAGGTATGCTGGACATTAAACTGATGATCGGCAACCAACCAAAGAACATCCAAAGGAAATTCCAGATTCTGTTATTCCCTGAGCAGGATGCCAAGCTGTTTTATAAGATTGTGTTTGGGAGATGGTTTCTGTGGCTGGTCATTATATTGGCATTAACTAATCTTTACAAATGGGGCGTGAATTATAGCAATAACCAAAAGGAGATCGAAATGGAGCAGGTGGAGAATGACAGGATTAGAAGGTCTTGGAAGTATTTATATGAGCATAGCGATACTGGGGTTAAGAGGAAGATGGAAAAGGCTTATAATAATTCATATTACTAAGATTCCAACTTTCGATAAGAGGATTCAATCACAAAACTGTGCCTTTAAAACTGCAAATCTTTCTAAAAAGTAAGCGAAAGAATCTGAATTCGAGGAAGAAATAGTAAAATCAGTTTTTTTAAAAAACTTAGATCCATGAACCGTTTTTTTATATTTACAATTCATATTCTTTTCAAGAATTGAAGTTCCATGTCTCCCGTCAAATTTTTCTTGCTTAACTTCAGAATCAAACTCTGAGCATTCAATAGAAATAGTTTTAATATCACTAACTATCCAATTTTCAAACATAATATTTGGGGGACAAATGAAAATTTTTTCTATTAAATCCTCTTTTTTAAATTTTGAATTACTTACTAAGGCGTCAATACATTTTTCTCTTAAATTGTCTCTAAAATTTTCAATCTTCATCTTCCTGCGTTCTAAGTCAGGAATTAAGATTATTGCTCTAGAATTTAAAGAAAGTTCAAAAATTAAGGTTGGTAAAATACCTTTGATGTAGCCCCCAATAGAATAATCTTTACCATTCCCAGGGCCAAGTCTGATTTTGGGAGAGTCATTATAGTCTTTTAAAAATCTATTTCTTAAAGCATTCTCTTCTGTAGGCCCGTCGACTATAATCAACAATTTTTGTAAACTCATTTGTTAAAACTTTGGCACCCCTCCAAGATTTCCAGATATATAATGGTATCCACAGCCAAAACCTGATTCCTCTATAATTTTTGCAACCTCTTTTACATTTTCTATTCTAGAACTTTTTGTGAAACTATTTTCTAATTCACAAATAATAAGTTCTTCAGGTTTAATTAGGTTCAAAATAGTCTCGCTATGACTTGTTAATATACAGATTCCATCATCATAAGTTTCTCTTAAATAGCTTATCAATAACTTGTTAGCATATGGATGTAAATAATTTTCAGGCTCTTCAATAATAGTTGTCCTTTCATTTTGAGAAATAATGCCGACTAGTAGAGCTAGAAGTTTAATAGTTCCATCTGACAAACTGTTTGATGGAAATGAATTACCATTATCGTCATTAATTGTGAAGTATCGCTTTCTACTTATCTCCGATATTTTTGGGCAGAGTTCTTTGTAGTTAGGAATTAGTTGCTCTAGCAACGAATTAATCTCCGATAAATCTTCACCCTTTTTATTTAAAAAATAAACAGTATTTGCTAAATATCTTCCATTACCAAGCATTTCGTGTGGTTCAGTTATATCACAAGAATTTCTTGCAACATTAGGATCAATATTTAATGATTTAATCTTTGAAAATTCTTTCAAAATTAGATGGCAAGAAAAAAACAGCCTACCCATAAGGGGTAAAAAACTTTCTTGGTCTTGAAGTTTGATTGTGAAATTCTTTTCTCCCTTCTTTATAACATTATAATGCCCGATTAGGTCACTATCTTTTATTTCAACTTTTACTTCGTTTTTTGAGTTTTGAACTATTTTAATTACAGTCTTGTAATTGTTTTTTTTAGTTTTTCTCCTAATTATTAATTCTTCATAATCAAATAACAATTCATCAGTAAGTTTAAGGACTATTTTATATTCAAACTTTAGAATATATCCTTCCTTATCTGAGTCTAAACTTCCTTCGGTTTCTCCAAAAACCACTATTTTAAGATACTTTTTTTCTTCTAAGTTCTCAACTATGTTGAAGATAGATTGCACTCCACCAAATTGAGTAAATGTCTCAAATAAAGAATTAGTTGTTAATGAATGTAAAAGACTTATTGCTTGACAAATATTTGTTTTCCCTACTCCATTCGGTCCAATTAAAACATTCAATCCTCTCTTGAAGTCAATAGAAAAGTTTTTTAAAGATTTAAAACCGTCAACTTCTAGTTTATTTATCATTAATACTTTATTTGTTAAATTAACAGAATATTCCTTTAGTTGAGAATTAGATAATCAAAAAACATTGCCTCATAAATTATTAAACAACCCCTAAAATCAATATACTAATTTCTATCGATTTTAAACTTGTGCTAGCATTATCATTTCCCCTTCAAAATCTCCACCTTCTCCCTCTCACTAGCTAATAACCGCTCATAAAGCTTCTTGTTCTCTTCAAAAACCTCAATCAATTTGTCTATAGGATTGAAGGTAACTTGATAACCAACATTTGCTCCGCTATTATTCGAGTTCTCGTAATTATTCTGAATATTGAATATCGCCTTATCTTGTTCAAAATTTCTAATTGCATCAGAGGTTACTCCTAAGACTATAGCAATCTTGTCTAAAACTTCATCTTCAATCTTCTCACTCTATTCCAGTTTAGAAACAGCCTGCTGGCTGATGCCCAGTTCCTGAGCCAAGGCTTCCTGTTTCATTCCACGCAATTCTCTGATGCGACTGATTTTTCTTCCGATATGTAAGGTCTCTGACATAGTACAAATGTATGGTTAAAAGTAAATGTACGAAACAACCGCTTCAATGTAAAATACAATTCGCTGTGGTTCGGTAAAGTATTGGTTCTGTTGAAATTGGCAGAAAGTTAACCAAATCTTTCAGCTTATGGAAAATCTGCAAAAAGTACCGGAGGCCCAATCTTTCCTATGGGAGCTCTACAGGACCTGGATAACATCAAACATCGGCTCCCTCACCGAAGAACGACAGCAGGAAATGAACAAAAGCTTCGGACAGCTGATGGCATTGGCCAGCCGTTCCGCCTTTGCTTTGGAAGATGACAAGAAGGAAAGTCAAAAGCGGGAGGCAGGGAACGTTCGTCCCGGTCTTCCTCTCGGGGTGGCGGACGTAGCGGAGCTTATAGTTAGAACGATGAGGCCAGAAAGAATTTTCCTGATCCCAAACAGCGGTGCCAGAGCTTATGAAATGATCGTCATCGTACCTGTAGGCATCGGTACCAAGTTCGCCGAACTGGAGCCTTACCTTGAATTTGCCGCCGCCCTACACCCCCATATCGGCTGTACGCTGTACAGCTCCGGAAGGCTGTCGGCGGCGTTGCGGGAAGGGGTATGGTCCTTTCTGTTCTACTGTACCCGAGAGCACCTCATCTACGACAACGGGAGAACGCCCTTCCCTAAAACGGACATGGACGGGCTGCTGAACTTTAAGGAGGAAGCAAAGAGGCGGTTCAAGTCCGGCCAGCTTGCCGCCATCGCATTCTACACCCAAGCGGAACTTTGCTTCCAGCGACATGATTTTACCCTCGCCATCTTTATGCTGCACCAGGCAACCGAGCTGACCTTAAGGGCGCTGGTCACCGCCTTTAACGGGGGCTGCCAGAAGACCCATTCTATCCGTACCTTAAAAAAGCATGTACAGCGGATAGCGCCGGAGATCAGCCAGGTTTTTCCAGACGATACACAGACGGAAACCGTCCTGCTGGATATTCTGGAGAGCGCATATGTAAGGGCAAGGTACGATGCGGGCTTCAGGGTTTCGGAAGCGGAATGCCGGGAACTGTACGGGAGAGCGGATAAAATTCAGGACCTTGCGGACGAAGCTTTCGATGCCCATATCAGACTGCTGGATATTGCAGAGTGATACAGAAAAGTGAAAGACTGCTTGAGGTATGAAAATTTCAGTTGAAGGTTAGCCTCGTACAACCTTACGATCAACTGGCTTCCCCTCGAGTCCATGTGCGGAAATAAACAGGCTCATTCCGCACTGCCCGATGCCTTACCCTCTTTCGCCCGTACATTTCCGCACCGCTCGGCAGCACTGAAATTTCGCGCTGCTCATAACAGCGCTGCCTTAAAGCTCTCCCGCAACAAACAGTTCCGTTTCACCGCTTTCCGCAAATTTACCCTCGGACGGATGAAACGTAAAGGCTGTACAAGCGGGACGTTTTTATAGTTGTTTTTTTTGGAAGCCCCGGCCTTGACATTTCATCCGTCCTCCGCTCTTGGGTGCTTACGCGGTAAAATGGAATGGAACGGTCAACTTTGACTCTCCTTTTCAATGGTTGGGTTTACAAATTGTTTTTATATATGAAATTTGTAGGATGAAGGGATGATTTAATTGATTTTTTATTTCTCTAAAAAACTTCATCCATTTTTAAACTTTCGGCAATGAAATTAAATTACTGCCGAAAGTTTGTTTTTATTAAGATTGCTTGATGAGGTAAACTTGATACCAATAGAAAAAAGCTTCTGGATTTCCTTTTTTCAATTTATTCAACTTGGAATTGAAGGATTGGTCAATTACAAAATCTTTGATTTGAGCGGCATCTTTATATTTTTCAAGCTGTGTGTGCTGGCTCTGAAGAACCGTAGCCAGATAAGCTGCTTTAGACGCATCCGTAATAGCCCGGTCTATATTATAACTCTCTGAAAAGATAAACCTCTTAACTTGGATAATGCCATGACTTAAGGCTTGAAAATCACCTTTCCCTTCGGCCCCACGACTACATATGTGCATCGCGGTATCATAAATATCATCTAATACGCCATTTGCATCTGTCTCGCAATGCCTGTAACCAATTTCTGTTTTAGCAAAAGCATTAAAAGTTTGAGCGATGATGTCTGTGTTTTTTACGACATCCAATAGACTGCCTATATCAAACAGCTGCTTCATGATCTCCATAGTCTTTAGATCACCGCTTTTTTCATATGGTATACCAGTAGTATTTGGTGCAAAAGCGGTCAGTTTATCGCCCAGAATATCTTCATGGCAAGGTAGCCTTACCGTGATAGGCTCTCCATTCTGTTGCACAAAACTGGAATCTATCGGCCAGTCTATCACATTTATATAATGTGGCTTCTCGAATAGAATGTCCAACAGTACATAATCCTCAGCAAGGTTAGATTTATGTAGAGGATTATAAAAGAATTTATAATGTGCTTTTTCAATATTTGTTGCTGCTTTTCTCTCCTGTAATTCGAACCGTATAAAGCCTTGTTCGGTTAAAAAAGAATTAAAATACTGATCAAGGTCCTGTTTTTTGCTAACGATAATGTCAATATCGATTGAAAGGCGTTTTGTACTGTTCATTAACAGCATAAGCGCAGTTCCTCCTTTGAAAACAAACTTGAGATCAGATTTAACAAGCCCCTCTAAAAGCAGTAGGGCACGAATCACCTTTTCGACTAGGATTTTGTCTGCTTTATTGTTTTTACTAGACACGTTTGCAAGCCACTCTGGCGTAAGACTTTCTTTTGCAATCATTAGGTTTAGGTTGTTTTAGACCGTTGTTCTTTAAAATTTCCCTCCTTTATATACCTCTGGATTTGTTCTTTTTTACCTTTACGTCCTGCATATCTCAAAAGCTTGTTTTCGTTCACGGTATATTTATAATAAGCGTTACTGAATATTGCTCGCTGTTCACTGCCCACTAGATAATCGAATTCTGGATCGCAGAATACATCAACCAATAGTTTTTCAATGGTTACAATAGGCATATTAGCTTCTTCCGAAAGCGGGCTTTCACTAACTAAATACCTTATAATTAAAGGTAATTGGAAATCTGGAAGTACATTGTTGAGTAGCGTTTCTGATGGTCGAAGGAAAACACCCTTGAATTCTTCCTTTAGTTTGAAGTATACTGATTCTGCAACCTCACGTTCTATATCCACCAAAATGAAGTGGTAGCTACTGAGGTGCTGTGCAAACTCATTTAATTGTCCAGAGTCCCACACGCAGAAGGAAATTAGCGGAAACTGCTTTTTTAAAAACTTACTGATCTTCAATACCCTTGGTGAAAGATAAGGTACATATTCATTCCCTGTTCCAAGTTGATAAAGCCCACGTCCAACCCGGCTGATGAAGCCTGAATTTACCATATCATGTATGCGCCATTTGATGGTGCCGTCCGGTATCTCAGGCTCTTTCTTTCTGAAATATTGGCGGATCGCATCCAGGGAAAGCACGGATTGCTTTCCATAATAGGCATTTAGCTCTGCTATGTGACTTTTATCTTTTATTTTGTCGATGTTTTCTATTCAAATTTACGGCAAAAAATTCTAATTACTGCCGAAAGTTTGTTTTATTTTTTGATGCTTCCGAATAGATTGCTATTATCAAATATTGATTTAAACCTGCTTTCTGGCTTTCTCAATTTATGAACTGAGAACTTTCCGTGATCATTTAAAAGACACTTTGCTTCTGAGAGCTGACATGTCGTTACTCACTTTTACATCTAAAATTTTAGCATAGTGCTGGGTCGTTTTAATATTGGTATGACCCAGCATTTTGGATACTGTTTCTATCGGAACTCCATTACTCAAAGTTACTGTAGTAGCGAAAGTGTGTCTGGCAATGTGGAATGTTAGTGTTTTAGTAATGCTACAAAGGTCAGCTATCTCCTTTAAATAAGAATTCATCTTCTGGTTGCTCAATACAGGTAATAATGTTCCCTCTGCTTCGCAATGAGGATGATCTTTATATTTATCTAAGATTTCTACAGCAATATCCAAAAGAGGTACTCTTGTTGAAGTATTCGTTTTTTTTCTCTTTGTAAATATCCAAAACCCTCCATCTATGCCTAAGCCTATTTCCTGCCTCCTTAATTTCTTAATGTCTGCATAGGCCAATCCGGTATAACAACAGAAAAGGAAAATGTCTTTCACTTGTGCTAGTCTTTCGATGGTGAACTGCTTTTGATAAATGGAGTTAAGTTCATTCTGAGTTAAATAAACCCTTTCACCGGCTTTTGCTTTAGATTTATAATTTACAAATGGATTCTTTATTATCCAATCATGGGCAACACAACTATTCACTATCTTTTTAAGATTCTTAATATATTTAGCAGCCGAAACCATACTTATCTTACAGGAACTTCGTAGATAAAATTCAAAATCTACAATAAATTCATGATTCAGTTTGTTGATAGGAATATCATCATTTTTGTATTTATATTTGATGAAAGATTTGAGGTGTTTGACGGTAGTACGATATCCTTTTAAAGTGTTGGGTTCAAAACCACTTCCCAATAGCGCTTCCACTTTTTGGTTGTGGTCGTCAAAGATCTCCAGCAACATTTTTGACTTTTCTCTTTTTCCAGAGATGGCATTTCTCAAATATTCAACCGTCAACTCTTTTCCACTTTCAACAAGCACTTGATGAGCAATATTCAGTTTGGTGTGAAGACTTTCCAGATAGGCATTCAATAATTTGACATCTTCTTTATTTCCTTTACTTCTTCCACTGTGCGGATTCCAGTTGGAGGGAGAACAGGAACGTCCAATAGAGATTTCTGAACGTTTGCCGTTCACACTAATTCTTAAATAAATAGGCATTTGACCGGAAGAATAAGACTTTGGCTTTTTCAGATAAAAAAGCACTTGAAAACTAGTTAGCATAATAACTCGATTTAAAAGGTTAACAAATATACATTTGCAGCTATTTTTAATCAAGATGTTTAGTGGTTAAACTAATTGAATATCAGTTTATTAAGCCACTTCTGGTGAGTACTTCTTTTGACTTGCCAAGTACTCACCAGATACTCACCAGAATTAGGTGAAAAAGTGAATATTTTGGCAATTCTATTAAATGAAAAAAGCCTGCAATCATTTGATTTGCAGGCTTTTAAGCTTTTTTGTTGTTGTTCTAAGTAGCCCGTAGGGGAATCGAACCCCTGTTTCCAGAATGAAAATCTGGCGTCCTAACCCCTAGACGAACGGGCCATAAAAAAAGAAGTGTCTTTCAACTTCCTTTAGGTAGCGGGGACAGGACTCGAACCTATGACCTTCGGGTTATGAGCCCGACGAGCTACCAACTGCTCCACCCCGCACTGTATTTTAATGACTTAATTTCAATTTTTTGTAGAAAACACGTTCTGTTTTCTTTCTTTGAACCTTTTCAGAAATAAATCGTTTCCCTGAATTGGTCTGCAAAGATATAATTCGTTTCTTTGTACTCCAAATATTTTTTAAAATAAATTTACATGACACATAAAGCAGGTTTTGTTAGCATTATTGGAAAGCCGAACGCAGGTAAGTCGACCCTTATGAATCAGCTAGTTGGCGAAAAAATGGCGATTATAACTCCAAAAGCGCAAACTACCCGCCATCGTATTCTAGGTATCGTTAATCACGAGGATTACCAAATAGTTTTCTCAGATACTCCCGGAATTATTAAACCGAACTACAAATTGCAGGAAAATATGATGCACTTTGTTGATGATGCTTTGGTGGATGCCGATATATTGGTTTTCGTGACGGATATTAACGAAAAGCAGGACGAAGAAGATGTGTTGGAAAAACTGAAAAAAACTACTGCGAAAGTTTTGGTGGTAATTAACAAGATTGATGAATCTACAAACGACCTGATTGAAGAGAAAATAAATTACTGGAAAGAGAAGCTGAATCCCGAGGGAATAGTTGGGTGCTCAGCTTTGCACTCGTACAATACAGAGCCTGTAATGAGCTTTATAACAGAAAACCTGCCCGAACATCCGGCTTATTATGAAAAGGACGAGTTAACTGACCGTTCCGAACGTTTTTTTGTATCGGAAATGATTAGGGAAAAGATTTTCAAATTTTATAAAAAAGAAATCCCCTATAGTACCGAAGTTATAATTACGTCATTTAAAGAAGCAAAGGATATTATTAGAATAAGTGCTGAGATTGTGGTAGAACGGGAATCGCAAAAAAATATTTTGATAGGAACAGGTGGCTCGATGCTCAAAAAAGTTGGTACCTACGCCCGCCAGGATATGGAAGAGTTTTTACAAAAAAAGGTTTTTTTAGAAATGTTTGTAAAGGTAATTCCCGATTGGCGAAACCGCGAAAACTACCTAAAAAGTTTCGGTTATACTGAATAAATACCTAACACTCTCTGAAGGAGAGGGTGCTACCGCTAACCGCATCGACTAATAAACTGCAGTATTAGTTCAGCCACTAAGAACTCCTTTTACTAGTCGGCTAATGAATGCTCACGGTAAGTGAGTTATCTATCATATGCTGGTTATATTGCTGAATAAAAGCTTTCAGGTGTTTTTCCATTTTTTCTACCTGTTCAGGTTCGCTCTCCAAAAGATTTTGCTTTAAAAAGATATCCTTATGGTAGTTAAATAGCTTTATAGGTTTATCATCGCGTGATAACATTACATAATCGCCCATTATAATCTGATAATCATCATCGATGGTGTTAATTACAAAATGGTCCGCATCCTGTTTTAGCATATCGTTACCAAACGCAAAATAAGGTTTGTTGTAATGCAGGTAGTTCATCACCGTAGGAAAAATATCAATCTGTTGTACAGGTTTGTCAATTTGACCTTTTAAATCTCCGCTAGGATCAAAAATGATAATTGGTACTGCAAATGCCCCTATTGATGTTTTATATTCATCATGCCAAGCTACGGTAGAATGGTCTGCCGTTAATATAAATAAGGTATTTTTATACCAAGGCATTTTAGATACGGTTTGGAAAAACTTTCGCAAAGACATATCCGTATAGCCGATATTTTGGTGGATGGGTAAAGTTCCTTTCGGAAATTTGCCTTTATATTTCTCTGGAACTTTAAACGGGTGGTGAGAGGACACGGTGAAAATATTGCTAAAAAAGGGCTGTTTAAATGTGTTCATTTTATTGGCCCAAAACTGTAAAAACGGCTCATCCCAAATACCCCAAATACCATCAAAATCCGTATCGTTATTATACTCTGTTTTACCGTAATAATGTTGGATACCGGCGAGGTTTATAAACGAGCTAAAACCCATTGAACCATTTGGTGCGCCATGAAAAAATGAGGTGTTATAGCCTTCTTTTGCCAACAGCCCTCCTAAACTATTTATTTTGTTACCCGAATAATAACCCAATACAAATGGCTCATTTATACCGGGAATGCTTGCAATGACAGATGGAAGACCTTCAATAGACTTTCTGCCGTTTGCATAGGCGTTGTTAAAAGACAGCGAAACAGATTTTAATGAGTCCAAAAACGGAGCATAACCTTTATAGGTGCCGTTGTCGAGGTTTTTGTTAAATCCGCCGATGTACTCTCTACTAAAGCTTTCTAAAACCAATACAACAACATTTTTTTTGTTGAACGGAACGCTGGTATCGGGTGTTTTAATGGGGGAGTAGATGCTGTCGAGCTCCGTTGTCGAAAAGTATTCGCGTTTTTTTAACGGCTTTGTCTTCATTGTTCTAATCACAGAAAAAGGTGTGTTTATCACGATGTTGATCTCTGCCGGATCTTCAACAAATTCGCCCGCGTTGCTTACTGTAATCGGTCTGGTACTGTGCCTAAAACCTCCACGCATTCCAGCAATACAAAACCAAACTAGTAAAAGCATTATGGTAAGGGAACTGGTATGATAAAAAAGGTTCGATTGTTTTTCCGGTGCAGTTAACCTGATTTTTTTATAGCTCCAAACCATAAAAAACAACATCGCAACAAATATCAGGGTGATGTACCAATAATCAACAAACATGAATTTTAAAAACAGGCTGCCTAAATTATCTTCATGTGAAAACTGCGAAAATGCGGAAAAAGTGGTTCGTTTGAGTGTAAAAGGATAATAAACAATATCGCCGGCGTTGGCCGCTAAACCAATTGCGTTGGTAATAAAAAATATCCAAGCAAAAACTTGTTGATATAGCTTATTATAAACGATTTTAAAAGGGATGATCTGGCCAAGAATAAATAGAGTATTGATGTAAAGAATTGCGCTTAAATCGAATTTTAAACCGCCTAAAAGAATCCTGAGAACTTCTTTTGAAGTGAGGCCGGTGAAGGAATCGAGGTTGAAGGTTAAAAAGAGAATTCTGCAAACGGTATAAAGAAAAAATATGATGAGTAGTCTTTGAACTAAGACAACGTATATATTGCCTTTTAGTGATTTTAACAACATTTTACCGAGTTAAGGATATTTAAGGGCAAAGTTAAATAAAATGTAATGATGTTTAGCGAGGGAAGTATTAGCCGCAACGGAGGCAAAACTAATTGGCTTTGAGGTATTTTTTGATTTTTTGAGCCAACTCTTCGGGTTTAAATGGCTTAAGTTGGAAGTCTGTCATCCCAGAATTCTCAATTTCGTTCCAATGGTCATCCAGCACAGAAGCAGTTAATGCTATTATTGGTAGATTTTTGTAGTAAGTATCGTTGGTAGCCCTTAATAACTTTGTGGTTTCGTAGCCGTTTAAATTAGGCATGTGTACATCCATTAACACAAGGTCGAAATCTTTAGCTTTTAAAAGCTCAATAGCGTTTATTCCACTATCAGTAGTTACAACGTTTAATCCAAATTTGCTGAGTACTCTTTGCGCTAACAAAGTGTTTATATCATTATCGTCGACAACTAAAATCTTTCCGGTTAATGTAATATTCTGGGGTGTTTCTGACATATCTATAGGGCCCTCAAATTTATTAAATTTAAGTTTAAAAGAAAACTCGGTGCCCATGCCAAGCTCACTTTTAACAGATATATCGCCGCCAAAAAGGCTAACAAGTTTTTTTGTAATTGACAATCCAAGACCTGAACCGCCGTATTTTCTTGAAATATTGCTTTCGGCTTGTGTAAAAGGTTCAAATACCAGATTCAGCTTGTCTTTAGAGATTCCGATACCGGTATCAATTATTTTAAAGCCCAAACCAACTTTATTTGCGATTTCTGGCAGCAGCTCTACAAAAATTTTAACGCTTCCTTCTGGTGTGAATTTAATCGCATTATTAATTAAGTTAACTAAAATCTGGTAAAGGCGTGTTTTATCGCCTCGTACCAATTCCGGTATTTTAGGATCTATGCTATAATCCAATTTAATAGGTTTGCCGTCAATTTTGAACCGCATGGAGTCTACAATGTCATTCAACAAAGTTCTAATATCAAGACGTTTATTTTCAAGCTCCATTTTTCCGACTTCAATTTTGTTGAAATCTAAAATATCGTTGATTAAATTGAGTAGGTTGTCTGCTGAGAATTTAAGTAAATCGATAGATTGTTCTTGGCTAGGGAGCTTTTCTTCATCATATAGGATATTTGCCAGCCCAATAACCGCGTTTAAAGGCGTACGAATTTCGTGACTCATTATGGATACAAATGATTCCTTAGCTTTACTCAGCTGTAAAGTTTCTTCTCGTGAAGCTAAAAGCTGAAGTTCTGCCTGTTTACGCTGGGTGATATCATTGATAATCTCTATTTGCGTATACTGGTTTGTAGCTTTATTGTAAATAGGTGTATTTGCTATAGAAAGCCATATTGCGGTGCCATCTTTCCTGTAAACCTTATGTTCAATAGTAAAAGGTTCAAAACATTTAGACCGCTCTCTAACAATTTCTAAAAGATCTAAATCAGTTTCTTCTCCTTTTACAAAATCAACTAATTTTTTGCCAATAATTACTTCGTTTTTGTACCCTAAAATGTTTTCTAAAGCTTCGTTAATCCAAGTTACGTTGCCGTCTTTATCGCAAATTGAAACGCCATTGTTGGTTTTACTCGCAACTAATGATAGTAACTCTAGTTGTTTTTCAGATTCTTTCCTTTCTGTAATATCAATAACAATTTCTATGAGGCTGTCTATATCTCCTTTTTCATCTAAAATAACCGTGTTATGTATAGATAGCCATATTTTTTCTCCTGTTTTTTTGTAAGCTAAAAATTCGATAGAGAACGATTTCTTGTTTTCTGTGTTTTTTCTTGCCTGAGCTATTAATGCTTTTTCCGTTTCTTTACCTACCAGCACATCGCCCAAACGCTTGCATTCAAAATCTGCCAAACAATAGCCCGTAATATTTGTAAAAGCAGGATTTGCCCAAATCACCTCACCTCTTGCGTTACTAATTACAATACCACTATTTATTTTGCTGGCAACAGTGGAAAGTTGGTCTAAATTTTTACTTATTTCTTTCTCCTGCGTAATCTCTCTACCAATAATAAACCACTTTCGGTTTTTGGTAACGGCGTTCCAACTGATCCATTTCAGATCGTTATCTTTAGTACGGATTCGGGTTTCTATCTCAAAACTTTTAACCCGTTCCTTAAGTTTTTGGTTTGCTAATTTAATAACGCGTATCCGGTCTTCTGGTACAATAAAATTTGCAATATTTAATCCTTTACATTCTTCTGGCTTAAATCCGAAAATATTAAATGCGACCTTGTTTATGATTTGAATTTCTAATTGGTCGTTTAAAATGCAGATCAAACTCGGAGAAACATCGAAGAAAACCTTATGTTCTTCTGCTGATTCCTCACTTATTTTTTTTTGGATGTTCCGTTTGCGCAGCTCCAAAATGTTGAGAACTTGCTTGCCTAAAATTTCGAAATTGGTCTGCTGATCTTGGTTTAATAACTTAGCACTATTATCAAAAACGCATAAAGTACCTAATACAACTCCTTTTTTGTCAATTACTGGCAGGCCTGCGTAAAATTTGAAATTTTGTTGGCTATCTAAAAGCACATTATTTATTTCGGGATGCGCTTGTATATCAGAAATTTGTAAAAGGCTTTTTTGGGCTGTTGCTAAACTGCAGATAGATTGGTTTAACTGATTTTGACCGGCACAGAAATTTTTGGTATACCTAATGTTCTGCCAATCTCCATCAATTATAGAAATATAAGCAGACGGGCAACCTGTGACAAAACAGGCCAGCGTTAAAATATCTTCAAATTGTTCGTTTGATGAAATTTCATATAAACCGAAATCATCCATCAGTTTGTTTGGATGATTTTGGTCTACGATATATTGATCTAACGAACTCAAATTTAGGTTATTTGTAGAGAGGATATCTGCTCATCAACTCGTTCACTTTTTTACGAGTGTCTGCTAAAAAAGTTTCATTTTGATGATTAAGAATCACTGAATCAATTAATTCTACAATTTCCACCATTTCTTTTTCTTTTAAACCGCGGGTAGTGATTGCTGCTGTACCCAATCTTATGCCAGAAGTTACAAATGGAGATTTCTTGTCAAACGGCACCATATTTTTATTAACAGTAATATCCGCCTTGCCTAAAGCTTGTTCTGCTAATTTACCGGTAATGTCTTTATTTGTAAGATCGATGAGCATTAAATGGTTGTCTGTGCCACCAGAAATGATTTTGTAATCTTTGGCTACCAACGCATTTGCCATGGCATCGGCATTTTTCTTAACCTGTTCAATATAAGTTTTATAGTCGTCACTTAAAGCTTCACCAAAAGCAATAGCTTTTGCAGCGATGATATGTTCTAATGGTCCGCCTTGTGTACCAGGAAAAACGGCTCCATCTAAAATAGCCGACATCATTTTCGTCTCTCCTTTTGGCGTTTTAAGTCCCCATGGATTTTCAAAATCTTTACCCATCATAATCAATCCACCACGTGGACCTCTTAATGTTTTGTGGGTAGTGGTTGTTACGATATGGCAATGCGGAAGCGGATTCTTTAAAATGCCCTTGGCAATTAAACCCGATGGGTGAGAAATATCTGCCAATACCAAAGCGCCAATTTTATCCGCAACGGCTCTAATAAACTCATAATCCCAGTCTCTTGAGTATGCAGAAGCACCACAGATAATTAGTTTTGGTTTCTCTCTTAAAGCAATTTCCTCTAATTGTTTGTAATTGATTAAACCGGTTTCTTCTTCAACTCCGTAAAAGAACGGCTGGTATAACTTTCCCGAAAAGTTTACAGGTGAACCATGAGTAAGGTGCCCACCGTGTGATAAATCAAAACCTAATATTTTATCGCCAGCATTTAAAACCGCTAGTAACACCGCTGCGTTTGCTTGTGCGCCAGAGTGAGGCTGTACGTTTGCCCATGTTGCGCCAAATAATTCTTTTGCCCTTTCAATTGCAATAGTTTCAATATCGTCCACCACCTCGCAACCGCCGTAATATCTTTTCCCTGGTAAACCTTCAGCATATTTATTGGTTAAAACAGATCCGGCAGCTTCCATAACTTGCTTGCTTACAAAGTTTTCAGAAGCAATTAATTCGATACCGTTTTCTTGTCTTTCTTGTTCTTTTTGAATGAGGTCAAAAATTAATTTGTCTTTTTTCATGTATTTATATTATATTTTGATATTATTACACCGTTTTTGGACGATAATGTTGTTTTTAACTATCTTACGTTCCCTTTAAGCGCCCTAAATTAGACATTTTTTATAGCATTATTTGATAAAAACTTACATGAGTTCCATAAAATTCGTAATTATTGGCGTGGGCAATATCGGGAAGAAATATGCTACGCTAATTAATAGTTCTAAAGATTCTGAATTGCTTGCGGTAGTGGATACAGATTTTAATAAACGTAGAAATTTAGATAATCTCGTCCCTTTTTTTACTTCTGTTTCTGGTTTTTTAGACGCTAAAATTCCAGCGGATGTTGTTTGCGTTTGTACGCCTAACGGTTTGCACCCACAACATACAATAGCATGCTTAAATGCTGGCTATCACGTAATTTGCGAAAAGCCGATTGCGCTGCAAACCGAGGATGTACATAGGATGAAGGAAGCAGAGGAAAAATCAGGCAAAAAAGTTTTTGCGGTAATGCAGAATAGGTACAGCCCTGTGGCGGTATGGCTAAAAAAACTGATGACTGACCGAATGTTGGGCGATATTTTACTGTTGCAGATTAACTGTTTCTGGAACAGAAATCAACAATATTATCTTGACTCGCCTTGGAGAGGGACCAAAAAATTAGGTGGAGGGCCATTGTATTCTCAATTTAGCCATTTTATTGATTTATTGATTTGGTTATGTGGCGACCCTCAACAAATTGCTAGTGATCTGTTTACCTTAAACCCCAAAATAAAAACGGAATTTGACGACAGCGGAACAATTAGTTTTAAATTTTCTGGTGGCGGAAGAGGAACTTTTAATTTTACCAATGCCACCTATCAAACCAATTTGGAAAGCAGCTTAACCATTATAGGATCCGAAGGCAACGTAAAAGTTGGCGGGCAATACATGGAAAAATTGGATTCAGTTAACTTGAAGCAAAATTTTGAGATTCCGGTTTTTAACCAAATAAACCAGGCTAATAATTATAGTTACTACCAAGGTTCGGCAGACAAACACGATGCTTTTTTAGCTAAGGTAATAGATTGTTTAAAAAATAATAAGCCGCCCGAAATTGGTTTAGCTGATGAGCTTAAGGTAATTCATTTTATTGAGCAGGCGCTTCTCTCTCCTGTAGCCAAAAGTTATTAAAGCCTAGGCCAATCTGTATTTTTGCCAATTCTTGCTGTAACATTTCCAGCATCGCTAAAAAATTATATACAAACTGAACTTTGTCCTTAGAGATGCTCAGCATGGTTTTAAAATCGAGCTTTTTGTTGATTGCTAGTAAGCTTGCAATCTTCACTTTTTGCTCCTCAATATTATAAGGATATTTTTCTACCGTGTGTTTAACTTCCTTTGCCCTAATTTGATAGCTTCCCATCACTTTGTGGTAAGTTTTAAGCAGTTTGTATAAATCGAAAGAAGTAAAGCCTTCCGTATGATCTGTATCGGCTAATAAAGCATTTATATCTTCAGTAATATTGCCTCTTTTAAGTTTATAAAAACGTTGCTCCTCCAATATTTTCAAACTTTCGGATGCGTCTTTAAATCTTTTATATTCCAAAAGGCGTTTTACTAAGTCCTGCTTTAAATCCACTTCATCGCCGTTTTCGTTGAGCTCTGGCCTCGGTAGTAGCATTTTTGCTTTAATGCGCATAAGTGTAGCGGCAACAAAAATAAATTCGCTAGCGAGCTCCATATTTAAGGCATTAAGCTGATGCATGTAGTTCAAAAAATCGTCGGTTATTTTAGCTATGGGGATGTTGTAGATGTCCAGTTCGTCCTTTTCGATAAAAAAAAGCAAGAGGTCAAAAGGCCCTTCAAAAATCGGTAGTTTTATAGAAAAATCTTCAATCTTGTCTTCCATTTTTCAGGGTTTACTAATCTCATCTAAACTTAGTGGCACCAACTTTTTAGTTTTAAACCAAGTAACACCAGCCACAATTAAAGTCATGCTCCCGCCAAAAACAATAGCCGGTACCGTACGCATTAATTTAGCGGTTAAACCGGATTCGAACTGACCAATTTCATTTGAAGAACCAATGAACATCGAATTAACCGCAGAAACTCGCCCACGCATATCATCGGGCGTTAGCAACTGCAAAATAGTGGATCTAATAATTACGCTCACGCTGTCAAAAGCGCCCTCTAAAAATAAGAAGAATAAAGTAAGGTAAAAATTGGTGGATAATCCGTAACAGATAATTGAAAGTCCGAAACCGGTAACTGCAAACAGCAAGTTGCGCCACGGTTTTCTCATTGGCGAGAAACGGGTCATCAGTAGCATCGTTAGTACTGCCCCAACCGCCGGTGCAGCCCTTAAAAATCCAAATTCTGTTGCGCCAACATGTAAGATTTCTTGGGCAATCACCGGTATCAGCGCTACTGCTCCTCCAAAAAACACCGAAAATAAATCTAAACTTAAAGCCCCCAACAACATTTTTGTTTTAAAAACAAAACGCAGTCCTTCTGATAGGCTTTGGAAAATACTGGTGGTACGTACGTAGGTTGCCGGACGGCTTTTTATGCAAAAAGTGGCAATGAAAGCAATAGTTAAACAGGTTAAGATGAATATAAAGGTATTGTGGATACCCGCAAAGCCATACAATAATCCGCCGATTGCCGGGCCCGCAATGGAAGCAATTTGCCAGACAGAGCTGTTCCATGTTGAAGAATTTCCGTAATGTTCTCGCGGAATCATCATGGCCATCAGTGAAAACGAAGTCGGCGCATAAAAACCTCGGGCAATGCCGTTAACAAAAATCATCACATAAATCATACTAATCAGTAACGATTGCCCAAGACTTTGCGTAACCGAGGGCAAAGTGACTACAAACAACATTGTAGAGGAGAACAAAATGAGTGCTACCACTTTGTTTAGCAAAGTTTTTTTGTTGGATTTGTCGGCAACATAACCGCCGTATAAAGCAATTCCGATAGCAGGAATGGCCTCTGCGAGCCCTACCAGACCTAAAGAAAAAGGGTCTTTGGTGAGGCTATAAATATACCAGCCAATTACTACGCCCTGTACTTGGTAGCCGATGGTTAAAAAGAAACGCATGAGCAAGTAAAATCTAAATTCGGGATAGCGCAAAGCGATGTAAGGATCTTTTTTTTGCGAAGAGGGGCTGGGCGTCGTCAATTTTATCTGCTATTAATTGTGCAAAAAACGGGAATATAGGGCAAGTTCACAAATAAAAAAGCTTCCCGAGGAGTCGGGAAGCTTTGTGTTGTTAAAATATTGCTTTTGCAATATCGTAGGTTTGCTGTGGCCTGCCCATCGTATAAAAATGCAACACCGGAACACCAAACTCCACCAATTCTTTACACTGTTGAATCATAAACTCGGTACCCACTTGTTTAACATCTTTAGCAGTTTTACAGCTTTGTACCGCTTCACTTAAATCATCCGGCAAATCGATATGGAAAATTTTAGGTAGTGATACCAACTGCCCAATTGCACTGATAGGTTTTAACCCCGGAATAATTGGAACGTTGATGCCGTTTTCGCGGCATTTCTTTACAAAATCAAAGTACTTTTGGTTATCAAAAAACATCTGGGTAACAATAAAATCTGCGCCCATATCCACCTTCTTTTTAAGGTGTTTAAAATCCGTATTCAAATTTGGCGATTCGAAATGTTTTTCCGGATAACCCGCAACGCCGATACAAAAATCACTTGTATATTCGGCAGAGACGTCCTCATGCAAAAACTTTCCTGAGTTGTGGTCTTTAATATGTTGGATTAAATCTGTCGCGTAGCAATGGCCACCCGGCGTAGGAACAAAAGAAGAATCAGCTTTGCGGGCATCTCCACGTAATGCCAAAACGTTATCAATACCTAAAAACTGGAGGTCTATTAACGCGTTTTCCGTTTCTTCTTTGGTGAAGCCTCCGCAAATTAAATGTGGAACAGCATCTACGCCGTATTTGTTAATGATGGCCGCACAAATAGCAATTGTTCCCGGGCGTTTGCGGTACGAAACTTTTTCTAGCAGTCCGTTATCTTTTTCCTTATAGATATAATCTTCACGCAAAGAAGTCACATCGATAAAAGGAGGTTTAAATTCCATTAAAGGGTCAATTGCATCGTAAATCCATTGGATACTTTGCCCCTTAATTGGCGGTAAAAGTTCAAAAGAGAAAAGCGTTTTGCCTTTTGCGTTTTTTATATGTTCGGTAATTTTCATTTTTAAGTATCAAGTCATTAGTAGCAAGTATTAAGACTCCTTGCAAGCTTTTCTAATAGTACGGAGTATCAAGCATTAAGACTTTTTGCAAATCCGTTCAGCATTTTTTGTATTTCAATAATCTTGATTTGCAATATATCGAATTGTTCCGTTGATATTAATCCAACTTCTTTTGATATTACAATTTGCGTATCGAGTTCGAATGCAGAACCTAAGCTAATACTGATAAACTGTTTTAGTTCTTTGTCTGACTTTCTTCCGCACCCTTCGGCAATATTTGATGGAATTGAAACCGCACATCTGAACATCTGATTTGCGATTCCAAATTTATGCTCATTTGGAAATTCCCGAGTAGTTTCAAAAATCAATTTTGAAAGTTCTATACCGAATTTCCAAACCTTAAGTTCTTTAAAATTATGCATGTCAGTCTTTATACTTGCTACTAAAAACTTAAATCTTTCTAATAACCTAAGTTCGGGCTCATCCATCTTTCTGTCGTTTCTACGTCCATGTTTTTGCGTCTGGCGTAATCCTCTATTTGGTCTTTGTTGATTTTTCCTAAACCGAAGTAACGTGATTCCGGATTGGCGAAGTAAAATCCGCTGACGGCTGCTGTTGGATACATCGCAAAGCTTTCGGTAATTTCTAATCCTATTTCTTCATCTGCTTTTAGCAGTTCCCACAAAGTTGCTTTTTCGGTATGATCCGGACAAGCAGGATACCCCGGTGCCGGACGAATTCCCTGATATTTTTCTTTGATCAAATCTTCGTTGCCGAGTTTTTCATCCTTTACATAACCCCAATAATCTTTACGTACCATTTCATGCAGTTTTTCTGCAAAAGCTTCGGCTAGTCTGTCAGCTAAAGCCTTGGTCATGATGCTGTTATAGTCATCAAAAGATTTCTGAAATTCTGCCACCAATTCATCTGTACCAATTCCCGCGGTTACCGCAAACGCACCAAAGTAGTCCTGGATTCCACTTTCTTTAGGAGCGATAAAATCCGATAAGGCATAATAAACTTCACCTTTTGGTTTTTCTGCCTGTTGACGGAGCGTGTGAATAGTGGTCAGCTTGTTAGGTTTTAGGTTGTTAGTTTGTTCGTCTTGTGAACTTTCAACTTTCAACTTTTCACTTTTCACTCCTTCAACTTCCAAAACAATATCATCGCCAACCGAATTTGCTGGCCAGAAACCGAACACAGCTTTTGCGGTCAGGAGTTTCTCATCAACAATGCGTTTTAATAGTTTTTGGGCATCATCGAATAATTTTTTTGCTTCAACGCCAACAAATTCATCTTCAAAAATACGTGGATAAGAACCCCGCAATTCCCAAGTATGGAAAAACGGTGTCCAGTCTATATAAGGAACCAGTTCTTCTAACGGATAGTCATTCAAAACTTTAGTTCCAAAAAACTTTGGTTTAACCGGATTTAAGTTCTCTAAATTAATCTGATATTTATTGGCCCTAGCTTCTTCAATTGGCAAAAAGTTTTTGGTTACTTTTTTCTTGTTGTAGTTGTCGCGGGTTTTTTCGTATTCTTCTTTAAAGTTTTTGATATATGCGTCTTTTTCTTTCGCTAATAACTGACTACAAACACCAACACTTCTGGAAGCATCCAAAACATGCACCACAGAACCGCTGTAAAAAGGATCAACTTTTACCGCAGTGTGGATTCTGGAAGTGGTTGCGCCACCTACCAAAAGTGGAATAGTAAATCCTTCACGCTCCATTTCTTTGGCAAAATGCACCATTTCGTCAAGTGAAGGCGTAATTAACCCGCTTAACCCGATAATATCCACATTTTGCTTTCTGGCTTCCTCAATAATTTTATTGGCGGGCACCATTACGCCCAAATCTATCACTTCAAAATTGTTGCAGGCCAAAACCACGCCTACAATATTTTTTCCAATATCATGAACATCGCCTTTTACGGTGGCCATTAAAACTTTTCCGGCACTACTGCTAGCGCCCTTAACTTTTCCGGCTTCAATATAAGGCATTAAAATAGCAACTGCTTTTTTCATTACCCTAGCAGATTTTACCACCTGCGGTAAAAACATTTTTCCGGCGCCAAATAAATCGCCGACAACGTTCATTCCGTCCATTAACGGACCTTCAATTACCTCAATTGGCAATGCATATTGCAAACGGGCTTCCTCAACATCAATATCCAAATAATCGATAATCCCTTTCACTAAAGAATGTGCAAGACGTTCCTGTACGGTGCCTTTGCGCCATTCCTCGTCTTTAATTACAACTTTTCCTTTGTTTTTTACGGTTTCGGCGTAGTCCACTAAAATCTCGGTCGCATCGGTACGGCGATTTAACAAAACATCCTCTACTTTTTCAAGCAATTCTTTCGGGATTTCCTCATAAACCTCCAACATTCCGGCATTTACAATTCCCATATCTAAACCCGCTTTAATGGCGTGGTACAAAAATGCAGAGTGCATGGCCTCACGAACGGTGTTATTTCCCCTAAAAGAGAAAGATATATTAGAGACCCCCCCACTTACTTTCGCATACGGAAGATTGTCTTTTATCCATTTTGTAGCTGCAATAAAATCAACAGCGTAGTTGTTGTGCTCCTCTAATCCGGTGGCAACCGTTAAAATATTAGGGTCGAAAATAATGTCTTGTGGCGGAAAACCTACATCATTCACCAAAATATCGTACGAACGCTTGCAAATTTCTTTACGACGCTCTAAATTATCGGCCTGACCTTGTTCATCAAAAGCCATTACCACTGTTGCCGCACCGTATTGTTTGATTTTATGAGCGTATTCTTTAAATTTTTCTTCGCCTTCTTTTAAGGAAATAGAGTTTACAATTCCTTTGCCCTGCAAGCATTTTAAGCCAGCTTCAATCACGCTCCATTTGGATGAATCCACCATTATTGGGAGCTTAGAAATATCCGGCTCTGATGCAATGAGGTTTAAAAACTTGGTCATTGCAGCTTCAGAATCCAACATCCCTTCATCCATATTCACGTCAATTACCTGTGCACCACCTTCAACCTGTTGGCGGGCAATGGATAAAGCGGTATCAAAATCGCCACTTAAAATCAGCTTTGAGAATTTGGGAGAACCAGTTACGTTTGTCCGCTCGCCCACATTAACAAACATGGTTTCGGGCTTAATGGTAAAAGCTTCCAGACCAGATAAACGCATAAACGGTTCGGCAGTTGGCACTTTCCTTGGCGGATATTTAGCGGCTACATCGGCCATTGCTTTAATATGCGCCGGCGTGGTTCCGCAACAACCACCAATAATATTTACAAAGCCGGATGCGATAAAATCCTCAACCAAAGTTGCAGTTTGCGATGCGGTTTCATCATACTCGCCGAACTCGTTTGGTAAGCCAGCGTTTGGATAAGCAGAAACAAACATATCCGCTTTTTCTGAAAGCTCTTCAATGTGCGGACGCATGTCTTTTGCGCCCAAAGCACAGTTTAAACCAATAGAAAGCAGTTCGCCGTGACGCATGGAATTTAAAAATGCTTCAACGGTTTGCCCGGATAAGGTCCTGCCAGAAGCATCGGTAATGGTACCGGAAATCATGATTTCGATTTTTCTACCGATTACCTGTTCGTAACGTTTGATGGCAAAAATTGCAACTTTTGCGTTTAAGGTATCAAAAATGGTTTCTACCAATAATAAATCGGCGCCACCGTCAACTAAACCGCGAACTTGTTCGTAATAAGCGGCTTCCAGCTCATCAAAAGAAATTGCCCGGTAGCCAGGGTCGTTAACATCTGGCGACATGGAAAGCGTACGGTTGGTTGGACCAACGGCTCCGGCTACAAAACGCGGTTTCTCCGGGTTTTTTGCTGTATATTCTGAAGCAACTTCTTTTGCAATTTTTGCGCCTTCGAAACTCAGCTCATACGATAAATCTTCCATGCCGTAATCTGCCATGGAAATACGCTGGGTGCTAAAAGTGTTGGTTTCAATAATATCTGCACCAGCATCTAAATATTTAGCATGTACTGCCTTAATCACATCCGGACGGGTGATATTTAATAGATCGTTATTCCCTTTAACATCTAAAGGATGATTTTTAAAATGCTCTCCACGGAAATCCTCTTCAGTCAATTTGTATTGCTGAATCATGGTTCCCATAGCCCCATCTATTACCAGTATTCTTTTTTGTAATTCTTTTCTGATATCCATTTTTTAAGTATCAAGTATTTAGTAGCAAGTATCAAGAACTTAAAATGAGAATATTTCAAAAATTTAGTTCTTAATACATAATATCAAGATTAGCCGCAATACAAGTGTCTTGTATCTTGGGTCTTAAATCTTGCTACTATATAAAGCTTACTAAGAAAGTCGGGGTGCGGTATTTTGACTTTCACTTATCTTTTCCGCCCCAATTTATCGGAACCGGATAGAATTTAGCACCTTATTTTAAACAGGTTGCTAAGACTTCGTTGGGTCTAATCCCTCCGTCTTTCTCTATAAGCGCTGCAAAGGTGCAATATTGTTGGCTTAAAAGCAAATACATAATAAAGGACTAAACGGTTTATAGGCTTAAGTATCTTGTTTCGGTGCTATTATTTAGAATAATTATAAATAAAATTTGGAATTTGACATTCTACTTATATCTTTGCCGTTATTAATAATTAGTCTAAATAAAAATGACTTTTAAAAAAGTTAATAACTGGTTGCATTTATGGCTGGGATTAGGATCGGGAATCATCGTATTTGTGGTTTGTATCACGGGTTGCATCTGGGTGTTTAATGAGGAGATAACGGCATTATTAGAACCCAAAACGGTAATAGAAAAACAGAATAAACCTGTATTGTTACCTTCCGCTTTAAGCGATATTGCCAAAAAACAATATCCTGATAAAAAGGTAAGTTATGTAACCTATCAACAAGGAAGATCAGTAAATATAGGTGTAGGTGGCAGAAGGGGAGGTTCCACTTTTAAAGTTAATCCTTACACTGGCGAAATCATCAGTAAAAAAGACCGTAAAGAAGGTGAAGTTGATTTTTTTCGCTTTATATTAAATGGACACCGGTTTTTATGGATGCCTGTTGAAATAGGTCGTCCGGTCGTGAATTATGCCACTTTAATTTTTGTGGTGTTGTTAATTACTGGTTTAATTTGGTGGTATCCAAAAAAATGGAACAAAAGAACAAAAGACAAAAGTTTCAAGATAAAATGGAACGGTTCTTTTAAGCGGGTAAATCTGGATTTGCATAATGTGTTAGGGTTTTATTCGCTTTTATTTGCGCTGGCTATTGCAATGACGGGCGCTGTTTATGGGATAAAATGGTATAGCGAAAGTTTGTACTGGGTAACTTCTGGCGGACAGTCTTTAGGAGCGTACAGCAGGTTTGAATCTGATTCTTTACAAGCCAACAAATTTTATACGCCACAACAGGCTATCGATAAAGCTTTTCTGTTTGCGATGAAAGAAAATCCTAAGGCCGAAGGGTTTTATTACAGCTTTCCGGATACTGCAAAAGCCAAATCAATCATAAGCATTTACGTTTACCCAACTGCCGGTCAGTTTTACAACAACAAATCCTACCAGTTTGACCAACATACGCTGAAACAGCTGAAAGGAAATAGCCCTGTTTACGATGTGGATTATGCCGAAGCGGGCTTTGGGAGCAAGCTAAGAAAAATAAATTACGATATCCATGTAGGAAGCATCTTGGGCTTTCCGGGAAAAGTATTGGCGTTTTTGGCCAGCCTTATCGGGGCATCGTTACCAATAACCGGTTTTTTAGTTTGGTGGGGCAGAAAATACGGTAAAAATAAAAAGGTTAAAATGCCAAAACAGGAGGAGCAATTGCAGGCAGTTACAGTCGCCAAAAATTTTGTCCCCAAAAATCTCTCAAAGAAATTTACCCTACAAGAAGAACTACCAACATTACAAAGTACAACAAACAAAAACTAGAAGAAAACATGAACTATTTTAAATCAATTCTTTTCAGCTTTTTGCTGATGGTAACTACCAGCCAGCTTTTTGCCCATGCGTTATGGATAGAAACAAGTACTAATGGAAAAATTGGTGCCAGTCATAACGTGAAGGTTTTTTACGGAGAATATGTAACAAACGAAAGAGATTCTGTAGCTAAATGGTATTCGGATGTTAAGGATTTTTCATTGTGGTTGACTGCTCCTGGTAAAGAAAAAATCAAATTAAAAACCACACCCGGAACTAACTTTTACAGTGCTAGTTTTATTCCAGAAAGTGATGGTGTGTATGTGTTAACGGTAGTTCATGAAGCTAAGGAACTAGGCGGAACTACAAAATATGAGTTCTCTTCGTTGGCCACGGTTGCTGTTGGGAAAGTATCTGCTGTAAATGCATCGTCAATTTCTAACCCGCTTCATGCTTCGGTTACTGACGCCAAAGTTTATAAATCGAATGCGCCTGTAAAAATTAAAGCAGTGTTAAACGGGAAAGCGTTGGCAAGTAAAAACGTTTCTGTTTTTTCTCCGGAAGGATGGAGCAAAGAATACAAAACAGATGAGAACGGGATGATTGAATTTTCTCCGATATGGCCAGGACGATACGTTTTAGAAGCAAGTAACTATCAGGAAGTTACTGGCGAACATCACGGCAAAAATTATACTGCAGCGTGGCAGGGTGCAACATCTAGCTTTGAAGTAATTAAATAATATTTAAGTCCTGTTTGCTCTTTACTGGTTGTTTAGAGCATTCAGGCACTAACTCATGAATAATTTATAGAACGGCAATTCCATAAATTATTTAAAAGGCCGTACGGCGGCAACCGTACGGCTAATAACCGCTGCGAAGCGGAAAACTTCTAACGTAATTAAAAGTAATGCAAATTAAAATTTTTTTGCTGACGGCCATATTTTGTATCGCTGTTTTAGCTTCTTTTTCTCAAACCCAAAGCGCAACAATTACCGGTAAAATTACCGATGAAGACGGCTTGCCAATTCCGGGTGCACTGGTTAAACTCCAAAACAATTCAGTTTCCGCAGTTACAGATGTGGACGGGGTTTTTAAGCTGGAAAAACTTACAGCCGGGAATTATGCTTTAACGGTTTCTTCGGTTGGGATGGTTCCGCAGCAAAAACAGGTTTCTGTTAAGCAAGGATCTGTTTTTAATGTCAATTTTTCTTTGGTTAGCAGTGTACAAAGGTTAGAGGCAGTTAGTGTGATTGGAAGAACAGAAACGCAGGAAACCAACCGCCAGGCGTTCAATGTTACTGCTATTGATGCTACGAAGCTTTATAACACTACGCTCGATATTTCTGGTGCGTTAGACCGTGTTTCTGGTGTTAAAGTTCGTGAATCGGGAGGGGTAGGTTCTAATTTTAATCTTTCACTCAATGGCTTTTCAGGAAATAACGTTAGGTATTTTATTGACGGAATTCCGATGGACAATTTTGGCTCGTCGTTCCAGATTAATAACATCCCCATAAATATTGCAGAAAGAATTGAAGTTTATAAAGGCGTAGTTCCGATGTGGTTAGGCTCTGATGCATTGGGCGGAGCCGTTAATATTGTTACCGGTGACCGCTATCGTAACTACATTGATGCAGCTTATTCTTTCGGCTCTTTTAACACACATCGCAGTGTAGTAAATACGGCCGTCACTTCAAAAAAAGGATTAACGTTGCAGATTAATGCATTCCAAAACTATTCGGATAATAATTATAAAGTTAAAGTCGAGGCCTCAGACATTTACACGGGTGCTTATGCACCAGAAGCAACCTTAAGGCGCTTCCATGATACTTACCATAACGAAGCGTTAATTGCAAACGTAGGTGTAGTGAATAAAAGCTATGCAGATAAGTTGTTGTTTGGCGTAACAGTAGGTAAAAATTACAAAGAGATACAAACGGGCGCAAGAATGGTTTCTGTTTTTGGCGGATGGCATAGGCGAGGAAATATCATTATGCCGAGTTTGAAGTACAAAAAGCATGATATCGTAAAAGGGTTAGATCTTACGATAAATGCCAACTACAATTTAGGGAACGAACAAAATATCGATACTATGAATGTAAGGTTTGACTGGTACGGAAACAGTAAACCCAATGGCTCAAGCGGAGAGCGGTCCCGGAGCTTATATAAGTATAAAAACAACAACGGTTTAGCTACGGCGATGTTGAACTATAAAATCAACGAAAACCATTCACTTGCCCTAAGCAATGTATTTAGCACATTCAACAGAAAAGGAAACGATCCTTTAAGTTCATCAAACAACTTAGAACGGCCTAGCAAAACCAATAAAAATGTACTAGGCTTAGGTTATAATTTTGATGTTAAGGATAAACTGAGTGCAACCGTTTTTGGTAAATTTTATCATCAAAATACCAGCACAGGGCGCAGTTATACAGATATGGCTGCCACCAGTAAACTGGGCTACGGAACTGCTTTAAGTTATTTTATAAATCCCAGCCTACAAATTAAATCTTCCTATGAGCTTACGAACAGGTTCCCCGAAGCCGTAGAAATATTCGGCGATGTTGAAAATCAAGAGGGAAACGTCAACTTAAAACCACAAATCAGTAATAACCTGAATGTAGGCGTAATTTACAGCTTCGCTTTAAATTCTGAAGACCATTTCTCTGTCACTGCTAACGGGGCCTATCGCTACGCTACCGATTTTATCTACACAAGATTAAACCAAAACCAGTCGAAGCTGGTTGCAGATAATTTAGAGGGGGTAAATACTTGGGCCGCAGATGCAGAAGTAAGATATTCTCATAAAAACTGGCTTTCCGCTGGCTTTACGTTAACCTACCAGTATCTTAGAAATCTTCAAAAATACGCGATCGATCCGGCAACAGGGGAACAACAAACCTCTGTAAGCCCTGTGTATCTAGACCAAATGCCTAATATCCCTTACTTTTTCGGAAATGCCGATGCTTCAGTTTCTTTTAAAGATTTCGGAAAAAAAGGCAATACATTAAATGTAGGCGCTAACGTACTTTTTGTCCACGATTTTTGGCTTTACTGGCCGAGCTTGGGCGAAAGTACAGGCGATTCAAAATATGGTATCCCGCTTCAACTTTCTCCGGATATTAACATTGTGTACAGTCTTAAGGATGGGCGGTACAACATCGGTTTAGAAGCAAAAAACATTACAGACGCCCTTTTGTACGACAATTTTAGTCTGCAAAAACCTAGCAGGGGCTTTTACCTGAATCTAAGATATTTTATTAATCAAAATCGCAAATAAATCATAAAAAATCAAAAATGAAATCAAAACTAAAAAGTGCTTTGGCCGTGATGGCAGTAGTTGCAACCTTAACAGCTTGTAAAAAAAATGATGAGTCTAAAAA
This sequence comes from Pelobium sp., assembly GCA_035496935.1. Lineage (GTDB taxonomy): Bacteria > Bacteroidota > Bacteroidia > Sphingobacteriales > Sphingobacteriaceae > Pseudopedobacter. Next base: position 318,186 of record DATJED010000014.1, on the reverse strand, counting down.
TATCACAAAAGGAGAATTTATTCTTACGGTAACGCCTGTAGCGTCAACCGGTGTAGCTGATTATTTAGTAAACGTACCCACGTTGGATAGCGGTGCTGTAACTACACAAGGAAATGGACAGGAACAAGACGGCACTTACCGTTATTACCTTACGCATAACAATAAGTTTTTCAGTATGCTTTATGGCCAGGGAAACCCGGGAGCTGTAACGGCATACAGAAACGTAAACGGTAGATTAAATAAAATCACGAATTTTCAGACAGAAACGGTTCAGGCATTTGCGGCTGTAAACAACGATGTTCTGCTTACTAAAGTTCCACGAAAAATCAATGCAGACGGAGCAACTTTGTACACTTATTATCAAGTAAGTACCAACACTTTACAAATTGAAAAAGAAGGAACTTTGGATGCAATGGCTCCAGCGAACAATGGTGAGATAGCGCATTTTAGCTGGTTGCAACAAGTGGGCAACAAAGTATTTGCACCATTCTTCCCTATCAAAAACAACAGTTTTGATTCTGATTTTCACGACCAAGCTTGGATTGCGGTGTACTCTTATCCGGATATGACATTGGAGAAAACTATAAAAGACGACCGCACAAGTTTCATCGGCAAATACTTTACTAATGGATTAGGTGTGGTTGAAAATGGTGATGTTTATGCTTTCTCGGGTTCTTTATCTACCACTTCTGATTTGGTAAATGAAAAAAGTGTGAAAAGGTTTACTGATACCAAACCAGCCGCAATTACACGTATCAAATCCGGAACAACGGTTTTCGATGATTATTATTTCGATGTTGAAGTGGCTTCTGGAAATTACTATATCACCAATTGGATTTATGTTGGTAACAACAAGTTTGTAGCACACATACAACCTAAAGCAGAAAAAGGAGCTTACACCACAGGCAAAGAATTAGCAATTGTGGATGTGCTTGCAAAAACCGTAACGAAAGTAACAGGTCTTCCAGGCAAAGCCGAAATCAACAGCCTTACCAGCAATAATTACACACCTAAAGATGGGAAAACAGCGTACATCGGTGTAAACTTAACCAACGGTTTGGGCTATGTTTACAAAATCAATGCTACAGCAGCAACCGCAACTCAAGGTTTAAAGGTAAGTGGTGGTAATATAACCGCGGTACAATATTTAGCTAACAATTAACTTCAATCCCTCGCTTTTAGAACATGCCTATACTATGGGCATGTTCAGAGGGTTTTTAAAAACCATGTGCAACAAACTAACATTAAGCAAAAAAGGAACAGCTCATATTAGCTATTGTGCGCAATGCAAACATATCTACATTTGGCATAATAATATTATGCTTACTTTTTCGCCGGCGCAGTTCAGCGCTTTTAAGAAACATACAGAAAGTCCTGATTTAAATGAGAACTTTTACCGTTTTCCGGATGGTGAAGACCGTTTGATATTGCATACTCCAAATTCTGATATTTGTTTTTCGTTTACAGAGGATGAATGGGAGAATTTTTATGCCGCAATGGAAGAGGCGGAATATATGCAGGAAGTTTATCAGTTGATTTATTAAACTTTTCGTTTCAAATTAGGAGTTTTTCCTAATGTCTAGTTTAACAAAGTAACTCTTAGCGGTCAAAGCTATCTGACAGATTTATCATTCACTTTTCGCCTTTTTTAACTGTCAGCACATCTTGCCCGGTAGCGTCGCCTTGTTCCTGAAGCTTTCCGAAAGCGGCGGAAGTTGCATAATCGATAATTTCCTGCGGTTGGTTTTGGTTGTAAAAGCCATAAATTAAACCGGCCATAAAACAATCTCCACTGCCAGAACGATCAACTACGCCTTCGCAGTTAAACTCTTGCGAATGGTACGATTTTCCGCCGGTGAACAAGCTGGTGTAGTACCTTAGTTCGTTGGCATCGCTATCAAACCTAAAAGTGTTGGCTACGCTTTTTACTTTGGGAAATTTTTGGATAATTTCTTTTGAAGTACGTTCGGCATGGGCCAAATAATCCTCTCTTTTGCCTTTACTGTGGATATTTTCGTCAATACTGGTTCCTAACAAACTGTTTGCCGACCAAATATTGCCCATCACTAAATCGCAATATTCAATTAATTTGGGCATTATTTCTATTGGTTGCTTACCGTATTTCCATAGTTTAGAGCGGTAATTTAAATCGCAAGAAACGGTAATTCCTTTTTTTGAAGCCGCTTCAACAGCTTCTAAACAAACATCGGCAACATCTTGGGTTAAGGCCGGACTTATGGCTGTAAAGTTAAACCAAGAAACATCTCGCAGTACTTTATCCCAATCAATCATTCCACGTTTCAATTCCGAAAAAGAAGAATGTGCCCTATCATAAACCATATTGCCTTTTAAATCAGCACCACGCTCCAGATAATAAACGCCAATCCGTTCTCCACTAAACAAGATGGACGAAGTAAAAATGCCTTTATAGTCGAGATAATCTACCACGTGGCGACTCATGAAATTGTCGGGCAAAACCGTACAATAACGCACAGGGATATTCCAACCAGCGAGTGCTGTGGCCGCGTTGGCTTCTGCACCACCCATGTAAAGTGTAAACGGGTTAATTTCCAAATGAGGGTCGTTTACTGGAGATGGTGATATTCTTAATAATAATTCGCCAAAACAAAGTACTTTTTTCATCCGTTTATTTATTGGTTTTAATGGTGATGAACTCCTATTTAGCTTAAAAAAATAGGCATCAACCTAAATTGAGGTTGTGCCTATTTAATAGAAACAATTTTTTTAAAGAGCTTAATATTAAGGGTTCGTCATGTTGATCCGCTGGCTAGCGGAGAGACATCTCACAAATAAGTTAAACAACCTGCTGTGAGACGTTTCGTACCTCAACGTGACGCTTGTCTATTACAAACCAAAATATTCCTTAGCGTTGTTATAACAAATATCGCTAACAATGCCACCAATCCATTGCTCGTCATTTGGCACTTGCCCGTTCTCCATTTCGCTACCTAATAAGTTACAAAGTATTCTTCTGAAATATTCATGACGAGGGTAGGAAAGGAAACTGCGAGAATCCGTCAACATCCCAACAAAAGTGCTTAAAACACCCATGTTTGATAAGGAAGTTAACTGTTTTTCCATTCCGTCTTTTTGATCTAAAAACCACCAGCCAGAACCAAATTGTACTTTTCCTTTTATTTTTCCGTCAGCAAAATTGGCCGTCATGGTTGCAAAAACATCGTTATCTGCGGGATTAAGGTTGTAGATGATGGTTTTTGCCAGCTGATCGTCCAAACTTAAATTACCTAAAAAGTTAGATAAGCTTTGCGCTTGTGGATAATCTCCAATAGAATCATAACCCGTATCCATGCCTAATTTACGCAACATACCGTGGTTGTTATTTCTAATTGCCCCTAAGTGAAACTGCTGTACCCAACCTTTTTCATGGTAAATTTTGCAAAGTTCTGTTAATACATAACCGGCAAAAGCATCAGCATCTGAATATTCGTTAACCTCACCTTTCAAAAATTTAGTGTACTCAGTTTTTTGAGCATCCGTTAAGGTAACTTTTGAAGGGATTTTATTTAATCCGTGATCTGAGATTGATGCGCCATGAGCTGCAAAAAATTCAATCCGGTTACGCAATGCGGCTAAAAGTGATTCTACATCCGTAATTTCGATACCCGAAGCGGCAGAAAGTTTTTTGATGTACGGCCGGTAAGTGGCGGCATCGTGAATAAACAAGGATTTATCCGGACGGAAAGAAGGTTTTACTTTGATCTCAAAATTCTGATCGAGTAAAGTTTTATGGTGTTCCAAAGAATCTGTTGGGTCATCTGTAGTGCCCACCATTTTAACATTGAATTTTTTTAGCAATCCTTGTGTATTAAAATCTTTTTGCGCTAATAGCTGGTTGCCATGCTCATAAATTTCTTTGGCAGATTTTTCATTTAAAAACCTATTTATACCGAATGGGTTTTTAAGCTCCATGTGGGTCCAATGAAACAACGGGTTTCTTACCGTGGCCGGAACAACTTTTGCCCAAGCCATAAACTTTTCTTCGTCAGATGCGTCTCCGGTGATGAAATGTTCGTTAACAGCTAAGGTACGCATCGCTCTCCATTTGTAATGATCGCCTTTTAACCAAATCTCAGACATGGTTTTGAAGTTTTTACCCTCGGCGATCTCATTAGGAGGCAAATGGTTATGGTAATCAATTATCGGTAAGTCTTTAGCGTAGTTGTGGTAAAGTATTCTGGCGCTCTCAGAATACAATAAAAAATCATCAGGGATTACGTTTCCGTCTTTCATTTTATTTATTTTATAAATTTTAATAGATAAAACTTTGCAGTTTTAAATTATAAAAAGCCCCCCAAAAGTTTCATCAGAACCTAACCAATTTAACAATGAAAAGGGGGGCTTAAAGCTTTTGGCTATTTTAAATCGATAATCGCTACAGCATCCATATCGCCGTAATCCTGGTTTTCGCCACCCATTCCCCAAATAAAAGAATAGTTTGAAGTACCACAGCCAGAGTGTATTGACCACGGCGGACTAATGATTGCCTGGTTGTTATGAACGGTCATGTGACGGGTTTCTTGTGGTTCGCCCATAAAATGGAAAACCGTTTGGTCTGCCGGTACATCAAAATAGAAATAGGCTTCCATTCTTCTGTCATGTACGTGTGATGGCATGGTATTCCACACGCTACCTGTTTTTAAGGTAGTTAAACCCATAACCAATTGACAGCTTTGAATACCATCGGCATAAATATATTTGTAGATGGTACGGTGGTTTGAAGTTTCTGCCGAGCCCGTAGTTACCGGAGTAGCATCTGCTTCTTTCATCAAAGTGGTTGGATATTCTTTATGTGCCGGAGCAGATAAAATATAAAACTCCGCTGGCGAGCCAGCGTTTTTAGAAGAAAAATTGATGTCTTTGCTTCCTCTGCTAATGTATAAGCAGTCTTTTTTGGCTAAATCGTAAGTTTTTCCGTCAACGCTGATGCTTCCTTCGCCACCCACGTTAATTACGCCCATTTCTCTTCTTTCTAAAAAAAACTCCGCTCTTAACATCGGGAAATTTTCTAATGCTAAACTTCCGTTTGTTGGTACAGCACCTCCAACAATAATTCTATCGTAATGGCTATAAGTGAATTTAATTTCACCATTTATCATTAAATCCTCAATCAGAAATTGCTCACGCAGTTCTGCGGTGTTCATTCCTTTTACTTCTTTCTGGCTGTTGTGATATCTCTGTTTCATTTCTTTAATCTTTTATTAACTTCTTTAGGTACGTTAGTGCTTATTAAACATCTACGTATTCCACGCTTGCATTCAGCTTTCGGCTTTCAGCCTTGAGCTTTCAGCATATTTAACGTCCCATCCATCCACCGTCAACGGTGATAACAGTTCCGTGTACATAATCTGCTGCTTTTGATGCTAAGAAAACGGTTACACCTCCAAAATCCTCTGGTGTTCCCCATCTTCCGGCAGGTATTCTTGATAAAATAGATTTGCTTCTTTCTTCGTCGTTACGTAAAGCTTCGGTATTATCTGTCGCGATATAACCAGGTGCAACTGCGTTTACATTTACTCCTTTTGATGCCCATTCGTTGGCAAAAGCTTTTACCAAGCTACCTATAGCGCCTTTACTTGCCGCATAACCCGGTACGGTAATACCGCCTTGGAAAGTTAAAAGCGAGGCGGTAAAGATTACTTTTCCAGAACCTTGTTCCACCATTCTTTTCCCGATTTCGCGGGTTAAGATAAATGGAGCATCAAGATTGATGGCCAAAACATTGTCCCACATTTCATTTGGGTGTTCTGCAATTGGTGCTCTTTGGATGGTTCCGGCGTTGTTAACCAAAATGTCTATTACCGGATTTTCCGCTTTGACTTTCTCAATAAATGTTTCTAAAGATGCTCTGTCACTAAAGTTGCACTGGTAGGCTTTAAATTTTCTGCCGAGTTTTTGTACTTCAACCTCAGTTTCACTGCCACTTAAAGCCATACTTGCCGATACGCCAATAATATCTGCTCCGGCTTTTGCCAAGGCTAACGCCATTCCTTTGCCAATACCTTTGTTGCAACCGGTAACTAAAGCTATCTTCCCACTTAAATCAAATAAATTCATTTTATGTTTTTAAAAATGTTTTTTGGTTTATAAAAAACAATAATCTAGGTTGTAAAGATCATTGCCGTTAACAAGATTACTGATTTTTAAAGTGTTTTAATGACAAAACACGGTATTTATTTATGCAATCGTTTCCGGTAATTCGTTGCAATCGTTTCCGATGGCAAGGTTTTGGAGATTGCGGGTTTCTAACAGATTTTCTTTTGTGTCACTTATAAATTTACTTACCTTGAAATCAGAAATCAATTTACACCAACTAATGAATAACATTTTTATAAACCACGCTTTCAAACTCAAACTCATTTTTTCGATATTTTGTATTAGCTCCGTTCTTTCAGTTGATTCTTTTGCACAAAAAACCGACGGAACTGTAAGCTCCCTAATAAAAATGGAAACTTATTTTAACGATTTGGTTGCTAAGAAAGGATTGAATAATGCCTTTATGGAAGTAGCCACAAAAAACGGGGTGGTTTTTAAACCAAACCCATTAAACATTATCGACTATTACAGTAAACAAACACCTGCAGATTTTGAATTGGGTTGGCAACCTGATTTTGCAATGATTGCTAAGAGTGGCTATTTTGGTTTTACTACAGGCTTGTATACAGTAAAAAAGGATGAAAAAATCAGCTACGGGCATTTTCTATCCGTATGGAAAGCCGAAAGCAATAAAAAATGGCAACTTGCGCTGGATGCGGGAATAAGCCATAAAAAGCCTGTTACGGAAGCCGAACCGCTATTCATCGATCCGTCCAATTATAAATATCCCAAACTTATTGGTCCAAAAAAGATAAAAATGCGGGAAGATATTGTATTTAGTACCGATTTACTTTTTGGAAAGGCTTTAAAAAATACCGGAAACAAGAATTTTAATGAATATTATGCGGATAATGTGAGGCTTTATTTTCCTGGGCAATTGCCGTTACTTGGAAAAAGAAATGCTATTGCATTTATTGATGAAAGAAACCAACATGTAACATCGTATCCAACATTTACGGACAGAGCTATAAGCGGAGATTTGGCTTATACAAACGGCAAAGCAAACATTGGTGTTAACAAATATAACTACATTAGAATTTGGCAGATTGGCGAAGATATGAAATGGTACATTTTGGTGGATATGTATTTAGAAGAGTAGGCGGAGCCTCACCCCGACTCTTTCCGAAGGAGAGGGAGCTATCTACGGGTGAAGGATTGTATTTTGAAGGAGCAAATATGTCTCAAATCTCACGTCTCATTATCTAATTTAAAAATTGTAAGAGATTTTAAACCCTTGGTTTAACACGCCATGTTCGTTAAAGGAAACCGCATAATCGGCTCTGAAAATCAGACGCTTTATACCCGCATAAAGCTCAAAATAATTTCCTTTTTCGGGCTGGTAAAGGTAAGCACCGCCTAAAAGTTCTTGTAGTTTAAGTTTCCGCAGTTGCGGAACTCTGTTCGTGAAAAATTGGTTAAAATTATGTTCAAAATGTCCTTCCAAAAAATAACGGTTGGTGCTGTACGTATAAAAATCTAACAGGTGGAAGCTCCTTAGTCCCGGATTAAATATTAGCGCTAAGTTACCGCTAAAGTGTCTCCACTCGGGGTAATACACGCTTTTCTTGTTAAAAAACGTACCCGCCGCAACAGAGTAAGAACCATAACCCCATAGTCCCATATCCAATTTTTCATGCTGAATTTCGCCCTCAATGTAATTGTAGTCAGAAGATGAATTTAACACATTTGGAATGCCTTTTTTATAAGTTAAAATAAACCTTGGACCAAGTGGCAGGTTATATATTTTAATTTTATCCTTGGTAATATAAGGCTGTTTTAAGGTGTAGATTAACGAAGAGTTGATAAAAAACGAAGTGTAATTTGGAAACAGCTTGTCCTCTAGAGCTGGAGAAATAGGATTGTTAGAGCTGAAGTTCCGTTCTTTAATATCTCTAAAAACAAAATCCTGCGTGTTGGTTACCGAGTAATTTTTGGCAAGCTCTGTCCCTACAGATAAATATAAATTGCCCACAAGCTCCCTACCAATTCCGGTACTTATATACTCCTTTCGGTAAAGTTTCATAAAGTTCTGCTCGAAAAATAGGGTGTTCAACGTGTTTTGTAAGGAGCTTAAACTGCCGTTCGGATTTAAATCGAGGTAAGTGCTACCAATGCTAAAATTAAGCGTTCCACGTTTTTTGGGTTTGTAATACCAAGACGCCGAAAAATCGGAATTTAGTTCCTTGTTCTCAAAACCGTAACGTACCCGAGGTGTTAAAGACCAGCTGGTGTTATTTTGGTTGAACCTGATAAATGAAACACCATAGCTTATCCCAAATCCCTCAACTGTGTTAAAAAAAAATGCGGGAACAATGGGGTCAAAAACTATTGCCCGCCGTTTGTTTTCACTGGTTATAATTTTATCGCTAAAAAGTAAGGGTAAAATTTTGATCCGGGGCTCAAGTTTTTCCAAAGAATCAATAATGGGTTTGCCACGTCGTTTTTTGTTTACGGAATCCTGATATTCATACGATAACCGCTCCTGCAAGCTCAAAAAAACTTTTCGGTTGGCTTTTAATACAGCCGGACGAAAGGCAGAGGAATCGTCTTTTACAATTTCCTGTTTTTTAAAATCCTGATAAAACTTACTTGGCGTTTTTTCCTTCGTAAAAACCGCCTGGCTACTTCCAGAAAAAAAGAACTTTAAAACACCACCGTTATATTTTAAAAGCGTATAAGCCGGCACCCGATCTTCATTTTTATGATACTCCTGAACTACCTGTAAGGTGTCAATAAAATTGATGCCCTTATCGCCACTTACTTTTAAATCCAGGTGTTTTAATCTGCAGGAATTAATATCAAAAACCATTTGCCCAATAAATGTGGGCGAAAACCGGTGTTTGGGAGTTACCTGAACGGTAAGCTCATCCATTTTTTTTTGTATAAGCTCGTAATTATAAAAGCTAAGAGCGTTTTGTGCCAGTGGCGAAACAAAACTTTTATCGCTCAGTGCTTCAAATTTTACCAGATCTTCACTAAAGTTGATACATAGCTGGGCTGCACTTTTAAATTCCCACGATGGGTATTTTCCATAACTTTTTGTGGCATTTACTTGTTCTTTATAGCCTGTTTTTTTGCTAAAATGTAATTGAGAGTAGGATTCGTTAAGCCATACCAGCTGATTATTGTTGATGTTGCTGTAATATTTAATACTTTTCCCAAACATCTTTTTTGGGCCTTCTTCTAAAGTTAATCTGTTTTTAACGTAGCTGTCTCTGGTAAACGGAAGGTTTCTTCTTGATTTTTGTACCTTGATTACGTCTGCCATAAATTGGTTTACCCAGTTTATAGAATCTTTTGGAGTTACATTTTCATTAGCCGATGCTTTCAGCAAAAAAGGACAGAAAAGCATAAAAGACAATAAAAGCACTCCTATTAAATAAAAGTGCTTTTTTATGATAAGCTCATGCTTCCCGCTTCGTATTTCTATCATCAATAAAATGTATCCTTATTTAATTTTAACAAACCGGAAATCCATAAAAAACAATAACGGGATTAAGCTTGTTGGATTGTTTAAAATCGCAAATAATTGTTAGCGCACAAATGCACCATTAAAATAATAACAATTAAGGGAATATTAATTTTTGTGCCAATATTTAACACTCGTTAACATTTTATAGCAAAATCATGAATTCTGTTTCTCTAAAATGGCGAGCGCTAAACGTATTTTGTAATAAGGGACAGTTTCTTTTAGCGCTTCAAAAATTGGTTTTAACGCTTTTGTTTGCCCTGTTTTTACAGATGCTTCTTTAATTTCTACAACTTCTTCTTCGGTAACGTATTTTGATAAAGTGCTGATATCGCCGTTTAAATAAAGCTGTGCAATGTGCGAGTACACCGTAGTAAGTTCTAAATCTCTTAATTTGGCTATTTGTTCTACACTTGCATTTTGTTTTAGCAATGTAAGGGTATCTTTATAAGTGCTTCCTTTGGCTTGCGCCGATTCGTTAGGGTTAAAATCGATAATTGCATCTAAAAAATAAGAGCCATATTTATTCAGTTTATGTTCACCAACGCCGCTGATGGTTAATAAATCTGATGATGTAATCGGCTTTTCTTCTGCCATTTCTTTAAGTGAAGCATCAGAAAAAATAACATAAGCTGGTACATTTTCTTCTTTGGCTAATTTGCTCCTTACGGTTCTTAATTTATTGAACAATTCTTCATCCGGATGAAGTGATCTGGTTTTTCGGGCTTTTGCTGGCTGTTCCGAAGGTTTTAAGCTTTGCAATACCGTTAGTTCTACTTTTTGCCCACCAAACAAAATCTGTTTGCCTAAATCGGTAACTTTTAGCGCTAAGTTTTCATCGTAAGCTAACTCTAAAACGCCAATATTAAGCATCTGCATAATGTAGCGCTCCCAATCAAAAGCCGGAATTTCTTGCCCGGCGCCGTGGGTTTTAAGTTTGTCGTATCCGGCGGCAACAAGCTCTTGCTTTTTTGAACCCCGCAAAATATCGATGATCATTTTTGCACTTTCTTTTTCGCCACTGCGCACAATTGCCGAAAGCGCTTTTTGTACCGTAATTGTGCCGTCAAAATGTTTTCTGGGATTATCGCAAACATCGCAATTGCCACAGTTTTCCGTTAAGTTTTCAGAGAAATAGTTGAGCAATATTTTTCTCCGGCAACTATCCGCCTCGGCGTAATGTTGCATCCGTTTCAGCTTTTCTAAATTTACTTCTGCAAGTGTACCTTCGCTGGCAAACTTGCTCAAAAGCGCCATGTCTGCGTAATTGTAGTACAAAATTGTGTCGGATGGTAGGCCGTCACGTCCGGCTCGGCCAATTTCTTGATAATAACCTTCCATGTTTTTTGGCAGGTTATAATGAATTACCCAGCGTACGTTTGATTTGTCTATCCCCATCCCAAAGGCAACGGTTGCGCAAACTACCTGCAGTTCATCGTTTATAAAACGCTCCTGCACAGATGAACGCACTTCGCTATTCATCCCAGCGTGGTAAAACATAGCGCTGATGCCTGCATTTGCCAAAGCTTCGTAAGCTTCTTCGCATTTTTTTCGGCTTAAACAATAAATAATCCCGCTTTGGTCTTTTTTACCATTAATAAAATCAATTATTTCTTTAATTTTTTCTTTAGGCTTGGTGCCGATACGGACTTCCAGACTTAAGTTTTTTCGATCAAAGGAACTCAGGAAAATTTGGGGATTTCTGAGCCTTAATTGTTTCATGATATCTCGCCGGGTAACCTTATCTGCTGTGGCGGTTAAAGCCATAAAGGGAACGTGTGAGAATTTTTCGCGAAGAAACCCGAGTTGCGTGTATTCTGGTCTAAAATCATGTCCCCATGCCGAGATACAGTGCGCTTCATCAATTGCAAACAAACTTATTTTACAAGCTTGGCCGATGATATCCATATCAGAGATGAGCTTCTCTGGTGAGATGTACAAAAGTTTTACCTGTTGTTGGTGACAGGCATTTAAAATATATTGCTGTTGCTCGAAAGTTTGTGAGCTGTTTAAAAAAGCTGCGGGAATGCCGTTGTTGTTTAATGCATCAACTTGGTCTTTCATTAAAGAAATTAGAGGTGAAATTACCAATGCAGTGCCGGGCAACATTAAAGCTGGTATTTGGAAACACAATGATTTTCCGCCACCGGTTGGCATTAGCACCAAAGAATCGGCGTTGCTGAGCGCCGTTTCAATAATTTCTTGTTGTTGTGGTCTAAAGCTATCGTAACCAAAATATTTTTTAAGCAGTTTGTTGGGCGAAAGCATTATCGTGGTTAAAAGTAAAAAGTTGAAAGTAAAAAAGTTGAAGTGAAAAGTATGTATTAAAAGTTCAAGCTTGTTTTCTCTAAATATGATTGTAGGATAATTGTTGCCGAAATGGTATCAATAAGCGCTTTGTTTTGCCTCGCCATTTTTTTTAAACCACTTTGTGCAATAGTTGCCGATGCCATTTTTGATGTAAAACGTTCATCTATCATCTCAACAGGAATATCAGGAAAATTCTTTTTTAAAATGGTTACAAACCCTTTAACTTCTTGTGCGGATTGTGATGCTGTTCCGTCCATTTGTTTAGGTTCGCCAACTACAAAAACCGATACTTGTTCTGCCTGTAAATACTTTTGTAAAAACGGAACAATGTCTTTAGGATGTATGGTGGTTAAAGCTGTAGCAAACATTTTTAAAGGATCTGTTACGGCAATTCCCAATCGTTTAGTGCCAAAATCAAAAGCCATTATTCTTGCCATTTTTTGCTGTTTAAGAGAGATTAAAAGAAGAACTACAAACTTAAAAAATTAAGCTCGTTAAAAATATTTATATTATTTATAGGTTAATAGCGTTGTTGTAGAGACGATTTTTGTAAGAAAACGGTCATAATATTTGGAACAATTTTTGTTAATTTGGCAAAACACAATTATTTAAAATGGATAATCAAGAACAAAAGAAAAAAAAAGACACCAATAAGATTTATTTTCTTATTGCGGTAATAGTTGCGTTGTTGGGAACAAACGTTTATCTGTTTTTTCAGAAAAACAAATCGGACCAAAGAATTGTTACTGTTAGCGATGAAAAAACAGCTTTACAAACTGAACTTGAAAAACTTGAAACCGAATTAGAACAGGCAAACAACTCAAGCGGAGAACTTTCGCAGGATTTAAAAGCGAAAGACGAAGAGCTTAAAGCTAAAATTGCGCAACTTAAAATTGCATTGAGCAAGGGTAAATTAACAGCTGGCGAGTTAGCCAAAGCAAAAGAAGACGTTAAGCAGTTAAGGTATTTTGTGGGTAAATACACCAATGATATTGATGAATTGATGAAGAAAAATGCGGTATTAACAGGCGAAAGAGATAGTTTGAAAACTACAGTTAGCGATGTAACACAGCTTGCCAATAAATTAAGCAGAAGTAACGATTCTTTAAATGTGAGAGTAAAGGCCGGCGCTGCTTTAAAAACATCTGCAGTTGATATTATGGCTTTTAAAATAAGATCAAGCGGAAAGGAAGTTGACGTAACCAAAGCCAGTACCGCACAAAAAATTAAGGTTCAGTTTACAATTAACACCAATCCGATTGCCGAAAAAGGAACCCACGATGTGTATATGCGTATTTTGGATCCGGCTGGTAATTTAATTATTGGAGAAGGCGGTACTTTTATGGCAAACGATCAACAATTGCAGTACACTTATAAAACAGCGGTTGAGTTTAACGGCGAAGCCAAAAGGTTTACTTTAGACTGGACAAACAGAAGTGCTTTTGAACCAGGAACTTATACTGTTATTTTATATGCAGATGGTTATACAATGGGTAGAGGTTCTTTTAGTTTGAAATAGCTTTCTTCCATTTAAAATTTGAAAAAGGGATTTGCCAACGGTGAATCCTTTTTTTTGTGCAAAAGACTTACGAATTAGGTTGATAGCTAAGAAACGTCGTGTTCTTGTGTGATTTATCTTCGATGAACGTTGTTTATCCTATCGTCGAAACGACGGAAAGCGGAGAAAAATTTGTGAGTTTATATAAGCCATGAACTAAAAATAAGCCCTCACCTGTATACCGCCGGTATGGATTGCTTTAACTTCGTTAGATTTTCGACCCTCATAGGTAAAGTTCAGCTGGATTCCGTTTGAAATAGTGCGCTGGAAACCCAAAGACCAAGTTAAGTTTTTCCCTGGCTGTAAACCTTCCAACAGTTCATAAGCAATAGAAGTGTTGTTTGCGCCCTCAAACTTGTTATTGATAAAGTTAAACTGCGAACTAAGTGTTCCGCGTTTTAAAAGATTGTACCGCAACTCTGCACCTAAAGTGGTGTTAAAGGTTTTTTCACCACCAAAAACCGCTAAATTCTTCTGTTCTTTTAGGTTTGCCCTTATAATGGTTTTTAAATTGGTAGTAAACTGATAACCAAATTCCGGCTCAAGTTCATAATAGTTAACGCTGTAATTTCTTTCTGTAAATAATTGCGACGAAAAGTCTTTATTGCCCTGGTTAACGCTAAGATTGAAATTGCTTTTGCGTACAAAATTCCACCGGATCCGTATTCCTTTTTCTTGGTTTGCTCTGCTATCAAATCCGTTTGTCAACAAAAGTTTGCTTCCCAATTTTTGTACGCTTAAATCGATACCAAAAACCGGATTTGTACGGTTGTAAAATAAGGTATTGCGCACAAAAGAACTCTGCGAAATTAGATTGTTTTCGCTGATGCTGGTTTGGTATGGGTTAAATAAAATGCCATTGCCACTTAATAGCTTTTTGTTGATCCGAAGCGAGGTAATATTTGAAAACTTAGCCAAAAACTTAGCCAAACCCGATTTATTGTTGCTTAAAAGCCTTGCTGGATTTAAACTCAAGGTTTGGTTAATATTGGTAAAGTTTGATTTTACAAACTCATTGTTCGGTCTAAAAACCTTGATGTATTTCGCCTGATCCGGGTATTTAGAAATCTCAAACTCATTTAATTCTTTAACTCCGTTGTTGTTGTAATCATTCCATGCGTAGATTCCTTGCGATGCAGTAACTTCCAAATAAACAAACTCGCGTTTTGGCTCCTGCCCGGTTCCTAGCTCATAAAAAGATTGCAGGTTTACAAAACCTTTTAAACCGGTAAAGTTATAATCAACCCTAGCCAATAAAGTTTCTTCGTTTTTGTTGATGGTATCGGTGTTTAAGTAGCTAATAGAGCGGTATGTTGCGTTTAAAGCCAAATTGGAGTTTGCGTTTTTACTTAAAACCAATTTCCCCGTAAAGGTGTTTGCTTTTGAAAAGGCTCGCAAGTTTTTTCCGTTCGGTAGCTCATCAAACCTTTGGTTGTAGAGCAACAGAAATTCCCGTTTGACGCTATCGGCAGATTTAACAAAATATTCATAAGCCCTAAAACTAAAAGATTGTAAGTTTAAGGTATCGGTAATTGAATTAACGGTTTGGTTGTTTTCCTCGCTATAATTAAAGCCTGTTTCAAAGTATTTAAAAGCTTTTGATAAAGTAAAATTTTGTCGGTAAAACTGTCCGTTATCAAGGTTTGTTTTGGTATTAAGCAAGCTGCCGGCGTACCTTGCCAAATAAGTTTTGTACTGATAAATTCCGTTTAAACTTTGTTGTAAGCCGGTGTAATAAGTTCCGTGGTTAAAATTGGAAATGCCATAAGCAATATTTTTTTTATCGGATTTTAAAAGCTGTAAGTTTAACGTTGTCCAATGTTCATCAGCCGGCATCGCTATATTGCTGTTGAAGTTAAAATCGCGGTCAAATTCAACCGGTCGGTAACGTTCTAAGGGTTTAAATTGCTGGTTTACATATTCATAGCTGAGGCTGGAATTCAAACGCAAACCAGTAGTATCATTACCATTAAGCACCCGTGTATCTTTAGCGATTATTTTGTATGCCAAACCTCTGTTTTGGTTGTTTTGCAAGTCCGAGAAAAGGTTTACATCATTATCGCTATAACCAATTTCGGTAAAAACTTGAGTTCTTTTGCCAACTTTATAATCAGCATTTAACGTAACTAGTTGTTGTTTTTTTGGCGTAGTTAATAAGCTTACCGGCGAATAATCTCCTTGCGGAATACCACTTTGCGGCGCTACAAAAACATATACCCTGCCATTGGCTACGGAGTTAGCATCTATCTGATAATTGCCTGCGTTTGGTCCAACATAAGAAAAACCTACTCGGTATTTTGCAAGCGATGGATTTGTGCTGTAAACATAAACATCGGCTATGCCCAAAGTATCAGTTTTTCTATATAAGATCTCGTTTTCGTTAAAAGCCACGCTGTCTACATTCGGATAAACCGCTTGGCTAATGTTGTTCCCAATTCCCTCTAAAAAAGTTTTTTGGCTGTCGTTTAAATCCTGTAAAATAGGTTTCGATGGATTGTCCTGCTCGCTATAATAATTGAAATTAATCTTCAGTTTTTCTGATTTATAACCTTGGTTAAACTGGTAAAGGCTACGGGCGTAAGCTTTATCAGAATATTCAAACTCCACCACAATTCTCGAGTTTCTGGTAATCAAACGTTTGGTAGTAAAAGTTAATTCAGCAGTGTTATAATCAACTACATAATCATTATCCTGGCCTCGTAACATCAAAACACCATCAATAAAAACCCGTTCTGTGCCCGATAGCACAATGATGAACTGCTCGCCGTTGTTTCCCTGCAAACGGTACGGACCTTGGTTGCCTTCAATACCGTCGAAACTATTTCTGGCCGAGCGACCTTTGGCAACCGCAGCGGCAAAACCCGTTTCATAAGTTCTGTTTTTTTTATCCTTAAAAATATTGCTGGCCGTAATTCCCTGCGTTCTTTTAAAGTAATTGGCAAAATAACTGTCGGGTTTGCGTAATTCGTAATCACCGGCAATAAGCGTGGCGTCTTTTCTTTTTAACTGGATAAAAACTTTGTCAAAATCATTGATCTGCTGTGTATTTCCTTCCGGCTGTATCGGGATGTTGTCATCAGATATGGCCGCTAAAATCTCAATATCGTTATTTAATTTTCCGGAAAGTTGTAATACCAGGTTAGAGTTAACCGCTAAATCCTGATTATTGCCAAAGCCAATTCCACGGGAGATACTTCCGCTTTTATTAAAGCCTTCGAAATTGAAAATAGCGTTTTCTTCTTTTTTAACCTGATAAATGTAAGGCTGGTTGTTGATGACTTCCTCCTCAATCAATTTAGTATCTTTGTAAAAAGTTTTTTTGGCAAGTAAAAGTGGCAGTGTTTTATAGCTCACCAAAACAGAATCTACATTGGGTTTTTGCAACCAAACCAAAAAGCTCGATGCGTAATTAATTTTATATTGGGTTGGTTTAATAGCTAAAGTCCCGGCTAAAACTTTAAAGCTGTTTGGTAAAATACTTAGGCTGTCCAATGCTGTGGAATCTTTTACCGCTATTTTTTTTAAGGTTATTGAAGGATTAATTTGCGCATAAGCGGTTAGCGATGCAAAAAATAACAGAAAACCGATTATCCATTTATTTATCATTAACTCACCAACGGTAATGTAATGTAGAAGGTGGTTCCTACATCAATTTCTGTGGTAAAATAAATATTTCCGTTTACATTTTGAATGGCTTGTTTAACAAAGGCTAAACCTAAACCGGTCCCCGAGCTTTTTGTGGTAAAATTGGGAACAAAAATATTGTTTCTGGAGTTCAGCGGAATTCCTGAGCCGTTGTCTGATATTTTAATTTCGACTTTGTTGTTGATTTGTAAGCCGGCAATATCGATTATTCCTTCTTTGCCATCAGCAACAGCTTCAATGGCGTTTTTTAGCAAGTTATTGAATGACCGCAAAAGTTGATCTTTATCTGCCCGAACGAAACAGTTTTTCAAGGATTTTTCATCGCAATTAATCTGTATGTGATCCATCTGGCTAAAAACCTCAATTGCTTTAGTTATAGTTTCAAGCAAATTTACCCGCTCTAATTTTAGCTCCGGCATTTTGGCGAAGTTGGAAAACTCCGATGCAATGCGACTTAAACTGTCAATTTGCTCTAAAAAGGATTTGCTGAATTTCTGGAATTTCTCGTCAAACTTCTCGTCTTTTTCACGCCAAGCCCTATCTAACATCTGTATCCCAAGCCTTAACGGTGTTAGCGGATTTTTAATTTCATGCGCTACCTGTTTGGCCATTTCACGCCAGGCAGTTTCTCTTTCAGATTTTGCGAGCTTATTTGCGTTTTCTTCCAGTGCTTCAATCATGGTGTTGTATTCCATAATCAAGCTACCAATTTCATCATCTCTTTTCCAGGCAATGGGTGTATTTTGTGTGCCGATTCTGGTTTTTGAGAAACTTTCCTGAATTAAACTTAGCGGACTGGTAATTTGGTTTGCCACCACAAATGCAAAGAAACCGATTACCACAAAAACCAGCACATAAATATTGATGAGCAAATTTAAAAACGTTCCTATTTTTTGGTTATAATCTTGCTGGTTGGCAAAATAAGGCAACTCTAAATACGCAATCACATTGTTGCTTTTATTTTTTAATGGCATATATGCCGATGTAAACTGCAAACGGTTAATATACTCATCTTGTATAAACTCCGATTTCTTTTTGATTTTAAGGTTTAAATAGGCCTCGGGATTCATTCTATCGGCAACCAAGCCAATTGCATAAACTTTATATTGCGTAGAATAAATTAAACGGCCGTTTACATCAAATAGGTTTAAATCGGAGTTATAAAGTTTTGAAAATTCATCAAAAGTTACATTTCCTGATTGTTGTCCGAAAAAACGGGATTCATCAAACAAACTTTCTTCAAACGAATCGGCAATGGTGCGTATCTTACTTTTAATAAAATCTTGTTGTTGCTCTTTATACTGTATAGAGATGTATGAAAATGTAATTATCCCGATAATTAAAGAAGAGCTTACCACCGCTAAAACCAGCGCAATTTGGATACGAGTTTTATAAAGAATTTTATTGTTTGTAGCTAAAATTTGCTGTTTTAACTTTCTAAAATCAAAGCTGTATCTACCAAACCCAGTAATAATCCATTTGTACGATGTAACTATAAGCCCAAACAACAAAAATATGATAAAGAAAAAGGATAGAGAAGCCAGTTCTCTCCAATAGGTATTCGCCTCGCTAGTTACAACAATTGTGGTATCATCCGCCGGTTTGTAGATCAAATGCTCAAAGCCGTTTTTACTGAGCATTACAAACTCTTTTGTATTATCAACAGAAAAATTATTTATCAAATCATAAACAAAAAAGCCGTATTGGTTTACAAGTTTTTTATTTTGGTAAAAAGCATAAGAATAATTGGCAAGTTCTGAGTTTTGGTTGGCGTTTCCGTTTTGTAAAAGCTGCGTGAAAGCGCCATTTAAAGTAATTTGTTTAGATGTTAATTCCAAAACTAACGTTCCGGCGGTTGTGTCAGCTTCTTTAATAGGTATAATTGCAAAATAACTTTGGTAGCCAAATGTATTATTTACCTTATAAAAGTAATTGCTGATTTTTAACGATGAGGTTTCAACTTGTTTTTTATACTTATCAATCTTAATGTCTCTGCCAAAACTCATTAAAGAATCTGAAACATTAAAAAGATAAGCTTTATAATCAAATTTGTTGAGATAGCCGGTTAAATAATGGTTGCTCACCCTTGCATTAAGCCTTATGTTGTTATTGGCCTTTCTTTTTAAAAGTTGCGCAAAATATTTATCGTTAGTAATATCTTTTTCAATTTCATTAAAAGCAATAACGGCATTTGGGTTTTCTGTTGCAGATAGTTTTAAAAGCAAGGTTTTTTTGATTTCCTGTTGCTTAAAACTCTCAAAGGCATTTAGTTTTAACGACACTATGGTTGCAAAAACGAATGATATTAAAAGTATAGCCGGAAAAATAGCCTTGTCGCTTGGTTGGTAATTTAGCTTAATCGCAATTAAGATGATCGAGAAAATAAGTATATAATAAATCGAGTTTTGGTGGAGCAAAAATGTGGCTATTAAAAATACTAAAGAAAGTAATAAAAGCGCTATTTTTTTTCCTTTCAGGCTGATGTTGATGTATGTGGTAAGGTTAACTAAAATATCGATGATGAGATAATAGCATAATAAGGAAAGCATCATTACTAAAATCCCTAAAAAGCTGGTAAAATTTAGGTTTACCAAATTGGAAACTTTAAAATTGATGTTGGAGTTGAAAATTAAGCCAAAAAATATATCAGAATAAATATAAGAAAGCAATATGATAAACAAGGCACAGTAAAAAATGATGCTGTAGCCCACAAATTTGTTGTTTATCGGGCTAAAAATTCTTTTTTTATAGGAAAACGCAAAAACTGTTACCCACAAAAAACTTATAGCGTTTAAAATAAAATCTGCAAACGAAGGGAAGTAAAAGTTTGAAGCAAACAAAGTTGGATTAAACAATTGCAGGCTATATAATGCTTCCGGAAAATGATATTTCAAACCTAAGTAGCGCAAAAGAAATAATGCAAAACCCAAGCTTATTAAGGCCAAAACAGGATACCCAGCATCTGCGTAATATTTACAGATGCTATTTATTAACAACAAAAGCGTAAGAAGCCCAAAACACCACATAAACAGTTCAATTTTCGAATAAGGAACCTGTATTTTTTCGTTCGCTTTTTTTATTGAAAAAAGATATTTACCGTTCTGGTTTTTAATTTCAATTACATCGGTATCTGCAATGTTTGCGATCTCAATATTCGGATTGCTTATAATGTAATCCTTAGAATTGTCATTGTTTAAATACTCGTTTTTAAAAGGCAAGTGCGATTTTATTGGCACAAAAAACAGCGTAACAAAATCTTTATCTGATTTTTTGATTACTTCATAACTGCCGTTATGGTATTGCACAAAGCTGGTGCCTTCTTTAAAACTATTGATATTGTTGGTAGCAATAACCGCATCAGACCAAAAAATAATGCGATTATTTTTATAAACCTGAAAAAAGATATTTCTTTCTGCAAAATACTGGAGAACTTTTGTAGCTGTATTGGGGTTTGTAGCTAAAGACCTAAGGTCGGTTAGGTGTTCTTTCTCCGCTAAAAACGTATATACGATGTTTTCTTTTTTAGCAATCCGTTCACTAATGTCATCGGCAATATCGTAAAGTTTCACTAATTGTGTTGATGCCCACCTTGCAGTTAAAGATGTAGCAAACAAGCCAATAGTGACTAAAAATAAAAGCCAACGTATTTTAGTGGAAGTTTTCAATATTTACAGTTCCGGGTTTTTAAAATCACTATAAATATAGCGTTCTAAATGGTAGCCTAAAACCAAGCCAAAAAAAAGGCAGGGATTGTTTTCCCTGCCTTTTTTTGAAATTAGTTATATAGAGGCGCTTTCTGTAGGGATGGACCTATCAACTTTTTTAACTAAACCCTGTAGAACGCTTCCCGGACCAACTTCTGTAAAAGATGTTGCGCCATCTTCTAGCATGCGTTTCATGGTTTGTGTCCACTTTACCGAACCTGTAAGCTGTTCAATTAAATTATGTTTAATGCTAGGCACATCTATATATGGTTTTGCATCAATATTTTGATAAACAGGGCAAATTGGCTCTTTAATTTCTGTAGCAATAATAGCGGCTTCCAATTCCATTTTTGCAGCTTCCATTAACGGCGAGTGAAAAGCGCCACCAACATTTAATTTTAATGCTCTTTTTGCACCAGCTTCCAATAGTAGCTCGCAAGCTTTATCAATGCCGGCTATACTACCAGAAATTACCAATTGTCCCGGGCAGTTATAGTTTGCTGGAACTACCACGTCGCTAACACGTTGGCAAATATCCTCAACAGTAAAATCATCCAAACCTAAAACCGCAGCCATAGTTGAGGGCTGAATTTCACAGGCCTTTTGCATGGCATTTGCTCTTTTTGAAACCAATATTAATCCATCTTCAAAAGAAAGTGCGCCGGTAGCAGTAAGTGCCGAAAACTCGCCCAAGGAATGCCCGGCAACCATATCGGGTTTAAAATCGCTACCTAACACTTTAGCCAAAATAACCGAGTGCAAAAATATAGCGGGCTGTGTAACTTTGGTTTGCTTTAAATCCTCATCTGTACCGTTAAACATGATGTCGGTAATCCGAAAACCTAAAATACCGTTGGCCTTCTCAAAAAGTTCTTTGGCTAAGTCGGAGTTTTCATATAAATCTTTTCCCATGCCCACAAACTGGGCGCCTTGACCTGGAAATACGTATGCTTTCATTTTTTTTTGATTTGATCTATTATTTAATTCCTAATACTTTCGGTGGTTTGCCTTAAGCTTTTAGCCTTCCGCTTTCAGCATAACCTGTTTATGCTAAATTAGCGGTAATTAATTTTAAAAACTCGGAACGGGTTTCATTATGGCTAAACGCACCTGTAAAAGCCGAGGTGGTAGTTACCGAATTTTGTTTCTGTATGCCACGCATGCTCATACACATGTGTTTACATTCGATTACAACTGCAACGCCTGCAGGGTTCAAAGTGTCTTGTATGCAATCCCTAATTTCGTTGGTTAAACGTTCCTGTACCTGCAATCTGCGGGCAAAAACATCAACAACACGCGGAATTTTACTTAAACCAACAATATGTCCGTTTGGAATGTAGGCGATATGCGCCTTACCAAAAAAGGGCAACAAATGATGCTCACATAAAGAATAAACCTCAATATCTTTTACAATAACCATCTGACTGTAATCCTCTTTAAACATTGCCGATTTTAAAATTTCGGCAGCATCTAAATCGTAACCATGAGTTAAGTATTGCAATGCTTTGGCGGCTCTTTCCGGAGTTTTTAAAATCCCTTCTCTTTTTGGATCTTCGCCAATAGCGCCTAATATTTCTTTATAATGGCTGGCAATATTCGTTACCACCTCGTCATTATATCTATCAATTTTTTGGTAACCACTTTCGTTGTTGTCGTTCATTTGTTATTCTCCAAAATATTCAACGTAATTATTGGCCGTTTCATAAAGTTTAATACAATGTAAAGCAGCGCCTTTTTCTGTAATTTTATCAGCCAGTTGTTTCCAAATTTCCATTGCTAAAACCTCTGTTGATGCCATTTTTCCTTTCATAAAATCTACATCCAAATTCAGGTTTTTGTGATCCAATTTATCCACCACATTGGCTAAAATAATATCTTTAAGGTCTTTTAAATCTATAACAAATCCGGTTTCTTCATTTATTTCGCCTTTTATGGTTACAAATAAATCGTAATTATGACCATGCCAATTGGTGTTGGCGCATCTCCCAAATACTTCCTCGTTCTTTTCTTTGCTCCAATCCTCACGGTAAAGTTTGTGCGCAGCGTTAAAATGCTCTTTTCTTGTGATGTAAATCATTTTGTTAAAAATAAGCGCAAATATACGCAAAGGAATTGCAACGAAAACCTGCTAGTTATGGGATTTGTGTATTTTTGTGGATAGTTGACGGTTTGATATATGCATATTCGTTATAAAGCATAAAAATTGTTAAGCTGTTTTGTTCGCTGTGTGCAGATTGATTGTGCTCTTTAGTAAAAAATATAAAATGAAAATATTATTGGTTGCCGCTACTTATCAAGAAATTGAGCCTTTTATAAAACATTACGCTCCGAAATTTAATGCCGATGAATTTTTGATCATTGGGAAAAACGAGGTTAAAATTTTGATTACCGGTGTAGGTATGGTTGCAACCGCTTATGCTTTAGGACGGGCTTTTGAGCAAGAAAAATATGATTTAGCGCTTAATGTAGGTATTGCAGGCAGTTTTTACCGTAATATAAAAATGGGGCAGTTGGTAGAAGTGCGTGAAGATATATTGTCAGAACTTGGTGCCCAAGATGACGAAGAATTTATCTCTTTAGATCAGATGGGTTTAGGCGATGTGGAATTTACGGCATCGGATAAAATAGTCATCCGCGAAGGCTTCAGAAAAGTAACCGCAATTACCGTGAATATGGTACACGGCAATGAGGAAAGCATCAGTGATATCCGCGAACGCGTTAACCCAACCATAGAATCAATGGAAGGTGCCGCATTTTTTTATGCCTGCGAAGAAGCAGAAACAGAAGCGCTACAAGTTCGGTCAATATCTAATTACGTAGAAAAACGCAACCGCGACAATTGGAACATACCTTTGGCCGTTAAAAACTTAAACGACTGGTTGATTACCGATATTAAAAACTTTTAGCATTAGAAACGTATAACCAATATGTTAGTCTCTATACATCTGACTTTCTACTTTAACTTCACAAAACATGAAACTAACTTTAGGTTTTTCGCCTTGCCCAAATGATACTTTTATTTTTGATGCACTAATCCATCATAAAATAGACACTGAAGACTTAGATTTTGAGGTTCTTTTTGACGATGTAGAAACACTTAATCAAAAGGCTTTCAAAGCTGATTTAGATATTACAAAATTGAGTTACCACGCTTACGCCTATGCCGTAAAAGATTACGTTTTATTGGATGCCGGCAGTGCTTTAGGTTTTGGCGTTGGACCGATGTTGATCTGCAAAAATCCTCAAGATTTAAGCAATCCGAATTTAAAAGTCGGTATTCCAGGCAAATACACCACCGCCAATTTTTTGTTGAGTTTGGCCTATCCGCATCTGCAAAATAAAATAGAAATGGTGTTTTCTGATATTGAGCAAAAACTGCTTAATGGTGAAATTGATTTAGGTTTAATTATCCACGAAAATAGGTTCACCTATCAAAATAAAGGCCTGCAAAAAGTAAAAGATTTAGGTGAATATTGGGAAGAAACTACGAAATGCGCCATACCATTAGGGGGCATCGTGATTAAAAGAAGCTTGCCGGATGAGGTTAAACAAAAGGTAAGCCGTTTAATCCGTAAGTCGGTAGAATATGCTTTTGCAAATCCGAAATCGGCTTTGGGTTTCATTAAATCTCACGCTCAAGAAATGGAAGAAGCTGTAATGTACAAACATATTGATTTGTATGTGAACCAATATTCCGTTGATTTGGGTGCAGAAGGTAAAAAAGCAATTGAGATTTTGTTTGCCGAAGCTGAAAAAAAGGGAATTATTCCGAGTTTGGAAGAGAATTTGTTTCTGCCAAACATTTAAATCATCTCCCAACCGTCGTCTTCAAAATCCAATCCCATAAATGCTGTCCTTGGTGGTAAATTCAAATAGGGGTAGGTAACTTTTGAAAGATAAAGTCCGCGGGGTGGGGCAGGGCTCAGTATTTTCGGTGTTTCTTTATTGATAAGATAGTTCTCGAATGCGTTTACACTTAATTTTCCAGTTCCAACTTTTATTAATTGCCCTACAATAATCCTTATCATTTTGCTTAAAAATCGGTTAGCCGAAATCTGGAAACGCAATTGATTTCCGTTATTTTTTATTAGCCAGTGCGCTTCTGTTACATGGCAGATGGTGTGGTCGTTTTTATCAGGCGAAGTACAAAAAGGGCGGTAATCGTTATATTTTGTCAGCAAGGAAGTTGCTTGTTTCAGGTTCTCAAAATCTAAATCTAAATTTAAAAATTGCGAACTGCAAACATTAAAAAATGGGTCTTTGTAGCTATGGATAAAATAATCATAACGCCGTTGAATGGCATCAAACCTTGCGTGTGGCAAATCGTCCATTGGGATAATTTCAAAAACGGCAATGTCATCAGGTAAAATACGGTTCAACCTAAAAAGAAACGTTTCATCACATGCCGCATCAATATCTGTATGAAAAAAATACTGACTGGCATTTACCTGTGCATCTGTACGTCCACAGCCGTTGACAAAAGTAGGTGTTTTTAAAACCTGACTTAATTTTTCTTCGATAACCTGCTGTATGCTGTTTACTTTGCTGTTCTTTTGCCAGCCGTGGTAGTTTGCTCCTCTGTAACCGATATGGAAGAAATATCTCATTCTGACAGCAAATGTAAATTACTTTGACGGAATCTTGTTGCATAAAAAAGATCATCTTTTTTAGACGATCTTTAATATGAATAATTAAGCTTAATCTATTAGTGATTATTCATACTAATTGGTTTTTTTATCAGATAAACCATCTTTAAATCTATGTGTTCTGAACTTTTAGGCATTTTAAAATCAGTATCTACAAAACGATCTTTGGGTATCAGTAAACACATTTTTTTATCAATATCAACGTTTACCTTCTGCAAAGAGTCGTTATCGTTAATTATAATGGATTTCGGTTTTAAACCATTATAATAAGGTTTGATTTTATTAGACCATTTTTCTCTTTCGGATGAGGGTAAGGTCTGGTTATCGTTGACGCTTTTCTTGCTGATAATTATACTGTCGAGATTTATTTTTAGGGATTGCGCTTTTATAGAAAAAGTAGAGCAAACTAATATAGCAATGATAAAACAGAAATAGGGTTTCATGATTTTTAATTTTGTTTCACAATTTACTAAAAAAACTTTATTGTAAAATGTTTGTTTTCAGTTTTATACACAGACTGTAATGAAAAAAAGGCGTTAATTGCTTAACACCTTTTTAAACCAAAACTAAACTAATCACAAATATCTTATTTTAACCGCGTATAATGTCTTTGCTTTTAATGATTCAAAATTAAACAATAAGGCCAAACAAAACGGTTAATTTGTGTTAATGAATGTTAAATATTGTTAAACAAAACAAGCTTAAAAACTACAACATTATCTTTGTTAAGAGATGAAGCGGAAGAGTATTATATTGATTATGGTTTTGATGAGTTTTGCATTGGTAGGAGTAATGGCCATGCAGTTTTATTTTATCAGAGAATCATATGAACTCAAAACCCAACTTTTTGACCAGTCGGTTAATGAAGCACTAAAAAATGTTTCCGCAAAGCTCGAAAAAAAAGAAGCCTTAATTTTTTTAGCGCATAAAGCCGATTTGGCCCATAAAAGAAATCAGGAAATTGCGTTTCACCAACAAAAAATAAGAGAAAAAAGAAAGCAGAAACATACCGACACAAAAGCGGAGAAAATTGAAAATTCAACTATTGCTTTTGTGCGTTTAATGAAAGCCAACCAGGCAAAATCCGACAGTATTTTTAAAGTGCGTGATAGCTTAATTAGAAGTCGCTATCCGTATAAATTAGTGTACAACGGCCCCGTACAGCCAGAAAATCAGCCATTAAGTTTTAACCTACGTGTTGATGTAGATGAAATAGTGGATGAATACGGGAATGTGCAAACCATACAAAGACAATCGCTGGTTGAAGCACCTGCCCCTCGACAAAGTTTGCGGATTGTAAAGCGGGGTGCAGCCGTTATTGATACCGTAAGGCGTTACATGGTACAGGATCCGGTTTTGGGGACAGTTCTAAAAACAATTCCTAAACCAAATTTTTTAACAGGAATTTCGGAAAAAGAACTTCGTTTGGCATCGCAAAAAAGGCAAACAGAGAAGCAAGCTAAAAAAGTTACGAGCTATTTGGATTCGGTAGAGCGTGTGAAAGATAAAAGTAGCCTTTTTGAAGATATTGCCTCGGAAATGCAACAGGTAAATGTGCCGTTGAAACAACGTGTTGAGGCGCAAAATATCGATTCGTTGTTGGCCGCAGAGTTAGCAAACCGTGGAATAACGTTAAATTACAGTTATAGGATAGGTTCTGCACAAGCTGATTCCATCATTTTTTCTACTGCATCACAGCAAAATAACCAATTTCTGCCTCAAAATACCTACAAGGCGGCGCTATTTAGTAAAGATATGGTGCGAGACGGCGGTTACCTGATGGTGAATTTCCCGCAGAAAAGCAGTGTGATCTTACGGAATATGGGTACAATTCTGCTTTCCTCGGCAAGTTTATTGCTGGTTTTGGCAGCAAGCTTTATTTATACCATATCTTCTATTTTAAAACAGAAGAAAATATCTGAGATGAAAACAGATTTCATCAACAACATGACCCACGAATTTAAAACACCTGTTGCAACTATTATGATTGCCAGCGAGGCGCTTAAAGATCCGGAAATTAACGAAAATACTGCCAGAGTAAATAAATTAGCCGGGATTATTTACGATGAAAACGTAAGGCTTGGAAACCACATTGAACGGGTGCTAAACATCGCTAAAATTGATAAAGAGGATGTAAAACTCGATCGTTTTCCACAACAGGTTAATGATTTGATAAGTGCTGTTGTAGATAGTATGGAACTGCAACTTCATAAGAAAAATACCCAAATAAGTCTGCATTTAGGTGCCCAAAAATCAACAGTTATTGGAGATGAACTGCACCTGTCTAATGTAATTTATAACCTAGTTGATAATGCCAATAAGTACAGTAATGATTCTTCAAAAATTAGCATCACTACGTTAAATGAGCATAATAACTTAATCATCAAGATAAAAGATAATGGTGTTGGAATGAGCAAGGAGCAACTAAATAAAATTTTTGAACAGTTTTACCGTATCCCAACCGGAAATTTACACGATGTTAAAGGCTTTGGGTTAGGTTTAAGCTATGTACATAGTATCGTTAAAAAAATGAAAGGTACTATAAGCGTAAAAAGTGAAAAAGACAAAGGCTCCGAATTTGAGATTAAGTTTCCTTTGGCTTAAGTTTACAAAAGATTGTTGCCATAAAAAATCCCCCAACCAAATAAAACTACATAAATGAATAAGCAAAAAGTACTTTTAGTAGAAGACGACCCAAATTTAGGGATGTTGTTAGAAGACTACCTTAGTTTGAAAGGTAAGTTTGATGTAGTCTTATGTACCGATGGCGATGAAGGTTTAAAAGCTTTTTTAGATAACAGTTTTGATATCTGTATTTTCGATGTGATGATGCCTAAAAAAGATGGTTTTAGCTTGGCCAAAGACATCCGCAAAATTAACCCGGACGTTCCTATTATTTTTGCCACAGCAAAAGGCATGATGGAAGATAAAACCGAAGCTTTTAATTTGGGTGGCGATGATTATATAACCAAGCCTTTTAGAATTGAGGAATTGCTTTTGCGCATAACCGCACTCTTAAAAAGAAGCAGTCAGCAAAGCCAAAACGAAGAACCAAAACCTACGGTATTCACCATTGGCAGTTATACTTTCGATTTTCAATCGCAATTGATTTCCAGAGAAGGGCAACAGCAAAAAGTAAGCACTAAAGAAGCAGAATTACTACGTCTTTTATGCTTAAAAATGAACGATGTGCTTACCCGTGAAGAGGCGCTTTTACAGATTTGGCATGACGATAACTATTTCAATGGTAGAAGTATGGACGTTTTTTTAAGTAAACTGCGTAAATATTTAAGAGAAGATCCTAAAGTAGAAATCATCAACGTCCACGGAAAAGGATATAAATTATTGGTAAACTAAAATCATTATATTTAAGGAAATTAAACGTTCATGAAATTTCCTTCATTAAGCCAGCTTTGGCAATCTTTTTTAGCGGTTTGCAATAGGTTTACACTACCAATTCTGTATGCGCTATTTGCAACAATTGCTGCTTTAACGCTTTCTTATAATTGGCAGGATTTTTCCATCGAACAAATCTTAATAAAGTTTATTTACCTAGGGAATTTTGGCTTAGCGCTGTCCTTGGCTTTTTGCCTTTATGCAGAAACCAACATTGTTAGCGCCACTAAAAAGCTAATTGGAAACCTTGTAATTCTACTAATTCTTATTGTAATTTATTTTGCGTTACAGCCTGCATTACGCCAAGCAGATGTGTTTGTATTGCTCATTTTAGGATTCGCTTTTCATTTATTGGTTGCTTTTTCGGCATTTTTTTCAAAAGACAACGAAATCGGCTTTTGGCAAATCAATAAAACTTTCTTTTTGCGTTTTGCAACTTCGGCTTTATACAGCGCTGTATTATTTGCAGGTTTAAGCATTGCGCTGTTAAGCATCCATACATTATTTGACATTCGTTGGGATAGCGAAGTTTACATCAGGTTATGGATAATAATTGTTGGGCTTTTTAATACAGTTTTCTTTCTGGCAGGCATTCCTCGGCCGTTAAGCTCGTTAAATGAAGATGCAAACTATCCCAAAGCCTTAAAAGTTTTTACACAATATGTGCTAATTCCTTTGGCCAGTATTTACTTGCTGATTTTATTGGCTTATGAAATAAAAATCATTGTACAATGGAGCCTGCCTAACAGCTCTGTAGCAATTTTAACTTTAGGATACGCCGTTTTCGGGATGTTGTCCATTTTGTTGGTTCACCCAATTAGAAACGAGGAAGGCAACAAATGGATTCGGCTTTATAGCAAAAGCTTTTATTTACTGATGTTGCCTTTGTTGGCACTTTTGGCGATAGCTATTGTTAAACGCATTGCCGATTATGGCATTACAGAAAGTCGTTATCTACTCATCGTTCTTTCGGTGTGGCTAAGTTTTATTACCGTTTATTTTTTGATAAAAGGCAGAGAGCATATCCGTATTGTTCCTATCAGTTTGTTTATTTTTTCGGTGTTGATTGTGTTCGGACCGTGGAGCATAAGATCTGTTTCGCTTAACTCGCAAAGTAAGCGCCTTGAAAAATACATCGCACAAAAACCATCCGTAGAGAGAAATGATGAAATCCGCAATTTGGTACGTTACCTGAACGATAACTACGGAAGCCAAAGCTTGCAAAAATTTGTAAAAATAGACTTACAAGCAATTGAAGAGCAAAAGGAAAAGACTTTTAAAGAAAAAGGACGCTGGGAACTGCAAAAAGAAATTGCCGATACCGTTTTAACAAGTTTAAATGTAAGCAATATTGCTACGGCGCAAGTTTGGAGCAACCAGCAGAAAAACTATATTAATGCAGAGCAAGGCGTTTTTTCTGTAAAAGGAGCTTTGCAAGTAGTAGAAATAAGCACTAATCTTAACAGTGGTAATGACAAAAAACTAGCTTTTTCTTTAGACGGCGAAAAGTTCTCATTATCAGTTGATTCAAATAATAATTTGATATTAAGCGATAAAAAAAGCGCTAAGACCATTTTTAACGTAAACGATTTGCTTAAAACGCTTTATAAAAACAAAACTTTAAAGGCCGATAAGGACAATCCGAATGCTTTAGCTGTTGCAAATGAGGTTTTAACCATACAACAAATAACAAGGGGTTATATTTTTAAACTTAGGTTTGAACAGTTGAACGCATTTTATCCAGATAAAACACCCTTTAAACCAAAAAATATCTATTATATGGGCTATTTAATCATTTACCCTAATTTGTAGCATAGGAATTGATTTACAGTTGAAAAAAAATATATGAACGAAACCGCTACGCCAAAGAAAAAACACAGAATTTTAAAGTGGGTTATTGCAATTGTTGGGTTATTGATTTTACTGGCCGGTGGTGTTGCTTGGTATGTAAATTTAAAGTGGAAACCTTTGCTTACTTCGGCTATACAAGATGCTTTGATAGATGCCAGCGATAGCTTATACACTGTTAAATTTTCTGACATTCAAGTCAATATTTTAAGTGGTAGCGCAATTATCGATAGCATTGAAATTACTCCAAATTTGGATGTTTATGAGAAGATGAAAGCCAAAAGGGATGCTCCAGAAAACATCTTTTCGTTAAAAGTTTTCAAGTTATCGCTCAAAAACATAAGACCTTTAAAAATCTATCAGCAAAAAAAACTCGATGTTAAAAATATCACCATTCAAAATCCCGAATTATCCGTTTATTATACAAAACTTAATAACCAAATTCAAAAGAAAGACGACAACAGAACTCCTTTTGAACGCATTAAGAAAAGTTTAAAAGAGTTAAAAATTGCAAGTATTTTTTTAACCGATGTAAAATTTAAATACATCGATCAATCGTACAAGGAGCCGAAGATTACGGTCTTTGATCAGATGAACATCCGTTTAAACGATATTTTAGTCGATTCGCTTTCGCATTTAGATAGTAGCCGGATTTTTAGTACAAAAGACATCATCGCCGAAATTAATAATTACAGCTACCCAACTGCAGACTCTCTGTACCATATCAATATTAAACACGCATTTGTATCGTCACAAAAAAAGCAATTGTCCATTAGTGGTATTCAGTTATTGCCCCGTTTAGGCGAGATGGAATTTGCGGCGCAATTTAAAAGACAACAAGAACGCTACAAACTCACTTTTGATTCAGTAGTGTTAAACAACATCAATTTTCATCAGTTAATTGATAGGCGCAGGCTTAAAAGTAGCAGTGTTACGCTTAGCAATGGGGAATTAGCGGTGTTTTTAAATAGGGCAAAACCTCCGAAACTGATAGATAAAGGTGTAAATTTTCCGCATCTGGCATTACAAAGGCTTAAGTGGGATATTATTGCCGATACCGTTGTAATCAAAAACACAAACATCGCTTACGCCGAGTATAATCCAAAAACCGATGCCAAAGGAACCGTATATTTTAATAACTTAAACGGCCGGATTTTTCACGTCACAAACGACTCTGCGTACCTGCAGAAGGATTATACTGCTGATGCTTATCTGCAAACGTATTTAATGGGTAAAGGGCGAATAGATATTCATATTGCATTTAATTTGGTTGATAAAAAAGGAGCTTTTTCTTACGATGGTACTTTAGGCCCAATGAGTTTTACAACTTTAAATCGGTTAACAAAACCTATGGCAATGCTTGCTACCAAAAGCGGGGAGGTGCAAGGCATGGAGTTTAACATTAAAGGAAATGTTGATGGAGCAAAAGGCAGGCTGGTTTTAAGATATACGGATTTAAATATTGCCATTATGAAAAAAGGCGATCATGATAATTTGAAAAAATCGGGAATAATATCTTTTTTAGCAAATGCGTTACTGGTAGTAAATGCTAACCCAAAAGGGAAAGACCCAGTAAGAGTTGCTTATCCGACTTATGACAGACCACATGATGCTTCATTTTTTAACCTGATGTGGAAAACGGTATTTGAAGGCTTAAAAACCAGTGTGGGAATTACAAAAGATAAAGAGGAGAGCTTAAAAAAGCGGGCAGATCAATACAAACAAAATAAGTCTGACCGTGTAAAGCGTAAAGAGGAACGCAAAAAAAGAAGAGAAGAGAAAAACGATAATTAATATGAATAATAAATCAAAATATACTGCATTTGTTTTAGCTGCGCTTTTTATCCTTTCGGGATGTGCACAAAAAGCATCAAATGGGCTGGTTGCAGCCTCAAACCTAAAAAAACTTAGTATCGAGGAAAAAAACCTGGATCGTATTGATAGCTTGCTCGCAACCGGATTGGTTAATAACTGGGCTGCCGGCGCAACTGCTTTGGTTGCCGTAAACGGTAAAGTGATTTATGATAAAGGTTTCGGATTTAGGGACCGGGAAACAAAAGCTTTAATGAGGCCAACTACCGAATTTAGGATTGCTTCCATGACCAAGCCAATTGTTACGGCAGCTGCAATGAAATTGGTAGAAGATGGTAAATTAAAGTTAACCGATAAAGTTTCAAAATACATTCCCGAGTTTGCGAACGCACAGGTTTTGGCAAGTTTTAATCCGGCAGATACGTCCTATACAACAGTAAATGCTGTTAAAGAAATTACGATAGAGGATTTAATGACGCATACATCGGGCATTGGGTATGGTTTTGCAGATAAGCGCCTTGCCATGATTTATCAAAAAAATGGCATTCCGGATTTAGCGGTGGCAGATAGTGTATTACTTTTAAATAAAATGAAAACTTTGGGTAAATTACCTTTAGGTGTACAGCCCGATTCTCAGTTTTTTTATGGATTAGGGATTGATGTATTGGGTGCAGTAATTGAAGTTGCAAGCGGTAAAAAGCTAGATGAGTATGTTACTGAAACCATTTTAAAACCGCTTGGTATGGTTGATACCCATTTCTTTTTGCCGATTGAAAAAAGAAATCGTTTAGCAGTTTTGTACGGCGAAACCAAAACTGGACGTTTAGAGCGTTTGCCGGTAATTAATAAAGGGTACAATGTGAATTACCCGATTGTTGGTGCAAGAACCTATTTTTCTGGAGGCTCGGGGCTTACCTCAAATGTTGAAGATTATGCCAAGTTTTTACAGATGATTTTAAACGGTGGTAGTTTTAACGGTAAACAAATCTTAAAGCCGGAATCTGTTAAAGAAATGACCACCAACCAAATTGGCAATCTTAACGTTGGTAAAAACAAATTTGGTTTAGGATTTGAAATTACGACGGCCGAAGGAACGCAAAACGGAGCTAAGGCGGGTAAGTTATCTTGGGGAGGAATTTTTAACACCACTTTTTGGATTGACCCTCAACGTAAATCAATAGCCGTTTTAATGACCCAAGTTTATCCGGCTGTTCATAAGCAAGAACTTTTTAGCCAGTTTGAGCAGTTGGTTAACGATGCTTTGGATAGGTAAGTCTTTAGTTTGTTAGCTGGTTAGGTATTTACTTACCACTTTCAACTTTCTACTTTGAACTTTCCACTTTATCGTATCTTCGCAGTTCAAATGAAAGTTGAAGATTGTTTTGAGATTGGTTACATCAGTAAAACCAGAGGTTTAAAAGGCGAGGTGCAAGTCGCATTTACATTTAACGAACCCGAAAAGCTGAAAATAAATTCCGTTTTTATTGAAATTAACAATAAACTGGTTCCTTATTTTGTAAGCAATTACAAAATCCCGATGCCCATGGTTGGCTATTTTAATTTTGAGGATATAGACCATATCGATAAGGCCAGCATTATTACTAAGCGTAAGGTTTTTTTACCTAACCGGCTAAAACCAAAGCGAAAAAAAGGCGAATTTTTCTTTACAGATTTAATTGGCTTTGCAGCCGATGACGTTCAAAAAGGAGCTTTGGGCGAGATATTGGATGTTCAGGAATATCCCCAGCAGTTTATTGCTACCATTAAATATCAGGAAAAAGAAGTGCTGATTCCGCTTAACGAAGCTTTTATTGCCGAAATAGATATGGATAAAAAATCTGTACATTTTGATTTGCCCGAAGGACTTCTGGACTTGTAATTTAAAGCCGAGATTTTTGATGTTTTGATTTTTTAATTCTGACTTTTATAAAATGCGTTTTGATATTATAACTGTTTTACCCGGGTTATTGGAAAGTCCGTTTGCACATTCTATTTTGCAAAGGGCGCAAACCAAAGGCAAAGCAGAAATCGTAGTTCATAACCTAAGAGATTATGCGTTTAATAAACAAAAAAGCGTTGATGATTATCCTTACGGTGGCGGTAGCGGTATGGTGATGCAGATAGCGCCCTTTGCTAAATGTATCGAAAAACTGAAATCTGAAAGAGATTATGATGAAATTATCTTTATGACTCCCGATGGTATAACGCTTAATCAAACCATCGCAAATGAGCTTTCCATCAAAGGAAATATTATGATTTTATGCGGACATTATAAAGGGATAGATCAGCGAATCAGAGATATTTACGTTACCCGCGAGCTTTCCATCGGCGATTATGTTTTGTCTGGCGGAGAATTGCCCGCTGCAATTGTAGTAGATGCAGTTGTTAGGTTAATTCCTGGTGTTCTTAACGACGAAACTTCTGCGCTCTCAGATTCATTCCAAGGAGAACTTTTGGATGCGCCGGTATATTCTCGTCCGGCAGATTGGAACGGACATAAAGTACCGGCAGTTTTACTTAGCGGAGATCAAGCCAAAATAGAAAACTGGCGCCACGAAGAAGCCTTGAAGAGAACACAGGAACGAAGACCGGATTTATTGGAATAATAATTTTCTTGCCATCGCACCCACAAAATATAAGTCTTTCATCAAAAAGCATATTCAAAAAAACTTAATTTTAAAATTCGTTTTTAATTATAAAAATTATTAGCTAATATTGCACTCCCAAATTTAGGGGGCGGTAATCATTTTTTTATCGTATAAATCGCAAAAAATCATGGATTTAGTAAAATTTGTAGAAGAGCAGGTAATCGTAAAAACATCTTTCCCTGCGTTTAAGGCTGGAGATACAGTAAGTGTTCACTATAAAATCCGCGAAGGAAACAAAGAACGTATTCAAGTTTACCAAGGTGTGGTTATTCAGAGAAACAGCGGCAACGCTACTGAAACTTTCACTGTTCGTAAAATGTCTAACGGTATTGGGGTTGAGCGTATTTTTCCTGTAAACTCTCCAAATATCGATAAAGTAGAAGTTAATAGCTACGGTAAAGTACGTAGAGCGAAATTGTTTTACCTACGTGAACTTACTGGTAAAGCTGCTCGTATCAAAACAAAAAGAGTATAAACACTCAAAATACATAAAAAGAGCCTTCCGAAAATCTTCGGGAGGTTTTTTTTGTGTCAAAAATTTCGGCTATAATTAGTAATTTAACACAATGGATCTCTCATTTTTAAATCAAGTAATATTTGGTAACACCCTTAAAAGTTATGTGCTGTTTTTCGGGATTTTGCTTTTTGGCTTAGTACTCAAAAAGTTAATATCCAAATATTTAGGAAGAATGTTGTTTGTGTTTTTCCAAAAATTATCCAAAGAAGTTAAGGTTGATAAGTTTTTAGACCTGCTGTTAAAACCTATCGAATTTTTGATTACCGTTATTGTTTTATACGTGGCCATTAACCAGTTGAGCTATCCATTGGATTTAGTGGTTTTTAAACGAACGATAAATAAAGCACTGTACACCGTTAGGATTATCGAAGTGATTGATAAGATATTCCTGTTGCTGATTATTTTTTCGAGCTTCCGGATTTTGTTGCGGTTAGTTGATTTTGTTTCTCATGTTTTTGCCTATAAAGCAAGTTTAACCGAGTCAAAAACAGACGATCAAATGGTGCCGTTTTTACAAGAACTTACTAAAATTGTGGTCATCATAATCGGTGTCTTTGTAGTGATGGGCGCAGTTTTTAATATGAATATAGCCGCCATTATTGCCGGTTTAGGTATCGGCGGTATTGCCATTGCTTTAGCGGCGCAAGATACATTGCAAAACCTATTGGGCTCATTTACCATATTTGCCGATAAGCCATTTGTTGTGGGAGATTTTGTTCATGCGCTCGGTTACGATGCTACCGTTGAAAAGGTTGGCTTTAGAAGCACTATAGTAAGAACAGTGGATAAAACGTTGGTAATTATCCCTAACAAAAAGATGATTGAAGGGCCTTTAGAAAATCTTACACTTCGCAATTTAAGAAGGGTTAAGTTTAATGTGGGAATTTTGTATGGAACTCCGCCTCAAACTATCAAAAAGATATGCGGGGAAATTAAGCAATATATAGATGAGCGACATGAAACTAACATGGATACACATGTGAATTTTGATAGTTTCGGAGAATCTTCATTAAATATTCAGGTGCTTTATTATATTGAAATTGTGGACTATGCCATTTACTTGATCATTAAGGAAGAAATTAATTTCAAGATTATGGAAATTGTTCTGGAAAACGGGGCGGATTTTGCCTTTCCTTCACGTACGCTTTACCACGAATTTGGAGACAAGGCTCTGCCAATTAGCAATAAATGATTCATAGAATAATCTCTGTAACGCTTTTTTTACTACTGTTTACGTGTTCTGTAAATGCGCAAACGCAACAGATTATCCCAATTTATAGTTCTAAAAATTTAAAAAACAATACTTTAAAAATTTATAGCGATAGCGGAAGTTTAAATATCGCCGCTCTGAAAGGCAATGTTATCAAATTAACTTTTTTTGATAAGTTGGCAAAATCCGATATGGATTCTTTGACTTCGTCCTCAAAGTTGTTAAATATCAGAGTTACTCAAAATTTGGATGATATTTTCTTTGCGACTGATTCTCTGTGGGTGGTTGTAAATAAGTTTGATTTGTCCGTTAGGTTTTTAAAGAAACAAAATGAAGAACTGTTGCTTAAATGCAACAGCTACTTTTTAAATAACGCGGACAAATCCATTTCATTTGCTTTGCAGGATAACGAAAATCTTACTGTTGTTGATTTAAAAAAGTTAAACAAAGGTGCTGAATCACCTAAACTTAAAAAGCTCCATGGAATACGTAAAAAGTGTAACCCGTTGATAGTTTCGGAGAAAGGTTATGCTTTGTGCGTTAAAAAACCATCAAGGAACAAAGTGAAAATTACGACAAAAAATAATGCGTTAAAGGTAGATGAGCGTTTTGTTCCAAAAACATTTCTCTTTTTAAGTGGAAGTTATAATGAAATTGATAAAAATCTGAAGCGGCTAAACAAGTAAGAAAATCCCATTCTTTTGAAAAGAGTGCAGCGGTTCAATAAATATATCCGTCATATTGCAAATATGACCTTTTGCTTCCAACGGTTATATCTTAAAACTCAATAAACTTATCCATTTGTTGGTGGGTAAATTTTACGGTGTCCTCTCTAAAAAAATCTCCATTTTCATTAAATTCGGTATGTATTTTTGGGATATGAATTTTTAGAGGCATCACATGTAAATTCATATAATTGCAAATGCCAGTTAAATGGTCTATCCCCCTAATGTTTCCGTACTTACCAGTAGAGTGGCCAACTAAAGCAACTTTTTTATCGTAAAACGAATCCGGAAATTTACAGCAATCAATAAAAAGTTTTAAAATTCCGGGGAAACTCCCGTTGTATTCAGGCACCACAAAAATAAATTTTTCAGCCTGGCTTATTTTATCCTGTATCGGCTGAAAAGCCTCACTTCTTTGCCCAAATAAATCTGTTTTTATAATAGTAGCAGGTAAATCGGTAAGGTAAAGTATCTCGGTTTCCAAGCCTTTTGTTGCCAATATTTTTTGGTAATATTCAGAAATTTTTGCGGTATTGCTATTTGGTCGGTTGGTGCCCGAAACAATAATTGTCATGTTTATTTGTTTATAAATTGCGTTAACGTGTGGAAATAGATATTGTTTAAATTTGTATCTTGCCGCCCTGTTAAAAAAGATTAATAATTTGCTCTCAAACCACAAAAAACGAATATTTTTTTATAAACAGCGAATCAAGTTAAAAGTTTCAAACGGAGAATTTTTTTAGATGAGTAAAATCATAGCAATTGCCAACCAAAAAGGAGGCGTAGGTAAAACTACAACTTCAATAAATTTAGCCGCTAGTTTAGCCGTTTTAGAGTTTAAGACCTTAATTGTGGATGCAGATCCGCAGGCGAACTCTACCTCGGGTATTGGTTTTGATCCGCGTACCATTAAGCATAGCATTTACGAATGTATTATTAATGATGTTACCGCCAAAGAAGCCATACAAAAAACCGATACGCCAAATTTAGATTTGTTGCCTGCGCATATTGATTTGGTTGGTGCCGAGATTGAGATGATCAATCTGCATGAGCGTGAGTATAAAATGAAAGCCGTTTTAGAGCAGATAAAAGATGATTACGATTTTATCATCATCGATTGTTCGCCGTCTTTGGGTTTAATTACTATCAACGCCTTAACAGCGGCCCACTCTGTAATTATTCCGGTACAATGCGAATATTTTGCTTTGGAAGGTTTAGGGAAATTATTAAACACCATAAAAATTGTACAGAACAGGTTAAACCCCCAATTACAAATTGAAGGCATTTTATTAACCATGTACGATGTTAGGTTGCGTTTATCAAACCAAGTAGTGGAAGAGGTGCGCTCGCATTTTGAAGATTTGGTTTTTAACACCATTATTGCCCGTAATACCCGTTTAAGCGAGGCACCAAGTTTTGGTATTTCGGTAATTATGCATGATGCAAATTCCAAAGGAGCTATCAATTACCTAAACTTAGCTCGCGAGATTATTTATAAAAACGGGTTAAGCAGTGAAAATCCAGAGGTTAATACGAAGGCTTTGAAAAAATGAGTAAAGACAGAAAATTTGGATTAGGTAAAGGTTTGGGCGCTTTGTTAAGCGACTCGCCCGATGTAACCCGCGAAAGAAATCAGACAAATACTGCCGGCAGTTCATCAGTAACTGATAATCCCTCGGCGGCGTTAGGCGCTATCAGCCACATTAAAGTAAATCAAGTTGAGGTAAATCCTTTTCAGCCGAGGTTTGAGTTTGATGAAACTGCGTTAAAAGAACTTTCAGAATCAATAAGGCTCCAAGGTTTAATACAGCCCATTACCGTAAGGCAAATGGGCCACAACAGCTATCAGTTAATATCTGGCGAGCGTAGATTAAGAGCTTCCAAACTAGCCGGAATCACAGAGATACCAGCTTACATTCGCACTGCAGATGATCAGCAGATGCTGGAAATGGCATTGATAGAAAACATTCAGCGTGAAAATTTAAACGCCATTGAGGTGGCTTTGAGCTTTCAACGGATGATTGACGAGTGTGAAATTAACCAGGAAGAATTAGGTGATAGGGTCTCTAAAAACAGAAGTACCGTTACCAATTATCTGCGCCTATTAAAGTTACCTCCAACCATACAGGCGGCAATCAGGGATAACCGCATTTCTATGGGACATGCAAGAGCGTTAATTAACGTTGCAAATGCAGATGCCCAGCTTTTTATTTTTCAGGAAATTTTGGATAAAGATCTTTCAGTAAGGAAAGTGGAAGAAATGGTACGCCAAATGAAAAATGGTATTACCAAACCCGAAGGAAAAGACAGAAAGCCCGAAGCAATTTCTTTCCAATATCAAAAAATTCAGGATGATTTGTCGTCTAAATTCTCTTCCAAAATAAAAATGAAAGTGCAGAACGGTGGAAAAGGAAGCATCGAAATCCCTTTTTTATCTGACGATGATTTAACCCGCATTTTGGAACTGTTAGATTGGTAATGTTCAAATACGCTGTCTTTTGCGCTTTTTTTTTATTAATAATGCAAGCAAATGCTCAGCAAAAGGATAGCTTGTCTAACGTTGATAAAATAAGCGAAACCGCTGAAACAGACACCGCCAAACAAACTAGTTTCAAGGAAAAAGCGAGAAACTTTACCAAAGAAGTAGGCTTACTTTTTAAAGATACAACGAAACTTCAAAACCCGAGAAAAGCCGTTTTACGTTCGGCCGTTTTACCGGGGTGGGGCCAGGCCCGAAACCACAAATGGTGGAAAGTACCGCTGGTTTACGGAGGTTTTGTAGGTTTAGGCTTAGTTTACGATTTCAATAACAGATATTATAAAGAACTTTTAACCGAAAGCCAGTTCCGTAAAGCCAATCAGGACCTTTCGAATGATGAACGTTTTAAATTTGAGCAGTACAAAGGAATCCCCGACGATCAGATTTACAACGCAAAAGATTTTTACCGCCGCAACAGAGATTTAACTTTATATAGTACATTTGGCTTTTACCTTTTGCAAATGGTGGATGCTTATATTGATGCAAAATTAGCTACGTTTGATGTTAGCGATGATTTATCGTTAAAAATCAGACCTAAAATTTATATTCCTTCTTACGCAAATACAGGTATGTATGCCCCATCGGCAATGCTTACTCTGAACCTAAAATTTAAATAAATGAAATTAGCCCTTATCGGATACGGAAAAATGGGTAAAATGATTGAGTCTATCGCTTTAGACAGAAATCATGAAATCGTATTAATTATCGACCAAAATAATGCCCACGAATTAACTGCTGAAAATCTGCGGAAAGCAGATGTTGCCATTGAGTTTAGCACTCCGGATACGGTTTTAAACAACATCCAAACTTGTATTGCCGCAGGCGTTCCAATAGTGGTTGGTACAACAGGTTGGTACGGTCATTTACAAAAAGTAAAGGACGATTGTTTAGCGGCCGGTTCAACGGTAATGTACGGCTCAAACTTTAGCGTAGGCGTAAACATCTTTTTTAAGCTTAACCAGCAGCTGGCTAAAATGATGAACAATTTTGCCGACCAGTATGATGTAGCGATGGAAGAAATTCATCATATCCATAAACTCGATTCGCCTAGTGGTACTGCTATCACCATCGCCGAGGATGTAATTGCCGAGTTTGAAAACAAAACCGAATGGGTTGATGTAAAAGCGGACGATGAAGTAACAAATCACAAACCAGAGCATCTAATTATTGCATCTTACCGGGAGGGCGAAGTGCCGGGAACACATGCCGTAATTTATGATTCGGATGTGGACAGGATAGAGTTCAAACACGTCGCTCACGGTCGCCAAGGTTTTGCTTTAGGTGCTGTAATTGCCGCCGAATGGCTAAAGGGCAAAACTGGTTTTTACTCTGTTAAAGAGATGTATAATTTTAACGCTTAATCATCAAAAGATGAATTGGAAATTCTGGAAAAAGAATAAAGAAAAAAAGAAAAAAAGTGCTGGCCGAGAGTGGTTAGATGCCATAGTTTTTGCGGTTATTGCTGCAACAATTATCAGAGGTTTGTTTATTGAAGCCTATACAATCCCTACGGGATCAATGGAGCGCTCGCTTTTGGTAGGTGATTTTTTGTTTGTGAGTAAAATGAGCTACGGCGCTCGTACGCCAATTACACCTGTTGCTTTCCCGTTTGCGCACCATACAATGCCAATTACAGGAACTAAAGCTTATTGGGACGGTATTCAATTACCTTATTACCGTTTACCGGGATTTGGCGATATCGAACGAAATGACGTTGTAGTTTTTAATTATCCAATGGATGCCGATGCGCCTTTAAACCGCCCGGTTGATAAACGGGAAAACTATATTAAAAGATGTTTGGGGATTTCTGGAGATACACTAAAAATTATTGATGCAGTAGTTTACATTAACGGAAAGCCTACGGATTTGCCAAAGATGAGCCAAACACAGTACTACGTTAAAACTGATGGAACGGATTTTAACCCTATGGCTTTGCAGGAAATTAAAGCGGATGTAGAGCGGGTTAATAACGACGAATATGTAATTACAATGCCTAAAGGCGAGGTAGACAAGATTAAAGCTTTTTCTAACGTGAAAGTGGTAACGCCAGTGATTGCAGAAAAGAACACTTTTGAGCAGCAGGTTTTTCCAAGTGATCCACATTATAAATGGAACCAAGATAACTTTGGTCCGCTTATTATCCCTAAAAAGGGCTGGACTGTTAAACTGGATAGCTTGACTTTACCGCTTTACCAAAGAGCAATTACCGTTTACGAAGGGAATAAGTTAGAGGTAAACGGAACGGACATCAAAATCAACGGTAAATCTACCGATTCTTATACTTTTAAAATGAATTACTATTGGATGATGGGTGATAACCGCCACAATTCCTTAGATTCGAGATATTGGGGTTTTGTACCCGAAGACCACATTGTAGGTAAAGCTTTATTTATATGGATGAGCTGGGATGAAAATGGTTCTTTCCTAAATAAAATTAGGTGGAACAGATTGCTGAAGGGGATTCATTAAATTTAAGTTTTAGGTATTTGAGATGCTCAACACTGAAAAGGTTGGGCATTTTTTGTGAGATTGGATTTTTTTCGCAACGTCATGTTGAACGATAGTGAAACATCTCACAAATAGGTATGAAATTCAATATTCAGATTTTGCATGTGAGATTTCTCGTACCTCGAAATGACGAAAAGCAGAGGAAAAATGCTTTAATAGTAGGATTTCTTGCAGATATCCATATTTTTTTCAGGAATGATTTTAAATCCTAAACTTATCTCCCAATTCTTTTTCTTTGATAATTAAATCAGCAATGCTGGTTTCGGTAAGGATTTTTAAAGTAGCATCTCTCACATTCTGAAAAGCGTCTCTAATACCGCAGGTTTCTTCGTTTCTACACTCATCGCAACGCTGATAAAAATTTAAGCTAACGCAAGATAACATAGCAATGGGACCGCCCGTTAGGCGCATTACGTGGACTAAGTTAATTTCTGCAGGGTCTTTTAGTAGAGAATAACCGCCGCCTGCGCCTTTTTTACTGTATAAAAAACCGGCATTACGCATCTCCAAAAGAATTTGTTCCAAAAACTTTTTAGGTATTTTCTCATTCTGAGAAATAGAAAGAATGTTCAGAGGTTCGCCTCCAAACTCCTTTCCTAAGGCCATCAATGCCCTAATGGCGTATTTCGTTTTTTTAGATAACAAAACTTGTATTTATTGTTGGCTTAAAGCTAAATGCTTAAAGCTCAACGCTTAATTTCTATTTAATTAGCAAATCAGCTTTTTACCTTCAGCTTTAAGCTTTTAGCTTTCCAGTATTTCAAAAGAATAAGTAACCTCCACACCGCCTGCTACTAACATATCATGCACCGAGCAGTATTTTTTCACCGCCAGTTCTGCCGCTTTTTCGGCTTTTGCTTGATCTATTTTTCCTTTTAAACGGAATAAGATATGAATTTTTGTGAATATATGCGGAATTTCTTCTCTCCTGTCTCCGTTAACATCAACAGAAAAATCAGTGATTTCTTGTCTTTGTTTTTTTAAAATGCTGATCAAATCCAGAGAACTGCATGAACCCAAAGCCATTAAAACCAGTTCCATCGGACGTAC
Organism: Pelobium sp.; assembly: GCA_035496935.1. GTDB lineage: Bacteria > Bacteroidota > Bacteroidia > Sphingobacteriales > Sphingobacteriaceae > Pseudopedobacter. The sequence goes on along the minus strand of DATJED010000014.1, from coordinate 274,466 downwards.
GCCTAAACCTTGTCCGCCAATAGCTTCCGAGCCATCAATATGTACTTTAACATCGCCACTGCCTGTTGCTTCAAAATGTACAGCGTCGTTTAATCTATTTAATTCTATTTTCATTATCTGAGATTTGAGTATTGAGATGTGAGATTTGAGAACCTGCAAACTCAACTATAAATTTTTAACCTAATAACCTTAGTGAACCATTCTGACTAGATAATCCTCAAGCCGATAAACTAACCAACTAACAACCTACCCCCACTAACCAACTATTTTGATTTCTCCAGAGCATTCACTACATCAGCAACAATATCGTCAATATTTTCTAATCCTACAGAAAGGCGGATTGAACCTGGGTAAATCCCGATGTTTTCTCTTTCTGCTTCCGTTAATTTTGAGTGCGTTGTGGATGCCGGATGTGTGGCTATGCTTCTGCTATCGCCCAAATTAGAAGTAATTAAAAGCATTTCCAAACAATCCAAAAACCGTTTCGCTCTTTCAAAACCGCCCTTGATAATAAAAGTTACAATTCCACCACCTTGCTTCATTTGCTTTTTAGCCAATTCATATTGTGGATGCGATTTCAGGTGCGGATAACGCACTTGTTCTACTTCTGTACTTGCTTCTAAAACCTCTGCAATTTTTAAAGCGTTGCTACAATGCCTATCCAAACGCAAAGGCATAGTTTCTATACTTTTAGAGATCAGCCAAGCATTAAAAGCCGACATTGCCGGACCGGTATGACGGATGAAAAACATCATTTCGCTAATTAAATCCGCTCTTCCGCAAACTGCCCCACCCAAAACACGGCCTTGTCCGTCCATGTATTTTGTTGCCGAATGGCTTACCAAATCCACACCATATTCAATTGGTTTTTGTAGATATGGCGTTGCGAAACAATTGTCAACGTTGATGATAATCTGTGGATGTTTCTCTTTGATTTTGCAAAGCCATTCTAAATCAACCAGCTCCAAACCCGGGTTTGATGGTGTTTCCAAAAATATCATTTTGGTGTTCGGCTGAATTGCTTTTTCTAAATCTTCAGGTTTTGAAGCATCAACGTAAGTTGAGGTAATACCCCAGCGAGGAAAGAGCGTAGTCAACAATTGATGCGTAGAACCAAAAATTGATCGGAAAGAAACGATATGATCTCCCGATTTTAACAATGCCGCAAAAGAGGCGAAAACTGCGGCCATGCCCGAAGAAAATACCAAACCGGCTTCTGCACCTTCCATCATGCAAATTTTATCAATCAGTTCCGTGGTGTTTGGGTTCGAGTAGCGAGAATAAATATTTCCGTCTTCTTCTCCGGCAAAAACTGCTCGTCCCTGTTCGGCATCATCAAAAATAAAGCTGGATGTTAAATACAAAGGCACCGAATGTTCCCTGTTTTCAGTCCGTTTTGCTTGCGTACGTATTAGTTTAGATTCTTCTTTCATTGATCTTTTAGTTCATTTATGTTGGGTGTCTCCCTGAGCGGAGTCGAAGGGGAGCGTTAGGCTTACGCTTCGACTCCGCTCAGCATGACAAACGGCTCTGCTTCTTGTTTGTGCTTAGATTATATTATCCCATTTCTCAATCGTATTCACAAGTCATACTCACAGACTATGGACTATCGATCTGGATGATGGACTTTTTATAACCTTCCTGCCAAATATTTTCCAGTATAAGACTCTTTATCCCGAGCCAAACCTTCCGGCGTTCCCTCAAAAACCAGTTTTCCGCCTTCGTTTCCACCTTCCGGGCCAATGTCAATCACCCAATCGGCACATTTTACTACATCCATATTGTGTTCAATAACAATAATGGTGTTTCCCTGTTCAATTAAAGCTTCAAAAGATTTCAGCAGCTTTTTAATATCGTGGAAGTGCAAACCAGTGGTTGGCTCGTCAAAAATAAATAATGTTTTAGAGCTATTGTTGCCTTTAATTAAAAAAGACGCCAATTTAATTCGTTGTGCTTCACCGCCGGATAAAGTATTTGACGATTGCCCCAAATGAACATATCCCAAACCTACATCAACCAGTGGTTGTAACTTGGCGGTAATTTTTGGCTCGGACTTAAAGAAATCCAATGCTTCATCAATCGTCATTTCCAGCACTTCTGAAACGTTTTTGTCTTTATAAGTAACGTCTAGCACATGCTGTTTAAAGCGTTTTCCGTTACAAGCTTCGCAAGGCAAATAAATATCAGCCATAAACTGCATTTCAATTTTCACTTCGCCTTCGCCCTGGCAAACATCGCATCTGCCGCCTTCAACGTTAAAAGAAAATGCAGCAGGTTTTAATCCACCAGCTTTCGCCGATGCCTGTGACGCGTACAATGAGCGGATTTCGTCCCAAGCTTTAACATAAGTCACCGGATTTGAACGTGAAGACCTCCCAATTGGATTTTGATCCACCATTTCTACTGCCGTGATTTCGTTTACAGCGCCGTCAATTCCGTCATAAGCACCAGTTTGCTCACCGGAATAATTGCCCAAAGTTTTCTGTAAAGCAGGCAATAAAATCCGTTTTACCAAAGATGTTTTCCCAGAGCCAGAAACACCTGTAACCGCACAAAGCACATTTAAGGGGAACTTGACATCAATATTTTGGAGGTTGTTTTCTCTTGCGCCTTTAATTTCTATAAATTCAATAGGCTTTCTTCTGCTTTTTGGGATTTCGATATTTTCCCTTCCGCTTAAATATTTGCCGGTTAAGCTTTTTTTATCAGTTAAAATCTCATCGTAAGTACCAGCGAAAATCAGCTCACCACCTAAAGTTCCTGCTTCGGGGCCAATATCAATTAAATGATCGGCGGCTTGCATCATTTCTTCTTCGTGTTCTACCACTAAAACGGTGTTACCAACATCTCTTAAAGATTTCAATACGCCAATTAAACGGTTGGTGTCTTTAGGGTGCAAGCCGATGCTCGGTTCATCTAAAACATAAACAGAACCTACCAAAGAACTGCCTAAAGAAGTAGCCAAGTTAATCCGTTGCGATTCTCCGCCCGATAAAGTGTTTGACAGCCTGTTCAACGTTAAATAACCTAAGCCAACCTCGTTCAAAAACAAAATCCTATTCGTAATTTCCAATAACAAACGTTTCGCTATTTTTTGGTCGCGTTCATCCAATTTTATGTTTTCGAAAAACGGAAGTAGTTCTTTCAAGGGCATCAAAACCAAATCAGTAATGGAATGCTCCGCAACTTTCACATAAGTAGCGTCAGGACGTAAACGGCTTCCCAAACAATCCGGGCAGTTGGTTTTTCCACGATAACGCGAAAGCATCACGCGGTACTGGATTTTGTAAGTTTGTTCCTCTAAGTAAACAAAAAATGCATCTAGCCCTTTAAAATATTTGTTGCCTTTCCAAAGCAATTTGCGTTCTGCATTTGTTAACTGACTTACGGGGCGATGAATGGGAAAATCAAACTTCGAAGAATGTTTAATGAGTTCATCCAACCATTCTCTCATTTTTTCGCCACGCCAAGGTGCAATAGCGCCATCGTAAATAGATTTTGATTTATCTGGAATTACCAAATCCTCATCAATTCCTAAAACCCTACCGAAACCTTCGCATTTTGGGCAGGCGCCATAAGGGTTGTTAAAGCTGAAAAAGTTTGGGGTAGGCTCTTCAAACTTAATTCCGTCGAGCTCAAACCTGTCCGAAAAATGTTTGCGTTTGCCTTCAAACTCCACATAACAATCGCCTTTTCCTTCAAAAAAAGCGGTCTGTACAGAATCTGCCATTCGGCTTAAAGTCTCGTCCTCTTGATTGGTAACAATTCTGTCAATTAAAATCAGCAGTTTATGTTCATCCTCAATTTCTTTGTTTTCAACACTTTTATCCTCCAAAACATCTTCCACTTTTCTAATCTCATCGTTCAACACAATTCTGGAGAAACCTTTTTGTAGCAATACAGCCAATTCTTCTTTTAAAGTGCGGTTGTTGTGCGGATAAAGCGGACATAAAATAGTAGTCACACTTTCTTCTGGCAGTTCTGTAAGGTAATTTACCACATCCGTAACAGAATCTTTTTTTACCACTTTGCCAGATATTGGTGAAATGGTTTTCCCAATCCGGCTGAAAAGTAACTTCAGATAATCGTAAATTTCGGTAGAAGTACCAACAGTTGAACGTGGGTTGGAGGTAATTACTTTCTGCTCGATAGCGATTGCCGGTGCAATACCTTTAATATAATCAACATCGGGCTTGTTCATACGGCCCATAAACTGACGAGCGTATGAAGATAAGCTTTCTACATAACGTCTTTGTCCCTCGGCATAAAGCGTATCAAATGCTATCGATGATTTTCCCGAGCCAGACATTCCGGTAATCACAACCAGTTTATTTTTAGGGATGGCAACGTCAATATTTTTAAGGTTATGCACCCTAGCGCCCTTTATAATTATGTTTTTTTGCGGATCTATTTCTTCTTTCATTGTCATTCCCTCTGCAATTCTCTTGCTAATCCCAACCTCAATTAAACTTTCGTCGCAAAAATAAGTCTATTAAACTATAATATACGTATTTCATTATAAAATGAACCTGTTTTAACAAATCTTAAAATATTGTATCTAATTGATAATATAATTCGTATATTAAGGTTAAGGCGGTCAAATTGTCGTTTTATAAGTTACCATTGCAAAGTTATTTTGTTCTGGCTAAACTTTTGGACTAGGTTAAAACAGGTTAATTATTTTGATTTTAATAAAATTATCATTTCATTTGATAAACAGTTTATAAAAAAAGGAGAAAGCATATAGATAAAAACACTACTTAAATAAATTAATAACTCACAATTTAAAGTAGGATCTATTATGAGCTTTCAAGAAAAAACAGACCAAGAACTGGTACACCTTTATATTAAGGGAACAGAATTGGCTCTTTCTGAGCTGATTTCCAGACACAAATCACGCATTTATACCTCCATATACCTTTTGGTTAAAGACGAATATTTAGCTGAAGATATTTTCCAGGACACTTTTATTAAAGTAATTAGAACGCTTAAAGCCGGAAAATATAACGAAGAAGGCAAGTTTTTACCTTGGGTATTGCGTATTGGGCATAATTTGGTGATCGACCATTTTAGGAAAGAAAAAAGAAACCCAACCATTACGAATTCTGATGGCTTCGATATTTTTGATGTTTTAGGCATCCACGATGAAAGTATTGAGGAGAAAATGGTGAAACAGCAAACGCATGATGATTTGAAAAAACTAATCCATTATCTGCCCTCGGAACAAAAAGAAGTATTAATTATGCGCCATTATGGCGATTTAAGCTTTAAGGAAATAGCGGATTTAACAAACGTAAGCATTAATACCGCTTTGGGCAGGATGCGTTACGCCCTTAATAACCTCAGGAAAATGATGACGAATAAAGAACTGATTTTAAAAGCATCATAGTTCGTGTTTTAATTACACAATTGAATACTATTACAAAAGAGTTTGCGTTTCTATCTTAATTAAACTTTAAAACAGCTTATGATGGAAACGCTTACTCCTACTTTAAATTCGATTGTTAATAACGATGAAAAATCGCAAAACACAGTTAACATGCTCACTATTGAAGACTCAGTTTTTTTTGAAAGTTTGAAGCCAGCTTTAAACCAATTAGTTAAAACCCCGTCTGATGAAACGGTTAACCGTATTTTGGCTTTTTCCAAGTCGTTATAACAAAAGTTTTCAAAGCTAAATAGGCTGCTCTTGATAAAAGGGTGGCCTATTTTTGTTTAACAACCCCGTCATGTCGACGATAGGAGACATCTCACATATAAATCGTCGATTTATTGAATTTTTAGACTTAATATAATTTCCTGATATTTTAGGGCACTTAAACACGCTTTCCGTTATATCTTTTTTGCGAAAACAAAAAAGGATGCCACTTCAATCGTTAGCGCAAATCCTTTTTAAAATTAGTATTTTGATTTACCTTTATCGCTTTTCGGAAAATAAAATCATATTGAATATTAAATGAGAGCAGTAATTCAGCGAGTAACCGAGGCAAAATGCGTAGTTGAAGGTAAAATAACCGGAGAAATCACAAATGGCTATTTAATTCTTTTGGGAGTTTGCGCCGAAGATACCGATGAAGATTTAATTTGGCTGGCGCAAAAAATTGTGAACCTTCGGGTTTTTAACGATGATGCCGGTTTAATGAATAAATCTTTAATGGATATTGACGGAAATATTTTGCTGATTTCTCAGTTCACTTTATTTGCACAAACGAAAAAAGGTAACCGACCATCTTTTATAAACGCTGCAAAACCTGATACTGCCATTCCACTTTACGAAAAGATGATTTTGCAACTACAGCAATTAGTTGGTAAAAAAATAGCAACCGGAATTTTTGGTGCCGATATGAAAATTAGTTTGATAAATGATGGTCCGGTTACCATTACCATTGATACAAAAAATAAAGAATAAGCCTATGACAATTAAAGAAGCCCAGCAATTGGTAGATGAGTGGATTAACACCACCGGTGTCCGTTATTTTAACGAATTAACCAATACCGCTATTTTAATGGAAGAAGTAGGAGAGGTTGCCCGCATAATGGCCAGGAAATATGGTGAACAATCTTTCAAAAAATCTGATGAGGAAGTAAACCTCGCCGATGAAATGGCGGATGTGCTTTTTGTACTGATTTGCCTGGCCAACCAAACCGGAATTGATTTAACCGATGCGCTCAATAAAAATTTGGATAAAAAATCTATCAGAGATGCAACAAGGCATCAAAATAATGAGAAATTGAAATAGTTTACAGACTTACAAAGTTTTAAAAACTTCGTAAGTCTTACCTGCTAGCTTAAAACTAAATCAATAGTTTCCGCGGGCCTAAAATCTCCTTCATCATCAAAAAGATAGCTTATAGGTTTTTCTGGATTTTTAATAATTTCCAATAACAAAAATCCCCAGCGTTTCCAAAAGTTTTCTACCACTTGTCCGTAAGTTTTAAACTGCCAATCATCAAAGATAGGTTTAGCGTTCATTCCTTGCAAAGGCATTGCTTCTATAAAAATTTGTTCTTCCGTTGGGATAATATGATATTCGGGCAAGCGGTTAAATAAATACGCCGAGTAAAAAAGTTTGGCGCAAAGTTCCTCAAATTGGATGGGATGCAAAGTTTTGCCTGCTATTTTGTTCCATAGTTCTTCGTGGTATCTTTTGTTGGCACCGTTGTCTTGCAGGCACATTAAAATCCCGAAATCTTTTATCCGCAAAGAAAAACTGAGTGTATTGATTTCATCGCGGTAGGCAAATTCATTTTCTGCATTTTTTATTGGGCAAATAAATAAGCTGTATGGTCTAAAGTCTTCAAAAGTCACCGGCCGATTGATTTTTTGCAACATGCTATGCAACATCCCAAACTTATGAATTAAGCCTTGCGATATGTTAAAACCTTCTGCGTAAGTATTTTGCTGTTTAATAGCAACTTGAATTTCCTTGAAGATTACACCATACACAGTTTTACCTACCCATAAAAAAAGCAAATCTTCATCTAAATTTTTTACCGCTTTGTAACCATTTTCAAAAGCTTCTTGGATAGTTTTTTCTAACGTTTCAAGTTTTTCTCGAACAGCATTGCTACAAGGCAAAACAATATCCGCATAGCTCAGCGTACTTTCGTCCAGCATTTTAAAAGGCATTTCTTTTAATTGGTAACTTTTTGTAAGCCAATCGGCAAAAACGGGTAAAAAAGATTGGTCTTTTGGTAAAATTTCACCACTTAAAAAGCAGTGCGAATTATCAAAAGTCATTTTTTTGAACGGATGATATAATTGTGCGGGCATGGCGCAAAAATAGGAAAGGTATTTTAATTAGCTCACTTAATTGTATGCGTTTACTTTGAGATTATAATAATCGATTTCGAAGTTTTTTATGGCAACTATTTGTTTTTTCGTTTAATAGCCGATACAATTTTTTGTCCGCGTAATAATATTTTTAAACCATTTCTTTTTAACGAGATGTTCGGTTGTTTCTTTACATGTTCATCAATATCGTACTTATATATTGCAATAATATCATGATAAGATAACACACCGACAATGTCATTGTTTTCGCCCGAAATTACCGGCAGTACGTCAATATTTTCTTTCGCCATTGTTTCCAAAGCTGTTCGCAATGATTCATTTAGGCCGATATATATATTGTTCCGCTTTATCAAGGTTCCAATTTGTTTGTCTTGAGAATGATGGTTGCTAAGTAAATTCGAAGAACTTAATATCCCTCTATACTCTCCTTTATCGCTGGATATAATAAAATAATTTAAAGGGTATTCCTCTTGTTCATTTAGCCATTCCCGTACTTCTTCGACAGTGTTTTCTTCGCTTAAAATCATTCCTTTGTCCGTAAGTGCCTGGGCAACGGTTACTTTCTCTAAAGTATCAGGCTGATAAGAATGTGGTGTTTTAATTCCTTTCCTCGCGATTTTTTCTGTCATAATGGTATTCTCCATCATAAAATAAGAAACAAAATAGGCGGCTGTGCAAGTTGCCAATAAAGGCAATAAGGCGTTGGTTTGCCCAGTTGTTTCAAGCGCAAATATGATAGAAGTCAAATACGCTCGTGATGCTCCCGCAAACAAAGCCGACATACCAACCAACACCGCCAACGGAATATTAATTCCAGAAGCAGGAAACCAATAAATAATTACCGATCCTAATAATGCGCCCATTGCGCCACCGATAGTTAATAAAGGCGCAAGCGTACCGCCTGATGTACCACTGGCTAAAGAAACCGCCCAGGAAATAAATTTTAATAAGCAAAGTGAAAGTAATATTTGGAAAGGCATTGTTCCCGAAAGAACATCGATAATATTATAATAGCCTACCCCTAAAGTGCGGGGTGCAAAATAACCCACAATACCCACCACTAAGCCACCAATTGCTGGCCACCAAGCCCAATGGATGGGTAGTTTTTCAAAGCCATCTTCAATGGCGTAAACAATTTTTGTGACCAACACGGACAAAAGTCCAATCACAAGTCCCATGATGCTATAAAAGCCAAGTGCCGAGTTGGATGCAGGTGCAATTATGGCCTCCATTGGAAAAACTACACCGCTCCCAAACAGCAAGTGATGCCCGGTAGCACCAGTAATGCAAGCCAACGCAACCGGGATAAATGAACGTGGAGAAAATTCAAATAGCAATAATTCGATAGCTAAAAAGATGGAAGCAATTGGACTTCCGAAAATCGCTGACATTCCTGCCGTAGCGCCGGCCGCCAATAGTATTTTACGTTCGTTATGTGTTATTTTGAGCAACTGGCCTAAGGTAGAACCTAAAGCTCCGCCGGTGGCTATAATTGGCCCTTCTGCGCCGAAAGGGCCACCTGTTCCAATAGCGATAGCGGCAGAAAGTGGTTTTAAATAAGTAATGGTGGGTTTAATTTTGCTTTGGTTGGTTAATATCTGCTCCATCGCTTCGGGGATGCCATGTCCGCGGATGGCTACCGAACCATAAGAAGCCATCAAACCTACAATAAGTCCGCCGATAGCGGGGATAGCAATTACAAATAATCCCAATGTATTATCGAGTGGACTCGACGGATTTATAGAGAAATTCCCATAAAATGAAATGTTGGTTATTAAGTCGATAAGGTAAATCAACAACTTGGCAATAATACTTATGCAGCCAGCAATTAAAATAGCTAAGACCGAAATTGTAAATAAGCGTTTTTTGCTATAAGTTTTTTTGGGCTCGAAATTTTCCCTAGCTAATGTTGGATTTAATGAAACGGAAATTGGTATTCCACTGTTCAGCCTATTGTTGCTCCTCATTTTATAACTCTTTTATCCCAATTTTATTCGGATAGCTTTATGATAAGCTGGGAGTATGATAAGAATTAACTCCTAACCAAGGTTGGACGGTTAATTAGGATGGGCTTTGCCAAAGGCACAACTAATATAATTGGTTATTCCGTTTTAACTGATGATGTTATGAAGGTAAATAAAAATTGATATATATTGTATATCAATTTATTAAGACTCAATTATATCGGTTATAAAAACTGTTTACCTTTTGCGTTAGCTGGTTGTATATCGGGTTGGTAAAAGCCAAAAATAAATCTTGTGGAGCCGGCGGACGGCTTTCTTTTCTGTTCAGCAAAGCCTTGTCATTATCCGTAAGAGCCCTTTCATCGCCACGGTAAGTTCCCCAAGTATCAACCCAAACATAAGTGCCGGGCATTTTTTCGTGATTGATGACTTTGTTTGTAGCAAGATCGATAATCTGAAAATCCAACAAACCGGTAGAAGTAATGGTTTTCTCAAAAGTGGTTAATTTGCCAGTTACCGTTCCATAAATTGCTTTTCGGGCAGAATCTCTGGTTTCGCCGATTTTAACATTCTCACGTTTGATGTCTTCGATTTTCTCTTTTATGTAGGTTTGCCCGACTATAAATTCATCAAAGTTTAATTGCAATATTTGATCAAACTTTACTTTTGCCATCATGGCTTCCTGCGGACTGTAAAACTTAACAAAGCTTCTGCGTTCGTAATTTTTTAAATATTCGTTGATCTTATCTTGGAAATAGGCGTTACTTAACTTGTACAGACGAGAATTTACCTGCACCGGTTCTACTCTCACCCTAATTACCGCAGCCCAATAAGCATCGTCCATCTTTTCTTTCGCGTCTTTAAAATCGGGATAAAACTGTTCTGCTTTCTCGAAATTGTAATAAGCATCTCTGGCATCGGCTCTGTTTTTCTTTTCCAATAATTTTACGCCTGCCTTGTACCTTGCTTCGGCGGCAAAATACCTCGCATCACTTAATTCGGCTACATATTTTTGTGCATCAGGAATTACGCTGAGACAAGCCGGGCAATCGCCAATGGCATAAGCTAAATTGTTTATCGCTTGGTACTCGGCAACTACGCTTTCCCATTTAAAAATATCATCGGTAAGTTTAACGTCTTTTATTCTTTCTAAATGTCTGTTCAGCGCAAAATCGTATCCGTTTTTTAAAGTTTCAATGGCTTTGTTTTTTGTGGGATTGCTTTTTAGGCGATTGATAGCCGTGTAAACTGCCCGGTCATAATCGCCAGTTTGAAGTGATTTTTTCCCGCTACTACAAGCATCTATAAAAAGTATCGTTAATCCGATTAAAAATACGCCGATGATATTAAGTTTCATTTTGTGAGGTTGATTTTTAAGCAAAGCTGATTTTATGTAATACGATCTTTGTTGCCAAACGTTACCGCAATTATAACACAATTGTTCTGAAAGTTAAATTAACTCTCGGTAAACTAACTTTTTTTGTTGGAGGTAAACGATGCAACCAGTTTGTTTGTGTAGTGCCATGCATTAACAACAGACTTCCGTTTTGTAAAACCAGCTCCACTTTTTGCTTTGTTTTTTTGTGTTTGAAAGCGAATTTCCGTTCTGCACCGAAACTTAATGAGGCAATTGCTGTGTTTTTGCCTAAGCTTTTTTCGTCATCGCTGTGCCAAGCCATTCCTTCATCGCCGTTATGGTATAAATTTAACAAACAGGAATTAAACTGCTTTCCGGTAGTTTCTTCGGTTATTTTCTTTAATTCTAAAAGTTTGTTGGTCCATGGCAAAGCTTCCTTTGAAATATTTGAGTAGGTATAGGAGAAATTACTGTCGGCATACCAAGCTACTTTGCGTTTGGTAATAATGTGTTTTCCATAAATAATTGCTTCATCGTTTTTCCATGCAATTTCTGAAAGTAAATATTGGAGATATTCTTGTGCTTTTTGTACGGACATAATTTGCCCGTAATAATTTACTTCGCCATCTGTGGGGAGTAAGTTGGGGTTGTTGTGTGTGCTGAATAAATCCATGGGTAATAAAGATAATGATAGCGTTTTAAAGATTTCCCAGTTTTAATCCACAAAAAAGCCGTCCTCTTTTTAAAAGAACGGCTATAAATTTAAGGCTTTAAGCTTTCGAAAATTAATCCTCCACAACTTCACTGTTAAAGGAAGGTTGTTCTTTTATATCTTCTTTAAAATACCTTTTTTGGTAAAGCAAAATCATAATCACACCGATGGAAATTGCTGAATCTGCGATGTTAAAAACCGGACGGAAGAACACAAAATCCTCGCCTGCCCAAATTGGGAACCAAGTAGGGAAATGTCCCTGGATAATCGGGAAATAAAACATATCAACCACTCTTCCGTGGAAAAGCTTTTCGTAATTATAAATTACGCCGTAAAAAACAGAATCGATAATATTCCCTAAAGCTCCAGCAAAAATCAAGGCGACGTTTAAAATTAACCCTCGGTGATATTTATGCTTAATGAGGTAATGTAAACCGTAACCGATACCCGCAACAGCCAAAATCCTGAATAAAGACAAAGCCAATTTACCGGCTTCGCCACCAAACTCCATCCCAAAAGCCATTCCGTTATTTTCGGTGAAATGGATAATGGCGAAGTTCTTAATTAAGTGATATTCCTGCCCGATAAACATATTTGTTTTTACCCAAGTTTTTAAAACTTGATCGGCAATTAAAATCGCAAAAATGGCAATAAGCGGTTTAGTATAACCCTTCATTAACTTTGTTTTAACTTTGCTTCAATACTTAAAGTGGCATGAGGCACTGCCATTAAACGTTGTTTTTGGATTAAGTTGCCAGTTTCTCTGCAAATACCGTAAGTTTTATTTTCGATACGTACCAACGCGGCTTCTAAGTTTTCGATAAACTTTTTTTGGCGGGCAGCCAATTGGTTCAATTGCTCTTTTTCTAAAGTTGCAGAACCGTCTTCTAAGGTTTTGTAAGTGCCAGCGGTATCGTCAGTCCCATTTTTGTTAGGGTTGCTCAGTGAACTTGTTAAGTTCAAAAGCTCTTCCTTAGCGCTGTTTAATTTATCTGTGATCAAAACTTTGAATTCTTGTAATTCAGCGTCTGAGTAGCGATTTTTAGGCTTAGATTGTTCCATGTTTAGTCCTTCTTTATAAGTGTCAATATTTCTGTGTCTTCTATTTCTATACGCTGTCCTTCGGTTAAGTTAGGGCTTAATTCTAAAGAAGTTGCTAATATTTCGGCGCAAATATAAGATAAATTATTTTCCACTGCATTGGTAATTAAATCATTGCTTTGCAGGGTTACTTTTATCTTATCGGTAACATCAAAACCTAAATCTTTTCTTAGGTTTTGGATTCTGTTAATTACTTCGCGGGCAATTCCTTCTTCTTTTAATTCTTTGGTAATATTTACATCCAATGCCACGGTTAACTTACCCAAATTTGTCACTTGCCAGCCGGGTACATCTTCCGCAATAATTTCCACGTCTTCTGGTAAAATGGTGTACGTGGTTGCATCTGCTGTTAGTTTTACCGAACCGTTTTGCTCAAATTCCGAAATTTCAGCATCGCTAAAGGCATTGATTTGCGCACCAATAACCTTCATATCCTTCCCCAACTTTTTACCTAATGATTTAAAGTTGGGTTTGATTTTTTTCTTGATAATCCCAGCTGTATCAGTAATATACTCAATTTCCTTGATGTTAGTTTCCGATAAGATGAGTTCTTTCACTTTTTCAACTTTTGATTGAAACTCGTTATCTAAAACCGGCAACAAAATCTTGCTTAAAGGCTGACGAACATTAATGCTCACTTTCTTACGCAACGAGAGTACCATAGAAGAAATATCTTGCGCTAATTGCATTCTTTCTTCCAAATCTTTATTGATTAAGCTGTTTTGAAAAATAGGGAAGTCCGAAAGATGTACGGATTCAGCAGTTTCCTTTTTGGTAACCGAGTTTAAATCGTTGAACAGCCTGTCAGAGAAAAACGGCGCAATTGGCGACATTAACTTGCTAATGGTTATTAAACAAGTGTAAAGCGTTTGGTAAGCCGATATTTTATCTTCGGTATAATCGCCTTTCCAAAAACGGCGGCGACTTAAACGCACAAACCAGTTGCTTAAATGTTCGTCCACAAAATTTTGGATGGAGCGGGCCGCTTTTGTAGGTTCAAAATCGTTGTAAAACTCGTCAACCTCTTTGGTTAAAGTGTTTAATAAGGAAATAATCCATTGATCAATTTCTGGTCTTTTTGAAAGCTCAATATCACTCTCAGCGTAAGTGAATTTATCGATATTGGCATAAAGCACAAAGAAAGCGTAAGTGTTATAAAGTGTCCCGAAAAACTTACGGCGCACTTCATCTAAACCGTCTTCATTAAACTTTAAATTGTCCCAAGGCGATGCGTTGCTAATCATGTACCAACGTGTAGCATCGGCACCGTAAGTTTCAATGGTAGCAAAAGGGTCAACGGCATTGCCCAAACGTTTCGACATTTTATTGCCGTTTTTATCTAGCACCAAACCGTTAGAAATCACGTTTTTAAAGGCAACAGCATTATTGTGGTTTTTTTTGTTTACGACTTTAATTTCCTCACTACTCTCATCTAACAGCGTAGCTAATGTATGTAAGGTGAAAAACCAGCCGCGGGTTTGGTCAACGCCTTCGGCAATAAAATCTGCCGGGTAAGCATTTTCAAAAGCTTCTTTGTTTTCAAACGGATAATGCCATTGTGCATAAGGCATGGCGCCGCTATCAAACCAAACATCAATTAAATCCAGCTCGCGGAACATTTTTTTGCCTTTGGCCGAAATCAAAACCAAATCATCCACATAAGGTCGGTGCAAATCAAAATCTCCGGTGCCTAAAGTTTGCAGGTAAGTATTGTTTTTTAGCGTTTCGTCAACCGAAAGTTCATCGCTCGCTAAAGCTTTAGAAAGTTCATTTCTTAACTCTTCGATGGAACCAATGCAGATTTCCTCAGCCCCATCTTCTGTGCGCCAAATCGGCAAAGGCGTTCCCCAATAACGAGAGCGGGATAAATTCCAATCTACCAAATTCTCTAACCAATTACCAAAACGACCGGTTCCGGTGCTTTCTGGCTTCCAATTGATGGTTTTATTGCGCTCGGCCAATTTTTCCTTAACGGCGGTAGTTTTTACAAACCAACTGTCTAAAGGATAATATAAAACGGGTTTGTCCGTCCTCCAGCAATGCGGGTAACTGTGCTCGTATTTTTTAACATCAAAAGCTTTATTTTCTTCCTTCAGTTTTATCGCAATTAAAACATCGGTAGGTTTAAAATCTTCGGCTTTACGCTCTTCATCACTATAATACTCTTCTTTTACATAACGGCCAGCAAAATCCGATACTTCATCTACAAACTTTCCTTGTTTGTTTACCAATGGAAATTCGTTTCCGTTTTCATCTTTTATCATTACCGATGGAACGCCAGCTTCGCGGGCAACCCTAAAGTCATCCGCACCAAAAACAGAAGCGATGTGCACAATTCCGGTACCGTCTTCTGTAGTCACAAAATCTCCGGAAATTACCCTGAAAGCGCTTTTTTCTAAATCCTCATTGCTTACGTAAGGCATCAGTTGTTGGTAACGTAAGCCTAAAAGCTGTACGCCCTTAAACTCCGCAACAATTTCCCAAGGGATAATTTTATCGCCACCTTTATAATCCTGAAATGAACCATCTTTACCTTCGGCTTTAAAATGTTTGGCCACTAAATCTTTGGCTAAAACCACACTAATCGGTAAAAAAGTGTACTGATTAAAGGTCTTTATTTTTACGTAATCTATGTTTTCACCAACGGCCAAAGCACAGTTTGATGGCAACGTCCAAGGTGTGGTTGTCCAGGCAATAATGCTGGTATCTTCTTCCGGTGTTTCAAACAAAACGTCGGTAAGCGGATGTACTTGATGGTTTGTGACCTTAAACTGCGCAACAATTGAAGTATCCTTAACATCGCGGTAAGTGCCTGGTTGGTTTAATTCATGAGAGCTTAAACCTGTTCCTGCAGCCGGAGAATAGGGCTGAACGGTGTAACCTTTGTATAAAAATCCTTTTTCGTGAAGTTTTTTTAAAATCCACCAAAGTGATTCGATGTATTCGTTTTTGTAGGTGATATACGGGTCGTTTAAATCCACCCAATAGCCCATTTTTTCTGTTAAATCGTTCCAAACATCGGTATAACGCATCACCTCTTTTCGGCAAGCGTCATTATAGTCTTTAACCGATATCTTTTTTCCGATATCTTCTTTAGTAATGCCTAAAGATTTTTCAACGGCTAATTCAATGGGCAAACCGTGAGTGTCCCAACCTCCCTTACGCTTAACCTGAAATCCTTTTAAGGTTTTGTACCTGCAAAAAATATCTTTAATAGCCCTCGCCATAACGTGGTGAATACCCGGCATTCCGTTGGCGGAAGGCGGACCTTCATAAAATGTATATGGTTTAGATGCCGGTCGGTTCTGAATACTTTTATCGAAAATTTTGTTGATTTTCCAATCCTCTAAAACATCTTTCCCTACTTGCGATAAATTTAACTGCTTATATTCTTTGTACATCTTGCGCTATCTCCAAAATTTAAGGTCGCAAATTTACGAAATCGTTTGGTAAATAACATATAAATTAAACAGCGTTGAATCAAATTTTAAACATATTTAATTGATTTTTAACTGATTTAAGACAGCAAAGGTTCAAGTTTGGGTTGGCAGTTTGCTTTGTTTTTTTATAGAATATTGTTTGGGCGTTTTCAACAGGCTGTACATTCATACTGCGCTAGGGCATTAGCCACAGGTCGGTATCCATTTCCATCGTTAACGCAAATCAAAAATGCTATGAAATTCGTGTTCAAGAAAAGATAAAAAAGTCTCCGGATTCTCCGTTAAAAAAACATCCGATAAGATTTGGAAGCATATTTGTATATTACTTAAAAAAGGAGGCTTTATGCAAATGCTCAGAAAATCGATACCGCTTTTTAAAATTGGTTTAATAGTTTTAATTGCTGGTGGTGCACTATATTTTTACAGCGAAATATACGGCAAATATGTTTTAGGGATAGGGATGATGGTAATTTCCGTTGCCTTGGTGCTTTACATTTTATTTATGTTTAAACGTTACGGCGAAAAAGGAGCGGCCAAAATAGAATAGTTTACACTTTGCCCATTTTACATTTAACACTCATTTATTAAATTCTAGACGGTTAATTTTAAGAATTATGTATTTTAGAAGCTTTTAGATGAAAAAGCTTTTTCTCTTTTTTTTAACCTGTTTTTACTGTTTGCAAACTTATGCTCAGCAGGTTGCTTTGGGACAGTGGCGTACGCATATGCCTTATAATAATGCGCTTTCTGTTGCTTCCTCTGATGACGAAATTTTTTGTGCTACAACTGGCGGATTATTTAAAGTTGACATAAATACCGGTGAACTTGATAAACTATCAACCATTGACGGACTTGCAGGCACAAATACAAAGTTTGTTGTTTACGATCCGCAGACAAAGCAATTTTTGGTTGCTTACCAAAACTCCAATCTCGATTTAATTAATGACCAGGAGATTTACCATTTACCAGAAATTTTCGATAAAACGGGTTTGGGCAATAAATCTATAAATGCTATCACTTTTGATAATGGCAATGCGTATTTGAGCTGTGGTTTTGGCATTGTGGTTTACGACTTAAACAAACGGGAAGTAAAAGACACTTACTACTTAGGAAACGGTAGTTTGGAGATTCTAAATGTTGCAATCATCAATAATTCAATTTTTGCAAACGCTGTCGACGGCATTTACGAAGCCAATTTGGATAATCCTTTGCTTGCAGACGCTTCCAGCTGGAAAAAGCATGATGTTTCAAAAGCTTATCCGGGTGGAGTTTGTACTTCTTTAACGGCTTTTAATGGTAATTTATACGGTTTGTTGGGTGATGGGATCTATCGTTATAAAGATAACGCGTGGCAAATCACCCCTATTTTTGCAACTAATGTCACTAAGCTGAAAACCAATAATAATTTATTGTTGGCAATTGCTCCTTTTCGGATAATCAGTTACAATCAGCAAGAGAATATTGTCGAGAATTTGAGCAATTTATCGGCTTTTGATAATGTGAACGATGCCACTATCCGTCCAAA
The DNA here is from genome assembly GCA_035496935.1 of Pelobium sp. Lineage (GTDB taxonomy): Bacteria > Bacteroidota > Bacteroidia > Sphingobacteriales > Sphingobacteriaceae > Pseudopedobacter. Next base: position 256,572 of record DATJED010000014.1, on the reverse strand, counting down.
TAATTCCCTGTATTTGGCAGATGGAAGCAGAGGTTTGTTGATGAAAACCAATAACCAGGAATTTAAATCTTTGATACCGAACGGACCAAATTCTATTCACGTAAGCGATTTAAAATATGCTGATGACAATTTGATTCTGTCTCCAGGGGCGGTTTCCACAATTTATGCACCTGCATATTATAACGATGGTTTTTCGCAATTTACAAAAGGTGCGTGGCAAAGCTATAGCGATAAAAATAATTCGGCATTTACCGGAATTAGGGACATCGTAACCAGCACTTTCGATGCAAATACAAAAACCATTTACTTAGGTTCCTTCGTTAATGGTGTTTTGGCTTTTGATGCTTCCGGCGATTTAAAAACCTACAATCAAAATAATAGCACTTTACAATTAACCATTGGCGACCCCACAAATATCCGTGTAAACGGTTTGGCTTTCGATAGTAAAAATAACCTTTGGGTTACGCAGTATGGCGTGAATAAGCCTTTATCCGTAAAAAATCCAGATGGCCAATGGACCGTTTTTGATTTTACTGCCGATTTGCCAAATCCCGTTACTACCGTTACCGGTCTTTTAATTGATAATGAGGATAACAAATGGTTGAAATTACGCAGTGAAGGTTTGTTGATTTTCGATGGTTCGAAAACGAGAAAAATTGGCTTTGCAAATAATAACGGTGCTTTGCCGGGAACTGATGTAAAGGCTTTGGCTTTGGATAAAGATGGGGCAGTTTGGATTGGTACCGATGCTGGAGTGGCCGTAGCTTATAATCCTTCGGATTTATTTGTGGGTGCAAATGTGGAAATTCCTAATTTAGTGGAAGGCGGTTTTTTAAAACCTTTGCTCGCCGACCAAAACATCAATTGCATTGCTGTTGATGGCGCAAACCGAAAATGGGTTGGTACAAACAATGGCGTTTGGCTTTTTAGTCCGGAAGGAACAAAGCAGATTCAGTTTTTCAATCAGGAAAATAGTCCGTTGTTAAGCAACCGCGTTTTAAGTATTGCGGTAACTGATGAAAGTGGCGAGGTTTTTTTTGGAACAGCTAGTGGAATTATTTCCTATAAAGGTGATGCTACTGCGCCGGTTGCCAAAATGGGAAAAATTATTGTTTACCCAAATCCTGTTCGCCCCGGTTATACCGGAAATATTGGAATAAAAGGATTAGCTGAAAACGCCAATGTTAAAATTACCGATATTAACGGCGTATTGGTTTACGAAACTACAGCCAAAGGCGGACAAGCAACATGGAATGGGAAAAACTTCAGTAATGAAATGGCTTCATCCGGAGTTTATCTGGTTTTAATTGTTAACAAAGACGGTACCGATACTGCCGTTGCTAAAATTTTGATTGTTCGCTAAAAGATGCTCCACAAAACGAAAGGAATAGTTTTAAGAACAACCAACTATGCGGAAACAAGTGTAGTTGCCAAAATTTATACGCAGAAGTTTGGCTTGCAGGCTTACCTGATTAATGGTGTAAAAAAACCGAAAGCAAAAATTCCTTTAAACATGTTACAGCCCATGCATTTATTGGATATGGTGGTTTACCACAAACCCAACGGAAATATGCAACGGGTAAAAGATGTAAGCAGTTCTCCGGTTTTGCAGACTATCCCTTATGATATTGTGAAAAGCAGTATCGTTATTTTTTTGAATGAGATGATTTACAAATCTATCAAGCAACAGCATGAAGACGAGGTAATGTTCGAGTTTATCGCAAAAAGTATCGAATTGTTAGACCACAGCGAATACGGAATTGCAAATTTCCATTTAATTTTTCTGTTAAAGCTTACGCGTTTTTTAGGTTTTCACCCAGATTTAGGCGGGGCAGAAAGATTCAACTTTTTTGATTTAAAGGAAGGCGTTTTTGTCGCCAATCAACCGCCACATACTTTTTTTATTGAAGCTGATTTAAAAACGCAATGGTTGCAATTGTTTAAAAATTCCATCGAAAACTTTGAGGAATTAAGGATTAGTTCTCCTGTGCGTAAGGTTTTGTTGAACAAGATTATAGAATATTACAGTTTCCATATCGAGGATTTTGGCCTGGTAAAATCGCATGAAATTTTGGAGGAAGTGCTGGCTTGAGCTGGGTTCTTAGGGTGAATGGGAGATTGGTGAATAGTGAGGTTGAGTGGGCGCTCTTTTTCCCTTGCTGCTGTTCGATATTTTAGCGTAGCGCATATCGAACTTTTAAATGTTGTGGATTTATAATCCACTATGTCGTTGATTTATGCGGATTGCAAATCCGCTTTATTATAAATTCGGGATACGCTCCGCTAAACATCCCGAACAGCTGAGTGTTTGGTTTGATTTCTCGATTCCATCGAAATTTTGTTGTTTGAAATGAGAGTTAGTTATAGATGTTTTATAAAGGGGTTAGAATAACCCCAGCCATATTACGCACTCGTTGCAAACGAGCGCAGGAAAAATTTTTTATTCTGAATTCTTTTTTGCTTAACGCATCCACATAACTGAAAACCTTTATTGGTGTTGTTTATTGAATGACCGAACTAAAATGAGCAATCCATAAAAAATTGCCCAAATTAAGAGGAAAGTAATTCCTAAATAAGTAACGACATAAAATATCGGGTGTCTCTCAGAGAATAATATCATAATCGGCACAAAGGAAACTGGGCCAAAAAAGTAAAAAAGTACTTTACTATGGTTAGGAAGAGTGATATTATTAATACTTGTCCAATATAATAAGCTATAAATTGCGCCAAGACCCACGTAAATGCAGGTAATTAATAAGGATAGCTTTTTACTGGAAAGATTTTTCAAGTTTGCGAGTTCTTTAAGCTAAAATTTTTCAAAATATCTGTTTTAGATAGCTTTAGTGATATTGATTAAGAATCTAAATCTAATAATAAATATTTAGTCTAGAGATAATTACGAACTTTACTGTCCCTCCTCAAAACTCTGCATCGAAATCAATTTATAATATAAGCCACCTTTCGCAATCAGCTCCTCATGGTTGCCGGATTCTATAATCTTTCCATTTTCTAAAACTACAATCAAATCAGCGTTTTTAATGGTACTTAAACGATGAGCAATTACCAAAGTAGTACGGTTTTCCATCAAATGGTCCAAAGCTTCCTGCACCAGTTTTTCCGATTCGGTGTCTAAGGCAGAAGTGGCTTCATCCAATAACATAATAGGAGGGTTGCCCAAAACAGCTCTGGCAATACAAATTCTTTGTTTTTGTCCGCCGGATAATTTAATTCCCCGGTCTCCGATGTTGGTTTGGTAACCTTCATCCGCTTTTTTTATAAAATCATGAGCATTGGCAATTTTTGCGGCGTTTTCTACCTGCTCCTGCGTAAAACCTTCCCGGCCAAAAACAATGTTATTATAAATGGTATCGTTAAATAAAATTGATTCCTGGTTTACGATGCCCATCAAATTGCGTAAAGATTCCTGTGATGCTTTTTTTAAATCAACGCCATCCAAAGAAATTGTTCCAAATTGCGGGTCTGCAAATCTCGGAATAAGATCCAATAAAGTGGATTTTCCTCCACCAGATGGGCCAACTAAAGCCACCGTTTTTCCTTTCGGCAATACAAAATTGAGCTTGTTTAAAATTTGCTTTTCGCCATAATAAAAATCAACATCTTTAAAAGTGATGTTTTGTTTAAAATCAGCGATTTTAACCGGCTTTGCTTCGTCGTTAATCTGAGATTTAGTATCCATTAAATTCAAAACCCGTTCGCCCGCGGCCAAACCTTGGTTAATATTACTGAAAGAATCTGAAATGGCTTTAGCCGGACGCAAAAGTTGCGAAAAAGCACCGATATAGGTGATAAAACCGGCCGCGGTAATACTGGCATCGTTGTCCAAAACCAGTCCGCCACCATAAATTAAAATCCCCGAGAGGGTAAGTACGCCTAAAAACTCAGAAACAGGGGAAGCTAACTGTTGCCTGCGGGCTATGGAACGGTTTATTTTAGCGTAATTGTCGTTTTCTGAATTGAATTTTCCGCGGACGTATGGCAAAGCGTTAAAAGCCTTAACAATACGCATCCCGCTAATCGCCTCATCTACATGGCTAACCATAACTCCGAAAGAAACCTGCGCTTTTAATGCTTTTGCTTTCAGTTTTTTCACAATTCTTGCAATTACAATCCCCGAAATGGGTAACAACAATAAAGTAAAAAGCGTAAGTTTTACGGATATGCTAAACAGCAAAATCATGTAACCGATAATCAGAAATGGTTCTCGCACAATTACCTGTAAAGTGTTGGTGATGCAATATTGAACTACCTGTACATCAGAAGTTATTTTTGCGATGATATCGCCTTTTCTTTCGCTGTTAAAAAAGTGAAGATGTAGCGCTGTTACCGATTTAAATACGTTTCTCCTTAAATTATGTAGTGTGTAAATTCTCAAATCTTCCATAATTCTTTGAGAGAAATACCTGAATAAATTGCTGAAGAAAACACAGACTACCAATATAATTGAAACAAAAATGAGCGCTCCTTTTTCTCCGTGTAATTGGGTGTATTGGTAAAGATTGTAATTAAAAACGTCTAAAAAATACTGAAATGTCCAATCGAAATGGGGCATGCTTGTAACGGGAACTGTATCGGCTTTTTTATCGAATAAAACCGTTAAAACGGGCATCAACATCGAAAACACCAAAGTGTTAAATAGGGCGTAAAAAAGCGTAAATATAAAATATGGAAAGGCAAATTTGCCGATTGGTTTAGCAAAAGAGAGTAATCTGAAGTATGTTTTCATCCTTTAAAATAATTGGCAAATGTACCGATTTAAATTTTTTAACTTTAAAATTGATTACATCCGCGTTAATATTGACATTCAATCGATTTTTAAAAATCAAAACTGACAATCGTCAATTTTACTAAAAATTATTTTTAATATCTTTGCGCCTCATTTAACACTGTTTACAGCAGTATCAATGAGTATGAAAGCTTACCAAACACTTCTTTATTATTGCTATAGCCACATCCAGGATGCGGAGCAATACGCTACAGATCATTTAAAATTTTGTAAATCTATTGGTTTAACCGGTCGCATTATTATTGCCGATGAAGGTTTAAATGGGACAGTTTCTGGAACCGCTGAAGCTTGCAAAGCGTATATGGATTACGTTTATGCCGATGGCAGATTTAACGCTACTGAGTTTAAAATTGATGAGGTTGACGAACCGAGTTTTATAAAAATGCACTGCCGTTATAAATCGGAAATTGTTTATTCAGGTTTGAAAGATCCCAATTACATTGATCCAACAAAGCAAACCGGGAAACATTTGGAACCGAAAGAATTTGCCGAGATGAAAGACCGCGATGATGTGGTGATTTTGGATGTTCGCTCTAATTACGAGCATAGCATGGGCAAATTTAAAAATGCGGTGACTTTAGATATTGAGAATTTCAGGGATTTTCCAGCAATGATTAACGAGTTGGCGCAGTACAAGGATAAAAAAATCTTGACTTATTGTACCGGCGGAATTAAATGCGAAAAAGCATCTGCGCTTTTACTAAAAGAAGGTTTTAATGATGTTTACCAGTTACACGGTGGCATCATTAAATACGGCAAGGAAGCAGATGGTAAGGATTTCGAAGGCAAATGTTATGTTTTTGATAACCGAATCGCTGTAGATGTAAACAAGGTAAACCCGGTAGTAATCTCTACTTGCAGGAACTGCGGAAAAACGACTTCCAAAATGATTAACTGCGCCAATCCAGAATGTAATGAACATTTTACGCAATGCGATGAATGCGGAACGGCTTTGGAAGGTGCATGTAGCATTGACTGTCAAAGTCATCCGCGAAAACGCCCTTATGATGGAACGGGCTATTACGTAAAAGTTCCGCAACCGATAGTTGCAAAAACTAAGTTCAATTAAAAACAGGCATTTCCTTGTTTAAGGATGTTCTGTGTGAACTTTAAGCCTTTTGCTTTAAGCTTTTACTTCAGCTTCATCTTTACCAAAACAGGGAAATGGTCTGATGGGTATTTCCCTTGAAAAGTATCACTCAAAATCCCCCATTTAGAAACCCTAAATTGGGGGGTTACAAAAACGTGGTCTATAATGTTATTCCCCGTTAGCAATTTCCCATATCCTTGAAAAGAGTTGTTATTGGCATAAGGGAAATCAACCAGGGTGTAGGTATCTTTTAGCTGATTGCTGTTTACAATTATTTTGTAAGGTTCACTATTCTGGTCGCCGTTAAAATCGCCCATTAAAATAGTTGGTTTGTCGCCGGCTATTTCTTTGATTTTTTTCAGCATTAATTTACTGCTCTCCCGCCTGGCAACCTGTCCTTCATGGTCGTAGTGGATACAGAAAACGTAGAACGTCTTTTTTGATTTCTTATCCTTCAAATAAATCCATGACGATATGCGGTTGCAGCATCGGCCATCCCAACCTATAGATGGTTTTTCTGGTGTTTCAGAAAGCCAAAAATCTCCTTTATCAAGTAGGTCAAATTTTGCTGTTTTATAAAATATAGACGAATGTTCACCAGCATCACCTCCATCTCTTCCTTTTCCATATACCGAGTAATAAGGCAGGGCGGTTTTTATATCCAGTAATTGGTTTGCAAAACCTTCCTGCGTTCCAAGGATGTCAAAGTCGTAAAAACGAATTAAATCCACCACCAACGGCGCTCGCTGTTGCCATAAATTCCCAATATCTCCACTGGTCTGTAATCGGATATTAAAAGTTCCTACGGTTAATTCCTGTGCATATATCTGATGGCTAAAAAGTAAAAATAAGATAGCTAGGCATAATTTTTTCATTGCAGTAGATTTTAAGAATTAAAGTTAGCAACTAATTTAAAATTGACTGGCAATTCTTCAAAAAAACCTTTGTTAGTTTTTAAAGCAGTTTTAAGGTATATTTAATTTGATATTTATCTATAAATATGATTAAACGTTTTCTGTCTTTTTTATTAGTGTTTGCCTTTGTAAGCGTAAATGCCCAGAGCATCCAAAGCGTTGGTGTGCCTTACGTTAAAAACTTTTTTAAAGCAAATTATGCGGCCGGCAACCAAAACTGGGCAATGGCACAAGATCAAAACGGGATCATCTATTTCGGTAATAGCGAAGGTTTGCTTTCTTACGACGGTTCTTTTTGGCAAACCCATGCCTTGCCTCACCGTTTGGTGGTTAGATCTGTAGCGGTTGATAAAAAAGGAAAGATATATACGGGTGGTTTTGGCGAATTTGGGTTTTGGGAGTATGATCAACAGGCTATTTTAAAATACCATTCCTTAACGCATCTGGTTAAAAATCAATCAGATTTAAATAATGAAGTTTGGAAGATTTATGTAGATGGAGACCGGGTGATTTTCCAAACATTTGCTAACGTTTTTATTTATCAAAACAATAAGATAAAGGTAGTAGAAGGAAATGGTTCATTTCTTTTTCTTTTCCAAGCCGGAAAAAGGTTTTTTATAGAAGCACCAGGTAAAGGATTGTACGAGTTAAAAGGAGAAAAACTGTATACTTTACCCGGAAGCGAGGAGCTAGCCACGTCTAGCATTCTCTCGATTTTACCTTTTAAAAAAGACACCTACTTAATTGGAACAGCAAAAGATGGCCTGTTTTTATATGACGGAATAAGGTTTAGTAAATGGTCAAACGAAGCGAGTGAACTTTTAAAGGCATCGCAATTAAACAATGGGGTAAAAGTATTTGACAAGTACTTTGCTTACGGAACTATTTTGGATGGTGTGGTGATTATTGATGAGGAAGGAAGAATTGTACAGCACATCAATAAATCAAGCGGATTGCAAAACAACACAGTACTAAGCTTACAACTTGATCAAAACCAAAGTTTATGGGTTGGTTTAGATAACGGGATTGATAGGATAGAGCTAAATTCGCCGCTCTACTTTTATTTTGATAAAAACGGAACATTTGGTACGGTATATTCAAGCATCATTTTTAACAACAGAATTTATTTAGGGACTAACCAAGGGCTTTATCAAAGCAATTGGAATAGTAATGCCCGTACAAAGCAGAGCTTAAATTTTAAGATTATACCTGATTCTCAGGGGCAGGTTTGGGAGCTATCGGTACACAACGGGAATTTAATTTGTGGGCATAACAACGGTACCTATTTAGTCAAAGGAAATCGGATCGAGAAAATTTCTTCTGTTGCCGGTGGATGGACCTTGAAACAGATGGAAAAGCACCCAGATAAGTTAATACAGGGCACTTATAATGGTTTAGTCATTTACAATAGCGTTAATGGAGCTTATCGTTTTTCGCACAAGGTTCAGAATTTTAACCAGCCAAGCCGTTATGTAGAACAAGATGAAAAGGGTAATATATGGGTAGCCCATGCTTATAAGGGTGTTTTTAAGCTAACGCTTAAAGATGACCTAAAGGCTGTTAAAACCGTTAAACAATATGATGAAAAATCTGGCTTATATTCTGTTTACGGTGTCAATATTTTTAATCTGCAGGGTAATATTGTGTTTTCTTCTGATTCCGGTTTTTATGCATACGACAAAATAAGCGACAGATTTAGTGCGTATGATGCACTAAACGACAAGCTAGGTTCATTTTCGTCTTCTAACAAAGTAATACAAGCAAGTGATCAAAAGTTTTGGTTGATTAATCACGGAAAAGTGGCTTTGGCAGATTTATCTAGTCCGGGCAAAATCGCCATTGATTCTATCCTATTTAGAATGTTGAACGGTAGAATGGTAAGAGATTATGAAAACATCTCCGAGATTAACAAACATCTTTTTCTGATTAGTGTAGATGATGGATTTTCAATTTATAATAAAGATATTAAGCTAGAGGAAATCGATAAACTCCCAAAAGTATTTATTGGCCGGATAGAAGACATCAGTTTAAATAATAAGCTGATTACCGAGAGTGGAATGTTAAGCAACCAGGTAAGTATCAAATACAGCCAAAACAGTATCCGGATAAATTTCAGTCTGCCCTATTACAGACAAGGCAAAATAAAGTATCAGTATATTTTAGAGGGTTTTTCCCAACAATGGTCAGAATGGTCAGAAGCAACCCAAAAAGATTTTACCAACTTACCTTACGGGAGCTATAGTTTTAAGGTTAGGGCCTTGGTTAATGGAAGCAAAGCTTCAGAGATTTCAACCTTTAATTTTACCGTGGAACCACCTTTTTACGCTACAATATGGGCATATCTAATTTACTTTATGCTAGTTGTGGTAATGGTTTACTTTGTTAGGATATGGTATTTCAAAAAACTAAATAAGCACCAAACTGAGTTACAGTTGCGCCTGCAGCAGGAACGGGATGAAATGTTGCGACAAGAAGCCATTGCCAACCAGCAGAAACTTAGCGATCTAAAAAATGAGCAGTTGCAAGCCCAATTGAAAAGCAAGGGAAGAGAGGTAACCAACTCGGCAATGAACATTGTTTATAAGAACGAGCTTTTGCAGAAAGTTAAGGAGGAGCTTTTTAATTTTAAGGATGCGCAAGGGAAGAAATTAGCAGATGATCAATTGAAACGCCTTCAGAAAATTATTGATGAAGGAATGAATGATGAACGGGATTGGAATCTGTTTGAAACCAGCTTTAACGAAACCCATGAGAATTTTTTCAAAAAGCTCAAATTAGACCATCCAGACCTGGTGCCCAATGATTTAAAGCTTTGTGCCTATTTAAGAATGAATATGAGTAGTAAAGAAATGGCATCCTTATTAAATATTAGTGTAAGAGGTGTGGAGATTAGAAGGTACCGATTGCGTAAGCGCCTCAACCTTCCTCATAACAAAAACCTAAACGAGTTTTTAATCGAGCTTTAGTACTACATCATTACCTCTCCTTGGTGTAAAATAGTTTTACCATATATGTTTGTTTGAAGTGCCCTGTGATGTAGTGCTAAAAACCCTCTGTATTTATTTAAATGCAGTTTATTTGTCTTTATAGCCACTTTTTAGGGATGATAAAAACTGATTGATTGATAGATGATGTAGTGATGTTGAGGTAGTTTCTTTTGTCTATCGTGTAAAATCACTCAACTTTACACGACCAATTATCATTAATTCAAATAAAAAATTATGAAACCAAAAGCTCTACTATTATTGCTATGTGCTTTTTCCTACTTTCAAGTTTTGGCACAGGTAAAAGTTACTGGAAAGGTAACAGATGCAGCCAACAATGAAACCTTAATAGGGGTGAGTGTTACGGTGAAGAATTCCACCACAGGAACACAAACCGATGTTAATGGGAATTATGCCCTTAGTGTACCAGCAAACAGTGTGTTGGTATTTACTTATCTTGGTTATGTAAGCCAAGAAATTTTGGTTAATAACCAAACTAACATTAACGTATCGCTATCGTCATCCACAAAACAGTTGGATCAAGTTGTGGTGATTGGATACGGCAGTCAAAGAAAGCGGGATTTAACAGGTTCTATCTCTTCTGTTAGGGGAGAAGATATTTCCAAATCGCCAAACACCAATCCGGTATCTTCTTTACAAGGGCGGGTTCCAGGTTTAACTATCGTTAACAGCGGTACGCCAGGAGCAGCGCCAACGGTCAGAATTAGAGGCGTAAACAGTACAAATGCATCTAACCCACTTTATGTAGTGGATGGAGTGTTCCAAACAAATATTGATTACCTTAATTCTGATGATATTGAAAGTATTGAAGTATTAAAAGATCCCTCTTCCACGGCAATATTTGGGGTGCAGGGAGGTAATGGCGTAATTGTAGTAACTACAAAAAGAGCGGCTAAAGGTAAAACTAGGGTTGCCTTCCAAAGTACAGTAGGTGTTCAAACTGTTCCAAGCAAAATTGCTGTAACCAATGCCGATCAGTTTAAGAAACTTTACACTGCACAGCTACAAAATGTTAACGGCGAGCCTTTTGATTTTAGAAATTATACCGCAAACACCAACTGGCAGGATTTAGTGTTACGAGATGCATCAATAAACACCAACAATTTAAGCATATCAAAAAGTGGCGAAAATACAATGACCTTGATAAACTTAGGTTACAGTAACCAAGAAGGTGTATTGCGTAACAGTGGTTTCAAAAAATATACAGCTCGTTTTAACCAAGAATTCAACATCAACGATAATATTAAAGTTGGTGGAGATATCAACGCTTTCCATTATAACTCGAATCCGCCAGACGTTTCCCTAAATAATGCATTGTGGGCGGCACCAATTGTACCCGTTCAGTTTGATGCAAATACTTACTACAGCATGCCGGGTTTTCAAAGAGCGCAGGTAGGAAATCCAATCGCTACTTTAAACAGAAACGATAAAACTTCGATTAATAAAGGATACCGGGCGGTAGGTAATTTATTTGCAGAGATTAAATTTTTAAAAGATTTTAAACTAAGATCATCTGTTTACACGGACATGGGCTTTAACGGATCTAGAGATTATAGTCCATTGCCTTTTTCATTCATCGAATTAGGAGAAACAAACAATGGCATTTATACAGATACCAGAACGGTTTATGACGACAAAATTTACACCTCTGTTTCGCAGTCACAAGCAGAGTACCGTAAATTCCAACAAGATCATACCGTAACTTATGATAAAACTTTTAACGAAGTCCATAAGTTTACCGGTTTGGTAGGTTTTTCTTCGCTATATACGGGGAGTACCAGTTTGGATGCCTACAGAAAAGACACCAATCTGAACATTCCCAATAATCCAGATTTCTGGTATATGGATATCGTAAATAACTCCAGCCCTTCGCCAACTGCTGGTGGTAGGGGCGCCGAGTCATCACAGTTGTCTTATTTTGGTCGGGTTAATTACGCTTACAATAATAAATATTTGGCAAACGCTTCGTTAAGGAGAGATGGTATTTCAAAATTTGCTCCTGATAATCGTTGGGGTACTTTTGGTAGCGTTGGTTTAGGATGGGTGATCAGTGAAGAGAGTTTCTTTAAAGATATCAAATCAATTGATTTTCTGAAGCTACGCGGTTCATGGGGAACCTTGGGAAATGCCAATGGTTTTGGAGAGAACCTTTACTTGCCAGGATTAAATACTGCTGATGTTGGCGTATTTGGAGATAATGTTTACCCATCTGTATCCCCAGCATATATCCCAGATCCTAATTTGCATTGGGAAGTTGTTCGCGGTTTGGATTTAGGTTTAGAGTTTAGTGCCTTGGGGCAAAAATTGACCGGAGATATTGTGTTCTATGACAGAACTACCAAAGACATTTTAACCTATATCGAGATTCCGAATGAAACCAAAAAGCAACTGACCAATTTAGGTACAATTAGCAACAAAGGAATTGAGGTAAGCTTGGGCTACAATGATAAAATTGGCGATAGCTTTACTTTTGGCATCACACCAAACTTTAGTTACAACAAAAACAATGTGGAGTCCATCGGTAACGGAATCAATTTCCAACTCACAGGTAACGGTGGTGCAAATAGAACCACCTCTGGAAGCCCAATTGGTTATTTTTATGGCTACCGCCAGATAGGTATTTACCAATCAACCGCAGATATGGACAATATGGCGTTGATTAACGGAGCCTTACCAGGTGATATTGCTTATGAAGACACCAGTGGTGACGGCACAATAACAGATATCGACAGGGTAAATTTAGGTAACCCGTTCCCAAACTGGAATTACGGAATCAATGTGAATTTTGGGTATAAAAACTTTGATTTTTTAGCTCAGGGACAAGGCGTTGCGGGTAATTATGTATATACGCAAAGACGTATTGTAAAATTTGCTATAGCAAATTATGAAACCAACCGGGCAAATGCCTGGACTGCTCCTGGAACATCTAACATAGAACCTATTTTGGATAATACCCGACCAAATAACCAGGTGTTCAGTAGCTATTACCTAGAACCAGGTGATTATTTTAGGATACGTACGTTACAGTTAGGTTACACTTTTAAGGATAATAAAACCCTTAGCAAAATAGCCTTAAGTAATTTAAGATTATATGTAAGCGGACAAAATTTAAAAACTTGGAGCAAAACTACAGGCTACACACCAGAAGCACCACTTAGTAATATATTAGGCGCCGGAGCCGATAATGGCATTTACCCTTTGCCTGCAATTTACACTTTCGGTATTAACGCAACATTTTAATTATCCCATAAAATATTAAGACATGAAATTATTTAATAATTGCAAAAAGATTTATGGGTCAGTGCTTCTATTAGCATTGGTTTCCATATTTGCGGGCTGTAAAAAAGATTTTCTCGACCGCCAAGCGCAAGGCTCATATAACCAGGACAATTACCCTTACCCAGGCGGCTCTGGCCCGTATGATCAGTTTATAAACGGTGCTTATTCTACGTTAAGAAGTTATAATGTTACCGTTTTTCCGTTTGTGGCAACTACAAGCATTAGAAGTGATGATGCCGACAAGGGAAGTACCGCAGCAGATAGCCCAGATTCCAAGCAATTGGACGAGTTTACGCTTACCCCTTCCAATGAATTAGTAAATGCTTTATGGTTAGGTCATTTTGATTTGGTGGGTAAAGCAAACTATATTTTAGATAGGGTAAAAAACGATCCTAATCCAAATACGCCAGAAGAACTTAAAATAGATGCACAGGCGCAGGCCCGTTTTTTTAGGGCTTATGCTTATTTCATTTTGGTACGTTCTTTTGGTAGGGTACCGATTATCGATTCGGTTACCACAGGCTCAGCCTCTGCATCAAACGTACCACAAAGTACGCCAGCGCAGGTTTATGCTTTTATAGAAAGCGACCTGCAGTTTGCGGCAGCCAATTTAAAGCCAGAATATTCTGCAGCCTTCGTTGGTCGGATCAACTCGGGTATTGCAAATGCCTTATTGGCAAAAGTGTATCTGCAACAAAAAAAATATGGGATGGCTATGACTACTGCAAACCTAGTAATGACTTCTGGAAAGTATGATTTATCGGTGCCTTATGCAAAAGTTTTCGACGAGGAAGGTGAAAACTCAAAAGAATCTGTTTTTGAAGTACAAGCAACAGCAACTTCAGCTGTTCCAACAGATTTTGGTTCTCAGTATAGTCAAATTCAAGGAGTTAGAGGTTCAGGGATTTGGAATTTAGGATGGGGATTTAATGTGCCCAGCGCTGCACTAGATGCTGCTTACGAACCTAACGACCCACGTAGAGCAAGAACAATCCTTTATTCTGGAGGCAAGTCGTTATGGGGCGAAGATGTTCCTGCGGGTCTACCAAATCCTCGTTACAATAACAAGGTTTCTACGCCTAGGGCAAAACAGGATTTGATTGGAAGCAGATCTGCCTGGTGGATGAACGTAAGGTTAATCCGTTACGCTGATGTAGTTTTAATGTATGCAGAAGCAGCCAACGAAGTAGGCGGAACCGATAATATAGCAAAAGCTTTAACAGCAGTGAATAGTATTAGAGAAAGAGCAAGAATTGGCGCTCCGGCCGGGACCCTGCCAGATATTGTTACCACAGACCAAGGTATAGTGCGTGATGCCATCCGTCAAGAAAGACGTGTAGAATTAGGTATGGAACATGAGCGTTTCTTTGATCTGGTAAGATGGGGTACCGCAGCAACCGTAATGCAAGCACAAGGAAAAACTTTTGTGGTAGGTAAACATGAATTATTGCCTATTCCGCTAAAGCAAATAGATTTAAGTAAAAATGTGTTAACTCAAAACTTTGGCTACAATTAATTTTTACAATCATGAAAACGAAAATCTTTTATATAAATACTTTAGTAAGTGTTGTTATGGCGCTTACTATCCTTTCATCTTGCAAAAAAGATGGGAACCCCAATAACCTGCCCGCGGTATCTGCAGAAAAATATGTGGGTACTATTGATGGCTACAAAAGCTCTGATGAGGTTTATACCAAAAACTTGGTAGCTTATTGGTCTTTTGATACAGATAAGAATGAAGTTAAAAGCAAAACCGCACCAACCTCAAGTGCAAACGATGCTTTAGTAGATGGCGGTGTTAAGGGAGGAGCGCTAAGTTTAAATGCTGGGTATGTTTACTATGCATCGCAAATGGATGCTTTTAAATCTGATGCTTTAAAAAGTTTTACCATTAGTGAATGGGTTCAGATTTTAAATAACGGATCTAAAAAAACCATGATATTCTGTATCGCCAGACCCGGTAATTTTAATGGGAGCTTAGACTTTAGGTTAAATACCAACAGCTACCCTGCTAGTAATACCACTACGTTAAAAGTAGGTCCAAGATTTACAACCGTTGGCGGTGGCTCACAAGATAATTTAAATGCTTCTTTATCCCCAACAATTGGAGCCGATAAATGGACACATTTAGTTTTGCGTTACGATGGCGAAACCGGTGTGTTTAATATATTTGCCGACGGGGTAAATATCGGTTCTTACAATAATCGCGGTGTCGGCAACAATTTGTTTAAATCTTACGAACCTGGGGAAATTATTATCGGAGCACATTATAACAACATCCCCGGTAAATCAACCAATACTGATGTTTCATTTGCGGCAATGACAGGCAAGGTTGATGAAATCAGAGTTTACAATACCATTTTGCCAGATGCACACATCAAAGCTTTATACAATTTAGGAAAAGCAGGTAAGTAAATTTTTTTAGCGTTGGCTTGGTTAAATGCCAACGCTTTTTTTAAATCGCCTAATGAACAAAAGCAGCTATTCTTATTCCTTTAAAATTATTTTTGCGTCAATTCTGTTGATGTCAGGGCTTCTTTCTTGTAAGAAAGATAAAACACTTGATGCTCCGGTTTATAGCGATGGAATTTTAACATACACAGTTGACGAAAGCTTCAATTCATCGAACAGCTATAAAGTTAATGGAGTTAACCCCACGATTATACTTTCTTTTTCTGAAGCGATAGAAAACAATGAAATTCATAAAATAAGCTTTAAAAAGGTTAGCGGAAACGTTATCGGATTTACATCCACGTCCAATGATGGGCAAAAAACGTTTGTTATCAGTCCTACCATAGATCTTGACCCCTTTAGCAATTATCAGATCATCATACCAAACGGACTTATCACAGCAGCTGGCGGAAAAATTTTAAACTCGCCAACCATCAGTATCTCAACCGGGCTAGACAATAAAGATAAGTTTCCTCAAATTTCTGATAATGATCTTTTAACCCTTATCCAAAAACAAACCTTTAAATATTTTTGGGATTTTGGACATCCAAACAGCGGGTTGGCTAGGGAGCGCAATACCTCTGGTGATGTAGTAACCACGGGCGGTTCGGGCTTTGGGGTGATGAGCATAGTGGTTGGCGTAAACAGAAATTTTGTTACCCGGTCAGAAGCATTGGCTCGGCTTCAAAAAATAGTCGATTTTTTAAAAACAGCCGATACTTTCCATGGTGCTTTCCCACATTGGTTAAACGGAAACACAGGTAAAGTACAGCCTTTTAGTGCAAAAGATAACGGTGCCGATTTGGTAGAAACTTCTTTGCTATTGCAGGGGTTATTAGTTGCTCGCCAATATTTTGATGGTGCAGATGCTACAGAAACGCAGCTAAGAACAGACATCAACCAGATTTATAAAAATGTGGACTGGAACTGGTTTCGCAAAAGCAACGAAAACCAGTTGTACTGGCATTGGAGTCCAAATTACGAGTTTGATATCAATCTAAAGATCAAAGGCTGGAACGAATCTCTGATTGTTTACGTTTTGGCAGCCTCGTCTCCAACGCACACCATCCCAAAATTGGTTTACGATAACGGTTGGGCAGATAATGGTGCGATAAAAAACGGAAATAGCTATTATGGGATTACTCTTCCACTGGGTCCGGCAAACGGAGGGCCCTTATTTTTAGATCATTACTCTTTTTTAGGCTTAAACCCCTTTGGTTTAAAAGATGCCTACGCAGATTACCAGCAACAAGTAACAGCGCACACAAAAATCAATTACAACTATTGTGTAGCTAACCCAAAAGGATTTGCAGGTTACTCGAAAAACTGTTGGGGCTTAAGTGCCAGCGACATCAATGGTGGTTATACGGCAAGTTCTCCGAATAATGATAGAGGCTACATTGCACCAACAGCTGCCATATCTTCTATCGCATTTGCACCAGAAGAATCTTTAGCCGCAATTAGGTTTTTCTATTATAAATTAGGAGATAAAATGTGGGGAGAGTATGGCTTTAAAGATGCTTTCTCCTTAAGTGATCCATGGTTTGCTAGTTCTTATTTAGCTATTGACCAAGGACCACAGATTGTGATGATAGAAAATTACAGAAGCGGTTTAATTTGGGATTTATTTATGAGTTGCCCTGAAGTTAAAACCGGATTGATAAAACTTGGCTTTCAAAGTCCAAAAATTTAAATAATGAGGATACTTATATACCTATTAACTGGGCTTTTAGCCGTTTCCTGTACAGGCAACCGAAAGATGGCAGGTCAGCAACTAACTGATGAGCAACTTTTAGATACCGTACAATATCAAACTTTCCAATATTTTTGGGATGGCGCAGAGAAAAACTCTGGTGCTGCCCGTGAACGGATAAACCTGGATCAGCCGAATTACGAAACCAATATTGTAGCAACTGGAGCTACCGGTTTTGGGATGATGGGGATTATTGCAGCTATCGATCGTAAATTTATAACCAGAGCCGAGGGAACGCAACGGCTTACAAAAATTTTAAACTTTCTTAAAACCGCCGACCGTTTTCACGGTGCTTGGCCACATTGGCTTTATGGCGAAACCGGAAAAACCAAGCCGTTCTCAAAATTTGACGATGGTGCCGATTTGGTCGAAACTTCTTTTGTTGCGCAAGCTTTGATCTGCGTAAAGCAATATTTCAAAAATGGCAATGCGCAAGAAAAAGCACTCTCCGCTTTGGCAGATGAACTGTGGAAAGGAATTGATTTTAATTTCTACACCAACAATCAGAATACCTTATACTGGCACTGGAGCCCAAACTACCAATGGAAAATGAACTTTCCGTTACAGGGTTATAACGAATGTTTGATAACATATGTAATGGCCGGCGCATCGCCCACTCACGGGATCACCAAAAAAGTGTACGATGAAGGTTGGGCAATGAGCGGTAAAATTAAATCTCCACATAGCTATCAAAATATTCCTTTGCAATTTGTGCATCAAGGTACCAAAAACGGTGGTCCACTTTTCTGGGCGCATTATTCTTACCTCGGTTTAAACCCAAATGGTTTAAAAGATGCTTATGGCGATTACGGTGTGGAATCAAAGAATCAGGCGCTCATCAATTATCAATGGTGTGTGGATAACCCGCTAAATTATAAAGGTTACGGGGCTGATAGTTGGGGCTTAACTTCCAGTTATTCAGTGCAAGGCTATGCCGGGCATGCGCCACAAAACGACCGAGATTTGGGTGTTATTGCTCCAAATGCAGCTATTGCTTCCATTATTTATACACCAGAGCAGTCTTTGGCAGCCATGAGACATTGGTATACCGATAAAAAAGAAAAAATATGGGGCAAATATGGTTTTTACGATGCCTTCAGCGAAAGCGAAAATTGGTATCCACAAAGATATTTAGGAATAGACCAAGGAACACAGGTGGTGATGATAGAAAATTACCGCTCAGGTTTATTATGGAAATTATTTATGGCCGATGAAGATGTGCAAGCAGGCTTAAAAAAACTCGGTTTTTCTAGTCCATATATTAAGAATTAAGAAGAAAAGGGCGTAAATCAAATACGGCACCTAGCTTTTACCCTTTATTTCAGCTGTTGCCTTAAACTTACATACTATGCAAATACTTAAATGTTTTTTCACATTGGTTGTATTAACCACACTAGCCGCTTGTGCACAAAAAAAGCCGTTAGCGCAAAATTCATCATCGTCAAAAATGGATACTTTCCTATCAGACTTGATGGCAAAGATGACGGTGGATGAAAAAATTGGTCAGCTCAATTTATTAACCGGTGGCGAAGCAATAACTGGCTCAACCGGAAATTCCGGTATTGAAAAAAAAGTTAAGAGCGGACAAGTTGGTGGATTCTTCAGTTTAAGTACTCCGGCAAAAATTCGCACCGCACAAGAGCTTGCGGTAAACCATACGCGTCTGAAAATCCCGTTGATTTTTGGCATGGATGTTATCCACGGTTATAAAACTGCTTTCCCAATCCCATTGGCTTTAGCAGCAACTTGGGATATGCCTTTGATTCAACGAAGTGCACAAATCGCAGCAGAAGAAGCTACAGCAGATGGTATTAACTGGACATTTTCGCCAATGGTGGATATTTCAAGAGACCCACGTTGGGGGCGTATTGCGGAGGGCAGTGGCGAAGATCCATTTCTAGGTTCTGAGATTGCCAAAGCAATGGTACACGGTTATCAGGGCGACGACCTAAGCAAAGTAAATACCATGATGGCCTGTGTAAAGCATTTTGCGCTCTACGGAGCATCAGAAGCTGGTAGGGATTACAATACAACCGATATGAGCAAAATTAAGATGTACAACAACTATTTCCCACCGTACAAAGCAGCGATTGATGCTGGCGCAGGGAGCGTAATGATGTCTTTTAATGATGTTGACGGAGTGCCGGCAACAGCTAACAAATGGTTGATGCAGGATGTTTTACGTAACGAGTGGAATTTCACAGGTTTAATTGTTACTGATTATACCGGGATAAATGAAATGGTTGATCATGGTTTTGGCGATTTGCAGGCTGTATCAGCGAAAGCGTTAAAGGCAGGTGTAGATATGGATATGGTGGGCGAAGGTTTTTTAACTACGCTTAAGCAATCTTTGGAACAAGGAAAAGTGAAAATCGAGGACATTGATAGAGCTTGCCGCTTTGTGTTAGAAGCCAAATACAAATTGGGTTTGTTTGAAGATCCTTATAAATACTGTAATGAAGAAAGGGCTAAAACAAAAATTTATACAACAGCAAACAGAGCCGCCGTTCGGGATGCAGCCACTAAAAGCTTTGTATTGCTAAAAAACCAAAACAATCTGCTACCCATAAAAAAATCAGGAAATATTGCGTTAATTGGTCCACTAGCAGATTCTAAAGTGAATATGCCAGGCACCTGGGCAGTTTCTGCAGATTTAAGTAAAGCCGTTTCTTTAAAAACGGGATTAGAATCTGCCGTAGGCAATAGTGCAAAAATAACTTATGCGGTTGGTTCTAACCTTTTGGAAGATGCCGAGTACCAAACCCGAGCAACCATGTTCGGGCGTGAAATAAAGCGAGATACACGTTCAGAAGAAACAATGATCAAAGAAGCTGTCGACGTTGCTAAAAAATCTGATGTAGTCGTAGCTGCCTTAGGTGAAAGTTCTGAAATGAGTGGCGAAAGTTCTAGTCGTACCAACATCCAAATTCCTGCAATCCAGCAACGCCTGTTAAAAGCTTTACTGGCCACAGGAAAGCCAGTTGTTCTGGTGTTGTTTAACGGACGACCTTTGGATTTATCTTGGGAAAATGAAAATGTACCCGCTATCTTAGATGTATGGTTTGGCGGTTCAGAAACAGGCCATGCAATTGCCGATGTTTTATTTGGTGATGTTAACCCATCGGGAAAGTTAGCAGTTACTTTTCCGCAAAATGTTGGACAAATACCGATTTACTACAATCATTACAATACAGGACGCCCCTTGGCCGATGGTAAGTGGTTCCAAAAATTCCGTTCAAATTATTTAGACGTTACCAACGAGCCACTTTATCCTTTCGGTTACGGACTAAGTTATACTACGTTTGAAATCTCAGAACCAAAACTCAGCAAAAACACCATCACAGCTTCTGAAACCATAGAAGTAACTGTTAATGTGAGAAATTCTGGATCAAAAGCCGGCGAAGAAGTGGTTCAATTATACATTAGAGATATGGTGGGCTCTATCATAAGACCCGTAAAAGAATTAAAAGGTTTTCAAAAAATAATGTTAAAAGCAGGCGAAAGTAAAACCCTTACTTTTAAAATCACAGAAGAAACTTTGAAATTTTACAATGCCGATTTAAAGTATGTTTCGGAACCTGGTGATTTTAAAGTTTTTGTTGGAAATAGCTCGGTCCATGTAAAAGAAGCGGATTTTAAACTGATTAAATAGCAATAACCAAACAATAGGTTTGATATTCTTTTCTGTTGTTTTTCTAATTTTTATGATAGATTAAAATATAATAACGCACCTACTACATCTCATGAAAAAAAAATGCAATAAAATAATTTGGATACTGCTGTTGATGCCGTTTTTTGGAGTGTCGCAGACTAAAAGTGATTTCGTGAAAGATCTTTTTGTTTCTAAAGGCGACACCTTGCCACTAAGAATCTTATATCCAGAAAACTTTGATCCAACAAATAAATATCCTTTGGTGCTGTTTTTACATGGCAGAGGAGAAAGCGGTTCAGATAATGAAAGGCAGTTGACTCACGGTTCAAAAATGTTTTTGAATCCTGATTTCCGGAAAAATTATCCAGCGGTAGTTGTTTTCCCCCAATGCGGAAGTGATAGCTATTGGGCAAATGTAAAAATCACTACTGACTCTAAAGGAAATCGGTATTTTGATTTCAGAACATGCGGAAAACCTACAAAAGCCATGAAGTTATTGACTAAATATATGGACCAACTAGAAAAGTTACCATACCTGGATCAGACTAGGTTGTATCTCGGCGGACTTTCCATGGGCGGGATGGGAACTTATGAATTGTTGAGAAGAGAAAGAAACACCTTTGCGGCAGCTTTTGCGATTTGTGGCGGAGATAATCCTAAAAATGTTAAAAAATATGCAGATGTTCCTTTATGGCTGTTCCATGGAGAGAAAGACGATGTGGTTGATCCGCAGTTCACAAAAAATATCGCCAAAGAATTAGAAAAACGTAATGCAGAATTTAAACTGACGCTTTACCCAAACGCAAACCATAATAGTTGGGATAGTGCTTTTGCAGAGAAAAACCTTTTGTCCTGGTTGTTTTCACATAAGAAAGATTAAAGGAAAACATGATTGTTAAAGCTTAAAAACTCTCCTTCTGGCGCTAAAACAAGTGTTTTGCTTTAAATGTTTTTAAGTAAAGCATTGGGATTGTATCAATCTCGGTATATAACGAGGTTTTAATTTGAGTTTCTGTATCGCTTAGCCCACCATCCCCCCATAACTGGGTTTAAGTTGGCAAACTCTTTGTCAAGTTTATTGAATAATCACACGTTTTATGAAAAATCAAATTCTTATTATACCATTTATTGTTTTTCTAGCGAGTTTTACGGCTTGCAAATCCACACAAAACATCGCTGATAATGCCCATAACAGTCAAAACTCGCTCGACTGGCAAGGTGTTTACACTGGCGTAACTCCTTGCGCCGACTGTGCGGGAATCCAAACCATTTTACGAATTGATACCAATAACAACTATCAGTTAGAAACCTCTTATCTTGGCAAGACTACTAAACCATTTGTACAGAAAGGAACTTTTAGTTGGGACAAAAGCGGGGGCAGAATCAAACTTGATAACTCTGGAGAAGCGAGCTCCCCACACTATTATTTAGTTGGAGAAAATCAGTTGATACAGCTGAATTCAGACGGGAAGCCCGTGATGAGCGAGTTAGCAAGTAAGTATATTTTACAAAAGGAGAATAATCCAATAATAGAAAAATACTGGAAACTGGTTGAAATTAACGGAAGACCAGTTGCTCCACCTGCCGAAGGTGAGCGGGAAGCTCATTTGATCTTGAAATCATTGGATAAAAGAATAACTGGCAATGGCGGATGTAACGGTTTTGGCGGTACTTACGAATTATTGCCGGGCAACAGGATCCATTTCTCTCAGATTTTACATACTATGATGGCTTGCCCTAACCTTGATGCTGAAAACGAGCTATTTAAGGTGCTGGAAAAAGCAGATAATTACAGCTATAATGCGGATACCTTGAGTTTGAACAAAGCTAAAATAGCGCCGTTGGCGAAGTTTGTAGCGGTTTATTTTTAGTGTTTTTCGTAGTTAATAATTATTGTTAAATCTTCTTTTCCGGTTTGTTTTAATCCGTGTGAGCTTCCTGGTCTTGTTAAAATCGCATCACCCGCTTTAACAGGAAACGTTTTTCCGTTCATTTGCATTTCACCTGTACCACTTACTATGTAATAAATCTCGTCCTCTTTTTGTAAATGATAACCGATTGCCGAGCCCGGTTTAAACACCCGCTTTCTGAAAACCAGGTTTAAATCTTTCGCCTTAGCAAAAAAACTATAACCAATTGTTTCGCCACCACCCTTATGGGAGCCAGCTTGTTTCAGTGCGATATCATTTTCGTGTTCAAGAATATAAGCTTCTATTAGTTTTTTTGCGCTTAATGGGGTGATAAGATAAACCAGTGCCAATGTTAAAATACTACCGATTATTAATTTGCTTTTCTTCATCTGATAAAAATATGTTTTTCTTTTAAATAAACTTCGCTTTTGAGGTTTGATTAATAATATTTGTTCATAAATTATTGCTTTGCGATTAGCTGTAAAACCTCCAAAAAATAAAAGTCTATTAATTTAGTAGAGATTCCGTAAATTGCGCCCAAATTAATTAGCTTTGCAGCGAAAAAACAGCTATACGGATTGAATTTTTATCTCCTATATTTTTTAGTCGCCTTTACCATTTTTGGTTTTATAGCCGTGTTTTCGCTTTTTAGTGTTTATGCGGAAAGGAAGGTTTCTGCATTTATGCAAGACCGTTTAGGTCCAATGGAAGTTGGTAAATATGGGTGGTTGCAAACTGCTGCCGACATCCTGAAGCTTATCCAAAAAGAATACATTGTGCCTGCTTTGGCAGATAAAGTGCTTTTTACCATAGCGCCGGTGATTATTTTTGTTGCCGTTTATTTAGGTTTTGTGGCTTTGCCTTGGGCACCGGGTTTGGTGCCGGCAAGTATGAATCTCGGTGTTTTCTACGTTTTTGCAATCATTTCTATTGAAGCCTTGGGCATTTTAATGGCCGGTTGGGGTTCAAACAATAAATACAGTCTTTTAGGTGCGGTGCGTTCGGTGGCACAAATGGTTTCCTACGAAATTCCAATCGGTTTTGCTATTATCTCCGCGGTAATGATTTCGCAGACTTTAGATTTGCAAATTATCAATTATAATCAAGGGATTTTGGCTACCGAAAGCATTAATTTTTTGGGCTTTTTAAATGTGAATCAAATTGGTGGTATTTTAGCTTGGAATGTTTTTCAGGCGCCACATCTATTAATCGCTTATTTAATTTATTTTATTGCTTCTTTGGCAGAGTGTAACAGGGCGCCGTTTGATTTGCCCGAAGCGGAATCCGAATTAATAGGAGGTTTCCACACAGAATATACCGGTTTACGTTTCGCATTTATATTTTTGGCCGAATATGCCATGATGTTTTTGGTGGCCATGTTGGGGGTTACTTTGTTTTTAGGAGGATGGAACACGCCATTGCCAAATATCGGAAGCTTAAAACTTGCCGAATATACCACCGGAATTTTCTGGGGAATTTTTTGGATCATGGTAAAATGCTTAACCATTGTGGGGATACAAATGTGGATTAGATGGACTTTGCCTCGTTTACGCGTAGATCAGTTAATGACGCTTTGTTGGAAAATATTAACGCCATTGGTTTTTTTGTGTTTGGTGATTTCTGGAATTTGGAAATTGTTACTTTTTTAAATGATTAAAACAGCTTATAGCGGATTAAAAACGGCATGGAAGGGGTTAGCCCTTACCATTAAGCATTTTTTTGGCGCTACCGAGAGCAAAAAATTAAGAAATGTAAAAGAACCAAATTATTTTGAACAGCAGAACGGTGTGGCAACGGTGCAATATCCGCATCAGCAATTACCGGTTCCTGAAGTTGGGCGTTACCAATTGGATGTTGTAATTGACGATTGCATTGTTTGCGATTTATGTGCGAAGATTTGTCCCGTAGATTGCATCGAGATAGAAAGCATAAAGGCGACAGAAGCCATTGGTAAAACTTCGGACGGTTCTGTAAAACGTTTATATGCGCCAAAGTTTGATATTGACATGGCGAAATGTATGTACTGCGGTTTATGCACAACAGTTTGCCCAACGGAATGTATAACGATGACGAATCAGTACGATAGAAGTTTTACCTTAATCACTGATTTGACTTACCATTTTGCGGATATGACAGAAGAGGAGGCAGAGCTAAGACGCGAAGAGTTAGAAGCACAATTAGCAGAAAGAAAAGCAGCGAAAGAAGCAGCAATAAAAAAATCGCAAGAGGGGTAAAGATAAATTGATTGAGCGTTCAAGCAAAAGCACTGTCTAATGTTTACGCTTTATTCGCCCTTGGCCTTTGCGGTATTGATGAATAGAGTAAAAGCACTACCATTTGTAGCAAAGGGCGCAGGCGAGAGTTTTTTGTTTACTTTTTTGCGGAAAAAAAGTAAATGCCAATGCCCGGCATGAGGGCAGGAAAGGCTGTGTGAAAACGCCTAAACTTTACAAAAGAACAAACAACGTGATTGAACAAATCATTTTCTACATTTTAACAGCGATCGCTATCGGTAGCGCAGCCTACGTAGTGCTAAGTCAGCATTTAGTACGCTCTGTTTTTATGTTTTTTGTCACACTTTTTGCCGTAGCCGGATTATACGTTTTCGCTTTGGCAGATTTTGTAGCTTTAACGCAGATTGTAATCTACGTTGGTGGTGTTTTGGTTTTACTGCTGTTCGCATTTTTATTATCCAGCAAAGATGCTTTGGATGCTGTTGCAGAAATCCCATCGGGTTTACTTTCGGCAAACCGATTGCCCGCTGTACTTATTGCAACAGTTTTTTTCGGATTGTTAGCTTATATCTTTTGCAATATCGATTTTCAAAACCTTAACTGGATTACATCAGCGCAAGCCAGCGGTAATGTAAAATCTGTTAGTGATGATACCATCAAAAATATCGGTGTAAACTTAATGAGCAGGTATTTATTGCCTCTGGAAATGATTTCTATTTTATTAATGATGGCGCTGATTGGTGCGGCACAAATTGCCAGAAAGGAGCCAAAAACTTTATGATTCCACTTCAACATTTTTTGCTGATTGGCGCAATATTATTTTCTTTAGGTCTGTTTGCAATCATTACCCGTAAAAATGCCATCCAAATTTTAATGGGAATTGAGTTAATGCTTAACGCTTCCATTTTAAATATGGTTGCTTTCGGCAAATACGATAAAATTGACAATACAGGACAAATTTTTGGGCTTTTCATTATTATTTTAGCAGCAGCAGCTGTTGCCGTTGCGCTGGTAATTATCATGAATCTTTATAAAAGAGCCCAAACAATTGATCCAAATCAAACTAAAAGCTTAAGAGGTTGATGGAAAGCGTTTTTACAAATTACGAGCTTTTGTGTTTGGCTGTAACGGCTATTACAGCGCCGTTTTTGTCATTTATTTTCTCGTTAATTTTTAAAAAGCTTGCTGCCACTTTCGGCATCGTAAGTATTACCGTTTCCTTGGTTTTCTCCGCAGTTTTGTTTTTCAGCGTATGGCAAAAGCAGACTTTTCATTTTGCTTTCTCGTGGATAAAATTAGGAAACGTAAATATCAATATCGGGATTCTACTGAACAATTTAAGTGTGTTAATGCTGGTTTTGGTTTCCTTTATTGCGCTTTTGGTACATATTTACTCAGTAGAATACATCCGAAAAGAAGCCCTTAAATATCGTTATTTTTCTTACCTGAGTTTATTTTGCTTCGCCATGCTTTGCGTTGTAATAGCGGATAATTTGTTTCTGCTTTACGCTTTTTGGGAGTTGGTCGGTTTTGCTTCGTATCTGTTAATTGGCTTTTGGTTTACAAAAAAGAAGGCCGTTCACGCAAATAAAAAAGCTTTCATCATGAACAGGGTAGGCGACGTCGGTTTCCTCATTGGTTTAATGATTTTGCTTTCGCAATTCCATACGTTAGATATCGAAACGTTGTTTGGCGCAAAAGGGATCATCAATTCGTCGTTCGTTCAAAACGGACTTTGGGTTACACCTTTTGCAACGATGCCAGATTATTGGTTAAGCATCGCAGGTTTCTGCTTTTTAATCGGTGCTTGTGGTAAATCAGCACAGTTTCCTTTACATTCCTGGTTGCCCGATGCTATGCAGGGTCCAACAGCGGTTTCCTCATTAATTCATGCAGCAACTATGGTTGCAGCTGGCGTTTTTTTATTGTTGCGGGTTTCGCCATTATTTAATGATTTAGTGCTAACCACTATGGCTTCCATCGGTTTGCTGACTGCTTTTATGGCAGCAACCATCGCACTTACGCAAAACGATATTAAAAAAGTGTTGGCTTTTTCTACCATTTCGCAGTTAGGGTTTATGGTTTTAGCTGTTGGCGTTAAAGATAATGCAGCGGCAATTTTCCATTTATCCACCCACGCCTTTTTTAAATGTTTGTTGTTTTTGGCAGCCGGGATGGTTATCCATCAATTACATCATGTAAAAGAACACACACAATCAAAGTTTGATGAGCAGGATATGCGGAATATGGGCGGTTTATCCAAGCTCTTGCCAGTAACAACTGTTGTTTTCATCATTGCGGCGTTGGCATTGTCAG
Source organism: Pelobium sp. (assembly GCA_035496935.1). Taxonomy (GTDB): domain Bacteria; phylum Bacteroidota; class Bacteroidia; order Sphingobacteriales; family Sphingobacteriaceae; genus Pseudopedobacter. The sequence continues at coordinate 229,164 of DATJED010000014.1, read as the reverse complement.
GTTTGCCTTTTACTTCGGGGTATTTGTCTAAAGATGCCATTTTAATCAGCGTTTTTGAATGGGCCGGCGAACGTGGCGGGATTTATTGGCTATTCCCGATTGTGATTTCTATAACCTCTTGGCTTACTGCTTTCTACATTTTTAGGGTAATTTTTAAAACTTTTTTTGGCGAGTTTAAACTTCCGTCCTTAATAAATAGAAAGTTGGAAGACCTACACCTTCATGATGCAAATCTTTGGATGAAAATCCCAGCTGTTGTTTTGGCGGTTTTCTGTTTCGGGTTTTTCTTCGCTGTAAATCCGTTCAATCTCGAGAGTTCTTGGTTGCATCACGCCTTCAACGTGAAACCACATTCCGAAAGTTTGCTACACCTGTTTGTACCTATTTATATCAATGTTTTAAGTCTGATTTTAATTGTGTCAGCTTATTTAATTTACGTAAAAAATAAAGTTGTTTTCACCAACCACAAAAGTTGGTACTACCAATTCTCTTACCAGCAATGGTATTTTAATGTATTGTACGATAAGAAATTGGTGAAGCTCATTTTATGGAAAGCCAAAATATCCTTCTGGTTTGATACACAGATTATCGATGGCGCAGTACATTTATCAGCGAAAGCCACTTTAGTATTCTCAAAAATTATCGACTGGATAGATAGGCATATCATCGATGGATTTGTAAATGGTTTGGCTGGTTTGGTGAGCCGGATGAATGTTTGGTTTAGGTCGATGCAGAGCGGTAAATTGCAACACTATTTTGTTTGGATGTTGCTGATATTTTTAAGTTTTATGATTTATAAAGTTATTATCTGATGGGTTTATTATCAGTCCTAATATTTTTGCCATTGGCTTTCGGCGCTGTAATTTTAATGCTCCCGAAAAGTCTGAACAAATGGTACAAATACATTTCACTTGCAGTTTGCGTTGCGCAATTGGCCATCGCCAGCTATATGTATTGCCATTTTAAAACCGGCGATGCTTTTGCCGGCGTAAATCAGCTTTCGCAGTACCAGTGGTTAGAAAACCTAAAATGGATCCGTTTGGACGTTGGGCAGTTTGGTACTTTACAGATTGATTATTTGTTGGGCGTTGATGGATTTTCCATTGGTTTAATTTGGCTTTCGGCTTTGGTGATGTTGGTAGCAACACTTTCGTCATGGGAAATCAAAACTAATTTAAAAGGTTATTTTGCTTTATTCCTTTTGCTGAATGCTTCCGTGGTCGGAGTTTTCTGTTCTTTGGATTTGTTCCTTTTTTACATCTTTTACGAGCTGATGTTATTGCCACTTTACTTTCTGATAGGCATGTGGGGTGGCGTGAGACGGGAATACGCATCTATCAAATTTTTTCTTTACACCTTATTCGGTTCGGTGTTTATGCTTTTGGTAATTGCCGGTTTATACCTTTCAGTAATTGATCCGAATACCGGAAATCACACTTTCAATATGGTTTACGCTATGAATCCGGCTAATTATGCAGAAGGCTCCATATTTAATTCGCTTTCAAATATTCAGATTTTTGGTTTTCCCGCCAGGACGGTCGGTTTTTTGGTAGTTTTCGTTGCTTTCGCCATTAAGGTTCCGGTTTTTCCGTTTCATACTTGGTTGCCCGACGCCCACGTGGAAGCGCCAACGCCAATTTCTTTAATCCTTGCTGGGATATTGTTGAAAGTTGGAGGTTACGGAATCATCAGAATTGCTTGTGGAATTTTCCCGGAAGCGGCAATATCACTGTCTTTTTGGATGGGATTATTGGGCATAATTTCCATTATTTACGGCGCAATGTGCGCTTTGGCTCAACGTGACTTGAAACGTTTGGTGGCTTATTCTTCCGTATCACACATGGGTTTTGTGCTGTTAGGAATTGCTTCCTTAACTTCCGAAGGGTTGAACGGTGCAATGATGCAGATGATTTCTCACGGTTTCCTTTCGGTGATGCTTTTCTTTATTGTTGGTGTAATTTATACCCGCGTTCACGATCGCGATATTTACAATTTTAGAGGATTGGCCAATCATATGCCTGTGTTTACCGGTTTTGTAATGATTGCCTTTTTCGCTTCACTGGGTTTACCTGGATTTTCGGCCTTTATTGCAGAAGCTTTTACTTTAATCGGAGCTTTTTCATCAGAAACTTTAAACGGATTTATTCCCCGTTGGATGGCAATGGTTGGCGCACTTGGTATTTTATTGGGCGCTGGTTACTTACTTTGGACTTTACAGCGAATGTTTTTTGGAAAACTGCGATTGAAGAAAGAAGAATGGAAATTGGCTTTAACCGATGTTAATGCCAGGGAAGTTATAGTAATGGTTCCGCTTGCAGCAATGGCTTTGGTCTTAGGTGTAATGCCTTCGATAGCTTTTGATGTGATGAGCAGTTCTGTAAACCAGTTTTTGTTGATGTTTAAATAAGCTTATGCCGAATTTTCCAAACATCAGCCAAACCACAACAGACATTATAAACTCGTTACCTTATTTGTGTGGCGAGTGGGCAATCGCTGTAGGTTTTTTGGTGGTTATCCTCGCTGATTTATTTGTTAAAAATAGCAAAGCCATTATTGCCAGTTTAGCTACGCTGACTTTAATCATCAGCGGTGGATTTTTGGTGTACGATTTAATCAGCTTCCAAAACACTGAACTCCTGTTCAATGGGATGTTTGTTTTTTCCAAATCTGCTATTCAGTTTAAGTTGTTGGTTGTTGCAGTTTCTTTGTTTTCCCTCTTATTCTTTTATCAGGATGGTCGGTTAACAAAACATCCAAAAGGAATCAATGATTTAATCAGCATCTTTTTAGCAGGAATTTTGGGGATGTTCCTGCTGATATCTTCTGCGAATTTTCTGACGCTTTATCTTTCTATTGAAATGATTTCCTTGGCTTCCTATTTAATGGTGAGCTACAATGCTTATCAAAAGAACCAGGCGGAAGCGGGCATGAAATATGTTTTGTTTGGGGCTGTAGCTTCGGCAATTATGCTTTACGGCATTAGCTTAGTTTATGGTTTCACCGGAACTATTAATTTATATGGCGATGCGCTCATTAATGGTTTAACACAAATTGGAGTTGCTCCATCCGCCCTAGCAATTGTGCTGGTTTTAGCCGGAATAAGTTTTAAATTATCCGCAGTACCTTTCCATTTTTGGACACCAGATGCTTATCAAGTTGCACCCACTTCGGTGGTTTCTTTTCTGTCAACCGCACCAAAAATTGCTGTTTTCGGATTTCTTTATTATTTGTTGCCTTATTTCCAGATTGGCGATACCTTAAACCAATTTATACTTTTTATAGCGGCAGCTTCCATGATTTTAGGAAATATTGCAGCCGTTTTTCAGGACGATGCCAAACGTATGATGGCTTATTCCGCAATCGGTCATACCGGGTTTATATTGATGCTTTTTGTATTGCCACAAGCTTTAATTTTAAACGCTACGTTATTTTACCTTGCAGTTTACAGCATTGCCAACATCGGAATATTTATGGCACTAACTTATATCGAAAACAATTATGCAATTTTCAATATATCTGGTTTTAAGGGTTTAGGAAAAAGTATTCCCGCTATTGGCGTTTGTTTGGTAGTGTTTATGGTTTCCTTAACAGGAATCCCGCCAACGGCTGGTTTTGTTGCTAAATTCTTGGTGTTTTCAAGTGTAATCAGTTTTAACGGAGCTAATATTTATATAACCACGCTTTTGGTAATTGCCGTTTTAACCACGGTAATATCGCTGTTTTACTACCTTAAAATTCCACTATATTTCTTTTTGAAAAAGTCGGAAGTGCAATTTTATCGGTCTAAGAGCAGTAAAGTACTAGTTGTTTTCACTGTAGTACTTACCTTTTTAACTTTATTGTTCGGGATTTTTCCGAGTCTGTTAAATGTATTTATTCATTAAATCGCTCAATAAATATAAGTCTGCTTTTCCAAGAGCTGACTAAAGAGCGCTCCTTGCGTCATGTTGAACGGAGTGAAACATCTCACTCGAAAAGTTTATGCGCATCGTATGACAACCTGTTTGTGAGATTTCTCGTTCCTCGACATGACGAAAACTTCTAAAGAATACGCTCCAGTTGACCAGTTTTGTCGTCCAATGCCCCAATTCTCCTCTAAGTTATTGGATGTGAATAAAATATTTAAAAATTTCTTTCTAACTGTTTGATTATTAATAAGACTTTTCTATCTTTGCCGTCCCTTTTGGGGATATTATGTCCACCTTGAACGAAGCCCTACTGCTTCGATGGGTGTTAATTAAATTAAGAAATGTCAGGAATTATTGGAAAAAAAGTAGGAATGACCAGCATTTTCGACGCAGACGGTAAAAACGTACCATGTACTGTGATTGAGGCTGGCCCTTGTGTGGTAACACAAGTGAGAACCATCGAGAATGATGGCTACACTGCAGTGCAGTTGGCTTTCGATGAGAAAAAAGAAAAAAACACTACCGCTCCCCTAAAAGGTCATTTTGCAAAGGCTGGAACTACTCCAAAACGTAAAGTTGTGGAATTCAAGTACTTTACAGAAGAGAAAGCTTTGGGTGATGTTGTAGATGTTAATCTTTTTATAGAAGGAGACTACGTTGATGTAGTGGGTACTTCTAAAGGTAAAGGATTTCAGGGTGTTGTGAAACGCCATGGTTTTGGCGGTGTTGGAGGTCAGACTCACGGACAACACAACAGAATGAGAGCTCCAGGTTCATTAGGTGCATCATCTTACCCCTCAAGAGTATTCAAGGGAATGAGAATGGCCGGTAGAACTGGTGGCGATAGAGTGAAAATCCAGAATCTTCAAATCGTTAAAGTATTTGCAGAGCAAAATTTATTAGTAGTTAGCGGATCGGTTCCGGGAGCTAAAGGTTCGTACGTATTAATCGAGAAGTAAGATGGAAGTTAAAGTATTAAACGTCTCAGGTAAAGAAACAGGTGCCAAGGTGCAGCTTTCTGAGGAAATCTTCGGTTTTGAGCCAAATGATCACGCTATTTATTTAGATGTAAAACAATATCTAGCAAATCAACGTCAAGGAACGCACAAATCAAAACAACGTAACGAGATTGCGGGTTCTACACGTAAATTATACAAACAAAAAGGAACTGGTGGTGCAAGAGCAGGAAGCATTAAATCTCCATTATTTAATGGTGGTGGTAGAGTTTTCGGTCCGCAGCCACGTGATTACAGCTTCAAGTTGAACAAAAAACTTAAACAAGTTGCTCGTAAATCAGCTCTAGCTTATAAAGCTAAAGATAACAGTGTTGTTGTATTGGAAGACTTCAACTTCGATACCCCAAAAACTAAGAATTTTGTAAGCCTATTAAGTGCATTAAATTTTTCTGAAGAGAAAACACTAGTTGTTCTTCCTGCCGGAAACCAAAATGTTTACTTAGCAAGCAGAAACATACAAAAGGCTAAAGTTATCACTGCTGATCAGTTGAATACTTATGATGTATTAAACGCAGTAAAATTAGTATTAACTACCGGTTCGGTAAAAACATTGGAGGAGGCATTTGCCAAGTAATATGGAAATCTTAAAAAAACCTGTATTAACAGAAAAAGCTACTATGTTAACTGAAAAACTGAACCGTTATACTTTTCAGTGTGATCACAGAGCAAACAAGTTGCAGATAACATCTGCCATTGAAGCCATGTATGGTGTAAATGTAGCGTCAGTAAACACAATGGTTATCGTTGGTAAATTAAAAACCAGATCAACCAAAGCTGGCATGGTATCAGGTAGGGTTGCTAAAATCAAAAAAGCAATCATTACTTTAAAAGAAGGTGAAACTATTGACTTTTATAGCAATATTTAATTGAATTATGGGCTTAAGAAAATTTAAACCAGTAACCCCCGGAACTCGTTTCAGAGTAGGAAATGATTTCTCTGAAATCACAACCAACGTACCTGAAAAGTCTCTTGTTGTTAAACAAAAGAAATCCGGTGGCCGTAACAGTTCTGGTAAAATGACTATGCGTTATCTCGGTGGGGGACACAAGCAATTGTACCGATTGATAGATTTTAAACGCGATAAAAAAGATATCCCCGCAACAGTAGCAACAGTAGAGTACGATCCAAACCGTACCGCCCATATTGCACTGTTACATTATGCTGATGGTGAAAAAAGATACATCATCTGCCCAGAAGGCTTACAAGTTGGAGCAAAAGTAATTGCTGGCGACGATGTAGCGCCTGAGTTGGGTAACACTATTCCATTAGCTAAAATTCCTTTGGGTTCTATTATTCATAACATAGAACTAAACCCAGGAAGAGGTGGTCAAATTGCAAGAAGTGCCGGATCTTACGCTCAATTGGCAGCAAGAGATGGTAAATACGCAACCATCAAAATGCCTTCTGGCGAAACACGTATGATTTTGGTGACTTGTACTGCAACTATCGGTACGGTATCTAACTCATCTCACTCAAATGAGGTATTAGGTAAAGCCGGTAGAAAGCGTTGGTTAGGTCGTCGTCCGAGAGTAAGAGGTGTTGCGATGAATCCGGTAGATCACCCAATGGGTGGTGGTGAGGGTAGATCATCAGGTGGTCACCCACGCTCAAGAAAAGGCTTATTATCAAAAGGTTTCAAAACCCGTGATAAAAAGAAGAACTCAAATCGTTTAATCATAGCTAGGAGGAAGAAATAATGGCTCGTTCGATTAAAAAAGGACCTTATATAGATCATAATGTAGAGAAAAAAGTTTCTACAATGAATGATGCAGGTAAAAAGACCGTAATTAAAACTTGGTCAAGAAGATCAATGATATCTCCGGATTTCGTAGGTCACACTTTCGCAGTGCATAATGGAAATAAGTTTATTCCTGTTTATGTAACTGAAAACATGGTTGGTCACAAATTAGGAGAATTTGCTCCAACCAGAACATTTAGAGGACACGCTGATAAGAAAAGATAATAAGCAATGGAAGCAGTAGCAAAATTAAATAATTGCCCCACTTCACCTCGTAAAATGAGACTGGTAGTTGACTTGATCAGAGGCGAAGGTGTTGAAAAGGCACTTTACATATTAAAATATACCAATAAAGAAGCAGCAATAAGAGTTGAGAAACTATTGTTATCTGCTATAAAAAATTGGGAATCAAAAAATGAGGGTCAACGCCCTGAAGACGCAAAATTATTCGTTAAAACTGTAATGGTTGATGGCGGTCGTCAATTAAAGCGTTTAAGACCAGCACCTCAGGGTCGTGGATATAGAATTCGCAAGCGTTCTAACCATGTAACTTTGGTTGTAGATAGTAAGAATGTTGAACCTCAAACTAATTAAGCAGAAATGGGACAAAAAGCTAATCCAATAGGACTAAGGTTAGGCATCGTAAGAGGATGGGATTCTAACTGGTACGGTGGTAATAAATACGCTGATAAATTAGTTGAGGACGAAAAAATTCGTAGATATCTATCTGCTCGTATAGCAAAAGGTGGAGTTGCAAAAGTAGTTATCGAAAGAACTTTAAAACGTATTACGGTAACTATACACACAGCTCGTCCGGGTATTGTAATCGGTAAAGGCGGTTCAGAGGTTGATAAAATCAAAGAAGAGTTAAAGCAATTAACTAAGAAAGATGTACAAATCAACATTTTTGAAATCAAACGCCCTGAGCTTGATGCACAATTAGTTGCAGACGGTGTTGCAAAACAATTAGAAGCAAGAATTTCTTTCCGTAGAGCAATGAAAACTTCAATCGCCGCAACCATGAGAATGGGTGCCGAAGGAATTAAAATCATGTGTTCAGGAAGATTAGGTGGAGCAGAGATGGCTCGTAGCGAACAGTATAAAGATGGAAGAACTCCATTACATACTTTAAGAGCTGATATAGACTATGCTTTAGGCGAAGCTTTAACTACTTATGGTAAAATAGGTATTAAGGTTTGGATTTGTAAAGGCGAAGTTTATGGTAAGAGAGATCTTTCTCCTAACATAGGTGCAAACACAGGCAAAGGTGGTAAACCAGAAGGTGGCTTTGGCTCACGCGATAACCGCGGTGGAGGCGATAGAAAAGGCGGAAACCGAGGCGGTGGAAACAACAGAGGCGGTGCAGGTGCCGGAAAAGGAAAGAGATAATTTATAAGAAACTATCGTTTAACGATTTAAACACAAAGTAATGTTACAGCCAAAAAGAACGAAGTTCAGAAAGATGCAAAAAGGCAGAATGAAAGGCTTAGCCTCTCGTGGTGCTGAGCTGTCTTTCGGTTCATTCGGAATAAAATCATTAGAGGAGGCCTGGATCACCAGCCGTCAGATAGAAGCTGCCCGTATTGCCGTAACACGTTTTATGAAACGTGAAGGCCAGGTTTGGATTCGCATCTTCCCTGATAAACCAGTTACCAAAAAACCTGCAGAGGTTCGTATGGGTAAAGGTAAGGGAGCGCCAGAATACTGGGTTGCCGTTGTAAGACCAGGACGTATCCTTTTCGAAGCAGAAGGTGTGCCTTTTGAAATAGCTAAAGAGGCAATGCGTTTAGCAGCACAAAAATTACCAGTTCAAACAAAATTTGTAGTACGTAGAGATTACGTGGAAGCATAACATCGGTTTTTAGTTTTTTTTGTTGGCCGTTACCTAACAAAGACAACTTTAACTATTAACTAACAATAAAATGAAATACTCAGAAATCAAAGACCTGTCAAACGAAGAAATCGTTGCCAGGATTCAAGAGGAGAAAGCAACTTTAACCAAGTTAAAGTTTGCCCATGCAGTTTCTGCTATAGAAAATCCTACAAGAATTAACAAGGCGAGAAAAGATATCGCTCGTTTCAACACCGAATTAACTCAGCGCAAGGCTAAGGCAGTTTCTGAAAGTAATTCATAATTTTTTAAAGTCGAAATGGAAAGAAAATTAAGAAAAACAAGAACTGGGTTGGTAACAAGCAACAAAATGGACAAATCCATAGTTGTAGCGGTTGAAAGGAAAGTGAAACACCCAATTTATGGTAAGTTCGTAAAAACGACTACCAAATTTATGGCTCATGACGAGAAGAATGATTGCGGTATCGGTGATACCGTCCTGATCATGGAGACACGTCCGCTGAGTAAAAATAAGAACTGGAGATTAGTTGAAATTTTAGAAAGGGCTAAATAACATGGTACAACAGGAATCACGATTAAACGTAGCCGATAACTCAGGTGCTAAACAAGTTTTAGTTATTAGAGTATTAGGCGGTACCGGTAAAAGATACGCTTCTATAGGAGACAAGGTGGTTGTAACTGTAAAAAGTGCAATTCCATCCGGAAACATAAAAAAAGGTACAGTATCTAAAGCCGTAGTTGTAAGGACTAAAAAAGAAATCAGAAGAAAAGACGGTTCTTATATCCGTTTCGACGACAATGCAGCTGTTTTGTTGAATGCACAAGACGAGCCAAGAGGAACGCGTATTTTCGGTCCTGTTGCAAGAGAGTTGCGTGAAAAACAATTCATGAAAATTGTATCATTAGCACCGGAGGTTTTGTAATATGGAAAAGAAGAAAAACGTAAAACTAAATATCCGTAAAGGAGACTTAGTTAAAATAATAGCAGGAGACTCAAAAGGACAGCAAGGTAAAGTATTAGAAGTAATTACTAAAACTAGCCGTGTTTTGGTTGAAGGAACTAACATGGTTTCTAAACATACCAAACCAAATGCAGCTAATCCTAACGGTGGTATTATTAAAATGGAAGCCCCACTTCATATCTCTAACGTATCGTTGGTTGACCCTAAATCGGGTAAAGCTACACGTATCAGCAGAAAAAGAAATGAAGAAGGGAAAGTAATTAGAATAGCTAAAAAATCTGGGGAGGAAATTAAGTAATGGCTTACGCACCAAGATTAAAAAATAAATACAAAGAGGAAATTGTTAGCGCTTTAAAGGATAAATTCCAGTATAAAAGTGTTATGCAAGTGCCTAAGTTGCAGAAAATTGCGATCAACCAAGGTGTTGGCGCAGGTGTAACAGACAAAAAAGTTGTAGAATCTGCAATTTTAGAATTAACTACCATTACTGGTCAGCAAGCAGTTTCTGCTAAATCTAAAAAGGATATTTCAAACTTTAAATTACGTAAAGGTATGCCGGTTGGTGTACGTGTAACTTTACGCGATAACCAAATGTATGAATTCCTAGACCGCTTGATTTCTGTGGCCCTTCCTCGTATCCGTGATTTCAAAGGAATCAACGATAAAGGTTTTGATGGCCGAGGTAATTATACTTTAGGCGTATCAGAACAAATTATCTTCCCTGAGATCAACATTGATAAAATCAACAAGATCCAAGGTATGGATATTACATTTGTTACCAGCGCAGGTACAGATTTAGAAGCATTGGAATTGTTAAAGCAATTCGGTTTACCATTTAAAAATCATAACATAGTTCACAATGGCTAAAGAAGGAATAAAAGCTCGCGAAGTTAAGCGTCAGAGACTGGTTGAAAAATACGCCGAGAAAAGAGAAGCACTAAAAGCTGCTGGCGATTTCGAAGGTTTAGATAAATTACCAAAAAACTCTTCTCCGGTACGTTTACATAACAGATGTAAATTAACTGGTCGTCCAAGAGGTTATATGCGTCAGTTCGGTATTTCACGTGTAACTTTCCGTGAAATGGCTTTAGCCGGAAAGATTCCGGGGATTAGAAAAGCCAGCTGGTAATTAGAAAAGAATCATAAAGAATTTTTTGTACCTTTGCGGTCCGAAAAATTCTTTTTATATAACAATAAAATGTATACAGATCCAATAGCAGATTATCTTACAAGAGTAAGGAATGCCATCAAGGCCAACCACAGGGTTGTAGAAATTCCTGCATCAAACCTCAAAAAGGAAATTACAAAAGTACTTTTTGATAAAGGTTACATCACGAATTACAAGTTTGAGGATAATGATGTTCAAGGCACTATTAAAGTAGCTTTAAAGTATCATCCAATTACTAAAATTCCGGCTATTCGCAGTATTGCGAGAGCAAGTAGACCAGGTTTGAGAAAATATGCAGGTATGGGCAATATGCCTAGAGTATTAAATGGTTTAGGAATCGCCATCATGTCAACTTCTAAAGGTGTAATGACCGATAAAGAAGCGAAACAACTAAATGTTGGTGGTGAGGTTTTATGTTACGTTTACTAATTAGGAGGAGAAAGATATGTCAAGAGTAGGTAAAGCCCCAATTTCAATCCCTAACGGTGTAACGTTAACAGTTTCTAAAGACAATTTAGTTACAGTAAAAGGCCCTAAAGGAGAATTAAGTCAGCAAGTAGATGCAGATATCACCGTTTCTCAGGAAGACGGAAATATTATAGTTACCCGTCCGACTGAACAAAAACGCCACAAAGCATTACATGGTTTGTACAGAGCGTTGATCAACAACATGGTTGTTGGTGTAACAGAAGGATATAAACTTCAACAAGAATTAGTAGGTGTTGGTTACAGAGCATCAAATCAAGGAAATACCTTAGATTTAGTGTTAGGTTACTCTCACCATATTGTTTTTGCACTTCCTCCAGAAATTAAAGTTGCTACAACAGCCGAGAAGGGAAAAAATCCAACAATTATTTTGGAATCTATAGATAAGCAATTGCTTGGTCAAGTTGCAGCTAAGATTCGTTCGTTAAGAGCTCCTGAGCCTTATAAAGGTAAAGGTATCAAGTTTGTTGGTGAGCAATTGAGAAGAAAAGCAGGTAAGTCAGCATCTAAAAAATAATTGTCATGGCAGGAAAAATTAAGTTATCCCGCAGGGAGAGAATAAAAAAGGGTATCAGAAAAAGAATTACTGGTTCTCCAGAGCGTCCACGTTTATCTGTTTTCAGAAGTAACAAAGGAATTTATGCTCAAATAATTGACGATAATGATGGCAAAACATTAGTTGCTGCTTCGTCTCTAGAAAAGGATTTCAGTTCAAAAGGACCTAAAATAGATCAGTCTAAAGAGGTTGGTAAAAAAGTTGCCGAGAAAGCAATTGCAGCTGGAATTAAAGAAGTTGTTTTTGATAGAAATGGTTACCTGTACCATGGTCGAGTTAAGTCTTTGGCTGAAGGTGCTCGTGAGGGTGGTTTAATCTTTTAATTGAGGTAGAGAAATGTCAACTATAAATATAAAAAGAGTAAAAGCAAACGAGATCGAATTAAAAGATCGTTTGGTTAGCATCCAACGTGTTGCTAAAGTTACCAAAGGTGGACGTACTTTCAGTTTCTCTGCTATCGTTGTGGTAGGAGATGAAAACGGTGTAGTAGGTTACGGTTTGGGTAAAGCAAAAGAGGTTACTGAAGCAATTGCTAAAGGAATTGATGATGCTAAAAAGAATTTGGTAAAAGTGCCAATTATAAACGCCACTATTCCGCATGAGCAAATCGGTAAATTTTCTGGAGGTTTTGTATTTTTAAAACCTGCTGCAAATGGTACCGGAGTTATTGCCGGTGGTGCGATGAGGGCTGTATTGGAGTCTGCAGGTGTACATAACGTACTTGCAAAATCAAAAGGTTCATCTAATCCGCATAACGTGGTTAAAGCAACTATTTCTGCATTGTCTCAATTAAGAGATGCGCAAACTGTAGCTCAGCAAAGAGGTGTTTCATTAAATAAAGTTTTTAACGGTTAAGAAGATGGCTAAGATAAAAATCACCCAGATTAAGAGCGTTATTGATAGAAGCGAACGCCAAAAAAGAACTATGCAAGCTTTAGGTTTAAGAAAAATCAGCAGCAGTGTGATAGTAGAAGCTAACCCGGCAATTATCGGAATGGTAAAGAAAGTAAATCATTTGGTAGCCATAGAAAAAGTATAATTACCATGAATTTAAGTAATTTAAAACCTGCAGAGGGTTCAGTAAAAAATAGAAAAAGAATTGGTCGTGGTACCGGTTCTGGACGTGGCGGAACATCAACACGTGGACATAAAGGTGCCGGATCTCGTTCTGGTTATTCTTCTAAAGTAGGTTTCGAAGGAGGTCAAATGCCTTTGCAACGTCGTGTGCCTAAGGTTGGGTTTAAAAGCCTAAACCGTGTAGAATACGTTGGCGTTAACCTTGATGTTTTGCAAGGTTTAGCTGAAAAATTTGATTTAAAAACCATATCTTTCGACACGTTGAAAGAACATGGTTTAATTTCTAAAAATGATTTAGTGAAAATCATGGGAAGAGGCGAAATCAAAATTAAGTTAGACGTTAAAGCACACGCATTTACTGCAACAGCACAAAAAGCTATAGAAGCTTTAGGCGGTTCAGTAGAAAAAATATAATTTTATTTAATGAAGAAGCTGTTCACAACATTATCCAATATTTGGAAAATTGAGGAATTAAGAGTGCGTATTTTATACACACTCTTAATTCTTTTGGTATATAGAATCGGTTCATTTATCGTTTTGCCCGGAGTAGATCCTGCATCGTTAAATAACGAACAAGCCAAAGACGGTTTGTTAGGTTTATTGAACATGTTTGCAGGTGGTTCTTTTTCAAGAGCTTCTATTTTTGCTTTGGGTGTGATGCCTTATATTTCAGCCTCTATTGTTGTTCAGCTTTTGGGTATCGCGGTTCCTTATTTCCAAAAAATGCAGAAAGAAGGAGAGAGCGGACGTAAAAAAATTGATCAAATCACTCGTTATTTAACTATCGGTATAACGGCTTTACAAGCTATCGGGTATGTTAAATCTCAAATCGCTCCAGAAGCTAGGTTAATTTCTGAACCATTGTTTACAATATCTTCAATGATAATTTTAACTGCCGGAACCATGTTTGTAATGTGGATGGGTGAGAAAATTACCGATAAAGGTATTGGAAATGGTATTTCAATATTAATTATGGTGGGTATTATTGCCCAGCTTCCTTATGGTATAGGTGCCGAGTTTATGAGCAGACAAAATGGTCAGGGAGGATTAATTGCTTTCTTTATCGAGTTTGTTGCTTTGTTTGCTGTGGTAGTATTTACAGTATTGATTATTCAAGGAACGCGTAAGGTGCCTGTTCAGTATGCAAAGAAAATCGTTGGGAATAAACAGTACGGTGGTGTAAGGCAATATATCCCTTTAAAGCTTAACGCGGCCGGGGTTATGCCAATCATTTTTGCGCAAGCAATTATGTTTATACCTTCAACTGTTGCACAATTTTTTCCTGCTGCACAGTCATCGTTTTTAGCTTCACTTAGTGATTATACATCTGTTGCTTATAACGTTACTTTCGCTATACTGATTGTTCTGTTTACCTTCTTTTATACTGCTATTACGATTAATCCTAATCAAATGGCTGATGATATGAAAAAAAATGGGGGATTTGTTCCGGGTATTAAACCAGGTAAAGCTACTGCAGATTTTATTGATGCAATTATTTCAAGAATTACTTTTCCAGGTTCGCTATTCTTAGCACTTATCGCAATATTACCAGCTTTTGCTATTATCGCAGGTGTAAACTCTCAGTTTGCGCATTTCTTTGGTGGTACATCGTTATTGATTTTGGTTGCGGTTGTTTTGGATACTCTGCAACAAGTGGAAAGTCATTTATTAATGCGTCATTATGATGGATTAATGAAAACCGGAAGAATTAGCGGACGTACAGCATCTACATCAATTGGAACTTCAGAAGCTGTAATTTAAGCTTAAGAATGTCAAAAATAATTTTTAAGTCGGCAGAGGAGATTGAGCTAATTAGAATTAGTTCACAGCTTGTTGCTAAAACTCATGCCGAAGTTGCTAAAGTTATTGGAGAAGGTGTAACAACCAAACATCTTAATAAAATTGCAGAAGAGTTTATCAGAGATAACGACGCCGTTCCAGCTTTTTTAAATTACAATGGTTTCCCTTACACGCTGTGCATTTCTTTAAATGACCAAGTGGTTCATGGTTTCCCGAGTGATTACGAGTTGAGAAGTGGAGATATTGTTTCTGTAGATTGCGGGGTAATAAAAGATAAGTACTTTGGCGATTCTGCATATACCTTTATGATAGGTGAAGTTGCTGAGGAAACAAAAAGATTATTAAAAGTTACTCAGGAATGTCTGGATTTAGCGATAGCTCAAGCAGTGGTAGGTAACAGAATTGGAGATATCGGTTTTGCTTGCCAACAACACGCAGAAAAAAATGGTTACGGTGTAGTTAAGGAGTTAGTTGGGCATGGAGTGGGCAAGATGTTACATGAAAAGCCAGAAGTTCCTAATTATGGGAAAAGAGGTTCAGGAATAAAATTGACAGAAGGAATGGTGATAGCCATTGAGCCAATGATTAACGCCGGTAAAGCAGGTGTTAAATTTTGGGACGACGGTTGGACGGTCTCTACAGTTGATAAAAAACCTTCGGCACATTTTGAGCATACCGTAGCAATAAAGAAAAGCAAAGCAGATGTTTTATCAACCTTTGAATACGTCGAAGAAGTTTTAAATAAAAAATAGGAATTTAAATATTTTTACTTAATTTTGCGTCCCGCTTTGGGCGGTGCTAATACAGTAAAAATCAAAGAAATATGGCTAAACAATCCTCTATAGAGCAAGACGGAATAATAAAAGAAGCATTGTCAAATGCAATGTTTCGTGTTGAACTAGAGAACGGTCATGAGATTATAGCACACATTTCAGGTAAAATGAGAATGCACTACATTAAAATTTTACCTGGAGACCGTGTTAAACTGGAGATGTCTCCGTATGATCTTACAAAAGGTAGAATAACTTATAGGTATAAATAAAATGAAAGTTAGAGCATCCATTAAAAAACGTAGCGCTGATTGCAAAATTATCCGCAGAAACGGAAAACTTTATGTAATCAATAAAAAGAACCCTAAGTTCAAACAGCGTCAAGGTTAATTATTAAACTATCAACAAATTCAAATGGCAAGGATAGCAGGTATTGATTTACCAAAAAACAAAAGAGGAGAGATCGGCCTTACTTATATCTTCGGTATAGGAAGAAGCACAGCACAATCTATTTTAGAGCAAGCTGGCATTAGCGTAGATAAAAAAGTTCAAGATTGGACCGATGAAGAATTAACAGCGATCCGTAACATTATCAATGAATCTATCAAAGTTGAAGGTCAACTTCGCTCTGAGGTTCAGTTAAACATCAAACGTTTAATGGATATTGGTTGTTACAGAGGACTACGCCACAGGAAAGGTTTGCCACTACGTGGACAACGAACCAAAAACAACTCTCGTACCCGTAAAGGAAAGAGAAAAACTGTTGCGAACAAGAAAAAGGCTACTAAATAATAATTGATAGTAAAAAATGGCTAAGTCAAAAAAAGTTACTAAAAAGCGTTTAGTTGTAGTTGAGCCTGTTGGGCAAGCTCACATTAACGCTACATTTAATAACATCATTATCACGCTAACCAACAATCAAGGACAAACAATTTCTTGGTCATCAGCTGGAAAGCAAGGATTTAAAGGTTCTAAAAAGAACACTCCGTATGCAGCTTCACAAGCAGCAATTGATTGCGGTAAGGTTGCCCATGATTTGGGTTTGCGTAAAGTTGAAGTTTTTGTTAAAGGTCCAGGTTCTGGTCGCGAGTCGGCTATCCGTACTTTACAGAACTCAGGATTGGAAGTAACAACTATTAAAGATATTACTCCACTTCCGCACAACGGATGTCGTCCACCAAAAAGAAGAAGAGTTTAATTAATTATTTTAAAGATAAGATTCACCCGATTAAGTTGGGCTGATACTTTAAAACACACAAAATGGCAAGATATACAGGTCCAAAATCCAAAATCGCCCGTAAATTCAGAGAACCAATTTTTGGTCCTGATAAGGCATTAGACAGAAAAAATTATCCTCCCGGACAGCATGGCGCTTCTAAAAGAAGAGGAAAGCAGTCTGAATATGCAACTCAGTTGCAAGAGAAACAAAAAGTAAAATACACTTACGGTGTATTAGAAAAACAATTCTCTAACCTTTTCAAAAAAGCATCTGCCAGAGAAGGTATTACAGGAACAAACTTATTGCAATTGTTAGAAGCAAGATTGGACAACGCAGTTTACCGTTTAGGTATTGCGCCAACAAGATCTGGTGCTCGTCAATTGGTTTCCCACAGACACATTACAGTAAACGGATCGGTAGTTAACATTCCTTCTTACACTTTAAAAGCAGGTGATGTTATTGAAGTTAGAGAGAAATCTAAATCTTTAGAAACTATTGCACTATCAGTAGCT
Source organism: Pelobium sp. (assembly GCA_035496935.1). Taxonomy (GTDB): domain Bacteria; phylum Bacteroidota; class Bacteroidia; order Sphingobacteriales; family Sphingobacteriaceae; genus Pseudopedobacter. Next base: position 212,099 of record DATJED010000014.1, on the reverse strand, counting down.
GGTCGCACAATTAACAAATACGGTTGGTTAGAGTGGGATGCAAAAGCATTATCTGGTAAGTTTATATCGTACCCAGAACGCGAAAGTATTCCTGAGAACATCAAGGAAAACTTAATCGTCGAGTTGTACTCTAAATAATGATGAAAATTAATTGCTGGTTCTTGTGTAAGCAAGAATTAGCAATTTTTATTTATCCAAAAATTAACGATTAACATAAGGCAAATAAATGACAATTTTAGCATTTCAGAGACCCGATAAAGTAATTATGCAGAAATCAACAGATTTCGATGGTACGTTTGAATTTCGTCCGTTGGAACCTGGTTTTGGTGTTACTATAGGTAATTCGCTTAGAAGAATCTTACTTTCTTCGTTAGAAGGTTTCGCAATTACTTCTGTTCGTTTTTCAGGTGTTTCTCACGAGTTTTCTACCATCAAAGGTGTAGCTGAGGACGTTGTTGATATCATCTTAAACTTAAAGCAAGTACGTTTTAAGAAAACTGGCGATTCTGGCGATACCGAAAAAATCTTTGTGATTATTAACGGACAAGAGTCTTTTAAAGCTGGCGATATCACCAAATTCTCTAACAACTTCGAGGTTTTAAACCCTGATTTTGTGATTTGTAATATGGAAGATTCTGTTACTTTAGAAATAGAATTAACCATTAACAAAGGCAGAGGATACGTTGCTGCAGATGAGAACAAAAATGCTGATGCACCAGTTGGTGTAATTGCAATTGATTCTATCTACACGCCAATCAAAAATGTTAAATATACTATTGAGAACTTCAGGGTTGAACAAAAAACTGACTACGAAAAGTTGGTTTTAGATATCACTACCGATGGTTCAATTCATCCAGAAGAAGCATTAAAAGAAGCTGCTAAAATATTAATTCAGCACTTCATGTTGTTCTCTGATGAAAACTTAGTATTAGAATCTCAGGCTAAAGAAGAAACTAAAGAAGTTGACGAGGAAGTTTTACACATGCGTAAAATTTTAAAAACTGAATTGGTTGATTTAGATCTTTCTGTTAGAGCATTAAATTGCCTAAAAGCTGCAGACATCAGATCATTAGCTGAATTGGTTTCTTACGATGTTGCTGATATGTTGAAATTCAGAAACTTCGGTAAAAAATCTTTAACAGAGATTCAGGAGCTGGTTAAATCAAAAGGTTTATCTTTTGGTATGAACCTGTCTAAGTTTAAATTAGACGAAGAATAATTCCCTAATACGGATTTACAAAGTGTAAATGACGCATAATTCCCGGTTCGCCATGGTGGCTTGAGCTGACGGTATGCGCAAATAAATAAAATAATGAGACACGGAAAAAAATTTAATCACCTAGGTCGTAAAACAGCTCACAGAAAAGCGATGTTGGCCAATATGGCTTCATCTTTAATTGAGCACAAACGTATTACTACTACTTTGGCTAAAGCCAAAGCTTTAAGAGTATATGTTGAGCCAATTATCACTAAGTCAAAAAACGATACTACACACTCTCGCCGTACAGTATTCGCTTACTTACAAAATAAAGAAGTTGTTACAACTTTATTCCGTGAAGTAGCAGAGAAAGTAGCTACCCGTCCGGGCGGTTACACTCGTATTGTTAAGTTGGGTAATCGTTTAGGTGATAACGCTGAAATGGCGCTGATTGAACTAGTTGATTTTAATACTACTTACAATGCTGAGGCTAAAGTTGAGAAAAAATCAACTCGTAGAAGAGGTTCTAAAGCTAAAAAGGCAGATGCTCCGGTTGCGGACGCTAAAGTTGAAGATGCGGTTGTAGCTGAAGAAGCTCCAGAAGCAAAAGCAGAGGAAACCCCAGTTGAAACTCCAGCGAAAGAAGAAAAAATTGATTCTTCAGAAGAAGAGAAAACTGCTGAATAAGTTAAACACACTGTATATAAAAACCTCCGACATTTATTTGTTGGAGGTTTTTTTTGCGATTTATTACATGTTAGTTTAAAATGATCAAAGCCGTTTTACAATCAAAAAATAATTTCAGTATATTACATTTAGTTTGTGGTGATTTTATGGCGGTAAAGGTAAAATTTAAATTATGCATATTTTTGCAAACCTTTTTTGGATTGCTTTTACTATTTGGGCGCAAAGAAATTCCGAGGGTGGAACTACTATTTGTTTTGACTTTAAAAAAGTAACCCACGGGTCCATGCCCATGGGTTAGTATTATTAAACTAAAACATCAAATTCATATTCCTCAATCGGTGGACAACTACAAATTAGCGTTCTATCGCCAAAAGTATCGTTAACTCTGCCTACAGAAGGCCAGAATTTATTCAAGGCAACATAAGGTAGCGGGAAAGCAGCTTTTTGCCGTGTGTATGATTTATCCCAGTCATTACCTGTAATAACCGCAACCGTATGAGGTGCGTTTTTAAGCGGATTATCGAGCTTATCTAATAAACCAGTTTCTACATCGGCGATCTCATTCCTGATAGCAATCATGGCATCGCAAAAGCGATCTAGCTCATGTTTTGGTTCCGATTCTGTAGGTTCAACCATTAAGGTGCCTGCAACTGGGAAAGAAACTGTTGGCGCATGGAAGCCATAATCCATCAGTCGTTTAGCAATATCAGTAACCTCAATTCCAAAATTTTTGAAGCTACGACAATCCAAAATCATTTCGTGGGCACAACGTCCGTTTGCGCCTGCATATAAAACCGGATAATGTGACTCTAATTTTGCCTTGATATAATTCGCATTTAATATGGCGTATTTTGTAGCATTTGTTAAACCGTTAGCACCCATCATGGCAATGTATGCGTGTGAAATCAATAGGATAGAAGCCGAACCCCATGGAGCGGCAGAAACTGCCGAAATGGATTTTTCGTTCCCCATATCCACCACCGAGTGGCCTGGTAAATACGGTACAAGGTGTGATGCGACACCGATTGGACCCATGCCGGGACCACCGCCACCATGTGGAATGCAGAAAGTTTTATGCAGATTTAAATGGCACACATCTGCACCAATATTAGCGGGAGAGGTTAAGCCCACTTGCGCATTCATATTTGCTCCATCCATGTAAACTTGTCCGCCGTGTTGATGGATAATCTCGCAAATTTCTATAATTGATTCTTCAAAAACGCCATGTGTTGATGGATAAGTTACCATTAGGCAACTTAAATTAGCAGAATGTTCTTCGGCTTTAGCCCTTAAATCAGCAACGTCAATATTTCCTTTATCATCGCATTTGGTTACCACAATTTTCATTCCGGCCATCGCAGCGGAAGCTGGATTTGTGCCATGTGCCGAGGATGGAATTAAAGCGATATTTCTATTAAAATCGCCTCTATCCTGATGATAAGCTCTAATTACCATTAGGCCCGCATATTCGCCTTGAGCACCTGCGTTTGGTTGTAAACTCATTGCAGCAAAACCTGTGATTTCGCTTAACCAATCGTTCAGTTCTGCCATAATTTGCATATAACCGCCGGTTTGGTCAACAGGGGCAAATGGATGTAAAGCGCCAAATTCAGGCCAAGTAATAGGTACCATTTCCGTTGTTGCGTTCAGTTTCATGGTACATGAGCCTAAAGCAATCATCGAGTGGCAAAGCGACAAATCTTTTGCCTCCAAAGATTTGATATAACGCAACATTTCATGTTCGGAGTGGTGCTTATTAAAAACCGGATGCGTTAAAAAAGCAGATTTACGTTGTAATTCAGCAGGGATGACGCTTTCCACGTTTTTAGACAAAGCATCTAAATCGATATCATTTAAAGTTTTTGCTTTTACTTTACCAAAAACTTTAATTATCGGTTCTAAATCGTATAAACGAGTTGTTTCATCCAAAGAAATGGTGATGAATTCTCCATCGTAATTTAAATTAAACTGGTTATTTAAAGCTTCAGAATGGATTGGGTTCGTTAAATCGCCAACCGCATATTTTAAAGTGTCAAAATAGCTTTCGTTCAATTGCTTGTAGCCAAATTCTGCCAAAGCTTTATCTAATAAAACCGCTAATCCGTGTATTCTTTCGGCAATAGCTTTAATACCTTTTGGTCCGTGGTAAGTGGCATACATTCCCGCCATTATCGCCAATAAAGCCTGTGCAGTACAAATATTTGAAGTTGCTTTATCTCTGCGGATGTGTTGTTCTCGGGTTTGCAAAGCCATGCGCAACGCATAATTTTCATGCTTATCAATGGTAACACCGATGATCCGACCCGGCATACTGCGTTTGTATTCTTCTTTTGTAGCAAAGTAAGCGGCATGCGGTCCTCCAAATCCCATCGGAATACCAAAACGTTGCGTTGTACCGACGACAATATCGGCTCCCCATTCTCCCGGAGGGGTTAATAGCGCTAAACTCATTAAATCGGCAGCAACCGTAAGTTTAATGTTTTTTTGATGTGCCGCATCGGCGAAAGCCTTGTAATTATAAACTTCGCCATGTCCGGCTGGATACTGTACTAAAGCCCCGAACAAATCGTCAGTTAATTCAACTGTTTTATGGTTGCCGATGACCAGTTTAATCCCATAAGGTTGTGCCCTTGTATGTAAAATATCAATGGTTTGCGGGAAAACTTCTTCAGAAACAAAGTAAGATTTCGCTTCAGGATTTTTGCGTAAGCTATACTGCATGAACATTGCTTCAGCTGCAGCAGTTCCTTCATCTAAAAGTGAGGCATTGGCAATTTGCATTCCTGTTAAATCCAAAACCATGGTTTGGAAATTCAACAAAGCTTGCAAGCGTCCTTGCGAAATTTCTGCCTGATATGGTGTATATTGCGTGTACCATCCCGGATTTTCCAGAACGTTGCGCTGAATTACCGCTGGCACAATTACATCATAATATCCCTGCCCAATATAACTTTTGTAAACCTTGTTTTTTGAAGCCGTAATACGCAATTTGTTTAAATATTCGTACTCACTTTTTGCGGCTGGCAAATTCATCGGTTTTTTTAACCTAATATTTTCAGGTACCGTTTGATCAATCAAATCCTCCAAACTATCCACTCCAACAGTTTTTAACATCGCTTTTGTGTCCTGCTCATTGGGTGCAATATGTCGAGTTTCAAATTGCTCTTTGTACGCTACATTCAACTTCATTTTTGGGAGGGTGTTATTTGATTTTTAAACGAATTAAGTGACATTAAACCAAGGGTCTAACGGATGCGCAAAAGTAGAAAAATTTATGCTGTTTTTTTGTGGTGAGCGGGCGGATTTTTGTAATTTTTTGAAGTTAATTTGAAGCGGATGCTTGGACGTATCCTCGATGAAAAATTGGGGTCCAGGCAATCCGTTTTTCAAGACTTACGAAGTTTCAAAAACTTCGTAAGTCTGTTAGCGTATCTGTCTCAGTTCTGCTGATGGCAGGAAGCATACTTGCTATTTCAACTGGTACAAATACCGCTGAATGGTGTTTTCTAAACCTAAATACAAAGCATCGCAAATTAAGGCATGGCCAATACTTACTTCCAATAATCCCGGAATATTTTCTGCAAAATATTTTAAGTTGTCTAAATCTAAATCATGGCCAGCGTTAATCCCAATTTCTAAATCATTTGCTTTTTTTGCCGCAATGATATAAGGAGCAATTGCTTTTTCTTTATCATCGTGGTAGCCACTAGCATAAGCTTCGGTGTAAAGTTCAATTCTATCGGTTCCGGTAGTTTTGGCTGCTTCCACCATTTCTGGATTTGGGTCCACAAAAATAGAAACACGGATGTTTGCGTCTTTGAAAACGCCGATGATATCTTGTAAATAATTCTGATTTTTGATGGTATCCCAGCCATGGTTACTGGTAATTTGCCCCACAGCATCTGGCACCAAAGTTACCTGTGCGGGTTTATTTGCCAATACCAGATCAACAAATTTTTGCTCCTGACAATTGCCTTCGATATTAAATTCGGTCGCAATTTTGGCCTTTAAATCAAAAGTATCTTGGTAGCGGATATGTCTTTCATCCGGACGAGGATGTACTGTAATTCCTTGTGCACCAAAACGTTCGCAGTCTAAGGCAGTTTTAACTAAATCTGGATTATTGCCTCCACGGGAGTTTCTAAGTGTGGCAATTTTATTGATATTTACTGATAATTTGCAAGCTGACATAAGGCAAATTTAATGTTGTTAGTTTAAAAGCGGATTATTTACGCATCATCTCCAATAATTCGTCCACATATTTGCGATCGTTGGCTAAGCGAGGAACTTTATGTTGACCGCCTAATTTTCCTTTTGCTTTTAGCCAGTTGTAAAAAATATTGTTCGGCGCAATGTGAACTTTTGGCCGTTGTAAAGCCATATCTTTAAAACGTTTAGCGTCGTAATCTGAATTTACTTCACGTAAGGTATTATCCAAGATGTCAACAAAACGCTCAAATTCCTTTGGTTTTTTTTCAAATTCGATGATCCATTCATGCGCTCCGGGTTCATTTTCATTGAAGTAAATAGGGCAGGCGGTGTAGTCTCTAATTTGTGCGTTTGTATCGGCGCAAGCTTTGCTTAAAGCCTTTTCTGCATTGTCGATTATTACTTCTTCGCCAAAAGCGTTAATGAAATGTTTGGTGCGGCCGGTAATTTTAAGTCGGTAGGGACTTTTGGAGGTAAACGCCACGGTGTCGCCAATCATATAGCGCCATAAACCCGCATTTGTGCTAATTACCATTGCATAATTTTTTCCCAGCTCCACTTCTGATAACGAAACCGTTTCGGGAAATTCTTTGTCCACTTCCTCCATCGGAATAAATTCGTAGAAAATTCCGTAATCCAACATCAATAATAAATCCGAGGAATCACTTTGGTCCTGAATGCCAAAAAAGCCTTCAGAAGCATTATAAGTTTCCAAATAATACATATTTGGATTATCGATTAAACGTTTGAACTGCTCACGATAGGGTTCAAAATTTACGGCGCCGTGTACGTAAAGTTCCAAGTTTGGCCAAACTTCCATCAGGTTGCTTTTGCCGGTAATCTCTAAAATCCGTTTGGCTAAAACGATGGTCCACGTTGGAACGCCTGCAATATTTGTTACATTTTCGGCAAGGGTGGCGTGGGCCATTTTTTCGATTTTTTCCTCGTAATTATCCATTAATGCAATGGACATATCTGGCGTTCGTAACATTTCTGCCCAAAACGGAAGATTTTTGATGATCACAGCGGAAAGATCTCCGTAAAAAGAATCTGGACTGAGTTGGTTGATTTGATGGCTTCCGCCCAAAACCAAGCTTTTACCGGTAAACATTTTGGCATCGGGACGATTGTTGCAATAAATCGCCAACATATCTTTTCCGCCACGGAAATGGCAATCTTCCAAAGATTCCTCACTTACCGGTATAAATTTACTCCTATCACTGGTGGTGCCGGATGATTTTGCAAACCATTTAATTTCCGACGGCCAAAGTACGTTTTGCTCGCCGTTGAGCATTTTTTCGATATAAGGCTTTAGCGTATCGTAATTTTGAACTGGTATACGTTCTTTAAATTGATTGATGTTCTCTATCGACCGATAATCGTACTTTTTGCCCCACTGTGTTCCAACAGCATCGTTTATCAACCAGCCAAACCATTCTTCCTGCACCTCATCTGGGTACTTCATAAACAGTTCAATCTGGTGCATGCGCTTTTTGATATACCAGTTTAAGAAAGAGTTTACTATTGTCATGTTTGGTTGGTCAGCTTGTTGGTTTGTTCGTCGGTTAGGATTTGCATGGTGTTTTAGTTGAATTGGTAAAACAGCTTATTAGAGTTGCGTGGTAGATTATATGTTTAAAACGTTTTATAAGCCCAACCTACAACCTAGCAACTAACCAACTAAATCTAAAACTTCTTAATCTTCAGCTCAAAATGCTGTCCTAAATAAAACTTCCGGGCCATTTCGTTATCTGCGATTTCTTGCGGTGTTCCGGTAAGCATAATGTTTCCTTCGGCCAATAAATACGCTCTGTCTGTAATAGAAAGCGTTTCGTTTACATTATGGTCGGTAATTAAAATACCGATATTGCGGTGTTTCAACCTAGCAACAATCATCTGGATTTCTTCTACCGCAATAGGGTCAACTCCGGCAAAAGGTTCATCCAACAAAATAAATTTTGGGTCCGCGGCTAAAGCTCTGGCAATTTCTGTTCTGCGTCTTTCCCCTCCAGACAGTAAATCTCCACGATTTTTTCGCACTTTGTGTAAACTAAATTCATCAATCAACGTTTCTAGTTTATCCTTTTGTTCTTCTTTTGATAAGCCCGACATTTCCAGCACTGCCAAAATATTATCCTCCACACTTAGCTTTCTAAAAACAGAGGCTTCCTGTGCTAAGTATCCAATTCCTTTTTGTGCCCTTCGGTACATTGGATCGCTGGTGATATCCTCATCTTCCAAAAAAACTCTACCCTCATTTGGGCGTATCAAGCCAACAATCATATAAAATGAAGTGGTTTTTCCGGCTCCGTTTGGACCCAACAAACCAACTATTTCTCCCTGACTAACATGAAAGGAGACGTTGTTTACCACCACTCTTTGTTTATATTTTTTGATCAGGTTTTCTGCTTTTAATATCATGCTCAATAAGTTCTAATCCCTTTAATGTTTAGCTGGATGTTTTTGCGGTCTTTCCACACGTTTTGCTCAATGGTATAGCAAACATCAAAAGGTTTTCCCATGTTAATTTGCTCCAAATAATCGCCACAGCCAAAGGCAATACAATCAAACAAAGGGCTGTCGGTTTGTCTGATGGTCATTTTTAAATGATTATTGCCAACCACACTCCCATAACGGTACGAAGATACATTTCTACTTAAAAAAATAGGTGCCATATTCTGCGGACCAAAAGGCGCAAACTGGTTTAAAATCCTGAAAAATTTTGCGTCAATCTCACTCAAGGCAATTTCAGCCTCAATTCCAATTTCTTGGGTCAATAAATTATCTGTGATGGATGCGCAAACTACTTCTTCAAACCTTTGGCTAAACGCTTCCACATTTTCAACCTTCATGGTCAAACCGGCGGCGTATTTATGTCCGCCGTATTGCTCCAATAAATCGCTACAGGCGGTTAAAGCCTCGTATAAATCATAACCTAAAACAGAGCGGGCCGAGCCAGAAACCATCCCGTTTGATTGCGTAAGCACAATTGTAGGTCGGTAATATTTTTCGGTAAGCCTTGATGCTACAATGCCAATTACGCCTTTGTGCCAGCTTTCGTGATAAACAACAGTTGATTTTCTGCTTTCCATTTCTGGCGAGTTTAAAATCATAGCTAAAGCCTGTTCGGTAATGTTAGCATCAAATTCTTTGCGCTCCGAGTTTTTTAGATTCACAATAAAACCCGCATCTTCGGCGGTTTCTGATGAGCTTGCAATCAATAGCTTAACGGCTTTTTTAGCGTCGTCAATTCTGCCTGCTGCGTTAATTCGTGGGCCAATTGCAAAAACAATGTCGGTAATGGTGAAATCATCTGTTTTGCCCGAAAGTTCCTTTAAAGCTTGTAGACCGTTACAAGGATTTTCGTTAAGTTTTTTTAAACCAAAATGTGCTAAAATCCGGTTTTCTCCGGTAATCGGGACAATGTCTGAGGCAATGCTTACCGCCACCAAATCCAAATAGCACTCTACCTGTTCAAATGGGATTTTATTTTTTAAGACATAAGCTTGGATCAGTTTAAAACCTAATCCACAACCCGAAAGTTCTTTGTAAGGATAGGAACAATCTGCTCTCTTTGGATCTAAAACCGCAATGGCCTGTGGCAATTCATCTCCCGGAAGATGATGGTCGCAAATGATAAAATCTATATCTTTTTCGTTTGCATAAGCAACTTTATCAACCGATTTTATACCACAATCTAAAGCAATAATTAATTTGTAGCCATGATTAAAAGCATAATCAATTCCGTCGGTTGATATGCCGTAACCCTCCTTGTATCTATCTGGGATGTAATAATCTATTTTGTGATGGAGCTGTTTAAAAAATGAATAAGTTAATGCTACCGATGTAGTGCCGTCAACATCGTAATCTCCGTAAATTAAAATTTGCTCGTTGTTTTTTATAGCCTCCTCAATTCTGTTAACGGCGACAGACATATCTTTCATTAAGAAAGGATCGTGTAATTGCGAAATTTGTGGCCTAAAAAAAGCTTTTGCTTCTTCAAAGGAATATAGCCCTCGCCTTATCATCATCCCCGCAAGGGTATGGCCAACATTCAGTTCAGCATCAATTTTCTCAACCAATTGTGCATCAGCTTTTTCCTGCGTCACCCATCTTTTTTCCATATATTTGCTTTGAATCACCCGTAAATATACATTTTAAAGTATGTGTTCAACAATACAAAATCAGCAATTTTAGGGGTTTTATTTATTTTATATTTTTGATTTGAGAGTTGTAGCCTTGCTTGAAGGATCGTATTCTGTAGATGCTTCTAAAAAATTTATTCCGTTTGATCCAGCCGTTGATAAGGCCAGTGACCGCCCGGCTTCATTGTTTGTGTACATACAGCCGTTTTTAGTTGAAACTAAAAATGACCTGATTTTGCTTGATACCGGTTTGGGCTATAATGACGAAGACGGGAATTTAGTGTTGCATGAAAATATAGAAAAAGCAGGCTATGCCGTTAATGATGTTACAAAGGTTTTAATGTCGCATTTACATTTTGACCATAGTGGTGGCATGGTGAAGGATAACAACGGCAGTTTATCAGTAAGTTTCCCAAATGCGGATTATTATATACAAAGAGGGGAATGGGAGAGTGCTTATAGCAGTACTTCAAAGTCGTATAAAACAGAGATTTTTGACGTGGTACAACGTTCTGGGCAGATAACTTTTTTAGAAGGTGATGGGAAGATCAATGACGAAATAAGTTATGAGATAACTGGCGGACATACCGAGTTTCACCAAGTTTTTCATATTGAGGAGGGCGGAGAACATCTCTTTTTTGGAGCTGATATTGTACCCGAACCGGAACAATTGCAACGGAAATTTATTGCAAAATATGATTTAGATGGTAGAAAGGCAATGGAATTAAGAACGACGTACGGAAAGCAAGCCGTTGAAGGAAACTGGATCTGTTTGTTTTATCATGCGAAAGCAAAAGCTATTGCTAAAGTAGCGCTTAAGGATGATGTGATAATTATAAACGAGATTAAACAGTAATATTTAAAGACGAATAAAGCTCTTTTATTTTTTCTACGGTTAAAGGCTTAGAAATGAATTTGTTTACGGTTGAATAAGTTTTTGCTTTGGTAATATCATCGTTATACACAGATGAAGAAAGCATGTTTACGTAAACATTTTTATTGATTTTGTTTTTAATATGTTCAAATTCTTCTAAAAATTCCCACCCGTTCATAATCGGCATATTAATATCTAAAAAGATAATATCCGGTAAATTCTCCTGATTTTCTAAATTAGATTTTATATAATTTATCCCTTCCAAACCATTTAAACGGGTGTTAATCTTTGTTTTTACCGGAATTTTATCAATTAATCTTGATGCGATAAAATTGTTAATCTCATCATCATCAATAATTAAAATCTGTAGTAGTTCTTTGTCCATTTTGCCATTTATACGAAGGTTTAATGAGTATGTTACAAGAAATTTTTAATTTCTGACAACAAAGCTTTTGTGTTTTCTGCAAAAAACAAGCCTAATTAGTTAAAACGTCACTAAATATTATGAATGTTACAAAAGCTAAAACAACGAACTGATACCGATTTTAGTATATGTTTTTGAATGGGATGAAATTATTTTTTAGCTACTAAAGTAATAGTAACTTCAAAATCGTTAGCGATTGCTTTGTCTCCAAGATCGGCGATAAAGCTTTTTGAGCCATATTTAATATCATATTTAGTTCTATCTACTTTTACCCCAGTAGCAACGCATACCAAAACACCATTTTTTTGTTTGACATTTGCAGGAAACGTTAAAGGATTAGAAATTCCTTTGATAATTAAATTGCCGGTGACGCTTGCTTTATTTTCATCTAGGTAGTCTACTTTTGTTATTGTGAATTTTGAGGTGGGGTTTTTATCTGTTGAAAAAAAATCGTCGGATTTTAAATGGCCTAAAAGTTTTGTTGCATTAGCGCCTGAAAGGTCAGTACTGCTCATACTGTTCATGTCAATTTCAAAAACTCCGCTAGAAAGTTTGCCATTGTTCAGATTTAACTGGCCAGAAGACAATTTTATTTCTCCGGTATGCTGGCCAGTAACTTTTCTGCCCGTCCATTCAATTTTAGAACGGTTCAAATCAACTTTATAACTCTCAGAAGGTTTTACAAACGAGTAAAGAATGCCGGCAAATGCTATTAGCAATAGATATTTTTTCATTATCATAATCTTGGTACGTCGCAAATCTATATTTATTTTAAATGTTTGAACATCAAATCAGCTTATCTTACTAAATTCTGACATTTACGCTTACTTAAGCGTTTTGGCTTTTTGGAAAATATAAAGTAAAGGTTGTTCCCTGACCTAACTCACTATCTACCTCTATTTTTCCGTTTAGAGAGTCCATGTGCGATTTAATGATAAACAAGCCAATTCCTTTTCCTTGGATTTCGGGATTAAAGCGCTGATAAAGGCCAAACATCTTGGATTTATTTTTCGACAGATTTATTCCGATACCATTGTCGCTTAACTTTAAAACCACATAATTGTCTTGCTCAAAACTTTTTATTTCAATAACAGGAGGGCGTGACGCCGACCGGTATTTAATTGCGTTTGTCACCAAATTGAGAATGATGCTTTCAAAATAATGTTTTGGATAGGAAATTTCTTTTGCCCGTAAATCAAAAGTAAAAGAAACCCCAGAATCGATAATTTGATTTTCAATAGCATGGATTACCGAGTTTACTTCCTCCACAATATTAAGTTTCACCACAGAATGTGTATATATTTTTTCATGAGAAACTACTTCGATAAGGTCGTTTAAGGTGTTTTCTAACTTATAGATGGATTCTTTGATTTTGTCAAAAATTAGGGCGTTTTCTGTATCCAATATATCGTGGTTGATCATCCCCGATAAGACAGAGATATTAACCACAGGCCCACGAAGGTTGTGTGAAGTGATATAAGCGAACTTTTTTAGCTCGTTGTTGCGCCTGATCAGCTCTTCGGACACTTTTAGAATTTCTAATTCTTTCTTTTTTAATTCATTAATACTGAATAATACACCCGATATTTTAACTGGCTTTCCGCTCTCAAGCAAGAGTTTGGATGATGATAGCACATGGATGTATTCGCCTTCGGCGTTTTTTATCCTAAACTGAACTATTTTTTTTAAATCTGCGGTATCGGGTTTTGTAGTAAATATTTTTCGAGCGGTTCTAAGATCCTCCGGATGGATTTTTTTTAAGAAATCTGTTTCATTAAAATTATGCCCGTTTCCGTAGCCCAAAATTTCCTTAAACTGCTCATTGAAACTTGTTTTTTTTGATGCCAGTTCTATTTCCCATAAGCCAATGTTCGAGCTGTTTAAAATAAGCTCAATTTGTTCTTTGCTCTCTTTGGCCAACTGTTCCGCAAGCTTTCGCTGTTCAATTTCGTTGCTCAATTCGGCAGTTTTAAGTTTTACTCTTTTTCTAAGTTGCCGGTTAATTAGCATTATAATTATGATAACTATTAGGATACAAATTGCAACATATGTAACCGGTAAAATCCATTTTGAAATTTTATCTTGTTCGTTATTATAAATGAAATTTTTGAGAGATATATCCTTATCTGCAACGCCAAGATTCTGAAAAAAGGTTAACATATATTGCCATCTACCCAGATTAGTATGGCCAATTGCTATTAAATCAGGCATAATCAGTTTCCTTATCTGGCCGGCTTCGGTAACTAAATCTTGGCGAGTAACGCCATAAGCTTTTACATCGGGTAAAGTAAGGATATAATCAATTAGCTCATTTTGATGAGATAAGGCATATTTCCATCCGTTTAAAGATGCCTCAATAAAATCGTCGGTTATATCCGTATCGGCGTAAGCAAAGTCCCTGGTAGTAAATAGGTTGTCTCCATAAAAATCAACACCATATTCCTCCGGTCTCATAATGTTTATTTCGTAACCCATAGCTTTAATCCTTTGGGGTTGCGATGTGATATAAGTTACTACGGCATCTACATCTTTGGTAATAATTTCTTCAGAATCTTTTTTGCGTAAAACAATATGCACTTTATCAGGAGAGATGCCTTCTTTTAGTAAAATAGCTTTGAAAACATCCCAGCCTTGATCTCCGTCTATTGAGACTTTTTTTCCAATTAGATCAGCGGGTTTTAAAATATTTTTAGATTTTAAACTTATAACGCAATAACCAGACGATTGCATAATGGTTGCCAAAACGATCAATTGATGATCGATATCTGGCTTAAGCAAAATACCGGGGTCAAAAATACCGATATCAGCTTTACCGCTGAGTACATTGTTTACGGGTGATATTCCGGGGCCACCGGGTAAAAATTCTACATCTAAACCTTTTTCCGCGTAATAACCTTTGATTTTGGCCGCATAATAGCCGGCAAATTGGAACTGGTTACGCCATTTTAACTGAAGTTTTATAGGAGTATCAGTTTTTTTGTAAGCAAGGCATTTATGGCTATTAATGATAAACAGGGCAGCGCAAAAAGCAGAGAAGAATAAATGTTTTTTATATCTGCCGAAAAACTTGCTCATACAATAAGGAAGATTTGGTTGCGGTAATTTGGGTTAACGTTTAGATGGACACGACTAAATATAGTTTTTTTATTGAACTTTTAATTTAATTAACGAGAAAAATAAAATCCTATCGGTATTGACCAGCAGGATTTTATAATTTAGTTGCTATGTTATTTTTTAGATAGTAAAGCTGCTTAAGCTTACAAATTCTTTTACCCTAAGCGTAATCTCTTCCTGACTTAAATTTTTGATTTTTTCGGTGCCAAATTTTTCAACGCAGAAAGAAGCCAGTGCAGAACCAAAAATAATGGCATTTTTCATATTCGAAAAATTGATTGTCCCTACTTTTGCTAGGTAGCCAATAAATCCTCCGGCAAAAGTATCTCCAGCACCGGTTGGGTCAAAAACTTCTGCAAGCGGCAATGCCGGCGCCGAGAAAACCTGATTACCGTGAAATAACAGCGCACCATGTTCTCCTTTTTTAATGATTAGGTATTTTGGGCCCATCTCAAGGATTTTTTTCGCCGCTTTCACCAAAGAATATTCGCCAGAAAGCTGACGGGCTTCCGCATCGTTAATTGTTAATACGTCGACCATTTTAATGGTTTCCAGTAAATCATCCATTGCTATGTCCATCCAAAAATTCATGGTGTCCATTACAATCAGCTTGGGGCGTTTATTTAATCTCTTGATAACGGTTCGCTGTATTTGGGGAGTAAGGTTGCCCAGCATCAGATACTCACAATCTTGGTACGAAGCCGGTATTATTGGGTCAAAATCTGCCAAAACATTCAATTCTGTAACAAGCGTATCTCTGCTGTTCATGTCGTTATGGTACTTACCTGCCCAAAAGAAAGATTTTTCTCCTTCTTTTATCTGCAATCCTTCAACATCAATTCCGTGGCTTTCAATTTCTTTAATGTCCTCTTTGTGGAAATCATCACCAACGACAGCTACAATTTTTGTTTTTTTGTAAAGGTATGATGCGGCTAAACTTGCATACGTTGCGGCTCCGCCAACAATTTTGTCTGTTTTACCAAAAGGGGTTTCAATGGCATCAAAAGCCACAGTGCCTATAACGACTAAGCTCATAAATTTTTAATTTTTTTTTACAAATATTGCATATTTAATTTAAAATACCGAACATTGCACTCCCGAAAGGGCAAAAGCGTTAAAGCTTTTGAAATAACCAGAAATTCCTAAGTAGCTCAGCTGGTTAGAGCATCTGACTGTTAATCAGAGGGTCCCTGGTTCGAGCCCAGGCTTGGGAGCAAAAAATTCAGTAGTACCGAGGTTTACTGAAGAATTACTAAAACTTTATAAAGCCCATTGCGAAAGTGATGGGCTTTTGTTTTTAGTTCTACTAACTAAATGTCGATAACCTTTCCATTAGCGTGAGTACTTACAAATTCGCTGACAGATACGCCAACAAATTTTTTGAAGTTTTTTGAAAAGGTGAATCGAGAATTAAATAAACATTCTTTCCCTAAAGAATCCACCGTATAGTTTTCAAGATATCCCTCCCCGATGAGCGTTAATGCATAATTTACTTTAACCAGATTACTAAAATCATTGATTGAGTAATGGCAATAGTATTTAAATATAAAATCTAAATGCCGTTTTGGGACTTTTAATTCTGTAGCTAAAGTTGTAGTATTTAAAGTGGTTTTAGAGATTAAAGGCACTGATTTCTGTAGCGTTTTGATTTCCAGAATAATGGAATCTACTCTGTTCAAAATAGTGTTGTTCACAATTTTGTCTTTATCCTCTATAGCTTTTAAAGGCTTATGGTTCCATACTTGAAAATCTTGTGGTTCATTTAATTGAATGTTTTTTAACAAAGATTGTTCGCCAAATATAATGACCGGGTTTTTAAACATATAGAGAAGTAGCCCAAACCAAACTAAGGAAGAATACCTATAAAAGGAACTTAAATTCAATCGGGAGTATAAATCCCTATAAGGAAAAAAATTAGAGTAAATAATTAGTAAAAAAGTTAAGGTAACCATTAATAACAACCAGCTCTTTGTTGCCTTGTAGCTTATTTTATTTAGCATAGATGGGTTTTTTCTGAAAATAAATTTTTTAGCCATCGCAAGAATAAATACAAAATAAGTCACAGAACAGCATAGATAGAGCAAGCGGTTAACGTTGTAATTAACATATACCAAATTGATTAGAACCAACACTGTTGGAAAAATGAAATGCAATAACTCTCTTTTCAACTTGCCGGTGCCGTAAATAAGCCTGCTAAAAAATAAGTAGTAAACAGGAACGATGTAAAAAGCAAGTAAAGGTTTTATTCTTAAGGGGCTGTATGTACTGGTTGTAAGCCCTAAAATATCTATAGCATAAAGAAAACGCTGCAAGCCAACTACAATTAAAATAATAATCAGATAGCCATTTGTTATACGATTTGGCTTTTGATTAAAAAGCATGAGACAGACTACAAAAAGGCATAAAAAGCCCACAAGTAATGCTATTACATCTAAATACATGTGTCAAATATCCAAAATATGTAACGAATATAGAATTTTATACTATATCTACCTTACTAACTAACCTTATTATGCTTACTTGCGTACAAGTTAAAAATCAATGAAAATTATGAAAAGACTATACTTCACTTTTTTAATCGCATCAGTGTTTATTACTACTTTAAATGTAAATGCACAAACTAACGTAACTTCCTCCGGCATGTCTATCCAAGGAATTGCCCGGGACGAAAGTAATGCCGCCTTGGCTAACATTGACCAATTGGCACTTGTTTTCAAGGTTTATTACTTAGGGACTGGTAATAGCGAACAAACTATTCTTACCAAAACAGCAAACGTAAAAACAGATAATTTCGGTGTATTCTCTTATGTGTTAGACATAGACCAGTTACAATACAATCAAATCAGTACCCATTCTGCTTATTTAAAAGTTGTGCAGGGGAGTGTGGTTTTTTCTAATGAAAAATTACAGGCAGTTCCTTATGCTATTTATGCACAAAACGGTGTTCCAACGGGTTCCATTATGCCTTTTATAGGAACCGTAGCACCAAACGGTTGGTTGCTTTGTGATGGAAGCTCTTTCCCAGATAATGCAAATACCGCCAGCTTGAAAGCTTTATTGGGAGGAACTACTACTCCTAATCTGCAGGGGATGTTTTTACGTGGAACAGGTACATCAGAAACAGGACATGCAGGACCAGCTTTAAAAACGGTTCAACAGGATGATATCAAATCGCATTTGCATAGTGTTAATATTAAAACAAATAGTGCAGGCAACCATAATCATAATAATGGTTCTTTTAATAGAATCTTAGTACAAAATGGTCAATATACAAGTAATAAAACTGACAATACAAGTGATGAGCCTAATATACATGATTCTGCAATAATGAAAGATGCCGGAGAACATACGCATAATGTAGTAGGAAATACAGGTAATACCGGCACAGCAGAAACTCGCCCAATCAACTACGGAGTAAATTATATCATAAAAATATAATCCTCACTAGCTGTTTGTCCTTTCTCTAAATCCTAACAAAATTTCCTTATGAAGAAATATATACTTGTACTATCTGTAATGGTATTAAGCTGCTGCACTTTATTTGCTCAGGAGCAAAAAGGTGTGGCTACCGTAATTGGTGCGGCTGCTTCTGAAAAAGACAACCTAAATCATACCTTAACACAAAAGATAAATGGCGTAAATAAAACATTTACCATACAAAAGGTAAGTCTGCAGGTCGGTTTGCCGTATATGGGTGTAATTGATGCTCCTCATACCAATAACCCTAGTCAAAACTATCAGCAAGATTTAGGTTTTCCTTGGGGAATTCGTTACCGGTACAATACTTTTTCTGAGGATGCTTTCACAGTTTCTAAGGGTTATTTTAGTGATAGAATTGAGGTTAATTGGGATATTAAACAGAACCGGGATAAAATTGTGAGTATTTCGGTCTATCGCACAGAAGATATTGACAGTCAAAATCCAAACTGGGGTAAAGCATTAAAAACACTACCTGCCGATGCCGGAACTTTTGTAGATAATAATGTGGAAGGCGGTAAATTGTACCGTTATAAAATAGCGGCAAAAGGCGTAGAAGTTGAAGGTTTAGAAATTCCGTATACCACCTATATTACCGGTATAGGTTACAGAAACCCTACTGGGGTAATTACGGGTAACATTAGCTTTACAGGTGGCAATCCGGTAAAAGATGTACTGGTGGTTGCCAATCCTACAGGTAACACACTACAATTTGGGAGTTCCTTAAAAATACCGGTTGGCGGCTATGTTTCAGTACCTCACTTACATAAAAGTCTGAAAGATGCTATCACTTTACAAACATGGTTAAAGCCAGCTACCGAAACATCATCTGCGACATCTTTATACACATTAGGAAGTGATGCTAACGAATCTTTAACTTTTAAACTTAATTATTCGGCTGATAAATATATTCAATTAATCTTAGGGGATGCATATGTTGCTGTTTGGGGTTATTATCCAAACGGTGAAATTGATAACAACGGAGACGATATTTTGGTGCCAGTAAGCAACATGGCTACCTCTTTCACTCATTTTAGTGTGGTAATTAGAGATAATAAATCTCCTGAATTTTATATTAATGGACGCCTAATTGACGCTAATTACAAGGCCAAAATGACCAGCATTTTAGCTAAAAGCGGATTACCGGCAGAAAGAATTGATATTATAAATAAAACCGTTAATTTAAATACATCAGCAAATGGGCAACCTCAAACATGGACTCATTTCAAAATTGGTGGAGGAAGTACGGCTTACTTAGATGAGTTTAGGGTATGGGAAACAGCCCTTAGCCCCGCACAAATTAAACGCGATTTCCGCCGTTATTTAAGTGGGAATGAAAGTGGATTAAACACTTACATCAGTGCCAACGAAAAAATTGGTGATTATGCCTATGATTTGGCCCGTACAGGTTTTAATTTTCATGGTAATGATGCTAAACTAAGTAATTCATCATTTACACCTTCGCAAAGGCCTACATTTGCCAATGGCGGTGATAACATACCAACCAACAGCCAGCTTGGTGTTTTAGGGGTAACAGATGAATTTGGTAATTATGTAATATCTGCGGTGCCTTATAGCGGAAATGGAGATTCCTTTACCATTGTACCTTCGCTTGGGAAACATGAGTTTAACCCGAAACAGCAATTAGCTTTTATAGGTATAGGCTCAACAGTGGTCAATAAAATCGACTTTGTTGATAATTCTTCGTTTGTATTTAAAGGAATAGCGGTTTATGATAGTAGAGGGGTTTTTCCGCCAACTTCAGATGCACCAATAACAGGCGATATTAAGGATAATGAAACTTATAACGCGTATATAAAAGACAATCTAAAATACCAAAAAGGAGAATATTGGGCAGAGAAAGATGCGACGGGAAAAATTACCAAACTGAATAGATATGCACAAATTCCTGTTCCGGGAGCTTATGTAAGTATTGATAATGTACAGGCTATTGATGCCAATAACAATCCTGTCCAAACTGATATTGATGGCCGGTTTACCATTGAAGTGCCAATAGGAAAACACGCCATCACTTTAACCAAAAACGGGCATACATTTGAATACGATGGCCGGTATCCTGCCAAAGACGTTTCTGTAATAAATGGAACAACCTATACTACTAATACCTATCAGGACTTTTTTGAAGACAGCGACGAACCCGTTACTTTTATTGATAACACCAAGGTAATTGTGGTAGGCCGTGTGGTTGGCGGAACTGTGCAAGCTGAAAAAAAGATTGGTTTTGGGTATGATGGAAAAAAAACTTATGCTTATAAAGATGCAGACGGAGTAAATAGAACAATAGTTTATACTTCTGAAAACAATATTGGAAAAGCGCAATTAACACTGGGTTACTTGCCAACCGGTGCAACCAGTGTTACACCAGAATATAAAACAACGTTTGCAACTAATATAGAAACGGGTGAATACCGAGTTTCTCTATTGCCCTTAAATTACATGCTGTCTAAAAATGATCTGATATTTACCAGCGGTAAAAACCCAGATAACACGCCTATTTTAGATGCCGACAGAACCATCAATTTTACGGCTATAAAAGGCTTACAATATCCAACGTTTATTCAGGGAAAAGACACCATTACCGGACAAGCCTATCAGGAAGTTCTGAAATTCACCCATATCGCAAATCCTATACAAAAGGTATTGAGCCAAACTTCTGATGCAACCATAGTTTCTGGGGGTATTACCTATACCGTATCGCCACAACAAGCCACCCCAGTTTACAGCCAATTTGCCGACTATACCATTGAAGTTCAAGGTCAGGAAATTTATTATAATTATGATAAAAGCATTACCAACCCTGTTATCAATACCGTTCCTGTAGAAGGAGGGACTTTAATTGCAACCAATAACCTGGCTTTAGAGAACAGCGAGAAAATAACAGTTTCTCCAAAAGACCCAAGCATATTGATATACACTTTTAAAGGAGGAACGCCGAACATAGATGAGGCTACTGGCTTTAAAAGAAGCATTGATTTAAAATACAGATCTAACGGGGTTGATTATCCGTTAACAGGTTATAAAAAAGAAGGTATATTGCTAGGGGGCGTTGCTGACGGCTCACAAACTTTTGTAACTGCGGGACCAGAAATACCTGACATTATTTTAAGGGATCCACCGGGATCGGGCAGTTCGGCGACTATAGAAAAAGGTTCTTCTTTTAGTTTCTCAAAAGAAAGCACCTCCACCTCCAGTAACAGCAGTGATTTAAGTACCACGGTTTCCCTTGGCTTTAAAATGAGCGTTGGTGGAGGGCTGGCCGGACCGGTAATAGAAACAGAAAGCACCAATGATGTGACTACTGGGGTAAGTACCTCGCAATCCTCCACCAATGGAAAAAGTGTGACTGATACTTATAGCTTTAACCAAACGATTTCAACCAGCGATGAACCAGATTGGGTTGGAGGTGATGCCGATTTGTATATCGGAACTTCGGCTAACCAGTTTTATGGAACCTACAATGAATTAGTGACCTCAACAACAGCTAATTCAGCACCGATTGCAGTAACCTATATGAACGGCAGCACCACTAAATCTGCCAAATTATATCCAAAGGTTAATAAAGCGATGTATTTTAACGAGTCGCCAGAAAAAACGGTATTTATTTATACCCAGCATCATATCTTAAACGAAATTATTCCTCAGTATTTAGACCTTATTAATCAGATTGAGTCTGGAGCTTTGGAGGAAAACAAGAATGGGGTGCTTACAAAAAGCGCTTATCAATCGTCTATAAATCTTTGGAGAAAAATAATTTTAAACAACGAATTAACAAAATACCAGGCACTTAAAGATAAAGACCAGTTAAAAGCATCCTTAAATGCAATTATAGAAAGTTTGAAAGATCCGGTAACGCATACGTTATCCGAATCGGCCAAGCAACTTAAAGATTTATTAAACACGACCTTTTTTGAAAATATTTCTTTTGACGCCGGAATTGGCGAACTCACAAAAGGGTTTGAAATAGGGCGTTTAAGTACTTCTTCGCTCTCCTATGAATTGCAATTAGATGAATCATTTCTTGCATCTGTTGGGGCCACCGTTAACGGATCTGGTTTTGGAATGGAAACCAGCACCAGCAACGGCTCTGGAACTGGAAGTTCGAGCGAAGATGATAGTGAGGAAACCACAAACATCAGTTATACACTTAAAGATCATGATGCAAATAACCAGTTCAGTGTTGATGTAATTAATGCTTTTGATGGAAACGGACCTATTTTTATTACTAAAGGCGGGCAAACTTCCTGCCCTTACGAGGGTGCAGAACTGTCGCATTTTTACAATCCAACTCATGCCAATGTCACTAATCCTTCAGCTACTATTGTAGATCTTCCTGAACCTGACCGCATGGCGCTCACTGTGGCAACTATACCGTTGGAAAAACCAGAGATAACGGTAGAAGACGCAGATGTTGCCGGAATATTTGATGGCAGAAATGCAGAGTTTGTACTCCATCTACGCAATACAAGCACAGCAGATAAAGATGCGACATTTAAATTGGTGGTAGATCAAAGTACAAACCCAGACAATGCAGCAATCAATATCGAACCTAACGGAACAATTGTAAATATTCCCGCAGGGAAAACGGTGCTATACACCATGACACTTAAAAAAGTAAAACAAGACCAGTTTGACTATAAAAACATAAAAGTGTCTTTGGAATCTGTTTGCGACGGAAATGCGATAGATACTGTACTGGTATCGGCAAATTTTGTTCCTGCTTGTTCGCCAGTAACAATTATAGCTCCGTCAAACAATTGGCTGATGAACCGGAATACTGCCTACACTAGTACAACTACAAAGCCCATAAATATAAAATTGGGTGGTTATAATACCAGCTTTGCCAGTTTCCAAAAGATTAATTTAGAGTATCGGTTAAAAGGAACGCCTGATTGGATTGGATTAAGAACCTATTATAAAATACAGCAAGATTATGATGTGGCTCTTAGCGGTGGCGATACTAATATTGAATTGATACAAGGCGCTGAATTAAATTACGCCTGGGATATCGCCGGATTAGGTTTGGCTAACGGGAGCTATGAACTGCGGGCCCGTACAAGTTGCAATAATCAAACCGCCTTCGAATCTGAAATTGTAGAAGGAAAGGTAGATCTTACTGCTCCTGTTCTCTTTGGAACACCTACGCCAAAAAACGGAACTTTAAATCTTGGTGATGATTTAACCTTAAAATTTAATGAACCAGTTAAAACCAACGGAACGGTAACTAAGTTTGAATTTTTAGTACAAAAAAATCAGAGCCCTGTAAAGCATGAAGTTTCGCTTGCTTTTAATGGTTCAAACAATACCGCTACCATCAATAAACCTGCTATTACTACCGGAGATTTTAGCATCGAATTTTGGTTGAAAAATTCAAGCCCGGCCGGAACTTCTGCCTTATTAAGCCAAAGTAACGGAATCACCGTAGAACTGATAGATAACGACTTAAAATATACTATCGGCGGTCAAAGCATCCGCACAACAATCACAAAAGACAACACATTTAATCACTATGCGCTTTCTTATGATGCTACTGCTAATAGATTGACAATCATAGAAAATGACAAAGAAAAGCAAACTCTTGCGCTTAGTACAAAATTAAGTTTCAGTAACGATAACCCTGTTATACTGGGTGGTAATACCTTTAAAGGAAACGTACACGATCTTCGGTTTTGGAAACGGAATATAACCCGGGAAGCCTCAGTAGCCAATATGAATACCTTATTGAACGGCAACGAAACAGATCTTTTAGGGTATTGGCCAATGAATGAAGGTAGCGGAATAGTTGCCAAGGACTTGGCCCGATTTAAACACATGGCTATTGCCAATACCAATTGGGATATCAATCCGAAAGGTACGGCCTACGCCTTTGACGGCACTAATCATTTAACCTTTTCAGAAGCTGCTAAAGTCATAATTTCTAAGGAAATGGATGCCACACTCTCGTTTTGGATGAAAACCAATCAGAATGGAATTGCAACGCTATTTTCTA
This sequence comes from Pelobium sp., assembly GCA_035496935.1. Taxonomy (GTDB): domain Bacteria; phylum Bacteroidota; class Bacteroidia; order Sphingobacteriales; family Sphingobacteriaceae; genus Pseudopedobacter. The sequence goes on along the minus strand of DATJED010000014.1, from coordinate 187,964 downwards.
ATGGAAAAGGAGATACTAGTGATGGAATTGAAAGCAATGGCTACAGAAATAAATGGGCTATAAACCTGAATGCTACGGGCAACATTGAGTTGCAGGCAGAAGCGAAAGCATTTCCATTTGGCAGTGTTAAAGTAAATGATGATAGCTGGCATCATATCGCAATGAGCCTAACCAGAAACGGAACTATCCGAATGTATGTTGATGGTAATCAGTTAGCATCTTATCCAAGTTCTGATTTAGGAGGATTTTCTTCCAGCAGTATCTTTGTTGGAGCCAGAGGTCAAATTAATCCTGTTAGTATTGATCAAAATTATATTGGATTGATAGATGAATTGCGCCTTTGGGAAACTGCCCGGGATGGCGAACAGATAAAATCCGATCGATATAATGAACTTGATTTTAAAACTACCGGATTGATATTATATGCTTCATTCAATAAACCAGAAACAGCCAATGCAAACGGCCCGGCATATTACTATCCGCTAAACGCTTCAGAAAAAGTAAGCAGTTACGCGTTGTTAAACAATAAGCCACTTGCTTTTTCTGATGAAACCCCGGCCATCAAACCGCTCCGCCCATCGGAATCGATTGTGGTAACCCCTGTAATAAACGGAGACGAAATAGTATTGAATCCGCAAATTACAAACTGGGCAAGCATCGAAGGAAAAGTAGCCTACATTACGGTTTCTAACCTTAATGACATGGCAGATAACAGGCAACAGTCGCCGGTAACCTGGAGTGCGCTTATTAACAAGAACCCGATAAAGTGGTTTGCAGAAGGGCAAAGTGATGTGGTGGATTTAATGAAACGCACCAATGAAGAGCTGTCTTTCGAAATCACAATAATTAACATGGGAGGAACTGCACAACCATATACCATTGATTTGCCTAGCTGGCTAACATTATCAGCAAACTCGGGAACTATTGCGCCAAACGCAAAGATGACATTAACGGCAAAGGTAGACAGTGATTTGGCAATAGGAAATTACAATACTGTTTTATCATTAGCTACGGGTAATGGCTATAATGAAAAAATACAATTAAACTTAAGGGTATTGGAAAAAGAACCTACCTTAACGTTGGACGCCAGTAAGTTTAGCCAATCGATGAATATCATTGGAAAAGTTAAAACCGAAGGTGTTTTTTCTGATGATCCTTACGATAAGGTGGTGGCAACCGTTAACGGCGAGGTTCGCGGAATTACCAGTATTATTTACGATGCGAGTTTCAAAGAATACTTTGTATATCTGACCGTATATAGCAATGAAGTGAGTGGCGAAAATATCTCATTTTATATTTGGGACGCTTCTGACGGGAAACTAAAAGAAGCACTTTTAGACGATAAATTCACTATTCCTTATATACCGGATGAGATTGTAGGGACTTATACCCGGCCTGCTATTTTCAGTAACACGGAAGTAACCGGGCAACAACTTTCCTTTAACCAAGGCTGGACATGGACTTCTTTCAACGTAACTGATGCCAGGTTCGGTAATTTAAATGCGCTTACAAACACGCTCGTTCTGAATACCTCAGATTTGATCATGTCCAACGCTCCGGCACTATTTGATGCTTACCAAAGCAATCCAAATCCAACTGAAAGTGGCTGGTCTGGAACGGTTTCGAGCAATGGAGGCATTTCAAACAACAAAATGTACAAAATCAAACTTTCAGCCGCACAGAAATTAAATATCAAAGGAGTCCCTGTTGATTTAAATACGTGGTCTTTTGACTTAAGCCAAAATTGGAACTGGTTACCTTTTGTTGTTTCTAAAAACATCCCTGTTACAGATGCGTTGGCAAACTTAAATCCCAGTGACGGTGATTTAATAAAATCGCAATCGTTATTTGCAATTTATAGTACAGCAGTTGGTTGGAAGGGTTCTTTAACCTATTTAAAAGCGGGTGAAGGATATATGTTGAAAACAGGTATCGCTCAAAAATTCACTTATCCAGAATATTTGAACCGGTTGAATACTAAAACAAATTCTTCAAAAGTGTTGAAGCAGAATAGCATAACGGTTCAAAACAGTAAGATAGTTAGTGAAGCTAAAGTTAGCGACGAAATTGCAGCTCCACTTTCTAATAATTATGCAAGGTTTGCAAATACCATGAGCGCTATTGTGAAGTTGCCGGAAGGATATCAAGACCTTTCATTTTACAACGAGCTTGGAGAATTAAGAGGCAATAGCCAAACCCAAAATGTACAAGGTGTAGATTTGGCTTTTATCACTATTTACGGAGATAAACCAGAAAAACTTACTGCCTATATCGGTTCGGGAAATGGCGCCCAAGCCACATCTAAATCAATTAATTTTTCAACGGACGCTATTTTGGGCAGTATTGCTAATCCGGTTATCATCGATTTATCAACGGAAAAAATAAATGTTTATCCAAATCCTTTTCATCATGATTTCGAGATAGCTATTAATAGTAAAGCAGCAGGAGACGCCACTATTTTGATTAACAATATGTTTGGTCAAACCGTATTTGAAAGCACTTCTAAAATAAATCCTGGAACTAATATTTTGAAAGTACAGCCTACTGTACCTGCCGGAAGTTATATTCTTAAAATAAAAATGGCCGATAAAGTAATATTCCAAAAAATAATAAAGAACTAAAATCAAATTCCGTAGCATGCTAAAAATCATGCTACGGAGTAAAACAGCATTTTCATGAAAAAAATAGCATCTTTCTTTATACTATTTACTTCTTGCTATACCTTGTTTGCCCAAGCGCCCAACTGGAATGTGAAAGAGAATGATTACCAGTACACCATGACTTTTGTAGCAAAACTCAATGTTGGTGGCAAACGATTGGTTAACCCGAATGATAAGGTAGCGGCGTTTGTTGGCGATGTTTGCAGAGGGATAAGCGGCGTTACCTACGTAGCTAGTGAAAAAAACTATTATGCCTTTCTCACGGTGTTTTCCAATCAGCAAGGCGAATCCATCGCTTTTAAATTATATGATAGTTCAACCAATAAAATTACCACGGTAAGCAAACAAATTCCGTTTGTGGTAAATGAGCATAAGGGTAACCTGTTTCAGTCCTATAGCATTGCCGAACCGGCGCTCAATCACCTATCAGAAATACTGTCGTTTAATTTTATGAATATCAAGAGCTTATCTTCGATAATTACTGATGGAATGGTTAAAATTAATATATCAGAGAGTTATCCAACAACTAATCTGAAACCGGTATTTACCTTAAGCAAAGGAGCTAATCTGTTTAAAAACAGGGTTCTACAAAAATCCGGAGAAATAACCGAGAATTTTTCTTCGGCAGTAACTTACGAAGTACTTTCTGAAGATGAATCTACTTTAAACAGTTATACGGTTAATGTAAGCCAAACAACTGACCCAACGCTGTTCTATAAAAAAAATGCCGTATGCTATGCCCGTGGGGCGATAAAAGTTGTTTCTAAACAGGAGGGAGCGCTGGTACAGATTGCCAGTAACGGTAAAACAATTGCTGCCAAAAAAATTACAAATGGAGTGGCATTGTTCCCAAATCTGAATCAAGGGTCTTATATCGCCACCTTGGGAAACGAATGGAAATTGATCAATATTGTTTTAAAAGAGAGATAAAATGAAGCGCATCATCAATAATAGAAGTTTAAAAATTGCTGTAATTCTATTGGTTCTATTTTTTTACTTAGGATGTAAAAAAAAGAATTCATGTGAAGATGTTGTTCAGGGTGATTTTGAATTAGTGGAATAAAATTAATGGCGGAGCTTATTGGTTAATTGAATATGCGCAGTTGCTGCGTATATCAAGCGATTAAGTCTGACGAGAAGAGCCCGTTTTATAAAAATTATATTCTTTAGAAACCTTAAAAAACTACCAAAACCGCGTAGGCTGTAATATTTTAAGCTTGTTATCAAGGGTTAGTCCAAGCATAATTTCCTGCGTTCCGTTAGATACCGTATTCAGTTTTGAACGTGTAAAATCATAAGCATAGCTAACATGCAACAAGGATGAAATGTTAAAACCCAGCATCCCCGAAAAAACATTGGCACTTCTGTAGCTGCCTCCCATCCAAAATTTATCTTTAAACGTAAACTTCGCATTAAAATCTAACGATGGGGGAGATGGCAGTGCAATTTTTGCCATGATTGATGGAATTGCCGAGATATTATCTGAAAGCCAAAATTTATAGCCTGCCGTAACAAAATAGTGTGGTACGGTTTTGCGGTCTGTATAATCATCATTTATGTTTATGGCGGTTTTCTGCGATAACAGCTGTTGTACAGAGACTCCAACAAAATAATTAAAATCATAAAGCCAAACTCCAAAGTTTAAGTCCGGAGCTATTTTTGCATTTTGTGCGGATGTAAGGGCAGGGTCGTTCTCATTTTCGGGATCCAAAGTTTTATTATTGAGCCCTGTTTTTAAAAAGCCTATTCCTATGCCCATAGAAATATTAACGCGTGAAGATAGTCCGAGATGGTAAGCATAGGCGAGGCTTCCGGATGTTTGTTTCAGCTGACCTGCCTTATCGTCCATAAAGATAAATCCCAAGCCGTGATGAGGTTCAGAAGCGGTATAATCTTCCCGGTAATTATGTACGTACATTCCTGTACCGGTCATGTTAAAAGAAGTTGCGTTTGTTTTTTCGTCTTTCTTCCCCAATGGAAAATGTACGCTGAAATAGTTAGTCACTGGTGCTCCATCCAAACCTTTCCATTGTTCGCGGTGTGATGCTTTTACATCTATATAATTTTCTATCCCGGCCAAAGCCGGATTAGCGATGTAATTATTTAAGATATATTGGGTAAACTGAGGTTTCTGTTGTGCAATAGCAACTTCAGAACTAATAATTCCTGTAATAATGCTTAACCAGATAAGAAAATGTGATTTTTTCCTCATCTTACAATAGTTACGGATCCAGAATATTTTAGTTTTTTTTCTGAGATATTAATAATGTAGTAATACGCTCCCTCAGGCAAATCCTGATTCCCTTTTTTCCCGTCCCAACCTTTTATATAAATATTTTGGTAAACAATATCGCCATAGCGGTTATATATCGTGAGCATGGGCGAGGGATAGCTTTCCAGGTATTTGATGTTCCATGTGTCATTTATTCCATCGCCATTTGGTGTAAAAACATTAGGTATTTCCGGTGTTTCCAATACCCTTACCATTACGCTATCTTCTGCAGTACAGCCAAACTTGTTGGTTACAATAAGATGATAGATGGTGTTTTTTGATGGTGTGGCTATAGGATTTGGAATAGTTGAAGCACTTAATCCTTCTGCCGGAAACCAGTTGTAGCTTAACTCGGTTCCCGGAACAATGGGATTCAGCGCTACACTTCCGCCAACTAAAATAGTTTCTAGATGGTTTAAACTGATTTTTGGGTTGGCAAAAACTTTTATGGTTTGTTGCAATGCCTTTCTACAGCCGTTATCACTTATAAACTCGTAATTTATGATATGATCGCCTTCACCTGCTATAGACGGGGAGAATAAACCATCGCTACGTACGCCATTGCCAGAAAAAATAGCTTGTCCGGGTAAACCGGTATTTTCTTTTGCATGAGTAATTAAAAAGGGAATGTCATTGACACAAACGTCAGGAATAGCATCGAAGGAAATCTGTGGAGAAGCTTTTAGGGTAATTGTTTGATTTTTTATGGCCATACAGCTTTGGCCCGAATAGGCAATCATTCTCACTTTTACTGTTTTAGTTACGGGCGAGTGAAATTCGGGGTAAATATGGGTGTATATTTTTTCTGTTTCGCTTCGTAAAGCGGGTGCTTCATCGGTTTCTTTTTCCAAAGGATGATTGTCATAATCAAAATACCATTCTATTTTGGTTATCTCGCCAAAATCAACAGAAGCTAAATCTTTAAACTGTACTCCGGCATCGGTACAAAGGCTGTTTAGGTTAATTACTTCAAAATCTGCTTTAGGTATGCTTCCGTTTACAACAAATGTTTTTTCTATAATGGTAGAGCAACCTGTAAGCGCCGAAGTTACCGTAAGTTTTATCTGGTACGCTTTTGCCTGATGATAGTTATGGCGTCCGTCTTTTTCGTTAGAAGTGTTGTTTGGTCCCGAGGTAGGATCGCCAAAGTCCCATAAATATTGCAGGTTGCTACCGTCCGCAATGGTAGAGTTGTTGATAAAAGTCGCTGATGCGTCTGCAAGGCATATATCGGGTGTTTGGAACTCGGCTATGGGACTAGGCCCCACCACCACCTTTATAACATTACTTTCACTTTCTAAATTGCAGGAAGAAATCACTATGCGGCGGTAAAATACAGAAGTTCTACTTTGTGGCGGGGCATAATCTATAGCTATTGCATTTGGGATATTATTAAAAGTTGTTCCGTTCGTGGAGGATTGCCATTGATATTGATAAACACTATTTCCTCCCGAAGGTGCGCTTCCTTTGATGACAGGGGCATCGCCAGTATCGCAAAAAACGGTTTGGGCAAGTACAATCGAATTGGAAGAAATAGCCGGCAGGGCAACCACTTTAATATCTTCGTCAGTAGAAATATCTCCATCATAGTTGTTGCCGGGCACCGGACTGTCGTTACTTTCGTAGGTTGTTTTCTCAGACGACCAGGCATTAGCTTTTGCTGTAATTAACCTATCGGGGTCAGCAGCTGTTCTTGTAGGATCTAAATATAATCCTAATGCGCTGGCATTCAATTGTCCGATAGGCGCATCGCAAGCTACAGTAAGTGTTAATTTTACGGTTACCGTCTCTCCCGCAGGAATATTAAAAGGCCCTGAACGAACATTGAGTCTACCATTTTTCACCACATTGCTGGTGTTTACGCCTGTGATTGTAGTTTCTCCGGTTATACTTGCTGTTGCATTTTCATAAGTAAGATTTGGAGAAAGTGCTGCTTCTGCAAATACCCCGCCGGCGTTTCCAACACCGGGAATGTTAGAAATCTGTATCGTATATTCTATTTTATCGCCTAAAAAAACGTTACTACTGGGTTGAGCCACTTTTATAGCAGTGTTTAATACTGGATAGCATGAAGCGCCTCCGCTTTGTAGATACGCCGGTAATTCGGGAATCTCGTAGTGAATACTTTTTCCGTTAGTGCCTCCTTGTGCGCCGTTTGTTTCTCCAGAATTTGGAGGAGTGTTTCCTGCTCTGCCGCCCAATACATTAATGGAAACTCCAGATGTTTGGGGCATTGAAAAAAATACCAATCCGCCACCACCGCCACCACCGGTGCCGTGTTTGTTCCCCTGTGAATCAGTTGGCGTATCTCCACCGTTTCCACCCTTTGCCTCAATAGTTAATGTAGATGAAGGATCAGGTTGAGAAACTTTAAGGAACACCGTACCACCGCCACCACCACCGCCAGCGCCATCGGGAGCTGAACCCACGGCTCCAATTTCTCCGTTTCCGCCATTGGCCAAAATAATGCCGTCGCCGGTTATACTGCCTACATTAATAAGCACCAGTCCGCCACCAACTCCTCCTTTAACCCCGCTAAGCGCATTGTTTGCATCTCCTCCACCGCCACCGCCGCCCATAATCAATCTTGTAAAATCGGGAGTGTTTTGATAAGTAATAGAGCCGGGTCGGCCACCGTTAGGATAAGTACCACCCAAAGTGACCACACCGTTTCCCCCAACACCACCGTAACCGCCGTTGCCACCACCGCCTCCTCCGGCGTTATGGTCATTGCCTCCGCCACCGCCATTTGCAGGCGCACCTCTTCCGAAAGCACCTCCTGGCAAACCTTCTTCAGGCAGGCTAACTTCATTATAACCGTCCCACATAAATCTAGGCGTTCCTGCTATACTTTCTCCTTTGCCAGAAGATTGGGTAGAGCTGGAAAGAACGGCATAAACATCTGTAACGTTATTGCCAGAACCGGCCTGAAGACCATATCCTCCTCTGAAGCCTTTAGAAGAAGCGTCTATTTTCCGTCCGTTAAAATTCATGCTTCCCGAAACATCGAAAGCTACAATTCCACCTACAGAGCCATTGAAAGGTGGTGTCGAAATATCGGTTGTAAGCAACAGGTTAGAATATTGGGGAACCCTGACTATCTGAAAAGTTTCTTTTCCTCGTGTTGCAGTAGCAGGCTGGTTAAAATAGGCATGAACGGTTCCTTTGTTTAAGCCCGCGGCTCTAAAAGTTAATGTGCCACCTGTAAGTGGAACATCATTGGTGGCTATCGCATATTCAAAATATCCGGTATTGTTAATTTGCGTATAACCAGTACCTCCGAGTCCGTCGGGTCCTGAATTTGGGATACCGGCACCATATTGTACCGCGTTAGCATAATTTATTTGGGCATCTTGCATCTGGATGATGAGCAACATGTCGCCTGCTTTGATTTGCTTATTGCCGAAACTGTTATTATAAGCATCTGTGGCTGGCACAGCTCCTAACATAACTGATCTTCCGCTTTCTGGGATAGTAGCACTAGTTACCGGAGGGTAATAAGTATTAACAGATGCGGATACATTTGCAGCACCATCTATACCCGGACTACCGCATATCTGAGCATAACTTAAACCTCCCGCCAGAAAGTAAAGAACAATTATTAAAAAAGATTTTTTCATCTATTCGGCATGAATGCTTCTATACCAGTAAGGTTTAAATGATAATTTCTTTAAATATAATTGATTTGTATAGGTTTTTATTGAAACAAGACACTAAATGTCTTTTTATATACTCAATGCGACGGTATATTAGCCCTAGAACTTGCTCTCCGCACCTTTCTTTTGGTCGATAGTTGAAATACAAGCTTTAAAAATCCCTGAGAATTACAGAAATGTAACTCTCGAGGGCACAGTTACGGTTGAAGAATTCTAAACTGATCTGAATAATCATCCCAGCGCTGTATTTTATCATTGTACATTGCCTGGTTTGCGAGGTGAACGCAGCAGGCCGTTGTGGCGCCGGTTATGATATTCGAAGTTGGTTCGGCGTTTTTGGATATACACCTATAAAAATCTTTTAGGGCATACCAGCTTCCGTCTTTGTCTTTTTCTGCGATGATAGGGATTCCACCTTCTTTGTTCCACTCAATTTTTGTTGCTCCGGTAACGCCGTCCACAGTTTCTAACTCTTTTACTGCGTTTTTCTCAGGATAAAAAACGCCATCATTAAACAGCATTGATACCATTCCTTTGGTACCTTTAATTTTGAAAAGGTAACTGTCATGCTCGTTGGACAGGGTAGAGCCGAAACTTCCGATCATGCCCTCCTTATCGTACCTGAACATAATCTGTATGTTGTCGAAAGTTTCCCTGCCGTCCTTATAATTATCAATGCCGCCAGTTGCCGTAATTGTGGTAGGATGCGTATCAAATGCCCAATTGATAAAATCTATCTGGTGCGAAAGCAGTTCGGCCGCCAAACCACCAGAATATTCTTTGTACATCCGCCAGTTTATTTGCCTTTCCAGATCAGGACTTGGTACGTGGCGTCTCCAATTATTATTTCTGTCCCATCTGCAATCAACTTGAGTTATTTTGCCTAAATAACCTTTTTGGATCATTTCTTTTACCTTGAAATATAAAGGTGTATACCTGTACTGATGCCCTACCTGTAAAATTTGCTTAGGCCGGTTTTTCTTCAGCTCAACCAGTTCCAAAGCTTGGGGAATATTATAGGTCATGGTTTTTTCCAGATAAATATGCTTGTTAGCGAGCAAGGCTGCCTTGGCAATTTTAAAATGTTCGCTAAGCGTTACCGCGATAATTACCGCATCTACATTTTTTGATTTTAGAAGTTGCTGATAATCTGTGTAACTTTCGTACTTACTGTCTCCAAGAATCTTTTTTGCGTTGTCCAAACGGAAGTCTAATACATCACATATCGCGGTGACCTTAAACAAATTCGGTAGAGACTGCATGGTCCTGATCAGCCCCGTTCCGCGGTCCCCGCAACCAATTACCGCTATTTTCAGTTTAAGATCGGCCGCTTCAATTGCGTTGGCAAGCTGGCTCTGCAATAAAACACTTCCGGCCAAAAGACCTGATTTCTGTAAAAAGTTTCTTCTTTTCATTTTTAAAATTCCTTAATCTGTGGAAAGCCTGCACTGCAGGTATCCTTGGTGACGCCGTTTTCTGTATAAACAAAATAGGCTGATAGTTCTTTGTGCTTTGCCAAAAACTGCAAGGCTTTTTTTAAACCGAGAGTCATTAAAACGTTGTCGTATCCGTCTGCGGTAATGGCATTTTTTGCATAAACGGTTACGCTAATTAAATCATTTTGTAGATAATTACCAGTTTTAGGATCAATCAAATGATTTACTTTTTGATTTCCGGACTGGTAAAACTTCCGGTAATTGCCAGAGGTGGTGATAGCACCTTCATCAATTTCGATATATTTTTTTATCGGTAAAAAGTCTTCGTCATTAACGGCCTCTATCCCAATTTTAAAATATTCGTTTTCGGTTTTTTTTCCTTTAACCCTAAGCTCGCCGCCTAACTCTATCACATAGTTATAAATCTGGTGAGCCTCTAAAAAATCGGCAATAATATCAACCGAATAGCCTTGTGCAATTCCGTTAACATCAATTTTTACGTTGGGCCTGTCTTTAACTAATTTGTTGTTTTTGATTTTTAAATGCTGATAACCAACATCTTTTAAAAGCGCTTTGATTTGGGTGCTATTCGGCAAATCTTTAGGCTTGCTCAGTCCGAATCCCCAGGCATTTACCAACGGATAAACCGTAATATCAAATGCGCCCTTGCTTTTTTTTGAGATTTCAAATGATTTGGTAATCACATCCTCAAAATGAGAATCCATCTGCACTCCCGTTTTTGATTCGTTAAACGCAGTTATCAAACTATAGCTTTTATAAATGGATAAAGAACTGTCAATTTTAGCTAAGATGCTATCAACCTGAATTTTTGAAACGGATTGTTGTTTGCCGTAATAATTAATATGATAGCTTGTGCCCTGCGCAAATCCGGTAAGGCTATAATGTTTTAGACTGTCATCGGTTATAAAGGAACTGCAAAAAAGTAGCCCAAAAAGGCAAAGGACAACAAAGAAATTTCTGACGAGGAAAATCTTCAGAGAGGTTTCTTTGTTGTTAATCTTCATTTTAATATTTAAATGCTTTTCCGTTTACCATCACTTCTTGCGTAGCTTCGTCAAATGTTGCTTTGTATCCTGTTCTTACAGAAGCATTGGTCATAATGTTGGCAATTGAGTGGTAATAACCGGCTTCAACGGGTGCGTTTGTTTCTTTTCTGCTTCGTATACACTCCATCCAGTTACGCATATGGTTGCTCACTAAATCATCGGCGCCAGCATCTGCGGCAGCATCTACTTTTACCAATTCTGCCAATTTAATGTTTGGAAGCAAGTTTTCTTCCATTCCCATGGCTTCGGCGTGTCTTTTAGTCAGCCCGCCTTCTGGCGAAACAGTATTGGTAATTAAATCCAGTTTGCCACCGTTGGAGTAGTATATTTCGGCCGGCCTTTCGTCTCCGTTGTGCATTCGTGATGTAAACACCACTTGAAAGCCTTTGTCTTTATTATCAGTGGGGCCGTAATCAAAAACCGCGGTGGTGGTATCCCAGTTTCTACGTCCGTCTTTCCATTTATAAATTCCACCATTGGCAACAACGCTACGCGGATGTTTTAGCCCTGTGAACCAATGCACCGTATCAATTTGGTGGCTCATCCACTGTCCAGGCATCCCAGATGAGTAAGGCCAAAATAATCTGTATTCCAGATATTTTCTAGGATCCCATGCTTCAAACGGACGGTTCATTAAAAAGCGTTTCCAGTCGGTGTCCTGCTCTTTTATCATATCAACTAAATCCGGTCTTCTCCACCGGCCGGGCTGGTTAACGTTCCAGCTTAATTCTACCATGGTAATATCTCCAAATTTGCCTTGTTTGATAAAATCGGCCGCAGCTACATAATTCTTTCCGCTCCGTCTTTGCGATCCTATCTGCACAATTTGTTTAGATGCCTTTACTGCTTTAAGTGCCGCCCGGTTATCAGCCATGGTTTCAGCAAAAGGCTTTTCGCAATAAACATCGCAACCCGCATTTACCGCTTCGATAGCGTGTAAGGCGTGTTGAAAATCTGCTGTGCTTACAATAACTGCATCCAAATCTTTCATGGCATACAGCTCGTCGTTATTTCTGCAGGCTTTTATATCATGTCCAAATTTTTCTTTAAGATGGTTCACGCCAAGCGCTCTGCGGTAGTTCCAGATGTCAGAAACACCAACAATATCAAAGTTCAGTTCCTTATTGCTTTTCAAAAAGCTGGGCAGTAGTGCAGATTTAAACCTGTCCGAGAAACCAACTACGCCTACACGTACGCGGTCATTTGCACCTATAATATTTCCGTAGCTTTTTGCGCTGAATCCCATTGTACCCATGTAGGTACCTGCCGCTGCTATAGCCGAATTTTTTATAAATTTTCTCCTTGAGTTATCCATGTTTTTCCTTTGATTTTAATTCAATTCTTTAATTTTTATGCTACGGAACGATACGTTGTCGCCGTGATCCTGTAAAAGAATATGACCTTTTGGTGCCATTCCAAAATTTTTCCAGTTTTTGTATTTACTGATAGCAACTAAATCTGAGAACTGCTTTGAGCCACGGGTATATTCTAGAATTTTATAGCCATTTAACCAGTATTCAACGTTGTTATTCGGATAAACTCTGATAATTCCCTGGTTCCATTCGCCTATTTTCTTTTGTGAGGCAGGTATTTTTTGTGAAGTAATTAAGTCATACAATGAGCCTAACGTTCTGTTGCCATCTCTGCCGAGTTTTGCGTCGGGATGCCTAACATCATCTAAAATCTGATATTCAAGGCCTATGGCAGAGCCTTTATTCCCTTCAGATTCTGTAACAAAATATTTTACACCGCTGTTTGCGCCTTCCGTTAGTTTAAAATCAAATTTCAGCTCGAACGCACCGTATTGTTTTTTAGTAACAATATCGCCACCGTTTGTAGATTCTGAACCGTCTGCTTTTTGTACCGATAGAACGCCATCTTTAACATTCCAGCCTTTGGTTGGGAAATTTTCTTTATAAGCGCCTCTCCATTGGTCAGTACTTTTTCCATCAAACAACAAAGAATAACCGTTATATTTTTCCTGTGCTGATAGGTCGTTAGGAACTAAATTTACCACTTCAATGTGATCTGGAGGGCTTGGTTTTAAATTGTCTGTCTGGATTTTGATGTTTCGCCATCTGATTTCTGTACCTGCTTTACCATCTTTTCCTATTGCATGAACCTGTAATGCAATAAAACCTTTTGGAGTTAGGTTATCCACCACGTTGGCTGTAGGGACACCATTTACCCACGTACGGATGGTATTTCCAATAGCTTCAATCCGGTATTTGTTCCAAGCGCCGTTTTTGAAAGCGGTTTTTGCCTTCGGGTTCAGCTCTAAAGTATATAACCAACCCCTGCGGGCTTCGTCGTAAATTCCGCCGCTCCAAGCTCTGGTAGATGGATCTACCTCCATTTGGTAGCCATGCACCCTACCGTTGTTGTAATCTGCTGTGCTTTCGCTCCTGAATTGGATGCCTGAGTTCATGCTTGGATCCACAAGTAATTCGAGCTCCAAAATAAAATCGCCGTATTCTTTTTCGGTAGCTAAGAACGAATTTGGTTCACCTGCTTTTGTAGTTCCAACAATTTCGCCATTGCTGACTTTGTATTCCGCTTTTCCGTTTAATTGTTTCCAGCCATCCAAATTTTTGCCATTAAATAGCGAGACCCAACCGGCCTGAGTTTTCTTTTGTGCTGAACAACTTGATACGCATAAAGCGCACAATAGTAAGATGAGGTAATTCTTCATTGTTTATATTTATTGGTTTTTTTGATTTTTAGCGTTAAGATTTGTAATATTCAATATAATGGGATATTAAATGCATAAGATAAGCATTTAAACATTTTTTGTGCTCGAATTGTTTTACTTTTTATGGATATAACATTATTAATCTATGGTTAGACGCTGTTTCTGTTTTAGTAATAAATTCCGCAACGCATCGTAATTAACGTTTTGTACTGTAGTTCCTTGCTTTATGGCTAAAACAGCAGCTGTAGCGGCAGATTCGCCAAGAATCATAAAAACTGGTTCCATCCGCACAGAACCGTAAGCAGTGTGCGAGCTTGAAATACAGATAGGTACCAGTAAGTTGGTGCATTCTGCGCTTTTAGGCACAATAGCGTTATAAGAAATGCCGTAGGGCTTAGGTGCTTTTACACCAATATCGCCCTCATTTTGAACAAATCCCTCTGCTGTTATATAGCGTTGTGTATTGTGAGAGTCCAGTGCATAAGAGCCCATTCCCACAGAATTCTTTACTTGCTTTTTACCTAATACCTCATTTTCGGTCATTACATAGTCGCTAACCATTCGTCTGGCCTCTCTTACATAAATCTGATGTGGCCAACCGCCGTTATCTTTAAATTCATCCTTTGCTAAACCCCAGTTATTCATTTGTTTACGGATGCTTTCGGGTACTTTTGTATCATTGGCCATAAAGTACATTAAACCTTTTTGGTAATCCTCATGCTGTTTTATGATTGCCTTGCGTTCTGCGTATGATGCTTCTGGGTAAGCATAATTCATCCCAATAAAGTCTGTGCTGAAAGGACCATGATTGTTAGTGTCTGTTTTTCGATTTGGTAATGCATCAAACTTATTAAAAACTTCTTTCCAGCCACTGGCAAAAAGCCGGGCAAGCAATTCATAATTTTTAGGATTATAATGATCCGGTTTAGGGAACGTGATTTTATTATCAGGATGATTAGACAAGCACATCCGGAAGCAATAGGCTTGTAGTTTATTGTCTCCCGCACCTTTTTCTCCGGGCTGAAGTGCCGAAACGCCTGTTAGCAAACCGCTACTTTTCTCGCCTGGAGTAATATAGGGATCTATCGGGGTGGCAAAATGATGGCCATGCTGAAACACGCCAGTCTGGACGCCATTCCACTGTTCTCCGTATTTTGCGTTGGACTCACGGCCTACATGGTAACTTACTCCGGCGGCCGCCATTAAGTCTCCTTCATAAGTAGCGTCAATAAACACTTTACCTTTAAAAATTTTCCCGCTTAAGGTAGAGATACTGTGAATTTTCCCAGATTTCATTTTCACACCTTTTTTACGATCAAGCCATTCGTTTCTGTATACTTTAATATGGTTTTCTTTAATAAAATCTTCCATAATGCCTTCTGCAACGTGGGGTTCAAAAACCCACATTGTTCTGTTATTGCCATCTATTGCAGGCGTACCTTGCCCTTTGTTGCCATATTCTGTGTGTTTTTGCCATTGCCAAGCAGTATCCGTTTGGTAATGCATATAAACTCTGTGATAAAATTCCCGAGCCAAGCCACCTATTACTTCTTTATTTCCGGTATCTGTAAACCCCAAACCACCAGAAGAAAGCCCGCCAAGATGTATATCAGGAGAAACTACAATAACTTTTTTGCCAAGCTTAGTAGCTTGCACCGCAGCTGTAACTGCCGCTGAGGTACCACCATAAACAATGATATCGGCGTTATATAGGTCGGTTATTTGTGCTTTGGTCTTAACAACGAATAGTATTAATGTGGTTAGCAATAATGTGAATAACTTCTTCATAATTTCTTTATGATGGGGATAATAATTTTTTCAGATACGCAGGATAGCTGTTACGGTCAATACTGCCGTCGCCTTTTGTAATACTATCGCCAAAGCAAACGATTTTGGATAGCGGAAGTTTATGAGCAGTAATGTAGTCGTATACAGCCAGTCCGATGAAACGATAACCGTATGGCGTTGGATGGATGCCATCTCTTTTATTACTGTTGGCCTGGTTTTGGATCAGCGAATCTTTGTCCGGGCCGATTTTACCAATGGCTTCAAAACGGTGTCCTAAATCCAAAAGCTCTGCCTTATGTTGTTTTGCCACATGCTTAATTACATCGTTTACCTGTTTTCTTCGGCCGGCAACTCCTTCTGGTTCATAAAAAGAAGCGGGATGCCGGGTTAGTAAATCTGGTTCATAGGTAGGTAGGATAGTCATCATTAACAGTTTGCTTCCTTGGCGGATAATCATTTTTGCCAGCGTATTTAAATTCTTCTCGTACTCGTTTAACGGAATGTATTTTACGCTATTCATGTCGTTTGTACCCACCATAAGAATAGTTAATTCTGGTTTTAACAGTAAGCAATCTTTTTGTATCCGAGCAAGAAGATCCAAAGTGTTATTTCCTCCTACACCCGCATTGAAAACTTTCACCGTTTCGCCGTCCGTATGTTGGGATGAACTATCTGCCGGCAAGCTAGCAAACAAATCCCTTGAGCTAAGTATAACTGCGGATGCGAGAAAGCTTCGTTTCAAAAATTCTCTTCTTTTATTCAGTAACGGCATTAAGTCTTTATTTGATTTCACTAAAATATCGTTTTGATGTAAAAGCTTTAAACTTACTACGGTTTGTTTTGTAATATTATCTCTTTATCAGGGGCATTAAAACTCCCGATGAATAACCTAACTTTAGTCCCTTTAAGTAGCTTTTTTGGAAGCTCAATCTCTATAGTTTTTTGCTCAGCTGGTAAAAGATTTAAAAAGTTATCGCTATAAAAAGCGGGTTTAATGCTTCTGCCATCTTCGCCAACTAACCTGTATTGTGTAAAAAATGAAATTCCGTTGCCTGAATTTTTTACAGTGGTTTTTATAATTACTTTATCGTCAAAATTGGTTATGGTGGCTTGGGCATCCAAAGTCGTTTTTTTCAATTTATTGATTTCCTGAAAGCCAGAGACTGCGGGTCCGGTCATTGTCCAAGCGCCATCGTACTTATCGTTCGAGCGCCAGTAAAACGCATCTGCCACCAGCTTTCCAGTGCCGTCTAACAACAAAAGTTTAATAAAATGTACCTGGGTAATGCCTTCAGGGAAGTCGATTTTAAACACATCCTTAACCAAACCATCGGCTGGAATATCAATTTCTTTGTTCAACGTTAAAACCTCTCTGCTATCCATATCATAAACGGTAGCTCTCAGCGTGTATCCTTTAAATGCCTGTCTGTAATCATTGTAAACCGAAACGGTGTTTTTAAGATAATCAAACTGGGGATGCAGTGGCGCTAAACCATTTTGCGAATAATAAAGGCCAGCGGTAGGCTCTAAAGACCAATCGTAAAATCTTGCGGAAGTTTGCGGAAGCGGGCTGTTGTGGTACCAAAAAAGTAAGCCAGAGGCAAAACGATCGCCATAGCCGAATTTATTGTAATTCCATACTTCCCAAATAGACCTGAAATTCATAGCTCCAACTACTTGTGCCTTTTTAGCATAGTCCTCAATAGATTCAGATAATCCAAATTGTTCTACTGCTTCATTGTATTTTGTAGTCATTTGATGGAAACCCCCACCATCCATGTAATCCCAAACAGATTTGTTGATCGGCCAAAGATCTTTGGCGGGTATCATTTCTTTTAAAGATGACAAAATGGGCAGTATAGGCGTTCCGTACTCTGGGTTAAAACCATCTACACGGCTTCCTCTTCGTGAGGCCGTATTTTCAAAATACTGCATCGGGTTTTCATATTTGTAAGGACTGCCATCGTGGATTCCACAACATTCGGATTGTGGCTGGTAGCCTTTTGTAGGATCAAGATTGTGTATTAGTTCGCCCGCTCCTTTTATTTCTGTTGATTCATTTGCAGAAACATAATAAGCAGAAGAAGCATGGTTTCTAATTCGCTTAATCGTATTGGTCATGTTTTGGAAATATAATGCGGTGTCGGTAGGGAAACGGGTGTCGCCAGTAATCCAAAATTCACTCCAAACCATTATTCCAAATTCATCGCATAACTGATAAAAATAATCCGACTCTGCAATACCGCCACCCCATAACCTTAAAAAATTAATTCCTGCTTGTTTTGTATACCTTAACTCAGCATAAGTGCGCTCAGTGTTGTTTCTGAGCATTGCTTCTGGCACCCAATTAGACCCACGAATAAAAACTGGGTGGCCGTTTACCAAGAATCTTCTAGACTTGTCTGGCGTTTTCTGATCAGTACTGATTTCACGAATACCGAAACGAGTGGAGCTATGGCTACTGGTGGTTTTTGCTATGGTAAACTTTAAATCCAGATTGTATAAATGTTGGTTTCCTTTATTTAGTGGCCACCATAGTTTAGGGTTTTTAATGTTAAGCTGTTTAAACTCTGTTGGCGTAAGCGTAATTGTTTTCCTTTCTCCAGCCTTGAGCGTAATCTTTTTGCTAATGCTGACATCAGCTTCTACAATTGAGCCAGAAAGGATTCCGGTTTGTTCCTGATCAGAGCTATTAAAAAGATCCAGTCTTATGGTTTCTTTTGATGATGTCGTATCTGGCAACGGAAGTTTTGAAATCACAAAAACATCTTCAATCTGAACTGGGCCCGTAGCAAAAAGTTCTACCTCTCGCCAGATGCCTGTGTTTCTGTCTCTAATGCCATCAGGAGCTGTAAAATCCCAACCCACTGACATGAGCATGCTTACATTTTTACCTATTTCTCCATTTCCCCCATTTTTGTTCTCTCCAACCGCACCAACTCTAACATTTTCAGAACGGTTGCTTGATCCTGGGACATCCACAGGCTTTACTTTTACAGCCAAGATGTTTTTGCCTTTACGATTGGCAATTTTGGTAATATCAAACTGCTGGGCGTTGAACATGCCTGCCATTTGGCCAATGTTTTTACCGTTTAGCCATATTTCGCATCTGTAGTTGATGCCGTTAAATTTTAACCATATCTTTTTATTATCAAAATCCTTCGGGATGTCGAATTCTGTCCTGAACCAATAATGGTAAAAATCTATACCTGCATCGTGGATATCTGGTATAAGGCCACGTTCTTTTCTATTGTTATCTCCGAAATACGGTTCGGGATATAATTTATTTTCAACAAGGCTGTTTAACACCGTACCCGGTACTGTTGCAGGCATCCAGTCTTTTGCTGCATAAGCCGCAGAAGACAATATTTCTGGTTTAGTTTTTATTTCGCTTACTTTTTTAAATTTCCAATTATAGCCCTTTTGTGAGCCGGTTTTAGAGCTTAAAAAAATAGAGTTAGCCGATGATCTTAAACTTAGGTAACCCTCCTGTGTAAACGCGGAAGTTGTACAACAGAGAAAGAAAAAAGATAAATAAATTAATTTCATGCTTCAGTTAAAATATTGCGCAGTTAAGAGCAATTGGGTTTATTATTTAGTTTTATAATTGGTAGTAGGCGGACCTAAGTAAGAACGTTTCATGCCACCAAGATCAATTACTATTTTTTGGATTACCATGCCAGGATCACCCGTGGTAAGTTTAAAAGTATGTTTCCCGGGTTTATCTAAACTTATAGTAGCGGTATTTATAGCACAGTTTCTAATTACATTGTTTTTCCATTCAAAGGAATTTTCTTGTGATTGTGTGGCAACGTTCATCCATCGCATATAGCTGTTGTCAACCGTTACGCCGTACTGGGTAGTATGTTCTTTATCCTTTGGGAATACTGGTAAAGCATAAATATAAACGGTTGCGGAGCCTGCGTTGCTGGTATAAAAATCATACTCTACGGTAGAACTGTTAAAAACACTATCTGATATGCTTCCTAACTGCAAGCTTCTACCTTCATAACCTAAACCATTAATTACATTTATTTTAACACCATCTTTCTCGTTTTTACGAGTGAAATTAGTTGGATCAATGGAAACTACTCCGTTATCTTCTACGGCCGCTCCTTGTATTTCTGTGAGGTTAGTAACCTCGGGATTGAATAACGAAACATACACTGTTTCTGTCTGGCCTGCTCCGGTGACGATGATTTCGCCTTTGCCTGCTGTACCGATCGGTGCTTTTGTCCAATCTACGGAGACTGTTATTTCGTCTTGATAGCTTGTATTGCCTTTTAATTTATCGAGTTTAATCCAGTTATTTTGGCTTTCGGCTTTCCAGCTTAAGCTGTTTTTACCTTTATTATAAACTTCAATTTTATAGCTCTTTTTGGTATAGACGTTAAACCGTGGTAGCATGTGATAGCTACTGAAGTCATCAGTCGCCTCTTCTCCGGAAACAAAAATGCCCAAGTTAGCTTGTTCTGGTAAGTTTATTTGGGTTGTGGGTACCACTTGAGGTTTTGGCAGTCTGTCGGGCGCAGTCATAATGCCGTCCCATTTTCCGTCTAGTAAACCATTGTAGTGTTTTGTAATAAGCTCGATACTGTCATGGTAAATCTTTACATCGTTACCTAATTTATTAGTAATAGACCTTCCTTGTAACGCATACCAACGGTTCTTTTGCGCTATCAGCATTTTTTTGTTCATTAAATCTGCACCTTTTACCGGATAGTAAACCAGTTCATAAAATGCAGGTACATATTCTTTTGGCAAAGACTCCATTATTTTTTCGGCTTTTGTAGCTATAGTATTATACTTATCTAGCCTTCCTTGTGCTTCATTGTAATTTTGGAAAGAATAATCGGTATTATAAATATTTTCAGAGGTAAACATACTGTTCCATCTAAAATCCCAAGCCATTGCCTCTGGCTTTCGCGAAAAAGCAAGTTGATAGTATTCTTTCATTATTTCTGAAAGCTCCGTTTTGTACTGCGCTCCAAAAATTGAGCTTAAGAAATTGCCTTCAAAAGCAGGTACATTCTCGTAATTGAAATGATTGATGTCCCACGCCATATCTAAAAAGAACTGTATCCCGTGTTCGCCCGGTTTTATATCGCCAACATTTAAAAGCCAGTAGCGTTTAGCGTTAGTTTGATAAGCTTTATACATTTCTTCGTAAATTAGGGCAGGCGGAGTGGTGTTAAGCCAAAGATAATCATTAGGATGCCCCAAGTAGGAGATGTGATAATAAACGCCCGCTCCTCCAGAACGTTTAATTTCTTTGCTATCGCTTAAACGTTTAATATAACCGTAATTGTCATCGGGCCATACCAAGGTAATGTCGTCGGCAAGCTTCATGTCGTCTTCGTAAATATCCAGCACCTCTTTATAGGGCACAAATAGCTGCGGTATCTGGTCAATAGGTTTTTTCAGATATTTTTTAAGTATGTCCCGCTGATCAGAAATTACATCTTCTAAAACTTTTGCTTTAGTATAGCCTGCCGGAACATCCGCCATTCCTGTGTCGTGTATTCCCCGCATGCCCATGGTATAGGCGTTTTCATAGGCCGATGACTCGGACACTCTTTTATCAAGAACTTTCAACACCCCTTCTTTGTTGGTTAAGTAGTTCCAATCGCCGTTAACATCATGTTTCCATTCGCTGGCGTTGTTAAAAAGTAGGGGTTCGGTATGGCTAGTACTAACAATAATCCCGTACTTATCTGCGGTTTTCATGTTCTCAGGAAATTTATAAAAAGTTCCGGAACCGGGGTGCATAGCCGGGGCAAGCATATTAGCTTTCAAACGTAATAAAAGTTCGCATACCTTTTCGTAGGTATTGGGGCCAATGAATTTGATATCCGCATCGATATTCTTTTTTGCCCAAGGGCGTAGGCCCCAATCTTCATCATTAATAAAAATTCCTCTGTACTTTACCGAAGGTTCTTTGGAAGCATAGTTTATTGGCGCTAAGAAAAGGCTCTTGTGTTTAACCGCAGGTACATCTGCCCACCAATACCAAGGAGATACACCAATATTTTTTGAAATAGTAAAAACACCATACGCTGTTCCTCGCCTATCACTTCCTACTATCACCAATGCTTTACTAACGTTTGGAAACGGATTATCGACGGTTTGTATTACAAATTGCTCCCAGCCTCCGCGGATGCGCTCAACATTTATTTTTCCTTTTTTAATTAACTGAGCAATTAGCTTATTAGCACCCAACGTACCTATGATAACTGCAGTTTTCCCACTGATTTTTTCTGACGTAGCAACAGCAGGTTTGATGCCGGATACCATTTCAATATCTTTAGAGAATAAGTTAGATGCTTGTGCCACAACAGCTGCATCGGAGCCGTCGTAGTAGATAACAGGTGTACTTTTTTTATCGACAAGAGCAAAAGCTTCAGAATTTTTGTCACTATCAGCTAGTGTTTTTAGCTGTGCCTTTACAGAAAAGCTATTTACTGTAAAAAGAGCAAGCATAATGAGCGTTCTAAAGTTTTTTGCTTGTTTGGTGTATGTCATGTTTGGTAATTAATATGCATCGGCAGTAAAAAGCTGATGTATTGATATCTTCCTCTGATTGTTTTTGCAGAAATTTTATGAGGGATTATTTAATACCATTCAGTTTTTTAATAACATCTATCTCATCCTGACGGTATGGAGATCCATCTTTTCTTAGTACATCGTGGAACCATTCTAAAGGTTCGGATCCGTCGGGGAGAGGAGTACTCCATTGATAGATTGTATTAGATTTTCCGGACACAAATCCCCAGTTTATTGCGCCTATATTTTCCTCTTTTAACATCGGCATAATATTAGCGAAACGGCTGTTTTTTGTACGAGCCATGTATTCTGTGCAAATAAGTGGTCTTCCGTGGGTTTTTAGCAATTGCAGAACTCTTTTGTGCCATTCAGGAGCTTCATAATCATGATAGGTAATAATGTCTGAATTCATAATCTGAAAAGCATTAAGCTCTTCGAAACCCCAATCCCAGATTCCGGCAGAAATAGGCTGGCTTGGGGCGATTTCTCTGGCCCAGCCAAATACTTTTTTAAGAAGGGGCAAACTGGTGATTTTTTTTCCTGAATTGCCGGGCTCATTATACAAATCCCACAGCAACACCCTATCATCGTTAGAAAACTTGGTGAGCACATCTTTTACATATTTCTCTAGTTCTGGGAATGTATTTTCTTGAGAAGAATAAGGGTCTCCGGGATCCTGTACCCAACCAGAATTATGAATTCCCGGTTTTGGATCAGGCTGTTTCCCTGCAAAGCCTTCTTTGTTCCAGCAATCATCAAAAAATACAAAAATAGTTTTGATGTGATGTTTGTTAGCAATAGATAAATACTCACTCATCCTTTCTTTGAACCCTTGAGGATCTTGCTTCCATGCGATGCTGTGCAGGTAAACCCTCATTGTATTAAAACCAATAGACTCCGCCCATCCTAACTCTTTATCAATTAAAGCGGGACTGAAGGTGTCTTTTTGCCACATCTCTAATTGGTTGATGGCATTGCTGGGGAGAAAATCACAACCATTTATCCATTTGTATTTCGCATACCATGTATTGGCTTTTTCAACTGACCATTTCCCTTTAATCTCCTGTGCTTTTAGCTGTATGCTCAATAGGCATAATGACAAGGCAAGAATACAAACAAATCCTTTTTTCATTTAAAACTTAGTTTATTGCTTTTAATTTATGTTTAATTAGTCGTAATAGTCACTAAACTAAGTCAGTATTTGATTTAGGTTTAGATAATATTACCATTTTGGATTTAAAAATGCCGTTAAAATCCGGTTTAAAAACTGACATAAAAACGAGTCGATTCCAATCGTTTTTATACCATTATAACATTAAGCACTAGCCTTATGTTCCAGTAATTTTGAATTGGATGTTTTTAGGTTAAAAAACAGGATTCTTTAGACTTTTTAAAAATTTAAAAACAAATATAGCCGGTTCACAATTTTAGAACCGTTCAACTTTTGGTCGATTTGTCTCATTAACGTTCTGTATTTTGAGACAAATAGATAAATATTTGAACAGATTTGTTGGACGATGTTTGCTTACTTTGCTTCAAGAGAAATTGTAGCTCTAACCAATATAATCGTATTTAATTGTTAATTTTTTAAAACCATGTATAATCGAGTATTAATATTTTTACTTCTTTTTTCTTTCAACGGTGCATTTGCGCAACGTAATATGCTTAAAAATTTCCCCAAGGAATCTTCTCCCACCGAGGTTGGAAAACTTATTGCTTATCGTTTTGTAAACGCAAAGCATGCACTACATGCGGGAAAATGGATAAGCTACCCCGAAACATTTTATTGGACCGGGGCACTTAAATTTGCAAAACTGGAAAAAGACCAAAAGCTTTTAAATCTTTTACAGGATAAATTTGAACCGTTATTTACTACAGAAAAAAAGTTATTGCCAATTATGAACCATGTTGACCTCAACATGTTTGGCAGTTTGCCCCTTGAACTATATCAGATAACGAAAGAGAAGCGGTATTTAACGTTGGGCTTACCTTATGCGGATACCCAATGGAACGTTCCCGAAAGCGCAAGCAAAGAACAGAAAGCCTGGGACGCTAAAGGCTATACCTGGCAAACGCGTCTTTGGATTGATGACATGTACATGATTACGATTGTACAAACCCAAGCGTACAAGGTAACCGGCGAACAGAAATATATAGACAGGGCGGCCAAAGAAATGGTACTTTATTTAGATGAGCTGCAACGCTCTAATGGTCTGTTTTATCATGCTCCGGATGTTCCTTTTTATTGGGGAAGAGGAAATGGCTGGGTAGCGGCGGGTATGACTCAATTGTTACGCTATTTGCCCGAAAACCATAAAGATAGGCCCCGCATTTTAAAAGGCTACTTAACAATGATGAAAAGCTTAAAGCAATATCAAACACCAAGTGGTATGTGGAACCAGTTAATAGACGAACCAGACTGCTGGGCAGAAACATCAGGCTCCGCAATGTTTACCTACGCATTTATTAGCGGGGTTAAGCATGGCTGGTTAGATGCAAAAGAGTATGCGCCAGCTGCCAGAAAAGCTTGGATAGCTTTGACTAAATATGTTAATGATAAAGGTGCGGTTTCAGAAGTTTGTGTTGGAACCAACAAAAAGAATGATAAGCAGTATTATTACGATCGTCCTCGGAACACCGGAGACTACCATGGCCAAGCTGCCTACATGTGGTGTGTTAATGCACTTTTAGAAAAATAAATTTATCGCCAAAGCGGTTGGAAAGCCAATAACCCGGAACAATCCCGGGTTATTGGCTTTTATTTTTGTCTAAAGAATTAAGATATTCACGTGGTGCAACGTTAAAATATCTTTGAAAGTTTTTAGTAAACACACTTTGTGAGCTGTAACCAACCATTGAGGCAATTTCATTTAAAGAAAATTCATTTTCAGCAATTAAGCTAGCAGCTTTTTTAAGTCTAGTAATATCTATTAATTCTTTTGGCGATAGAGAAGAAAGAAATTTGATTTTTCGATAAAAGGTAGGCCGGCTCATGTGCATGTGATAGGCGAGCTGGTCAACATCCAAATGCGTGTCTTTTATGTTTTTACGGATATAATCATCCAATTTTTTCAAGAATATCTCATCGGTTTTTGAATGCGCCATTACCCTTACATCTTCGAAAGGAGAACTTGCGAAGTGGTCTTTTATTTTTAAGCGATTTTTTAAAAGGTTGGCAATCTGTGTGCGTAATAAAATCTGCGAGAATGGCTTTTGTATGTAGGCATCAGCTCCGTTCTCCAGCCCCTCAATTTGTGAGTTGAAGGTGTTTTTAGAAGTCAATAATATAATTGGGATATGGCAATAATTCACATTTGATTTGAGCAATTTGCAAAGCTCAAATCCATCAATCCCAGGCATCATTACGTCTGATATAATAAGATGGATAATTTCGCTATCCAAAATACCTTGTGCAATCTCACCACTTTCGGCTGTAAATAAAGTATAAGTATCCTCTAGGATTTCTGATAACAGCTCCAGTATTTCTGTATTGTCGTCGATAATTAAAATGCTTTCGTTCATAATCATTTAATTTTTTTCCAGCTATTTAACTGAAATTCGATTTCTTGGTGGATTGGTAAAGTTAATTCAAAAACGATATTATTGGTCTCACTTGAGATTAGAACTAAAGAGCCTTTATGGAGTTCAGTTAAAGATTTTGCTAATGGTAGGCCAATGCCGGTGCCCGGTTTTTCTTTTTTACGTAGCCTAAAAAAGGGCTCAAATATTTTTTCGCGAAACTCTTCCGGAATTGCTGCACCATCGTTGTAAAAGCGTATAGTAAACTGCTTTTGGTTTGGATCCGCAGGAATTAAATCAATAATTGTTTTGGATGCGCCGTATTTGATAGCGTTCGAAACCAGGTTGCTACAGATTTTGACCAATGCTTCTCTATCCACAAAAGCAATCACATGTTTCTGAGGTAGATTTAGTTCTAAGTCTATTTTATTTTCAGTAGCAAGTTCTTTAAAAGGTGCTATCAACTCTTTAAGTATTTTATTGATGTCAACGTTTACGAAGTTTAAGCCGAACTGCTCAATTTCCGTTTGCCTAAAATCTAATAGTTGGCTAATGAGGTCTACCAAACGCTTAGTGTTTTTTTCTATCATCATCATGCTTCTTTTGATACGGGGATATTCGTCTATTTTATCAATAACCCTTTCTACAGGAACGCTGATTAACGTAAGTGGTGTTTGGATCTCATGTGCGATGTTTGTAAAAAATTCAATTTTTGCCTGATAAATTTCTTTGACTTTTTCGTGTTCAAAAAGTTTCAGTTTATTTGCATTCTTACGTTCCAAGGATCGGTGATAATAACGTACAGAAAGGTACAGTAAAGTGCCAAGAGCAAGAATGTATATAAAATAGGCAATATTGCTTTTCCATAAGGGCGGAAGTATCTTAATGTACAAACGGCGTTCTTTCCCCACCCAATTTCCAACATTACTTTCTGCCTGAACCAAAAATGTATATTCCCCCGGCGATAAATCCGTAAAGTAGGCGTTCCTATTGGTATTAAGATATGTCCATTCTTTATCTAATCCATCCATACGATATTTATACCTTGTCACATTTGGAGAAGAATAGTTTAAAGCTGAAAACTTGATGCTGAAATTGTTCTCATTGTAAAGCAAAGTAACAGTGTCTGTATATACGATTGATTTTTTTAACGGACTATCACTTTCATCTGGTGTAATTTCTACATTATTGATTTCGAATTCGGTTATATAAGTCGGGGGGCTAAAGTCATGCTGTTCCAAATCAGTTGGATTAAATGCAATCATGCCTGCAACTGACCCGAAGTACATTTTTCCATCATCGCCCTTATACGCTGAGTTGTAATTAAATTGGTTGGTAATTAGCCCGTTAGACTGTGTGTAAACTTTGAGTTTTTCTGTTCGCGTATTGAAACAGATAAGCCCTTTTAGAGAGCTAATCCATAGATTTTCATCGTCATCTTCCAAAATGCGAAAAACGATATTGCTTGGCAACCCATCTTCCGTGGTGAATTTTTTTAGGATTTGTCCATTAGGGCTTACTTTAATTAATCCGCCTCCTTCTGTAGTAAACCACATGTTATGACTGCTGTCCTCTAAAATCCCATATACCGGAAATTCACTCATGTTCTTATCTCCAAAACGGATATTTCCTTTTCTGCCAGTTTTAGGATTATAGTAATAAGCTCCTTGGTTTATGCTTCCTGTCCAGATGTTTCCTTTACTGTCTTCTAGTATGGTAAGTACATAGGAGTTGTAAGGGATTTGTGGAATACGTTTAAATGTTTTGTCTTTCCAATTGTATGAAAATAAGCTCGAGCCACCATAGGCCGTTCCAATAAGTAAAGTGCTATCTTTTGTTAAATATATACTAAGAACGAAGTCACTAGTATTGTTATTCTTGTCAGTAATCACTTTAAAGCGTTGAGTTATTAGGCCTGTACGTGTATCCATTATCTCTAAACCATGTACAAAAGGGCCTATAAAAAGTTTATTCCCTAAGGCAAGCAGGCCATGTATGTTAGGGTAAGATACTTCCTCTCTTTTTCCGCTTGAGGTATAATTGGTGAATTTTTTAGTTTTTAACTCAAACTTGTTAACACCCGCATCTTCGGTACCAATCCATAGATTGCCTTTGCCGTCTGAACAAATTTCACGCACAGCGCTCCCGGAAATGCTGTTTACACCAGGTATGGGGTAATACTTTTTAAATTTTGCGTTATCTCTCGAATAATAATTTATTCCTCCAAAAAATGTTCCCGCCCACATTCCTCCTTTATTGTCTTTACAAATTGTATAAATAGCGTTATCCGAAAGCGAATACGGGTCTCCGATTCGTTTGTATAAGTTGGTACTGGTTTTGGTGGTTAAATTATAAATATAAATTCCTGATTCGGTCGCTATCCAATAGTTTTGATTGACACCCTCTGTAATATCACGTACAAATAACTCTAGGTTTTTACTCTTGCTTAATGGTAAAGTTTTAGTCTCTCCAGTTTTTCTATTGTAACTTTTTAGTCCTTGTTTAAAACAGCCTATTAACGCTTCATTTTTATCAATTGGAAGTATTTTGCTTATAGAGCGTAAGTTTTTTGGGATGTTGCGATCAATTACTCTACTTGTATTAATCAATTTGTTTTTTGAGTTGTAAATGCTGAGAACACCGTCCTCGTTTCCCACCCACAAATTCATATCCTTGTCAAGAGCTATGCAGGACGCGGGCATTTTAAAGTCTGTTATTTTGTTTTTTTTCTGATTATATCTAAATAAAGAGTAGTTAGAGACGAACCAAAGGTTGTTTTCGCCATCAACCAGTATATGCGTTATAAATCCTTTTAAATCTTTGTGTATTTGAGTGAATACCTCCGTGTAAGGATTGTACCTAAAGACTCCTTTACCTGTACCGATCCACAACATTCCCTTTTGATCTTCGGCGATAACCGTTATTACATTATTTCCAATGTTTCCGAACTTGTTTTTTTTGTTTTTATAGGTCTTAAAGGTGTAACCGTCAAAACGGCTTAACCCCCCTCTGGTGCCAACCCATATCAACCCTTTCTTATCTTGAATTATACTTCTTACCGAATTGTGGGAAAGCCCATCCTCCACCTGATAATGTTTAAAATAATATTGTGCAAAACAGGGTACAGCAAAAAGTTGCAGTACTATCCCTAGCAAACAGAAGTAATAGAAAAGGCGCATAATTAGTTGAACAAATATAAATAAACAAGGGTAGATATAGTTTCTAATGTTTCCAGTTTGAGGAGTTTTGCGAATATCAATTTGTGGTTGGCGTTCAAAATCAGTGAATTAAGTGTGTGTTTTATTGAAGGATGGATACTTTTTGAGACAAATCGACAACAAGATGAACAGATTTTAAAGATTTGGTTGCTTTACTTTGGATGATAACCAATCAGTTTAACAGACCATTTGCAAATTCTATTCTTAGAGTTTGCCTTTTACTAACTTATATGAAAAAGATATTCTTTATTAAATTTCTTGTGGCTATTTTAATATTTGGGGTTGCTTGTAAGAAGGATAAAACGAGCAAAACAGTCGACGATGGCACCAAGCCGATAGAAGAGGAGCCTAAAACCGAAGAGCCGGTTGCCACTTTTCAGAATCCCTTGATAGATGTAAGTAGAGCCGATCCGTTTGTTGCTCAAAAAGACGGTAATTACTATTTCATGTACACACGGGGCAGTAATTTAGGGCTTAGAAAAACTACTAAAATGTCTCTGCTTTCAAAAGTTACCGAAAAGGTAATATGGACACCACCTTCGGGTACAGCTTACTCTTCCAATTTATGGGCTCCCGAAATACATTACCTTTCTGGCAAATGGTACATTTATTTTGCAGCTAACGACGGCGGAGGAGATACTCATCGTATGTATGTGTTAGAAAACCCAAATAACGACCCAACTACAGGTACATGGACTTTTAAAGGTAAAATAGCTGATTCCAGCGACCAATGGGCTATTGACGGTTCTGTGCTTAAAGTTGGAGAAAACAACTATTTTATTTGGTCCGGTTGGGAAAGCACAGCCTCCAGATACAAACAATACATTTATATCGCTCAAATGTCTAACCCCTGGACAATCATCGGGGAAAGAGTAAAAATATCATCGCCAACAAATAATTGGGAAAAATACGAACCTAGCGGATCTTTGGGCGCCGGGGTAAATGAAGGTCCAATCATGTTGCAGAAAGATGCCAATAGCCCGGTCTTTATTATATATTCGGCCAGCAGATTTGGGAGCGATAACTATTGTCTTGCACAGATACAGCTAAAAAACGGCGGAAATCCCTTGAACCCTGCCGATTGGATAAACAAAAAGCAAGTTTTCGTAAAAAACATTGGTAACTCTGTTTTCGGGCCAGGTCATAACGGTTTTTTTACAAGCAATCTTTCAAACGCTGATGGAACGGTAACCACTGAAAATTGGTTTATATACCACGCCCGTGATGTAGCTAACACACCAAATGGTAAGCGAACCCCAAGAATGCAAAAGCTCACCTGGAATGCTGACGGTTCACCAAATTTCGGCACAGCTTCGGCTATTGGTATAGACATTCCTGCTCCTATTAATGAAAACGGTAATTAAAATAAATTGATGGCTTTTTCCTGTTCGTATTGCACAGATTTTAAGAAAACTATACAATTTTTCCGGAAGTCAACAATACGTTTACCGAAAATGAAAAAAAAGGTCGCTTTTATTTTAGCGATATGTTTTGGGCAAATAACATTTAATAGTTTAAATGCCCAGCCTAATCCCTCTATATATAAAAATTGGGAAGACGGTTTTACAGCGTCATTAAAAAACACGCATGACCTTGCTTTACCTCAATGGGGTCCTTATTCCGATAAATATAACGGGATTTCTCATGTGCCGTCCGAAAACGATGGATTAAGATTTGATGTTATCGTTCAACCATCGTTATACATGCGAACGCTAACACCGTTGGCTAATGTAAAACGAGAATCCGGCTATCATCCTTGGCAAGCTAGCCCTGATCTTTCTTACTTCTCTTATCGATACGAATTAGAGTGGAAAGACCGAGTGTTCTGTGATGTTTCATTTACAAAAGTTGATGAACACAGTCGCTTAATAAAAGCAGAATTTGTTAATAATACCAATAATAATCGCAGTCTTGCATTAAACATTTTTAACACCATAGTTTTTCCTTATAATAAGAAAGTAGCTGCTGTTTTACCAACTGACGTAAAGTGGGAAAAAGCTTCGGATTATGTGGAATTTACAGATTCTGCCTTTGCATGGAACTATAATTTAGTTTACAATGGGCAGTTGAGAGGTCAGGTTAACGATGAAAACGCAGTTAGCGGGACGGCTATATTAATTGGCAAAAGAAAAGGTGAAAAACTAATTTATGAAACTTCAAACAATAGAAATTTAGGAAACGGCCTATTCCTTATTCGCTACAAAACTATTTCGGGAAGCAATGCGATGTTGAAAGCGGAAATTAACGGAACACCATTAAAGCCTGTTGATTTACCTCATGCAAATGAGTATTCCATAGCTTATTTAGATGTAGCAAATTTACCTAAAGGGGATACAAGGTGTACGCTTGAAATTTTGAATAATGCATCAATAAGGTTAGACGGATTTGCGCTAGTCAGTCAAAATGAACTATCATCTATAAAATTTACCGATCATAAGCTCAATTATATTCCTCGTCAATTAGCCAGCGGAATCCCAAACGGGGTTATATTGAAATACCCAGAGATCAAAGGGTTTTATGGTATGATTTGGAGCGATTTAGGTGCTGAAAAGAGAGAATTATATAGCGATAATCCGGACCAAGTACTTTCGATATTCAACAACTTAGTGAAAAGAGAAGACGGAAACGTGGGAACGTCTCGAATTTCCGGTAATAATAAAGGGTGGTTTAAGAATATATTTTCTGCGCCTATTATTCTTAAACCCCATCAAAAGACTTCGCGGTATGCATACGTTGTTGATGGTGAAAACGAAAAAGAAGTGATTGATAAGTTAAGCCGTTTGAACGAAAACTGGGGAAATGCAGAAATCTTATATCAAAACCAACAGTCAAAAGTTAATTTTAATAGCTATAATCAAGCAGGAGAGCCTTACCAGTTAAGTCAGCAGTTGATGGAGGCCACTACCTTAACCAATTTAATATATCCCACCTTTACCGTAAACCAATATGTTAAACACACCACACCAGGCAAAAGATGGAGTTCCTTGTATACCTGGGATTCCGGTTTTATTGGTTTAGGATACGCAGCCTTAAATACCGGCAGGGCTGTAGAGTTACTGAATGCCTATACCATGGATACCACAGAGCAGTCTGCGTTTTTAGAACATGGAACACCTTTGCCAGTACAAGCCTATCTGTTTAATGAATTATGGGGCCAAACACAAAATAAAGAGTATTTAAAATATTTTTA
Source organism: Pelobium sp. (assembly GCA_035496935.1). GTDB lineage: Bacteria > Bacteroidota > Bacteroidia > Sphingobacteriales > Sphingobacteriaceae > Pseudopedobacter. The sequence goes on along the minus strand of DATJED010000014.1, from coordinate 155,923 downwards.
CCCGAGGCTGAAAAGATATTACAATTTCTTGGGAGGGGCAGAAAGTTCTCCCACAAGAAAGCTCAAATCAAACCTGATTAAAACATGGGATATTTTCTACAACTCGGGCGGATGGGATGATTATCCTCCTCAGGTATTTGTGCACAAGAAAAGGCTCGAAGAATCCGTAGCGCCAACCATCAATACCTCTCATCAAATCCGGTTCGCTAAACTGTTAAAAATGGCGGCCTGGCAGTTGGGGTATCAGCAAGATATGAATGAATATGATGCGGATATTAACCTTTATACTAAAGCTTTACAAGAAAATGCATGGGACAGCAAATCAGGTTATTATGGTTATGTTGAACATGATGCCAATGGTGAGCCTACCGGCATGCTTGAATATAAGGGAGGAGGTAACTTCAACAAAGGAATTGATGGTTGCAGTCCGCTGATTGCTGGAATATGCAATCCAGAGCAACAGCAGCAGATTATCGGTCATCTTTTTACAAACGGAGAACTTTGGACAGACCAAGGCATAACGGCAATTGATCAGACTGCACCTTATTACAATAAGGATGGGTATTGGAACGGAAGGGTGTGGATGCCTCATCAGTGGTTCTTTTGGAAAACTATGCTGGACTTGAATGAGCCAGAAAAGGCTGTTCAAATAGCAAAAACAGCTTTAGATGTATGGAAGCGTGAAACTGATGACAGTTATAACTGTTGGGAAAATTTTAGTGTAGAGTCAGGTAATGGTGGCGGATGGCATCAGTTTGGAGCCCTGTCATCACCTGTACTAAATTGGTACAATGCTTTATTTAAACAAGGTACCGTAACTTATGGGTTTAATATATGGCCAATATCCCAAAAATTTAGTGCGGATAATGATAGCTTTGAAAGAGAATTTAAACTCTTTTCCGATAAAAAAGTTAGGTCATCAACTATTTTAATATGCTTAGATGATAAAAATGATTACGAAGCCAAATGTAATGGGAAAAACATCAAGCTTATTAAAGCTTTTGGAGGCTTATACTTTGTTAAGGTTGCATTGCAAAAATCAGATAAAGACATTTTTAGCTTAGCGTTGACAAAGAAATGATGATTTGAAACTTCATTAATGCCTTCCGCGCTGATAATAATTGTTTTGGACCAAGCATTTGGATAGATGACCTCAGTTAATAAGATAAGAACGGATTTTAGCTGATTTGAAAAAACAGCACTTTCTTTCTCAACTGAAGTGACTTTCAAGATTAAACTATACAAAAGAGGATTATTGATATAGGCACTCCTTTTATTTCTATGTCATAAAACAGTTTCTAATTTATTCATTCTAGAATGCCTATGCACTTAGTGTGTTCTGGTACCTTCTTGATATCTTATTCGCTATGAATCTGTATTCAGTCCGGATTGAGTCCACGTCTAATCCACATTTTTACCTTAAAATTCGGACTTGTTGTAGATTCAATTTGCTAAAAATTTGTAGAAATTCCGAAGATGTTATTAAGCGGTTATTAGTCCGGACTCAACGGAATTTGGGGATAAAATATGAGATAAATCGACAAAAAGTTGAGTAAAGTATACGCAACACATTTCTTTACTTTGATAAACAGTATATGTTAGGTATCAATTTCAACTTAATACTTTACAAACCAATTTAAACCATTACTCATACGCTGATCTGATATTTGCTAAAGAGTATTTCAGGAATTTAAAGATGAAAATGAATTTATTTATCTCAGATGGATAACAATCGTGTAAACAAATATCCGAAACCAATTACTACTAAACTAACTTGTATGTTTTATTATGATTAAAAAATATAATATTAAAATAACACGGGCGCTGATATTATTTATAGGCGTACTTCTGCTTCTTCCTTTTATTGGAATAGCACAAAACAGAACTATAAAAGGCACCGTTAAGGACGCTAAGTCAGGCGAAACGCTCATAGGTGTAGCTATAAAAGTTGAAAATGGAACTCAAGGGACAACTACTGACCTAAACGGTAATTTTGAGCTGAACGTTCCCCAAAATGCAAAGTTGGTAGTCTCTTACGTGGGTTATGATTCTCAAACCGTAGAAGTTGGTAATTTAAGTAACCTTGCTATTCAACTTAGTCCAGATAGTAAAGCATTGGATGAAGTTGTAGTAATAGGTTACGGAACAGCCAAGAAAAGAGATCTTACAGGTTCTATCGTTTCAATTAACCCAGATAAGATTGCCAATGAAAACCCAAAAACGGTTCAGGATATCTTACGAGGTGTGCCCGGATTAAATGTAGGTTATAGTGCATCGGCGAAGGGAGGAGGTTCATTGAACATCCGCGGGCAACGCTCTGTATATACAGGTGGAAATCACAACTCTCCTTTACTTATACTTGATGGGACCATATTTTACGGTGAGCTTTCAGAGATTAACCCAGATGATATTGACCAAATGGACATATTGAAAGATGGTTCAGCAGCAGCAATTTATGGAGCGAAAGCGGCTAATGGTGTGATAATTATTAGTACTAAAAGAGGAAAGCAAGGAGCGCCAGTTGTTACTATGACCCTAAACAGCGGAGCTACAGAGGCAAGCAATTATAGAAAAAGGTTCAGTCCTTCACAATATCTACAACACCGAGAGGACTGGTATACAAAAAACACTTATGGGGTCAACCCAACTACGGGAGCTTATGAAGCTTATCAAGCAGGAGTATTTGCTAGCCAGCCGGGTTATTTTATGCGGGCAGATCAGTTGCCTTCTGATATCTCTATTGAAAATTGGAGAGCTTATACTACAAATGATAGTGGTGAATCTGATTATAGCATTTGGGCTAGACGTCTTGGTTTCCAGGGAAATGCACTTCAGAACTTGTTGGCAAACAAAACTGTTGACTGGGCCGACAAAACATACAGAACTGGTATAAATCAAGATTACAACGCAAGTGTAAGTGGCGCCAGCGATAAATCAAATTATTACTTGTCAATGGGATATTTAAAAAACGAAGGAGCAGAGATAAGTGATCAATACCAATCCGTTAGAGCAAACATGAAGGTGCAAACGAAGGTTAAAAAATGGTTAGAGTTAGGTGCAAATGTTAACTTTCAGAACCGGTCTGACGGGAATGTTGATATTGATTTGGATTATGCTTTGCGTAATAGCCCTTATGCGGACTATGCAGATGATTTAGGCAATCCGATTCAATATCCATTAAGTGGCGAGTATAGTCAAAGAGGTTATAATTATGATTTCCAGAAGCAATACTTAGAGTTAGAAAAAGGCTACACGGTATTAAACAGCATTTTTAATGCTAAGGTTAAATTACCTTTTAATATTACTTATTCGTTCAACGCATCTCCACGGTATCAATTTTTTCATGACCGCTATTTTATGTCCGCAGAATTGCCGGGATCGGACCCAAAGACACGTGGAGCAAACCGTGAGCAAACAAAACGTTTTGACTGGTCATACAATAATACTATTGCTTGGAGCCAAACTTTCAATAAAAAGCATCGTTTAAGTCTAACTCTGGTTCAAGAAGCCGAAGAAAGACAATCATGGAAAGATCGTATCGAAGCTCGTAATATATTGCCATCCGACGCTTTGGGATTTCACAATACCCAAAACGGAAGCAAAGAAAACAGCAGTTACTCCACTTCAGACGATCATGAAACTGCTGATGCCTTGTTAGCTCGTTTGTTTTATTCTTACGATAATCGTTATATGATTACCACCTCTATCCGTAGGGACGGTTATTCTGCGTTTGGTGCCTCAAATCCATATGCAACTTTCCCTTCCGTAGCACTTGCTTGGTCATTTGCAAATGAAAAATTCTTTAAGTGGAAAGATGTCATGAGCACTGGTAAGCTACGTGTTTCTTATGGTAAAAATGGTAATCGTTCTCTTAGTAATCCTTATTTGGCATTGTCAAACCTTAGTGGCGGAGCTAATAAGTATCAGGGATATATCAACCAATCAGGAGAATTGGAATTATACCGTTACTTATATGCAGATAGATTAGCAAATCCGAATTTAAAATGGGAAAAGAGCGCTTCATTCAATTTAGGGGTCGATTTTGGTTTTCTTAACGATAGAATTACAGGTACTGCAGAATACTATTACACGCAAACTCAGGACATGATTTTGGACCAACGTTTACCGGAATTTAGTTTTGATCATATTACCACCAATCTAGGGCAAGTGGATAATAAAGGTTTTGAGTTCTCCTTAAGCTCGGCCAACATCTCTAACGATCGTTTTCAATGGTCTACCACATTAGGTTTAACTTATAACAAAAACAAAATCGTCCACCTTTATTACGAAAAAGAGGATGTTTTGGATGTAAATGGTAATGTTATTGGACAAAAAGAAAGCGACGACATAACCAACGGCTGGTTTATTGGCAAACCAATAAGTGAGATATGGAATTATCGCGTTACTGGCATTTGGCAAAAGGATGAGGTAGAAGAGGCTGCGAAATATGGTCAAATACCAGGCGATCCTAAAGTAGCGAATAACTACACCGCGGACGATGTAACGAATGCAGACGGCTCTATTACGCATGTATATAATGACAATGATAAAGAATTTCTTGGTCAAAGGGATGCGCCGTTTAATTGGTCACTGCGTAACGAGTTTGTTTTTAACAAGAATTTGAGCTTGTCATTTAATATCTATTCATACTCTGGACACAAAAGTTTAGCAGGCGCTTATTTGAATAATGATGATGATGGAGGCCGGATGACCTATGCATTGCAGAACGTACCTGCAAAAGAGTATTGGACTATTGATAACCCGACCAATGACTATGGACGTATAGAAGCTAAAGGCCCGACAGGAGCAACCGGTGCCCAAAAGTTGTATAATCGTTCTTTTGTTCGTCTGGATAATATTTCGATAGCTTACACATTACCTACAAAATGGAGTTCAAGGTTAAATTTGGACCGTGTTAAGGTCTATGGTACGGTAAGAAACGTTGCTGTATGGAATAGAGATTGGGAATATGGTGATCCTGAGACTGACCCATCTTTTGGTGAGGGAGGTGGTTTGGCAACGCGTGTCTACAACCTAGGTCTAAATTTAGTTTTTTAAAGCGCATTAATTTAAAAGATATGAAAAAGATAAATATAAAATCTCCTAAGCTTTACACGTTCATAGTAGCGCTTATAGGGGGGGCAATCCTATTTAACAGTTGTAAAAAAGAGTTTTTAAAAACCGACCCCTTGTCGTTTTATGAGCCGGGTGCTACATTTTCTACAGAATCTGGTTTAATGGCTGCCATGGCACTATGTGACCGTACCTTAAAGGCCTATTGGGCAACGGATCATAATGAAATGCTAACCTTGGGAACAGAATATATTTTTTCTGATTTGATGGTTGCTGCCGCCACAGACAAGAGCAGCATGTTGGCTGATGTAGCTAATATGCTTACACCTACAAGTGATGCACCTAAGCCTGATGACTCCAACTTTCAAAACCTCGGTAGAACAAATAGTATCGCATACTTATGGAAGGAAACCTACAAGGGGATTAGATATGCGAATACCATTATACAATATGTGGACAAAGTTGAAGGTTTAGATGAAGCTACTAGAAACATGTATAAAGGTAGAGCCTATTTTCATCGGGCTTTTCGCTACATGGCTTTAGTTTTCGAATTTGGTGACATTCCTCTTGTAACCAAACTGCCAGAAGTGCCTAAGCAAAACTTTCGTTCTACTAAACGAGATGCGATCCTAAAAATGCTTACCAGAGATATGGAATTAGCAGTACAGTGGGTGCCAGACCAAAGTAATACGAAGTTGATTGGCTTGGTAAACAAGGGAGCTTGCCGTATGTTGTTAGCTAAATGTTACTTGGCGATTGGCGAGTATGAAAAAGCCAAAGAACAAACGGATATATTGATCAATCAATCCGGATATGCGTTGATGCAAAATAGCTTTGGAACTTTTAACGACGGAGGCGAACCGCAAACATGGCCTATTACTAGAAACGTCATATGGGATTTACACCGGCCAGAAAATAAACTGATTGCGTCTAATACTGAGGTAATTATGGGGATGCCCAATAGAGGTTCTGATCAGGAATCATTTACTAAAATGCTTACCATGCGAATCTTGTATCCTTTTGTTTTTGACAGCAGAGTGAAGGCCAAAGATGGTAAACAGGCGCTATTAAACATTAGACGTAACAGCGCCGATTATAACCCGAAGTATGATTATATGAGGGCATTTGGAAGAGGTATTGCTACCTTCCGTCCAACTGCGTTTGCAACAAAAACTTTATGGAAAGTCAACGGCGTAATGGACGCAACCGATTTGCGTCACAGCTCGGCTGCAGGAAATTGGGTGCGTATGGAGGACTATAAAGTAAACAATAAGGCATCTACCGAGTTTGGTAAGCCACTGACTTTATTTAACCCGAGTACCGGAGCGTTATTGTGTAGTGATACTATTCGTCGCTGGTTTGACGTACCTCATTATAAACTGTATTTAGATGATCCTGTAAATGAGGCAAATATAGCAGGATCTGACGGTAATAGAGGTGCAACTAACGGTGGAAATGCAGACTGGTATTTATATCGTTTAGCTGAAGCCTATCTACTTCGCGCCGAGGCAAAATACTATATGAATCCCACCGACCCTACAATCAAGGATGACTTAAATGCGATTAGAAGCAGAGCAAAATGTACACAACTTTATCAGGGGGCTGTTACAATAGGGGATATTATGAATGAGCGGGCTCGTGAATTGTACTGGGAGGAATGGCGTAATGTAGAGTTAACTCGTGTCTCATTGTGTTTAGCTCGTAGTGGTAAACCTGATGAATGGGGCAACGTTTACAGTTTAGATAACTTTGATAAACAAAGTGGGACAGACAATGCTGGCGGAAGCTACTGGTATCAAAGAATTAACCACTACAGTCTTTATAATAAAGGACCAATTTCCATAAATTCAACCGGAAATAGCAATCCGAATTACACCATTGATAAAAAGAATATTTATTGGCCTATTCCTAGTTCAGCAATTACTTCTAATAATAAGGGAGAGTTGAGTCAAAATTATGGTTACGATGGTTATAATCCTGCTACAGTTAAGTGGGATAATTGGGAAGATGCGGTAGCTGATGAAGATAAGATATCCGACTGATTGTAAATTGAATTAGAAAATTGGAGATTTCTATAGGGAATCTCCAATTTTGCTATACCTTATTTTGTATTCTGTTGGTACCTCTTCCGCTAATTAAACCGATAAAAACTCTTTTTCTGTAACTGAAGTTGGGAATAGTTTCTACATCTTAGAAATGTCAGTAGCAATTATAAGGTTTGAAATAGGATTATGGCGTAGGATATATTCTTGAACGGAAAGCTATCAGTTAGATATGATTACCAAGATCTAGATGTTATTTAATTGCAGCAGAAAAATTTTAAAAAGTTCAACAAAAGTAAAAAGTATTATGTGGAAGGGAATATTTTTATCATTGCTGGCTATATTTTCTTTTCAATTTGTATTTGCGCAAAATAAGCCAGTCAACAAGCCCAATGTTGTTTTTATTATTGCAGATGATATTGGTTGGGGAGATATCGGTTTCTACGGTAATAAGGATGTAAAAACGCCTAACATAGATGCATTAGGAGCTTCTGGTATGGCATTTAATAATATGTATCTTACTATAAGTAGTTGTAGTCCAAGTAGGTGCAGTATTATTACAAGCAGATATCCTCATAATACTGGTGCGCCCGAACTGCATGATCCTCTGCCTGCTACACAGACCATGTTTCCAAGGATACTTAGAAAGTCAGGATATTATACTGGACTTTCAGGTAAAAATCATATGGGAAATGCTGTGAAAGTTGCGTTCGATACAGTTTCTCTGGGAAAAGGACCTGGTGGAGAAGAAGATTGGGTTTCTATAATGGAAAAACGCCCAAGAAATAAACCTTTTTTCTTTTGGTTTGCCTCACATGATGCCCACCGCGATTGGCAATTTGATAAAAATGGTGATATATATGACCCAGAAAGGATTGGAGTGCCACCAATGTTGTACAATGGTCCTGAAACACGTAAAGATCTCTCAGCATATTATCATGAGGTTTCTAGGCTCGACCATTTTGTTGGAAAGGTGGTAGAGGAGCTTAAACACCAAGGCATATTTGAAAATACATATGTCATATTTATGAGCGATAATGGTAGTCCTTTTCCGCGAAACAAAGTAAGATTATACGATAGTGGCATTAAAAGTCCTTTTATTATTACTGGTCCCGGGATAGATGTCACCCGAAGTAATTCTTTACTTAGTTCTATTGATATAGCTCCAACTATTTTGGATCTCACAGGCACTGCTATCATAGATAAACGGATTCAAGGAAAAAGTTTTTATAGCGTTTTACAAGGTGACAAAACTACCACCCGAGACTTTGTATTTGCTGAACATAACTGGCATGTTTTTCAGGCATACGAACGTATGGTTCGATATAGAAATTGGGTGTATATCCGTAATGGTTTTCCGGAAAGACAGGATCTTGCCGGTGAGTCGGCAAGGAATTTTCCGGCAGGTAAAGAACTTTGGGACGCTCATGACAAAGGATTAACCAACAAAAATCAGGTAGATATTTTTCTTAAACCAAGACCGACAGAAGAACTTTATAATGTAGCTGAAGATCCTTTTCAATTCACTAATGTTGCTAGCATCAGCGGTAATAAGGAAATATTATTATATCTGCGCAAAGTTCTTGATATCTGGATAGAGGAGACGGGTGATTCAAAACCTCAAAATCCTACTCCTGATCGTGATGATGTGGATGGAAAAAAACTTCCTGGGAAGTGGAGCAGAGGAGAGAGACCTGGTAAACAAAACAATGCAGAAAGCATAAACCGCACTGGTCCTATACTTGAAAGAGACGTTAAGATGAAAAAACCAGATAAACTATCGTAAGTTCTATAATTCCTAATATTAGACAAATTCTAACCCTTTATAGAGTTGCCATTGTTTGATTATAGATTGAAATCAGGTAGTTGAATTTAGAACATAAATTAAATAAGTCCAATAAAAAATTAAGATTAAAAAAGAGATATGTCCAGGAGATTAATTTTATCGTTAATTGCAATATTTTCTATTCAATTGTTGTTTGCACAACAAAAAGAACTTGCGAGTTTTCCTAAAGGATCCAAACCTAAGGAAGTGGGTAAACGACTAGCTTATCATTTTGTCGACGGCAAGCATGAACTTTATGATAGGTACATCCATTACGCAGAAGTATGCGCTTGGAATGGTGCATTAGAGTATGCAGTTAAAGTAAAAGATCAAAAGCTGATCAAGGATCTGAAAAATAAATTTGAGCCGTTATTTACGTACGAAAAAGCGTTACTACCGCCGATGAACCATGTGGATTATAACATGTTCGGTAGCCTTGCGCTGAAACTTTATCAAATAACAAAAGACGAGCGCTATAAAAAAATGGGCTTGGCTTACGCTGATGCGCAGTGGGAATTGCCCAAAAATGCAAAACCTGAAGAGAAAGCTTGGGCAGATAAAGGTTTTTCTTGGCAAACCCGTTTGTGGATTGATGATATGTACATGATTACAGTAGTGCAAATTGAGGCTTATAAGGTAACAAAAGATCGTAAGTATTTAGATAGGGCTACAAAAGAAATGGTACTTTATCTGGATGAGTTACAGCGTCCAAACGGACTATTCTACCATGCACCAGACGTTCCTTATTATTGGGGCAGAGGAGATGGCTGGATGGCTGTCGGAATGCCGAATCTACTTCGTGAAATGCCGATGGGTCATAAAGATAGACCACGTATCATGAAAGGTTACCTTACCATGATGGAAAGTTTGAAAGAACACCAAAGACCAAATGGTATGTGGAACCAACTTATTAACGAGCCTGATTTTTGGCCTGAGACTTCAGGTACGGCAATGTTTACCTACGGCTTTATTGCTGGTTTGCAAGAGGGATGGCTTGATGCTGACGAATACGGCCCGGCCGCTCGAAAAGCATGGTTGGCTATGGTGTCATATATCGACGAACGAAACAATGTTACAGAAGTTTGTATCGGTACCGGCAAAAAGAACGATAAACAGCATTACCATGATCGACCTCGCAATGCGGGAGATTTTCATGGACAGGCACCATATCTTTGGTGTGCGGCTACTCTTTTAGGAAAACGGTAGGCCGCTTTTTATCTCGCCGTTGGTGTTAGCAAGGCTATGCGGAAGCCATAACGCCAACGGCTTGACTTGCATCTCTGGTTATTTCCAAATTAAAAAATGAAAAGAGTAGTCTCTATATTAATATTTTTAATTTTCGTGTTTTTAGCATGTTCAAAGGCCAGGAGTTAAAGATAACCCAAAGCAAGAAGAACCCGCTAAATCAGTTTTTGAAGGCAAGAATTTAGCAACTGTTGGAAACAGTATACCATTTCTTAATTCCGGATTGCTGCCATAATCCCCGAATGATAAAGACAAATCAAATTACAATAGAATCATAACCTTTAAAACCTAACAAATGAATTTCAACTTTCTACGTTTTTTATTCTCCATCGGCTTTCTGTTTTTTAATCTGTTTGCTTTTGCACAGAACCAGCTTCCTGATTGGGCAATGGGGCCGTTTGTCAGACCCGTGAATGTTAATCCTATCCTCTCTCCGGATTCGTCAAGCACTTTCTTTGATCCAATGAGCAAACAAAAGATTGCTTGGGAGGCGGGCGATGTATTTAATCCGGCGGCAGCCGTAAAGAATAATAAAATTTATGTTTTATACCGCGGAGAGGACAAATCAGGAATAGGAATTGGCAAGCGTACCTCAAGATTGGGTATTGCCAAAAGTAAAGATGGGGTAGTAATGACAAAGGGCAAAGAGCCGGTAATGTATCCTGATGAAGACGCTCAAAAAGCGAATGAGTGGCCCGGTGGATGTGAAGATCCAAGAATTGCTGTTACAGAAGAGGGCCTGTATGTGATGATGTACACACAATGGAACAGAAAAATATTTAGGCTAGCAGTAGCAACTTCCAAAGATTTGATTCACTGGACAAAACATGGCCCTGCATTTAGCAAAGCATATAACGGAAAGTTTAAAGACCTAAAATGCAAATCGGGTTCTGTTGTTACCAAAGTAGAAAACGGAAAGCAAATAATTACAAAGGTGAATGGAAAGTATATGATGTATTGGGGCGAGCGGTTTATGAATATCGCTACATCGGATGATTTAATAAACTGGATGCCAACTCTTGATGAAAAAGGAGAGTTGGATCTAATCGTTAAACCCAGAAAGCATTATTTTGATAGTGACCTAACGGAATGTGGTCCTCCGGCAATTGTTACTGATAAGGGTATTTTGGTTTTTTACAACGGAAAAAACAGAGGAGGTAATGACAGGGACACCAATTACACAGCTAACACCTATTCGGCAGGGCAAGTATTATTTGATATTAATAATCCTTCAAAAGTTATAGAACGCTTAGACAAACCGTTCTTTGTCCCTACAGAACCTTTTGAAAAAAGTGGCCAATATCCTTCAGGTACTGTTTTTATTGAGGGCCTAGTTTATTTCAAAAATAAATGGTTCATGTACTATGGATGTGCGGATAGTAGGGTAGGAGTAGCTGTTTATGATCCTGAAGAAAAATAGTAAGCTCGTTAACGCCATGATATTTAGTGTGATGGCTTTAAAATATTATAATAACCCGTAGTGCATTATCAAACTAAGTTAACTTTAATGTTGTTGATATTTCTATCAAAGACAAATTTATTGAGATACTGAATAGTTGTCAAGGCGGTAATCTTGGTAAGTATTCTGTTTTTGAAACCAATAAAAGTCTTGGCATAGTTTCTCCGTATCATAAATTGGTCGCACAGTTGTGAGAAAAGAGTTTCTATTCTTTTTCTCGATTTCTTGAATATGAAAGGATAGGTTTTAAAGTTCCGCTGGTTGTTCCTCATAGGAGTTTCCAGTCTGATTTTAACAGTTTCAAATAGGTTGATCTGTATTTCCGAGGAAAGGTATCCCTTATCTCCAAGCAGTACACAGTCAGACATTTGGGTCTGTATATCCTTCAGGTAATGAATGTCGTGTACTGAAGCGGGACTCAGGTCAAAATTCTCGAATACACCATCTGCCGAACAGACTGCATGGAGTTTATAACCGTAATACCTGGCATTCTGGGAAGCACAGAACCCTTGGTTTGGCAAAGCTCCATCCTGATCCTTACAGATTCTGCTTCGGGTCATTCTTGCATTTTTGCATATCTCCAGGGGCATCGAATCCACAATGAAATATTGCTTGCCATCATTCAGTCTGACGGCCAGTTTCTTTCTGAGCTCTTCGATGTAAGGGAAGAGTTTTCGCTTTCTTCTGTTATATACACTGCGCTCTATCATACCCCCGAGCTCAGAAAATCGCAATTCTCTAAATAGCTGATATTCAGAATCTATACCGGACGATTCAGCTACAATACTTAACGTAATAAGCTCTAAATCAGACATCTTCGGTTTGATTGGCTTGTAGTAAAAGTTGTCTTCCAGTGAAATTTCTCTAAATGTCTTCAAGATTAATTCGTATTTTCGTATAAGGTTGCTCATAATTATAATGACTTGGTAATCAATATAATATACTAATTATTAGCGAAATGGGCAACCTTATTTATAATGCACTACGGGTTATAATAATAAAATGAGATATATCGACAAAAGATTGAACTTATTTTATCGCTTTCTATGATTTACTTTGAGTATTAGTAACCAATAAACCGTATTACAAATTTATTCTTGGCAGTAGCTCCTTTTAAGGCAGCTCTAATCGTCTATGACATTAGTTTAATTCTTTAAGGTTGTTAAAGTCTTTTTGCTAAATCGGTTTATTGCGGTCGATGCTTTAGAGTTAAGTTAAATATTAGTTCATCATTAAAAAAATGTTATGGAAAAAACGTTACCAACAAACAAATTAAGCTTTTTTGCCTGTAAAGTTTCAGGAAGCCGGTTCCGGTGTTTAAAAGTTGAACAAAGATTTTTTAAGCAAACCCGATTATTTTTTGCATTTGTTTTTCTTGTATTTGCATCCTTTTCAGCCAAAGCTCAAGACCACCTCTTTGCCTGGGCAACAAGTATTGTAGGTACAGATAATAATATAGATGAAGGGAAAGATATTGCCGTGGATGCGTCGGGAAATGTTTATGCTACCGGGCTTTTTGTTGCTACTGCAGATTTCAACCCAAGTACAGGGACATTTAACCTTGTTTCTGCAGGAGGTAATGATGCGTATGTACAAAAGTTGGACATTAATGGCAACTTTGTTTGGGCAAAGCGCATAGGCGGTACAGGTTCCGATGTTGGAAGAGCTATCACTACAGATGCATCGGGTAATATATACTTTGCCGGGCAATTTAATGGAACAGTTGAATTTAATCCTAATTACGTTGCTGGCGAACCAACAACTACCGAATTTACTTCGGCAGGAAGCACTGATATTTTTGTAATCAAATTAGCGGCCAATGGAGATTTTATATGGGCGAAAACTATGGGCGGAACAGCCGGCGAAGATCTAAAATCTATCGCTTTAGACGCATCGGGGAATGTATATATCACAGGCTTATTTGGTGGGACTGTAGATTTTGATCCAAACGCGGGTACTAGCAGTCTTGTGTCTAATGGAGGAGCTGATATTTTTATACAAAAATTAACTAGCAATGGAGATTTTGTGTGGGCAAAAAGTATGGGCGGTACGGGTAGCGACATTGGGTATGGCATTACTACAGACGCACTAGGCAACGTATATACTACCGGACAATTTAATGAAACAGTTGAATTTGACCCCAACTATACCCCATCGGGCGATCCTAGTACTACCGCACTTACTTCGGCAGGTGGAAATGATGTTTTTATTCAGAAATTAACTAGCGATGGGTCCTTTGTATGGGCAAAAAGAATTGGAGACACAGGTAGCGATGTTGGAAATTCTATTGCTGTGGATGCTTCTGGAAACGTGTATACCACTGGACAATTTAATGGAACGGTTGAATTTGATCCTAACTATACCCCATCGGACGACCCCAGTACTACCTCACTAACTTCCGCAGGAGGAAATGATGTTTTTGTCCAAAAATTAACTGGCACTGGTACTTTTGTATGGGCAAAAAGGATGGGAGGTACAGGTAGTGATGTTGGGTTTTCAATTGCTTTAGATGCTTCTAGCAACATCTATACTACCGGACAATTTAATGGAACAGCAGATTTTGACCCTGGCTCAGGAACTTTCAACCTTGTTTCTAAAACAACTAATACTGATACTTTTATCCAGAAATTAAATGCCAGTGGCAATTTTGTTTGGGCAAAAGGCATATTGGATCAATTAAGCGGAGGTGGTTTTGGTATTGCTGTAAATGCCTCAGGTGATGTCCACGTTACAGGCGGTTTTGGCGGAGGAAATGGAGTTGCAGTGGATTTTAATCCAGGTACAGATACTTACAATCTTACGGCATTTGGAACATCGCGAGATATTTTTGTTCTGAAATTAAAACCAGATGGTGTAACACCGGTAGATTTAATCACCTTTAACGCTAAAATTGAAGGCAACCGAACTAAACTAAGCTGGCAAACAGCAAGCGAACAAAACAACAATCATTTTGCGATATACCGCAGTACAGATGGCAATACATTTACCTTAATTGGCGATACACCGGGTGCGGGTACATCAACAAAGGTGAATACCTATGTGTTTTACGATAATAAGCCCCATAACGGCACTAATTATTATAAATTGGTACAAGTAGATAACAACGGCGATGAAACCATAGAAGGCAATAGGGCCTTAAGTTTTTCACTTTCTAAAATTAAGGTTGATATTTACCCTAATCCCTCAAAAAACAAAATAAACGTACAGTTCGAAAAGGGTAAATACACCAAACTTAGCCTTGTTGGTATAGATGGAAAAGTGTTAAAAAGCATTGCCATACACAATACTGCAAATGAAATGGAATTGGACATTACTCCATATCCTGCGGGTATTTATCTTGTGAAACTAACGGGTAGAGAGAGTGCAATACATAAGGTGGTAAAACAATAATTATACTATATGGGATAGCCTTATAAGAAAGTTTATTTTATAAAATAGATAAATCCGGGATGACCAATCCCGGATTTTTATTTTCCCTTCGATACATAAAAGTGCTTTTTGCCTATCGTCGAGTAATAGGGTAGCTTGACTTTAGCTGAAACTTGAATTCATGATATCTTTTCGCTTAAAATCAATTAGTTACTTGGTTTAATTCGCTCGTATTTTGATACGAATCAACAATATTATGAACAGATTTTAAGTATATAATTGGTTTAATTTGATATACAGTTAACCAATTGATAATCGTCGCGTTCCTTAGCGACTTAATTTAAATTTCATGAAAAGCAAATTATTTATTAAACCAATTGCGGTATTAATGATGCTGGTGATTGCTTGCCAAAAAGAAAAGCCAAGTAATTTATCAGAAACAGAAAATCCTCAAACCAAAGAAAGAAAAATTAATAGCGCCCCACCCTTAGGTACGCTGATTGACGGCGCAACCTACCGAATTAGGGGCGTGTCATCATTGCCTAGTGGTCCCGTTGTAGAAGTAACGGGTAATTCAACAGCAGAAAACGCAAACATTCAACAATGGTCTTGGTTTCCTAATAGTGGACAAAAATGGAGGTTGGTGAAAGTAGGAGATTATTACAAAGTAATAAACACAAAGAGTAACAAATGCCTGAAGTCTCCTTCTTCAACATCCGGCGATATTCTAAAGCAAGGTACTGACGATGGAACGGATTCGCAGCTTTGGACGATTGATTACTCTGGTAGTAACAACGTTTTCTCACTTACAAACAAGGGGAACGGAATGAAAATGGTGATTGACCCCGAAAGCAGTACGCCGGGAGCCAAAATAAGACAAAAAAGTTCTGTTAGCGGAACGCAGGCAATGTTTCAGTTCCACAATCTCAATTTTCAGAACCCATTAATTAATGCGAGCAGACCCGATCCTTATGTAGCACAAAAAGACGGGTATTATTATTTTATGTACACTAGAGGGAATAAAATAGGACTTAGAAAAACTACTTCCATGTCATTGTTAGCACTTGCGCCAGAAACCGTAGTGTGGACTCCACCTTCTGGTACACCATACTCATCCAATATATGGGCGCCCGAATTACATTTCCTTTCGGGTAAATGGTATCTTTATTTTGCGGCCAACGATGGAACAGGAGATAGCCACCGGATGTATGTCTTAGAAAACAGCAATGCCGATCCTATGACAGGAACGTGGACCTTTAAAGGAAAAATATCTGATTCTAGTGACCAATGGGCCATAGACGGTTCCGTACTGAAAGTAGGCACCTCCAATTATTTCATTTGGTCAGGATGGGAGAACGTAGCTACTAAGTATAAACAATACATTTATATCGCTCCTATGTCTAACCCATGGACAGTAACCGGGACAAGAGTGAAAATATCATCGCCAACAAATAATTGGGAAAAATACGAACCTAGTGGCAATCTGGGAGCCGGTGTAAACGAGGGCCCCATCATGTTACAGAAAGATGCCAATAGCCCCGTGTTTATTATATATTCGGCTAGTCGTTATAGTAGTGATAATTATTGCCTCGCACAAATTCAGCTAAAAGCCGGAGGGAATCCTTTAACTCCCGCAGATTGGATTAACAAAAAGCAAGTTTTTGTAAAGAATGTTGCCAATTCCGTTTACGGGCCGGGCCATAATGGCTTTTTTACAAGTAGTTATACAGATGCCAATGGGACACTAAAAAGCGAGAACTGGTTTATTTATCATGCTCGTAGCTTACCAAATAATACTGGAGGAAGAACTCCAAGAATGCAGCGGCTAACATGGAATACTGATGGATCTCCAAACTTTGGAACAGCATCGGCAACCGATATTGATATTCCAATTCCTATCGGTGAATAATCGAGGCAGATAAAAAAATAGTTGTTACCCTTAGTTAGAGCGGAGTCGGAATGGCTCCGTTCTATCTTTCCGGAATCCAGATGCCACATTCCTTTTGTTGTCAAAAATTCAGTATCCAGATTTACTCTTTTGAGATAAATCGACAAAAAGTTGAACTAACGGTATAAACCACATTCGTTTACTTTGGGTAATAAGAATTCTAAACAGTAAAGGTTAAGTCGTATAAACTATCTTAAAAATCGGTGAATCGATCTGAGATGATAATCTCTAGATGACATTTAGGCATTCGATTGATTTTAAGTCAGAACTTTTTGGAAGAATTGGAGGTTTTGGTTACTGCCTCCAATTTCATTTGCGTGACGGATTGGGAGTTATTAGCGGATCTTATCTACTGTTTGATTTTTACTTAATTAGTAAAAAAAGTATTTTCTATAAGCAAACTTTTAAATGAAGTTAAAGATAAAATTGTTTGCGTTTTTAATTGCATTAACAGCATCAGGTGCCAATGCAAATCCTATTGAAAAGGAAGCCACGGATTTAATTCGGAGGGTATTGCCTAAACACGCCAATAGTTTTAAAGTGGAAGCCGTTAGTGCAACTAATGGCTACGATACATTTGAATTGGAAAGCATTGATAGCAAAATTGTTTTACGTGGGAATAATGGTGGCGCTATCGCCTCAGCATTATATTACTATCTTACAGAATACGGACATTGCCAGGTAACCTGGAACGGCGATAACCTTAATTTACCTAAAAAACTGCCGGTTGTCCCGTTTAAGGTTGTTAAACAAACACCTTATAAACTCCGTTATTATCTCAACTATTGCACCTTTAATTACAGCATGAGCTGGTGGGACTGGTCTCGATGGGAAAAGGAAATTGATTGGATGGCGTTACATGGAATCAATATGCCTTTAGCAATAACTGGCGAGGAGTACACTTGGTACCTGGTGTATAAAGACTTAGGATTCACCGATGAGGAACTTAAAGATTTTTTTCCGGGACCGGCCTATCTTTCATGGTTTTGGATGGGCAATTTGGATGGATGGGGCGGGCCACTCCCACTACAGTGGATGAAAAATCAGTTCGAACTACAAAAGAAGATTTTAGAACGTGAACGGGCTTTAGGTATGCGTCCTGTTTTGCCGGCCTTTACCGGTCATGTTCCCGCTGCTTTTAAAAAGCGTTTTCCAAATGCAAAATTAAAATCGACAAACTGGAAAAATGGTTTTTTTGATACTTATATACTTGATTCAGAGGATGCCATGTTTGCCCATATCGGTGAGCTTTTCCTGAAAAAGCAAACTGAACTTTTAGGGACAGATCATTTTTACTCTGCCGACACCTTTAACGAAAACGAGCCACCATCTGATGATCCGGAATATCTTGCGGAGTTAAGTGCCCGTATATACGATAGCATGAAACAAGTGGATACGGCGGCGGTTTGGGTAATGCAAGGCTGGCTTTTTTATAGCGACAGAAAATTCTGGCGGAAATCTCAAACAGAAGCTTTGTTAAAAGCCGTACCAGACGACAAGATGATTATTTTGGATTTAGCCACAGAAATTGAACCCATCTGGAAGCGTACAGAAGCTTTTTATGGTAAACAATGGATTTGGAATATGCTCAATAATTTTGGTGCTAACACTAACTTATTTGGCCGGTTGGAAGAAGTAGCGAGAGGTCCGGCAACCGCTTTAAATGACCCGAAAAGCGGAAAAATGACGGGAATAGGACTCACGATGGAAGGTATTGAGCAAAACCCTGTACTGTATGAGTTGATGACAGCTAATATATGGCGCCAAGAACCTATAAATTTAGATGAATGGTTGCCAAAATACGTAAGCAATCGATACGGAATAGCTAACTCCGAGGCGCTTAAAGCTTGGAATATTTTAAGGCAAACTGTGTATGCGGTTTCTGCCAACAAATACATCAGAGATGGTGCAGAATCCATTATTCAGGCAAGACCAACGCTTGATAGCACTGCCAGATGGGCCAATACCAAATTAAATTATCTTCCTAAAGAATTATTGCCCGCTTGGCA
This sequence comes from Pelobium sp., assembly GCA_035496935.1. Classification (GTDB taxonomy): domain Bacteria; phylum Bacteroidota; class Bacteroidia; order Sphingobacteriales; family Sphingobacteriaceae; genus Pseudopedobacter. The sequence goes on along the minus strand of DATJED010000014.1, from coordinate 136,953 downwards.
ACTTTTAATTCAGGCGTCTCCCGAACTTAATAAAAGCGATGGATACGGTTTTGATGTAGTGGATGTTACACGCCAGGTCTTGGCTAATTACGCATTAACCGTCCACCAGAAACTTGTAAATGCTTACCTGCAAAAGGATCGACTAGATTTTAAAAAATACAGCAATCAATTTATAGTACTAATACAGGATATGGATAGATTGCTGGCCACACGCAAAGATTTTTTGCTTGGGAAATGGATAGCAGATGCCCGAAGATGCGGTTCCAGCCTTCAAGAAAAGGCACTTTATGAGCAGAATGCTAAAAACCTGATAACGCTTTGGGGCGATAAAAACTGCCCGCTTAATGAGTATGCCTGCAAGCAATGGAGTGGCTTGTTTTCTTCTTTTTATAAACCAAGATGGGAGCAGTTTTTCGCTGAACTTACTAAAGATTTAGATGGCGAAAAAGCATTTAATTCGAAAAATTTCAACACAAATATTCGCAGTTGGGAGTGGAACTGGGTTAATAAAAGAGAAAATTTTATTGAAATACCTCAAGGCGATAGTGCTGAAAAAGCAAAAGAACTATACGATAAATATTGGGAATCCATAAATATCGCCTACAGCTCAAACAATTATTCCCATTAAGAACAATTATACATAATGACTAACAAATTATTACTTGCTTTTACTTTTGCTTTTTTGCATTTGTGCAGTTTTGCACAAGAAGCCACTTTTTCATATCGAATTTCATTAAAATATCCGGGCAACCCCGCTAAAAGTTATGATTTACAAGAAAATGCTTCAGGCCCTTTGCGTTCTATAGAAAATATTCCAGTTATTGTATCTCAGAAAAGAACAGACAATGGATCGACTATAAAAGTGGAAGTCACTATCAAAGCGAATGAAACAATTTATTTCAATTTCGAAGAGGTTTTTAAAATAGCATCGTTTAACCATAACGATTGCCAATTTTTCATGCCTGGGTTTTGGTATCATAAAAATTTACGATCTCCAAAAGAAGCACCATCTTTTGCTACAAGCGACAGCTGGCAGGTAAGAGAAGACCGCCTAAGCACTCCGCTTACCGGAATTTTTGATGAAAAAACAGGTGATTATTACACTGTACTAAGGTTAGATAAGTTTGGAAACGAGAGCTTATCCGCCCATAATTTCGGTGAGGTAATTTTAACCGATAAAACTTCTTTAGGTTTTACCGGATTCAGAAATGTAAATGGCAACGCCGCTTTAGTTTTCGGATTTCCATACAGCGAAGCACCCAAAACTTATATCAGAAAATTAACGCTGGCACCAGCTGTACAAGCTTTTGAAAAGCTGGAAAAAAATGAAACAAAGCACTTGGTTTGGGAAATAAAAAAAGGCAAAGCATCTGATTATTCTAACTTTATAGCGAATACCTGGACCTACGGATTTGATACCTATAAACCACTTCCCGTTAAAATCAAATACAACAATGCAGAAGCTAAAAAAGTACTTACCAATTTCTTTACAGAAAGCTATGTTGACAAGTATGATTTGAAATATTTTTCCGGGGTGCATTTGCGTACGGATGATTGTATCAGTACCGGCGTTGCAGAAGTAGGATTTATTGGCAGGGTTCTTTTAAACGCATTTAATGCTTTGGAATATGGTGAGCAAAACAACATTCCAGATTTAGTAAATAAAGCAAATTCGATATTTGATAGCTATCTTATGCATGGGTTTACGAAGGCCGGTTTTTTTAGGGAGTTTGTAGATTATGGACGCAAAAATGAAACAGATATTTTCAGTATCCGTCGCCAATCTGAAGGTGCTTTCGCTATTTTAAACTACCTAAACTACGAGCGGAAAAAAGGCCGTAAACATCGCGAGTGGGAAGATAAATTAAAAAACCTGTTGGGCAATTTTGCTAAACTTCAAAAAGCCGACGGCAGTTTCCCAAGAAAATTTGACGATAATTTTAAAATAATAGACGCGTCTGGCGGAAGCACCCCGTCTGCAACGCTACCACTTACTATGGCTTACAGCTATTTTAAAGCTAAAATTTATTTAAAAAGCGCCCAACAAACTGCTGTTTATCTAGAAAAAGAAATAATTTCTAAATCAGATTATTTTTCATCAACCTTAGACGCTAACTGCGAAGATAAAGAGGCCTCTCTGTATGCGTCAACGGCCATGTATTACCTTTCCATGGTTACTTCCGGAAAAGAAAGAAGCCATTACATTGATCAATCTTTAAAAGCGGCTTATTTCTGTTTGTCTTGGTATTACACATGGGATGTTCCTTTTGCACAAGGGCAGATGCTAGGTGATGTTGGCTTTAAATCACGAGGATGGGGAAATGTGTCTGTAGAAAACAATCATATTGATGTTTTTATTTTTGAATTTGCGACAGTGTTAGACTGGTTAGCCGAACAGAAAAAAGAAAAAAGATTTTCGGAATTTTCATCAGTGATAAAAAGTTCGATGCTGCAGTTGATGCCAGAAAAAGAGCACATGTTTAATATTGCTAAAAAAGGATATTACCCTGAGGTTGTACAGCACACAAATTGGGACTATGGCAAAAACGGAAAAGGCTTTTACAATGATATATTTGCCCCCGGATGGACCGTAGCTTCACTTTGGCAGATGCTAAGCCCAACAAGAGTAAGCGAATTTTTTAATCAAAAATAGAAGTATGAAGTTAATATTTACAAATATATTGTTGTTGCAGTTTTTAATTATTTCGCAATGTTTCGGATATGGAAAGATGGGTCGTGACAGCGTTGATTTAGGCAACAACGGCTATTATAACCCGGTAATTGATAAAAACACTCCCGATCCTACAATTATAAAAGCACCTGATGGGAATTTTTACCTATACGCTACAGAAAGTATAAAAAATGTTCCTATTTATAAATCCAAAAATTTAGTCGACTGGGATTTCGTTGGAACAGCGTTTAACAAGGTTTCACGGCCAACTTTTGAACGCAAGGGAGGCATATGGGCACCTGATATCAACTACATAGACGGCAAATACGTAATGTACTATTCAATGTCTGTTTGGGGTGGCGAGTGGACTTGTGGTGTTGGAGTAGCTGTTGCTGACCAGCCGGAAGGCCCTTTTAAAGACTATGGAAAAATGTTTAGAAGCAATGAGATTGGTGTCCAAAACTCTATAGATCCATTTTATATAGAAGACAACGGTAAAAAATATATTTTTTGGGGAAGTTTTAGAGGGATTTACGCTATTGAGCTAACAGCAAACGGGCTGTCTGTTAAAAAAGGTGCTATAAAGAAGCAAATTGCCGGGACAGCTTTTGAGGGAACTTACATTTACAAAAAAGATAAATATTATTACCTATTTGCATCTGTTGGCACTTGTTGCGAAGGAATTAATAGCACCTACAAACTAGTAGTTGGCCGATCAAAATCATTATTTGGACCTTACATGGATAAAAACGGTAAAACAATGATGAACAATGGCTATACCGTAGTTATAAACTCAAATTCTCGTTTTGTGGGCAATGGACATAACTCTGAGATTGTTCAAGATGACAAGGGAAACGATTGGATATTTTACCATTCTGTTGATAAAAATAATCCTAAGGGTAGAGTTTTAATGCTGGATCAATTAAAATGGGATAGCCATAATTGGCCTTTTTTAGAAGGCGGAACCCCGTCGTTAAATAATTCAAAGCCCGTTTTCAACCTTAATAGAGGGATTGAAGTTCCATAAATACGCTCTTGTTTCACGATAGCGGGCTGGTGTATTGAGCCCCACAAAACTAATTGTGTATCCTTTTTAACCTTAAGGCGGAATATGTCACATCATATATTCGCAGGTCACTTCAGTTGGGGTTTGAGATAAAAATATGATCTGATTTGCATTCAGCGCCTATCATAAAATTCAAGTAAAAATGTTAAAGCGAAAGTTCGTTACGCAGGTTGATACAAATCGACAAGCAAATGAGAAAAATTTACAGATGTCATTGCGTTACTTAGAGTTCCAATAAACGATAGAAAGTTAAATAAAGAGCGCTGCTTTAAAGCGCTGGCTGAAAAAGAATAGCTATTCATAATAGGTGTTTTATGTTGCGACAGAGAAATAAATAATTAAAACTGATTATGTTGAAACATTATAGAATATTCTTGTACATGTTGTTGCTTTCATCAAGTGTTATATTTTTAACGAATTGCCGTAAAAAAACGTTGGGTAACGACAACGATACCGGGATTAAAAAATCTGACACCACTAGTTACGACCTAATAAATTTTCCAAAAGGCTCGCAGCCAAAAGAAGTTGGTATAAAGCTTACCGAACGGTTTATTGGCACAAAGCATTCATACTGGGGAAACATGAATTCTACTAATACCGCTGATCTTATCACTTATCCAGATGTTTGTGCATGGTTGGGGGCATTATGGTTTACAAAAAGTATAGGTAATGGCAACCTTAACAACCAGCTTGTAGATAAGTTTGATTTACTGTTTAATAAAGAAAAAAACTTACAGCCCACGCTAAACCCAACAGCAAGTAATAAAGTGGACTATTACGTTTTTGGCGCTGTGCCATTAGAAATATATCGAACCCTAAAAGAAAGTAAATACATGGATTTAGGATTAAGATACGCTGATGGCCAATGGACTTTACCTTCGAATGCTTCGCAGTCAGAAAAAGACTGGCAAAACCGAAATTTTTCATGGCAAACCCGCTTATGGATTGATGATATGTTCATGATTACTGCCCTTCAGTCTCATGCCTACCTTGCTACAAAGGACGAAAAATATATTGAACGCACAGCTAAAGAGATGGCTCTTTATCTGGATGAGTTGCAACGTGATAATGGTCTTTTTTATCATGCACCAAGCGCTCCGTTTTATTGGGGGAGGGGCAATGGTTGGATGGCGGTTGGAATGACGGAAGTGCTACGTATGTTGCCACAGGATAGCCGTTATAATATTTATCGAACAAGGATAAAAGAAGGCTATCTGCGTATGATGGCGAGTTTGCTAAAATACCAGTTCAGTGATGGAATGTGGGGGCAGTTGATAGATGACAGCTCATCATGGAAAGAAACTTCAGGAACGGCTATGTTTACCTATGCCATGATCAGCGGAGTGAAAAACGGTTGGCTTGATAATAAAACTTACGGAACCGCTGCTAGAAAAGCCTGGCTCTCATTAATAACCTATCTTGATAGTAATAACGATATCCAAAACGTATGTGAAGGTACCGGCGAAAAGAATGATCATCAGTACTACCTCGACCGGAAAAAGCTTACTGGTGATTTACATGGGCAGGCCGCCCTTTTATGGTGTGCCTATGCGCTAAGCAGACCCGCAGAAAAGAATTGAAATACATGTTTAATATGAAAAGAGCTAAACTACTTCCTTTTGTTTTTGTACTTTCTTTAGTCGGGTTTTTTATGACAGGCTGTAGTAAGGAAGTAGGAGAATTAAGGATAGATGTAGAGAGTATTACTTTAGATCGCGAGCTGCTTGAAGGCATAACAATAAAAGCAGGGGAAAGCACAAGCATAGCAGACAGAGTTGGCATACTTCCAGAAAATGCAACAGATAAGTCTAAAACTTTTTATTCCTCAAACTCTGACGTTGCAACGGTAAACTCAAAAGGACTGCTAGTAGCGAAAGCTAAAGGAACAAGTGAAATAAAAATTTCCGCAGGTAAAGAAACTGCTGAATTTACCGTGACAGTTACCGATGCAGTTTTAGTGCCTACTTCATCCATCGAGATAACAGTATCTAGTTTAGATTTGGTAATTGGGTCACATTATAATTTACTTGAAAAAGTAAACATTTCCCCGATGAGCGCTAATGATGGGTTGGCTTTTACTTCTTCTGACTCTCAGGTTGTTTCGGTTAGTGAGGATGGGATATTGGAAGGAGTTTTTGAGGGGTCTGCTACAGTAACTGTTGCATCCAAAAGCAATGCTTCGATTAAAGCTACGCTATTAGTTAAAGTTGCTGTTTTAAGTGGCGATTATCAACGTACAGGGTGGACAATGAGTGCATCTCAAGATCCGCTTTTTAAATCTTCAAACGATGCTGAAAAAAACTCCCTAACAAGTGCTTTGGATGGTGATTTTTCGACAAATCTGTGCTTGGTAAGACCGGGGAAAAACTTTGGAAGCAATCCCAAAGTTGAATTGCCGACGGGAGGAGAGATTTATTTTGTGGTAGATATGCAACAGCCAAAGGAGGTGAATTATTTTAGAATATTGCATAGAGACAAAACCCAAGCATTTATTAGGTGGTTTGCTTTTGATAAAATACTGGGCAGTAACGATGGGGTGACTTTTTCAGAAATAGCTTCTGACGTTAAGATAACTGGAGCAGGCACCCTTTCTCAGCAAGAATCTCCAAATATTGCTATACCAAAATCTACGTACAGATACATAAAGTTTTACGCAAAAGAGGCAACCTGTTTTTACCAATCATTATTCACGTCTCAAGGTTCTTCCACTCAAATTCAGGAATTGTATTTAGGATTGACTCCTTAGTCTTGAGAAATTGCTTTTAACAATGAAACCAGAAATTCGGTATTTTATTGAACAACAATAAAATCAGTAACAATAAAATCTTAATACCTATGAAAAGGCAAAATTTAAAAAATACAAACTATAGGTGAAACCCATGTATCACAAAAATCAAAATCCTCACTTTATTATTGTCGCAGATGTTGGGGGATCCCATATAACGTCTGGTGTTTATCAAATAGAAAAAAAGCTTTTATTGGCAAATAGCATAGTTAGACGTGACATTGACAGCTTAGCCTCGAGTAAAATTATTCTAGATATTTTTAAAAGCTCTTTACAAGAATCTGCAAGCAAAGCCAAGGTGAAAGTAGAGGCTATTGCGTTAGCTATGCCCGGTCCGTTTGATTACGATGAAGGAATATCTTACATTAAAGGACTCAATAAATTCGAATCTTTATACGGTTTAAGTATAAAAAACGAGTTGTCTGATTTTTTCGGTATCGATAAAGAATTGGTAGTTTTCAGAAATGATGCAGAGTGCTGTATCGTCGGGGAAATAATGGCTTCCACAGCAAAAGATGAAAGCATCACGCTAGGGATTACATTGGGTACTGGATTTGGGTCGGCCCTAAGTCGGGGTGGGGTAACTAAGGATATCAATCTCTCAGCCGCTCCTTTCAAAAGCGGAATTGCAGATGAATATTTTTCAACTCGGTGGTTTGTGTCCCGTTTTAAGAAATTGACAGGAACAAATATTATTGGTGTAAAAGCGTTATTAGAATGGCATGACTCTGAATTAGTAAAAAACTTATTTTCAGAGTTTGCTAATAACCTTATAGCATTTTTAAAGCCAATTATAGAAGAAGAAAAAATTTCCAATCTTATAATATGTGGTAATATTGCAAAAGCCCAGCATTTGTTTTTACCTCATCTAATTCAAAATTTTAAGGACGTGGATGTTAGATTAGGGGTTTTGGGAGAATACGGAGCTATGATAGGAGCATCTGAGCATTTTAGTAAACAATTATAAAAGAGGGCTCTTACTGTTACATGAATTGGTGTGAAAATATAGACTCCTAGTTATTAGCAGTTGTATTAGCTTTTGGTTTACGGCGGTAAGTAATAAATAATTTTCAGAATTTGGGTTGTGCATTGATGGTTGTACAGCTGGCAATGTCAAAACTCTTGAATCAAGGACTTTCCTAATTCTGTTAAAAGGACCAAAAGCTTTATCAGCTATAGCAATCATCATTTCTGTCGTCGGCATCGTTATGATGTTGTTTTTTGGTAATGGGTTCTCAGTTCTTTCTTCCTTATGATGATTGGCAACGAGCCCATCATTTTTTAAGAAAAAAGAAAGATGGACTTGCCACTTTTTAATTTACTTATATCAAAGTACAAAGAAATAGAATAGCTAGGGCTACATTTTTAATGTTATGCTGTAGGTGTTTTTGAGCAATACATATTTGGTTTTCCACTGTTCTTTTGGATATGCAAAGCCTTTCTGCGATTTCGGCGTTAGTAAGGTTCCCAATTCTACTTAACAGAAAAATTTCGCGACAACGCTTAGGCAGGCCAAGCAACGCATTCTCAATATCCAGCTGTAGGTTAAGATATCGTATTTTTTGTTCGCCCTCGTTTTGTATCAAAATTTTGGAAACGGGGACTTGATCGTAACTTTCTACATAAGCTAGGCGTAGTTTTTTCTTAACCTTCATTACTTTATAAGTATGATAGCGAGCGCTGCTAGTTAGATAACTTTTGAACGAACCGATATTAAGTGTGTCCTTCTTTCTCCAGATATTCAAAAATGTATCGTTGGCAATTTCAGCCGCTGCTTCCGCATCATGTAAAAACGAAAAAGCCGTGGTATATACTATCTTCCAATAACGATCAAAGAGCAATTCGAAAGCAGTAGTACTTCCAAGCTTAATGGCTGCCCATAATTCATCGTCCGTCGTTTTTTTGTTAAGCATATATATATTGGAGATGCTAACTTATCGAAATTTTAGTTAAAAATCCGCATTATTTTAAGCTAATTGATACAAATAAATTTTTCAGAATATGTTATATCAACTATATAAATTAGGTTATAATTCCAATTGGCAAAAGGCTGGAAGATGTACCATTTTAGGTAAGAGGTTAATCTGAAATTCTTAATAAAACAGTTTGTTAATGACAAACTAACCTCTTACAGGTTTAGCGGTAAAAAACAATTATAAATATCGCTCTTCATACAAACAAAATACAAGTAAAACGATTGGATTAAGGATATAAAGTCCAGCGATAGCATTTATAAAATAAAAAAAAGAATAGTGTGTGAGTTAAGTATCGAAAATAGGCTCTTCTATAATAGAACACCCATTGTAAAGGTGTGCCAATTATAGCTTAGTCAATTAAAATATTCATGACCAAAGAGCAGTTTATAGCGCTTTATGAAAAGTGCGCATCCGGACATTGCACAGCTGAGGAATTAAGGCAGCTTGAAAATTATCATGATGATTTCGAGTTGACCGTTAGGCAATGGACAGCAGAAATGGGAAACCCCGATGAAGTTAAACAACAAATTCTTGAAAAATTAAAATCACAGATACTGCATGAGGGTAAAAACCGTAGCCGTAAGTTCCAGTACTGGGCTGCAGCATCTATACTTATACTTCTTCTTGCTGGTGGGGTGTTTTGGCGAAGTGTAACAAATCAGCAGAAAACTCCGCACCAAATTACAAAAGTAGAAACAGCTCAAACTATAATTTCGCCTGGACAAAATCGAGCCATTTTAACGTTGGCAAACGGAGAAAAATTAAATCTTGATGACTCGCCTAATGGAGTTATATCAACGCAAGGTAATTCAACAGTAACAAAAACCGCCGATGGTATATTGGCTTATGGAAGCAATAATGGTGTCGCTAGTGAGAGCGCAGTAAGTTATAATACGATAGAAACTCCTAGGGGTGGCCAATATCAACTTGCTCTTTCCGATGGTACAATAGTTTGGTTGAATGCCTCATCATCCTTAAAGTATCCTGCAACTTTTTCTGGCAAAGAAAGAAACGTTGAGTTAACAGGAGAGGCTTATTTTGAGGTCGCCAAGAATAAGGACAAGCCGTTTAATGTGAAGGTTAACGGTATGAAAGTGGAGGTTTTGGGTACTCATTTTAATGTAATGGCATATAACGATGAAAATAGTATCGAAACTACATTGCTTGAAGGGTCAGTGAAGCTCACAAAAAAGGGTGCCAGTGCTACCTTATTACCTAACCAGCAGGGAAGTTTAAGCAGAGACGCACAAGGTTTTCGGGTTACTGAGGTAGTTGCACAAGATATAATAGCGTGGAAAAATGGGTTTTTCAAATTTGACAACGAAAATATAGAGACTATTATGCGTAAGGTTGCTCGTTGGTATGACGTAGACATAACCTATGAAGGCGATTTAACCCGACAAAATTTCGGTGGCACAGTGTCAAGATTTAATGACCTATCTAAATTGTTAAAAACACTTGAATTAACCGGTACCATTCATTTTAAGATTGATGGAAGGAGGATTACCGTTATGCCATAGTTATACAACTTCTTGACAAAAAGTTGCAAAAAAAGACCGGAAGCGTTGGAGCGCCCCCGGTTTAGCCAATAAGGCTTTGAGCAACTTATAAAATCTTTGAAACGACCAATTATAAATTAACCCATAAACCAAATGTATAAATTTTCCTATTCATTTGCATGCAGATATGAACCCTGTGTGCTTAAAAAAATCTGTCTGGTAGTGAAACTTACAATCCCATTTTTGCTGGTGGCTATTTTAAAGGTAAATGCGGCGAGTTATGCCCAACAAGTAAGCTTATCTGCTAAAAATACTTCGTTATCTCGAGTTTTTGAAATACTTCACAAACAAACAGGGTATAATTTCCTGTACAATTCAGACATGCTTAGTAAAAGCAATCCTGTAAATATTTCTATAAAAAAGACCGATCTTAAAGATGCCCTCGATATATGTTTCGATGATCAACCCCTTACCTATACTCTTTATGAGAAAACGGTTGTGATTAGGATGAAACCTGCTATCGTATATTCAGAGATTGCCAGTATAATAGTGAGCGGGACAATTACGGATGCTAAAGGGGAAACTTTGCCTGGAATCTCAGTAAGAGTTAAGGGTACCACTGTTGGCACTAGTAGCGATTTAAACGGCGCCTATACCTTAAAACTAGCCGATGGCGATCAAACCTTGATTTTTTCGGGTTTATCTTACGAAACCTTGGAAGTAAGTGTCAATAACCGCAACAAAATCGATGTGCAATTGAAGGATAAAGTTTCTGCATTAAACGAAATAATTGTGGTTGGTTACGGCTCTCAAAAGAAAGCAGATGTAACGGGCTCCATAGCTTCTATTGACGAAGAGGCTATAAAGTCTGTACCGGTAAGTAATTTGGTAAGTGCGCTCCAAAGTCAGGCGCCTGGCTTGGACATTCAAAAAGCAGGTGGAAACAGCCATCCGGGCGCTACGCCTTCCATAGCGATTAGAGGACAACGCTCTTTGGGCGCAACTAACTCTGTTCTCTATGTAGTAGATGGTATACCCTTTAACGGCACTTATATAAACGATCTTAATCAAGATGACGTAACCTCAGTTCAGATACTTAAAGATGCCTCAGCTACTGCTATTTACGGGTCTAGAGGTGCAAACGGGGTAATATTGATAACTACAAAAAGAGGGAAAATGGGCGCTCCATCCATTACCTACAGCGGTTATGCGGGCGTGGTAAAACCATTAGGGTATTACGATGTTATGGATCCAAAAACGTATGAAACCTATAAAAAGTGGGGTGTTTACAATGCAAACAATCCAAATACAATCGGAGCTCCGAACCCTTATAATGGTATAGATGACCCAAAGTTTTATACCGACGGCATTACTTTTTTACCTGCAGAATTAGATGGTATAAAAAATGGAACTTCAACCAATTGGCAAAACCTAATATTTAAAAACGGACTAAAAACCAATCATCAACTCGGTATTTCTGGTGGAACGCAAACTACCAAATATGCAATTTCTACAGGTTTTTATGACGAAACTGGTGTGTTCCCGTCACAATCGTTTAAGCGCTATACATTGAAAGTTAGCGTAGATCAGGACCTGGGAAAAATATTTAAAGTAGGCGTTAGTTCAATCAATACAGTTAGCAAAATAGATGGGGAAAGTATAAACCCGGTAGGACAGGCGCTAACCTCGAGCCCTTTAACCGTCCCTTATGACGCCAATGGAAACCTTATTCCATTTCCTGGTGGAGGGTCATTAACTTATAATCCTCTAGCCAACCTCGTTCCGGGCTCGGTGGTTCAAAAGCGGTCGAGATACAATACTTTTACAACCGCTTATGCGGAAGCCCGGTTAACACCACATCTACGTTATCGTTTCAACGGTGGTATTGAATTGACGCCGGAAACTTATGGTGAATTTTATGGAAGTGCAACTTTTCAAAATCTAAGCGGCCCTTCTACCGCCAGAAATAGTAATTATGACTTCTATGATTACACGCTTGAAAACCTTTTGACATACGAAAATACTTTTGCTAAAAAACACCATGTAACAGCAACAGGTCTGTTTAGTTATCAAAGTGATTATAAAGCTTCAACTACTTTCACATATAATAATATCCTGGCTGACTATATTCAATATTTTAACCCCTCGTTAGGTGCAAACCTTAAAGGCTCGGGCGAGTACTCTAAATTTGATATTGTGTCTTTAATGGGGCGTATCAATTACGATTTTATGAGTAAGTATTTGCTTACTTTAACTGTTAGGTCTGATGGATCATCTACATTAGCTCCCGGTAATAAATACCATCTTTTCCCTTCAGCTGCATTTGGCTGGAACATCGCCCAAGAAAACTTTATGAAAGCTGTTCCGATAGTTTCTAACCTCAAGTTGCGAATCGGTTATGGAACAGTAGGAAATGCGGCGGTAAATCCGTACCAGACCTTGGGCGGTTTAGCATCTATCAACTACAATTATGGAAGCACCAATGTTACCGGCACATATCCAAATAATGTGCCCAACCCAAACCTTGGTTGGGAGTATACTGCGTCGCTTAATTTAGGTTTAGATTTTGGCTTGCTTCAAGACCGCATATCAGGATCGGTAGACCTTTATCAACAACGTACACATGATTTGATACTTCCTCAGAATTTACCGATCACCACAGGTTATACCTCGCAGTTTTTAGGGAATATCGGAAAAACAGAAAATCGTGGGTTAGAGATTAATATCAATTCCGTCAACATAGCCGCAACCGATCGGAAAAGCTTTGGCTGGACAACTAATTTCAATATTAGTTTTAACCGAAATAAAATACTGGCACTGCAAAACGGGGTTACACAAGACATTGACAATAATCGTTTCGTGGGGGCACCAATTAATTCCCTTTACAATTACGTAAGGCAAGGAATTTGGCAAAATACCGCTGCAGATTCTGCTCTAGCTAAAAAATATAATTTAACATTAGTGGGAGCTGGTTCGGTTATCGGAACAATAAAAGTTGCTGACCTTAATGGCGACGGGGTAATTAACTCAGGTGACCGGACTATTGTTGGCAACCGTCAGCCGAAATTTTTGGGTGGTTTTACAAACCGATTCAGCTACCGAGGCGTGGATTTATCAGTAGTTGGAACATACAGGGTAGGCGGTACTCAAATAGCTTACTGGTTACAGCCGGGCAGTAACATTAATGCGCTTAATGGAAAGATGAATAACTTAAACATCAATTATTGGACTCCGTTTAATAATGAAAACACTTATCCAAAGCCAAATTTCAACGTGAGCAATCCGGCCTACGGCAACCTTCTGGGGTATTACAGCGCTACGTATTTAAAAATCCGGACAATCAGCTTAGGCTATACTCTCCCAAAACAGGTTACAGAAAAGATAAGTGCTAAGTCCCTTAGGATTTTTACCACGCTTAATGATGCAATTATTCTTTTTTCACCTTTACACGACCGGTTTCCTGGCGCTGATCCTGAGTCTGCCGGAACGCTTGGCGTTGATACGCCACCTAACAAATCTATTTTATTTGGTTTAAATGTTTCATTTTAATTTTTAAGAACATGAGATATAGTATAAATAAACTTATAGCATTCTCTACTATTATATTGTTTAGTTTAAGTTGTAAAAAGCAACTGGTAGAAGAACCACATTCGGGGCTTACCCCGCAATACTTTAGTACAGCTCAAGGTTTTCGGTCAGGGCTAGACGCCGCCTACGCTGGAAATAGAAATATTTGGGGTACAGAAAATTTTTTAACCATGACCGTACCAGGCACTGATGAATTTAAATCAGGCGGCGGTGGCAACAATGACTTTAATATTTATTCTAGCAGCTTTGACGCCAATAGTGGCTGGGTATCTGGTATTTGGAATGCTTGCTACACCTTCATTAATGATTGTAACGGCGTTATTGACAACGGATCAAAAGTTACTGGCCTTGATAGCGCAACCGTAAAGCAAAGCGTTGCCGAGGCTAAATTTTTACGAGCCAATTATTATTTTCTTTTAGTACGTTTTTGGGGCCCAGTTACATTGAACAAAAACTTTATTAGTGCACCTTCTACCAGCGCTTCACGTACGCCTATTAATGAGGTTTATAATTTCATCATACAAGACCTTAAAGATGCTGTTGCCGTATTATCGCCAAGCCCCGTACAGAAAGGCGTATTGCCTGGTAAAGCCACTGCTGCAGCAGCAAATCATTTGCTCGCTAAAGTTTATTTAACCAGGGCTTATTCCTCGGCCAAAGAGCCTGATGATTTCCAGAACGCCTACAATACCGCCAAAGCACTGATTGATGCGAGTACGGGATTAGGCTTAGGGCTGCTTCCTGATTTTGCTTCGGTTTATGCGGAAGGCAACGAAGCAAACAAAGAAGTACTTTGGAGTGTGCAACATACGTCTAACCTCACCTATAATAACAATAACAATGAACTAAACTATCATTTTGTTATGGGTTATGAGAATTTCCCTGGATTGGTGCGTTCTATGGCTTATGGTCGTCCGTTCAACCGTGTTGATATGACTAGATGGATGAGTGACACCTGTTTTGCTGATAAAACTAACGATACCCGTTATTATAAGACGTTCCAATCGGTTTGGCTGTCTAACGCGGCCGATAAAATCCCGAAAGTTAATGGGGTACCCAAGTATTCTTTAGGAGACACCGCTATTTTTATGCCCGGGGTCGATGTTAGCGATGCCAAAATCACTGCGACTCGATACTTGCTAGTGCCGCCTCGTAATTACACCTTGCAACTACATCCTACAATGCTGAAATATCAAGATACAAAAAGGGGAAGCATAAACGATCCGTCCGTACGTCCGGTTATTGTGTACCGTTTAGCGGAAACTTATTTGCTAGCTGCAGAAGCTGCAATCAATTTAAATGATAATACCAACGCAGCAAAATATATCAATGCGGTACGTGAAAGGGCCGCCTACCCATCAGGAAACGCGATAGCAATGCGGATTGACCCGGAAGATGTAACACTCGATTATATTCTTGACGAGCGTTCACGTGAACTTGCGGGAGAACAAACACGGTGGCTGGATCTTGTCAGAACAAATAAATTGGTTGAACGGGTAAAACTACACAACGCCGATGCAGGGCGTAATATCCAGAGTAAGCATGTGCTGAGACCAATACCACAAACACAAATAGACCGAGTTATAACGGGTGATAAGTATCCACAAAACACAGGATATTGATCGCTAAATACAGTTGGTTGCAAAAAGCAAATTGAATAAATAATTTAAATATATATAACCTCTAATGTTAGCTACACGGTGGCTAACCTAATTTAATAACAGAATTTTATATTATGGAGAAACGAAGAGATTTCATTAAAAAAATTGCTATCACGTCGGCCGGAGTGGTTGCTGGGAACAGCCTTTTTGGCATGAGCGCAAAAAGTTACAGGAACATTATTGGTGCTAACGAACGCATAAACTTAGCGATAATTGGTTTAAACGGCAGAGGCACAAGCATGGCCGGAACTTTTGCTAGACAAAAGAATGCCGAGATACGTACAATTTGCGATGTTGATACTCGTGTTTTTGCGAAAGCGCTTAAAGCTGTAGCTGACAATAAACAAGTCAACATCCCTAAAACTGAAGGTGACTGCCGCAGGCTGATGAAGGATAAAAACATTGATGCCGTTTACATCGCTACTCCCGACCATTGGCACACACCGCTCACCATTATGGGATGCGAAGCTGGAAAACACGTTTATGTGGAAAAACCACTAAGCCATAATCCACATGAAGGCGAATTGGCTATTAAAGCCGCCAGAAAGTATAACCGAGTAGTTCAAATGGGTGCACAACGTCGTTCCGCACCTATACTTACAGAAGGTGTCCAACAACTGCATGAAGGTATTATTGGAAGAGTTTACTACGCTAAAACATGGTATACTAATGACCGTAAACCAACTTTCCTGGCTCCTGGAACTGCGCCCGAATCATTAAATTATGATCTTTGGCAAGGACCTGCGCCACGTCTGGCTTATCAAAACGGACTGATCCACTACAATTGGCATTGGTTCTGGCACTGGGGTACCGGCGAGGCGCTGAACAATGGTACCCATGAGGTTGACATTGCCCGTTGGGGATTAGGAGTTGATTATCCTATAAGAGTAACATCAACGGGGGGACGTTACGCATATAAAGACGATTGGGAAACACCTGATACGCAGGTGGTAACACTCGAATATCCCGACAGAAAGATGATTATGTGGGAAAGTAGCAGCGCAAACGGGCGAAAAATTGAAGGTGATGAGCGGGGGATTATTTTTTACGGCGAGAACGGCAGCTTAAGCACTGGGACTGATGCTTACAAAGTTTTCGATTTGAAGGGCAAACTAATAAAAGAAGTTGTTCCAAAAAATAAGGAAGAAGCCATACAGGGCCGTAACACAGCTAGTGTAAGTTTAAGTTTAGATAGTTTGCATGCGGCAGATTTCTTAGATGCCATACGAAACAATCGTAAGCCAAATTGCGATGTCGAGATTGGGCATAAAAGCATCATTGGTATGCAATTAAGCAATATAGCATGGCGTGTAGGTCGCGAACTTAAGTTAAATCCCGAAAATGGACACATTTTAAATGATGTCGAAGCACAAAAACTATGGAAGCGTAGCTATGAACCTGGCTGGGAACCCATTGTTTAATTAATCACGAAATAATAATTGAGCATATGATTTATCGATTTAAAAAAAGTTTAATAATTGTAGGTGTAGTAGTAGCTGTGTTTTGCAATCCGACGTTTGCCCAAAAGCAATTATTTCCAGAAGTTCCTGGTGTTGTTTCATACACTTTTAGAACGCAGTTTGCCAAAGACGTACCGGGTACCTTAGATATGTTAAAGGCCCTCGGAATAATGGACATTGAATTTTCTAGTCTTTTTAAACAAACACCAGAAAACTTGCGAAAAATGTGTGATTTAAGAGGAATAAAATGTTCATCGTATGGTGTGAGTTATGATGACCTCATCAAAAAAACAGATGAAGTTGGAAAAGTAGCACAAATTTTGGGTGCTAGTTATATTAGGGTAAGTAGCATACCTTATAAAGGTACTTTTGGGATTAATGATGCCAAAAGAGCCGTCGATAATTTTAACAAATACGGCAAAATCTTGAAAAAAAATTACGGACTTACCTTCATTTACCATAATCACGGATTCGAATATCAGCCCTATCAAAATGGCACACTCTATGATTACTTATTGAAGCATACCAGTGCTAAATATGTAGGGATGGAATTAGATATACTCTGGGCATTTTTGCCCGGACAGGATCCAGCGCAATTACTCAATAAATACGGTAACCGGTATAAAGCGCTACACCTGAAAGATTTAAAGAAAGGAGTTGAGCGCGGGAGTCTTTCCGGTAGTACCGCCAAGGATAATGATGTAATTTTAGGCACAGGCCAAATAGACATTGAGGCTGTGATAAAAGCTGCTCGCAAAGCCGGAGTGAAACATTATTATATTGAGGATGAAAGCAGTTCATCTGTTGCTCAGGTGCCTGAGAGTATAAAATATGTCAACAGCTTAAAACAAGACTAGGGCACAAACAGAATAAGAAAAAAACTAAATAGGTGTTCGAATCAGTATCACAGGGTAAAATACTAATAATTATTACATGGCATTAAAAATTTATAAACTATTGTTATTATGCATCTCGCTAACTTTAGTAACCATTTCAGGTACAGCGCAGACTGGTGCACCCGTGGAGACCAAGAAAGCCAACACCAACTACAAACCCGCTTTTAAGGGCCAAACCCGTATAGGTAGTCTTAAAACCAAAACAGCGTATAAAGTGGAGGTGATTAATACAGAATTGAAAGGTCCATGGGGGATTTGTGTATTGCCTGATGGACGTTTACTGATAAGCGGTAAGCCAGGTACCATGCAAATATTGACCACTAACGGTAAGGTTGTGAAAACAATCACTGGGTTCCCTAAAGTACACTTTCAGGGACAGGGTGGTTTGTTAGATGTGAATATTGACCCCAACTTTAAAACGAATCGTATGGTGTACTGGACGTATGCTCAGCCCGGTCCAAATGGAGCTACACTGGCAGTTGCTAAAGGCAAGCTCTCCGCCGATGAGACTACCTTACAAGGCGTGAGTGTTATATTTGAAGCTGTACCTCGTCATAAATACGGCGGTCAGTACGGTTCAAGGTTAGTTTTTGACAGAAAGGGAAATATTTTTGTTAGTTCAGGTGATCGTAGTGAGAAAGACATACGCCAAAAAGCACAGGATTTGAGTGCTACAACTGGCAAGATTATCCATATTACCAAAACTGGCAAGCCGGTTGCCGGAAATCCATTCATTGGAAAGTTGAATGCTAAACCAGAGATATATGCCTTGGGTTTTCGCAACCCTGATGGTTTGGCTATTAACCCCGCTACTGGTGATCTCTGGGAGGCCGAATTCGGTCCGCGTGGTGGCGATGAACTAAACCTTATCAAAGCGGGAGGCAACTATGGTTGGCCTGTGGTAACATATGGTATCGAGTATAGTGGTGAAAAAGTTTATCAAGGGATACAGCAGAAAGCCGGTACGATACAGCCCGTTTATTATTGGGATCCAGTTGTTTCGCCGGGTTGTATGATATTTTACACAGGCAACATAGCTGAGTGGAAAAATAACATTTTAATAGGAGGCCTGAGTAGTGCGCATATCGCCCGTTTGGTTATCAAGAATAACAAAGTAGTAGGTGAGGAGCGTCTGCTGGAGAGCAAACAAGAACGTTGGCGTTGTATGGCTGTTGGCAAAGACGGTAACATTTACGCAGGTACTGATAGTGGTAAGCTGTATAAAATAAGCAAGAAGTAGCTGATGGGTAATGATATGGTATTTACCGTTTAAAGTATTATTGACGGTACTGATTTTTAATTAAGCCTCAGGTGGGCGGATACTGTGACTGATGAATTACCAATAATAAAAAAAGAAGAGCAGGTGCGAAACGAAGCCTGCTCTTCCTCGTAATTAATTGTTAAAGCAATTAGACCAGATGAAAAAATAGGACAATCCTTTAGCTGGTTTTAGGGGGTTGTAAAATAGCCCAAACAACTTCAACAGTTTTCAGTCGTCAATTTCTTGCTTTGGCAGAAACGACATAAGCAGAAAAAGTTCATATATCGAGACGGTCAAGAAAAACTGATAGTTTACAACAAATAAATTAAGTCTATTTATTAACTGTTGTTTTGAATTGCTTATCGGTGTTCTCTGTAAATAAATTGATACAAATCGACAAAACTTTGAACAAATAATTCGTTGCCTATTTCTTTACTTTAACTCATGGAAACTTATCTGGGATTGAAGAGTTGAAAGAACAATTTCAGAAAAGGACTCCTTTTGTATCCTTACATATTTAAAGATGCAATACCAATTATAAGAACAACACCAACATCTAATTTTAATTCAGCTTGTAGACATTAAATAAAATAATGGCTTAGGAAATTGGAATAAAGAGTTGTTATGTTGATACATAAACTAGTGATAAAATTTAAATTGTACTAAATGACAACCGTATTTATTTCAGATGGCTGATTTATTATCCCATGAAATTTTTCAAATAAGTAATCAAAAAAAATGCACCTAAATTTTTACTATAGAGAATAATTACTTTTTAAACCTTAAATCCACATCAATCCCCTATAATCTTCGCCGGATAAACATTCTCCGAATAGAAGTGTTGGATATAGGCGGTTGACAGCTAAATCGATTAACCAGGCATTCAGCCGATAAAACCAGTAAATATGAAAATAAAAAACAATTTTAAGCGCTGGCGTACCCATTGGGTGTTGCTAGGATTGATTATGCTTTCCTTAACACAATGTAAAAAGGAGAGCGTAAAACAAGAAGCTAGTTACGATCCGTCTAAACCTGTAGCTGTTACGGATTTCACCCCTAAAGAAGGAGCCGCAGGAAGCAACCTCGTAATATATGGGGATAATTTCGGAAACGATTTATCTAAGATAGTGGTTACTATCGGGGGAAAAGAAGCCAAAGTTATTGGTGTAAAAAATAATAGTTTGTACTGTATTGTTCCGGCAGGGGCGTATGACGGCGATATACATGTAAGTATTTTGGGCGATAACGATGAAGAGCTTGCCCAAACCCAAGCAACAGAAATATTTGCATACACCAAGAAAATGCTTGTTTCTACCTTTTTAGGCACCTATTACGAGGTGGGAAGTGACTATGTGGACAAAGAAGGCCCATTTAATGATTGTGGCGCATTTAAAGGCATATTATGGTTTTCATTTGATCCAAAAAACCACGACCATCTCTATTTTACAAGCAGTGATGGCTCAATTAACTACAAGACCCGGCTAATTGATTTTGACCAGCGGTATGTGAGCTACTTTAAAACCAATTTAAAGAAAATGACCTCAATGACATGGAGGATTGACGGAGATCAGGATATGGTAGTGGCTGACGATCAAGAAAAGGAAACACACGCCGGTTGTTATACATATAGCAGGTCATCCAATTTTAAGCAGAATGAACCCTTCGATATGAATGCCGTTGGGGAGATGAACGGGAATATAACGAGCATTGCGGTTCACCCTAAAAACGGCGAACTGTATTATTTTAGATATAGAGGAGGTGATTTAGTGAGGTATGATTTTCAAACCAAGGAAGTAAGATCGGCTCTCACAGCATCTACTTCTAAGACAGCGTTCTATATAGTAATCCATCCATCAGGAGATTACGCATATCTGATAGGAAGAGATCAGAATTATATTTTGCGTACAGATTATGACTACGCAAAGAAAACATTTACAACTCCTTATACAGTTTGTGGTGAATATAACAAAGCCGGCTATGCAGACGGAATAGGCACTAACGCTCGTTTAAACTACCCTTCACAAGGGGTGTTTGTAAAAAATCCAGACTACGAAGCTACAGGGGGCGACCAGTATGATTTTTACTTCTGTGATGGTAAAAACCATGCCGTACGTACTTTAACACCTCAGGGAAGGGTTGGCACATTTGCGGGAAGGGGAAATAACGGAGATAAGGGATATGCCGACGGCGATCTGCGTACAGAAGCTCGTTTCAACTTGCCACAAGCGATTGCTTATGATGAAGAAAGGAAATGTTTTTACATCGGAGATTCGGGAAATTGGCTTATCAGAAAAATCGCTAAAGAGGAATAATTAATTAAAATTCAGTATATATAATTATGAAATTTATTTTACTAACATGCATAGTATTGCTAGGGATTTCCTTTAGTGTTTTGGCACAAGAAGAGGTCGTAGTGAAAGGGGTTGTTACCGATTTAAATAAACAACCTCTTATCGGAGTAAGTGTATCAATCAGCAATACACCAGGATTAGGAACTACCACTGATATCGACGGAAAATATAGCATTAAGATAAAAACTTATCAAGCATTAATCTACAGTTATATTGGTTTTGAAAAGCAGGAGATAATAGTTAAGGATCAAAGGGTAATCAATGTAGCATTGAAAGAATCTGACGTTAGTGCGCTCAACGAAGTAGTTGTTACAGCTACTGGAGCACAGAAGAAGATTGCTGTAACAGGGGCAATTACAACTGTGGATATAGCGCAACTCAAATCTAACCCATCTTCATTTGTGGCAGACGGTTTGGCTGGCGTAGTACCTGGAATTATGGCTATGAAAACTTCTGGACGTCCTGGGAGTGTTTCTGAGTTTTGGATTCGCAGTATTTCTACTTTTGGCGCTAGCAACGCGGCATTGGTGTTGATTGACGGTTTCGAACGTGATATAAATGAAATCAACGTAGAAGACATAGAGTCTTTTTCTGTTTTAAAAGACGCTTCTGCAACTGCCATTTATGGGAGCAGGGGTGCAAATGGCGTAATACTTATTACCACCAAGCGAGGGCAGGCAGGCAAAGTTAATATCAATGCAAAGTTGGAAGGTTTTTATAATACTTTTACGCAACTCCCAGAATTTGCAGATGGCTACCAGTACGCATCGATGTCCAACGAGGCAAAGATTGCCCGTAACGAACAGCCACTTTTTTCGGCTTCAGAATTGGAAGTACTTCGTTTAGGACTTGATCCCGATCTTTTTCCAAACGTAAACTGGATGGACGTTGTATTGCGGGATGGCGCAAGAAGTGAGCGTAGCGTACTAAACCTAAGCGGAGGGGGAAATACTGCCCGTTATTACATATCTGGAAGCTACCAGAATCAGCAAGGGATGTATAAAGTTGACGATGCGCTTAAAGATTATAATACAAATACCAATTTCCGTAATTATACGTATCGTTTAAACGTCGATATGGATATTACCAAGTCTACAGTGCTGACAGCTAGTGTTTCTGGTTCTTTGAGGAAGCAAAATGATCCTGGAGCCGGAACCGATGCGATTTGGACTAGTTTGATGGGTTATAACCCTATTATGATGCCCCTGCAATATTCAGACGGTAAAATTCCTTCCTGGACAGAGAAAGCCGATAATTTAAACCCATGGGTACAGGGCACCATGACCGGGTATAACGAAAGTTGGAAAAACAATATCCAAACCACTTTGAACTTAAACCAAAAATTAGATTTTGTTACCAAAGGACTTCGATTTGTTGGACGATATGGCTACGATACTTATAACAGTAACTGGATTAAACGCTTTAAAAATCCTGAAGTATGGAATGCCAACCGTAAACGTGGACCAAATGGCGAAATTAATTATTCCCGGGAGGCAGAAGAACAAAAAATGGCTCAAACATCAGGTGCAGATGGGAGCAAAAATGAGTTTCTCGAAGGAGAAATGCATTATGACCGTCGTGTAGGAACTCATCATTTCGGTGGTGTTGCTAAATATACGCAGTCTTCAAAAGTATTTACGCAAGATATCGGTACAGATCTTAAAAATGGAATTGCTCGCCGTAACCAAGGATGGGCCGGCCGTGTTAATTACGATTGGAAATCACGTTATTTTATTGATTTCAATTTTGGATATACTGGTTCGGAAAATTTTCATAAAGATTATAGGTTCGGATTTTTTCCCGCCATTTCGGGCGCTTGGAATATAGGAGAAGAACCTTTACTGAAAAATGTGAATTGGATAGATATGTTTAAGGTCCGTTATTCATACGGCAAAACAGGAAACGATAATTTAGGCGACGTCAGGTTTCCTTACTTGTATACTATAGAACAGATGACAGGAGGAGGGTATGAATTTGGAGATTACGGTTTCCCAAATTCGTGGGATGGTCTGCATTATTCTGGCGTAGCTTCTCCCAATGTTTCCTGGGAAATTTCTACTAAGCAAGATTTGGGGATAGACTATTCATTCTTTCGCGATAAGTTTAGCGGAGCTATTGATTATTTTTCCGAGCGTCGAAAAGGGATTTATATGAAACGCGAGCACCTTTCAGGTTCCGTAGGTTTAGAGAACATTCCTTTTGCCAATGTAGGTATTGTAGAAGCACACGGATTTGATGGTAATATTGTGCTCAAACAAAAAGTGAAAGCGATAGACTTTACGTTCCGTGGGAACTTTACCGCGAGTAAGAATGAGATTATTGAGCGAGATGAAGAAAACACCATCTATTCTTACAAATTAGACGAAGGACATCGGGTAAACCAGGCTAGAGGTTTAATAGATTTAGGCCTGTTTAAAGATTACGATGACATTCGAAATAGCCCCAAACAAGAATTTGGCAACGTAATGCCAGGGGATATAAAATACAAGGATGTGAATGGTGACGGGGTTATTAATGACGCGGATATAGTAGCTATTGGGGCAACAACTCGCCCTAATCTAACCTATGGATTTGGGCTCTCTGCGAGATGGAAAGATTTAGACATCAATGTGCATTTTCAAGGAGTAGGTAAATCAACTTTTTTTATTGATGGAACTACCGTTTATATGTTCCAAGGCGGAGATGGTTGGGGAAATATACTGAATGAACTGGCAGATAGTAAGCGCTGGGTATTAGGACAAAATGAAGATCCGAATGCAGAATATCCCCGGTTAACTTATGGTGCAAATTCCAACAATTATCGGAAGTCTACATTCTGGCTTAGAGATGGTTCTTACCTGCGTTTAAAAACGCTAGATATGGGTTATTCATTGCCTAAAGCTTTGGTAAATCGAGCGCATCTTAAAAGTGTCCGTTTCTTTTTAATAGGAACTAACCTAGTTACATTTACCAAATTTAAGCTTTGGGATCCTGAATTGGGAAGCTCAACAGGCAAAGTTTACCCTCTTAGCAGAACATTCTCAGCAGGTGTTTCAGTTACTTTATAAGCAATAACAATTATGAAAAGGATATTTAAAATTTTAACTTTTGCGTCGCTCATTTTAATAAGCGGAGGATGCTCCGATTATTTAGACTCAGATTATTTGTTTGATGAGCGATTGACCACAGAGAGCGCTTTCACCAATAAGGATTATTCAGAAAGATGGTTAGCGAGGGCCTATTCCTTTCTTGGAAGTAATTATTTGCAGGATGTAAGCAGCAAAAAAAATGTGCCCTTTAACTTTGCAGACGATATGTTTTATGGAGGTGAAGATGATGAATACAAGAGATGGAAAAACGGGCAATACGATGAAAACGGTTTGGGAGGTGAAAGCACCGAAATTTGGAATGCAGCATACAAAGGAATTCGGCAAGCTTCTATTTTCTTGAATAATATAGATATGAACAAAGAGTTTTCCGAAGCCGAAATAGCAGACAGAAAGGGGCAAGCTAGGTTTTTAAGAGCATATTTCTATTTTATACTGTTACGTACCTATGGTCCTATCCCTATTGTGCCTAACGAAGGCATTGATTATACAAAAGAATATGACGAAATAGCACAGCCACGCAACTCCTATGAAGAATGTGCAAACTATCTTTCTGAAGAACTTGCTGAGGCCGCTAAAGGGCTTCCGTTTACCCGATCGGGACAGGGGCTTAGCCAGCCTACCCGTGGCGCTGCATTGGCTCTTAGGGCTAAAGTATTGTTATATGCCGCAAGCCCCTTGGCTAACGGAAAAGCGCCGAGTGCCGTAGCTACTGCAATGGTTAACAAGGATGGAAAGCCTTTACTTTCGGCAACGTATGACGAATCTAAATGGGCTAAGGCCGCCGCCGCCGCAAAAGATGTAATGGACTTGGGGCAGTATAATTTGTATGTAGCTTATAAGAAAACAACTGGAGACATCGCTTACCCCGCAACCGTTACGCCTCCGTTTGATAGTAACTTTTCTAACAGCAACTGGCCTCTTGGCTGGAGTAATATAGACCCTTTTGAATCATATAGGGCGTTGTTCAATGGAGAAGTTCCTGCTTATCAGAATCCTGAACTTATTTTTACCCGAGGTCAAAATCAAGGTAACGAAGGAATAAACGAAATGGTAGTGAACCAGTTACCAAATCGTGAGGGTAAAGGTTATAATTCACACGGGATGACACAAAAGCAGGCTGATGCTTATTACATGAACGACGGTAGCGATATTTCCGGAATGAACAGTATGTATGCTGGAAGACAGGGCTATGAGGGACGGTATAACACTGCTGCTCGTACACCAGGTTTTGTAACAACAGGCGACTTAGCAAATTATCCCGAATTGGGTCCTTTGGGTGTTGGTGTGAGTAAACAATATGTACAACGCGAACCTCGTTTTTATGCTTCTGTTTCGTATAACGGTTCTACATGGCACTTTTTGAAAGCAAGCGCTACAGATGAAAAGAAAAATGTACAAATATGGTATTACCGTGGAGATCCTAATGGATATAAAAACTCAAGTAATTGGACGCGTACTGGAATCGGCATAAAAAAATATGTAAACCCAATTGATATCGCTAATGTAACATCTCCTAATCCAGGTGATCGGAGCAGGATGGAAAGCAAAGTTGACCCGGCAATCCGCTATGCAGAAGTGCTATTGATTTATGCAGAAGCACTGAACGAACTGAACGGATCGTACAACATACCTTCGTGGGATGGCACTAAAACACATGCAGTATCAAGGGATATTACGGAAATGAAAAAAGGAATTCAGCCTGTCCGCATCCGGGCCGGAGTACCTGATTATACAGATGATGTATATGGTGATCAAAATAAATTCCGTATAAAATTAAAAAGAGAGCGCCAGATTGAGCTGTTTGCTGAAGGACACAGGTATTTTGATTTGCGCCGTTGGACAGACGCTTCGATAGAGGAAGCTGCCCCGGTTTATGGAAATGATGCGTATGCGACTAAAGATCAGGCAGCGCTTTTCCATACACCAGTTGCAACACCGTCCTTGCCTTCCATTTTTACGCTTAAAATGTGGTTTTGGCCTATTAGTTTTAACGAGCTTAGACGCAATAAATATCTGGTACAAAACCCAGGCTGGACAAATCCTGAATAATTTATTTTAATTTATAACAATGAAAAAGAGTATATATATTCTATTTTTAATGATAACATCAGCGGCATGCTTTGTTTCATGTAATGATGAATGGGAAAACGAGCAATTCAGCCAGATGATATCATTTAAGGCAAACCCAAACAATCAGGGAGTATCGCCAACATACATACGTTACAACGCCAACGGAGAGATGCGGTTTAATCTTCCGGTTATCATCAGTGGTTCAACACCTAATACAAAAAAACGTACCATACATTTCAGTTTGGATCCTGATACACTCGCAAACTTAAATCGCGAGCAGTATGGCGATCGCCAAGAACTTTACTTTAAGCAATTGGGTAATAGTTATTATGCCATGCCTGAAACACTAGAGGTCCCGGCCGGTGTAAGCACTGTTAACCTGCCTATTGATTTTAAGTTAGGAGATCTGGATCAGTCTGATAAATGGGTGTTGCCTTTGCAGATTGAAAATGATCCATCATACGATTATACCGCTAACCCAAACAAAACCTACCGCAGAGCAATGATGCATATTATTCCGTTTAACGATTACTCAGGCCAATACGGTGGTACATTGTACAAAATTTTTCTTGATGGAGATACTGAGCCTCTTACGTTAAACACCTACCGAACTTATGTGGTGGACGATAAAACCATTTTTCTGTATGCTGGACTTAGAGATGTAGATTATCTGGATCGTAAAAATTACAAGGTGTTTATGAAGTTTACGGATGATAGGATAGATATTCAAAAGAAAAAGTTGGAGGTATGGAGTGATAATGTGGCAAACAACAAATTTAAGTTGGGTGCAAATCAATCTTACTATACGATAGATGAAGCTTTTGATGACCAGCGTCCATATATGAAGCATATTTATATAACGCTTTATCTGTCTTATGAATTTGAAGATTATACCACAATCCCCGGACAACGATTGAAATATAAGGTAGATGGTACGTTGTCCATGCAACGCGACTTAAACACATTGATACCTGATTTAGATCAGCAAATTCAATGGTAATTAATATTGGGGCTGTCTTTAATTTAAAGTACAGCCCCTTAAAAAACACATTTTACAAACTTTTAAAGCGTCTGTTGCTAACTTTATCCTTATCATGTGTTGATAAAGGGGATATGGTTCTTGATAATAAAGAAGTGGGTGCTGAAATCGCACAAGTATTATCGAGATTTCTTATATAAAAGAAGATGAAAGTGAATTGCAGGCTGTAAGGGATTAAAACAAAAACCGAATTAATAAAAACATGGAAACCAAGGATCAACAAAACCAGATTAAACGTCGAGATTTTTTACAAAAAAGTGCGGTATTTGCAGCCTCTACATTCATTTTGCCATTTTTGGGCAATAGTGCATTTAGCGCTTTAAATCCTTTACAAAGCAATAGTTCAATTCCAACCGTTAAACTAAATAATGGTTTGCTTATGCCAATTCTTGGTTTTGGTACTTATTCATTGAGAGGCGAAATATGTGAACGTTCTGTTGCTGAAGCTGTTTCAGTAGGGTACCGCCTTTTAGATACTGCAACCAGATATGGAAACGAAACATTTGTTGGCTCGGGAATTAAACAAAGTGGCATAAAAAGAGAGGAACTATTTATAACTTCAAAAGTTTGGGTGGATGATTCCGGGTATGAAAAGACGAAATCTGCTTTTGAAACCTCTTTAAAAAAACTGGGCACAGAATATCTGGATTTATACCTTATTCATCGACCAAGGGGCGATTTTAAAGGCTCGTGGAGAATGATGGAAGAGCTTTATAAAGAAGGTAAAATAAAAGCCATCGGCATAAGTAATTTTACCCCTGCTCAATATAAAGACTTAATGTCAGTGGCAAAAATTAAACCCGCAGTAAACCAAATTGAAACTCATGCTTTCTTTCACGAGGTAGATTCATATAATGATTTGAAGAAAAACGGAGTACAAATGGAAGCTTGGGCACCATTTGCAGAAGGTAGGAACGGACTTTTTACTAACCAAACCTTGGCTGAGATTGGAAAAAACCACAATAAAAGCAACGCACAGGTGAGTTTAAGGTGGCATTACCAGCGTGGTGTGGTTGCTATACCCAGGACTGTACAAAGAGCGCATATGATTGAGAATTTAAATATTTTTGACTTTGAGCTTAGTAAATCTGAAATGAAGGCAATTTCAGCTTTGGATCTAAATATTTCGCAATTTCCAGAGTGGACATAAACATATAGATAGTATTAATGATTACAATATTTCTTAAAAAGTATGATAAATATTACTTTAGGAACAATGAGGGCTATAATTAATAGAATAAGTTGCTATTTTAGGTGAATCGGAAGTTTTGTTACCCCGCTATATGGATTCTAGAAATAGAAGAGCTCCCGTATGCAGGAAAAAATTTGCTTGTTAAGCTATAACGGTTATGGATTCACGTAGAGAATTTTTAAAGAAAGCGGCGTTATTTGCTGGAGCTACCGGCGTGGTAAGTACATTGCCAGATTCGGTGCTTAAAGCAATGTCAATTAATCCTGATGAAGGAACTACCTTTTATGATGCCGAGCATATTGTTTTTCTGATGCAGGAAAACAGATCATTTGACCATTTTTTTGGTAAAATGAAAGGCGTAAGAGGTTTCAACGACCCTCATCCTCATATCCAGCCGAACGGAAATAAAGTTTGGCTTCAAAATGATAAAGCAGAACACACCTTTGCACCCTTTCATGTTGACATAAACAAAACTAAAATTACTTGGCAGGGAGGTTTGCCCCATACTTGGAACGATCAAGTAGCCGCCAGAAATGGTGGAAAGTATGATAAATGGGTCCCTGTAAAAACACCCATGACATTGGCTTATTATGACAGACAGGATATCCCATTTTATTATGCACTAGCAGATGCATTTACGGTTTGCGATCAACACTTCTGTTCTTCGCTAACTGGAACTACTCCTAACAGGTTATTCTTTTTCACTGGTACCATTCGTGGTGAAAAAAGCGGGGATAAAGTGGCCGTTGTTGATAATCATCAAGCAGAATCACGTGATAATGTATTTGTAGATTGGCCAACATTTCAGGAAACATTGGAAGACAACGGTATTGACTGGCGTATTTATCAGAACGAATTATGGACCGCAGAACTTGAAGGAAAAGCAGACGATTGGTTAGGGAATTATGGCGATAATCCTTTGGAATATGTAAGCAGACACAATGTAAGGCTGTCAGCTTATTTTAGAAAAAACGGAGATAAATCAGCCAAACCACCAGTAAGTCCTGAGCAGGTTCAGGAGAAATATAATAAGCTGTCGCAAAAAGAAAAAAATCTTATTGATAAAGCTTTCACCACCAATATTGATATAAAAAACTACCTAGATCTTGAGCCTTTTACTTTTACAAATGATCAGGGAAAATCGGAGACAATTAATATTCCGCAAGGAGATATTTTCCATCAGTTTAGAAAAGATGTTGATGAAGATAAACTGCCAACTGTGTCATGGCTGGTTGCGCCTAAAAGTTTTTCTGATCATACAAGCTCACCGCTTTATGGAACTTGGTACGTATCCGAAGCTTTGGATATTCTAACAAAAAATCCAGAAGTTTTTAAGAAGACGATTTTCGTTTTAACTTATGATGAAAATGATGGTTATTTCGATCATCAGCCCCCTTTTGTGGTGCCAAACCCCAACGATCCTACTAATGGAAAAGTTTCTGAGGGGATAAATTATGCAACTGATTTTGTTCAGGGTAAGGATAGTCCCATAGGACTAGGCTATCGGGTGCCAATGATTGTTGTTTCGCCTTGGAGCAAGGGAGGTTTTGTCAATTCTCAAGTTTTCGATCATACTTCCTCTATCATGTTTATGGAAAAATGGCTGGCTAAAAAGACAGGGAAAAAGATTGAAAGTAACAATATTAGCGATTGGAGAAGAGCTGTTTGCGGAGATTTAACATCCGTTTTTAGACCGTACACCGGTGGCAAAAATTTATCGCTCGAAGCACTAAAAAGAGAAGCGGTTATTACCAACATCGTTAATGCAAAAAATAAACCTCCCCAAACCGGACCTACTGCTTTAAACGCTGAAGAAGTAGCTAAAATTAACAAGTTTGAATCTTTCTCCGCTCAGCAATCCGAATTGCTACCACATCAAGAACCTGGATTTAAACCGGCCTGTGCTTTACCCTATAATTTAAATGTTGACGCCGGTTTGATAGCTAACCAGCTGCAACTTTCTTTTCAATCAGAAAAAACCTTGTTTGGAAGTGATACAGAATCAGTAGGAGCGCCATTTACCATAAATTCAATTGGTAAATACAAAGGCTTAAACGGGAAAACTTGGGCTTATGCTGTTAAGGCTGGGGATTTTTTAAAAGATACTTTTAAACTTACCGATTTTGATAACAGCAGCTACAGTCTTGCCGTTACTGGTCCAAATGGCTTTTTTAGACAATTTAAAGGAGATAGCGGAAATCCAAAAATCAACATTAAAGTATATGCAGAAAAAAAAGGCATTTTTGCTAAAAAGCTTAACGGAAATTTGATTGTTGCCCTTGAGAACACAGGAACCGAGCATTTAAATCTTTTAATTTCTGATAACAAATACAAAACGCCAGATAAGCGTATTTTTCTAAAACCCAATGTTAAAACAACTGTTTCATTCGAACTTGCTAAAGATGGAAATTGGTACGACCTAAGTGTTACAGCACAAGGAAAAAGCAACTTTTTACAACGCTATGCAGGTAAAATAGAGACCGGCGAGGCAACAATTACAGATCCGTTTATGGCATCGGTTAGTTAGGTCTGGATTTTTCTAAATTAAGCTTAAACATAAAGTCTAAAAACACTGGTCAACACTGATTCGATTGACAAAAAAGTCATGTAAATCAAATTCGGCATAGTGACACTTTAAAAGATACAGTCGAGGAACGCCGTGAAGATTCATCCATTTAGCATTGATTACCGAATTACCTACGCTTAAAGCCAGATTATTCAAACTGATTACAATTAATTAAATTTGCTTCCTTAACCTAATATGCTTTCTCCATTGTTAAGACTAACATGAAACAAGTACAATTTTTTTTATTTACACTATCATTTCTTTTGCTTTTAAAAAGCGCAAAGGGACAGGAGCCCTCAAAGTTACACGCCAATAAAAAGGCAATCGTTACCAGCGGGAACGCTAGATTTACCGTATTAACTTCTGGTCTTTTAAGGATGGAGTTTAGCGAAGACAAATCCTATGATGACAGAGCTTCGTTTGTTGTTGTTAATAGAGAATTACCTGTGCCCAAGTACCAAACGAAGGAAAAAAAAGGGTGGTTGTATGTGAAAACAAGCACCTTGGAATTAGCTTATAAATTGAACTCGGGTTCTTTTAATAAAGAAAATTTAAGCATACGCTACCTAAATTCAGATACTATTCAATGGCGTCCTGGGCAAGAACAGAAATACAATTTGAAAGGTACGTTGCGTACTTTAGATAATGCAGACGGCGGAATTGATGGACATAGCCACAAAAAGCTGGAATTAGGTGACGGAATACTTTCAAGAGATGGATGGTATTTTTTTGATGACTCTTCGTCTTTAAGAATGGATAACAGCGAATGGCCTTGGGCTGTAGAGCGTAAAAATCAAGGGCAGGACTGGTATTTCATAGGCTATGGAACAGATTATAAAACAGCTTTGTACGATTTTTCTTTGATTGCCGGAAAAACACCTATGATTCCCCGCTATGCATTTGGATATTGGTGGTCTCGCTACTGGAGCTACTCAGATAATGAACTTAGAGATTTGGTCGCAAAATTCAAACGTTTTGATGTTCCAACAGATGTATTGGTTGTAGATATGGACTGGCATAAAAAGGGGTGGACAGGATGGACGTTCAACAAAAGTCTTTTTCCTGATCCTGCCGGATTTTTTGATTGGACAAACAAAAATAACCTTAAAACCACTTTAAACCTACACCCTGCAGATGGTGTAAACGCATCTGAAGATATATATCCTGAATTTGCCAAAAGTGTAGGTTTTGATACCACTGGAAGAAAAACCGTCCCATTCATGGTTTCTGATAAAAAATACATGAGCTCGCTGTTTAACGTAGTTTTAAAACCTATGGAAAAAATGGGTGTAGATTTTTGGTGGCTTGATTGGCAACAATGGCCATATGATAAAAATATGACTGGTTTAAGTAATACATGGTATTTAAATTATGTGTTTTATACCGAGATGCAGAATACTAGAAAAACCAGGCCCATGTTGTACCACAGATGGGGAGGTTTAGGAAACCACCGCTACCAGATTGGTTTTTCTGGAGATACTTTTATTTCATGGGAGTCATTGGCATACCAACCTTACATTACTAACACCGCTTCTAATGTGCTTTACTCTTATTGGAGCCATGATATCGGGGGACACCAACTTAGACATGGAGAACATTCCATAGATCCCGAACTTTATACCCGTTGGTTACAATATGGAGCTTTCAGTCCAATAATGCGCACCCATTCTACCAAGATGGGAGATATTAAAAAAGAAATATGGAATTATGACGAACCATATTTTGATGCATTACACGATGCCATTAAAATACGGTATAAATTGGTTCCTTACATTTATACCATGTCCAGAAAAGCTTATGATAATGCAATAGGGCTTTGCAGACCGATGTATTATGACTATCCAAAAGAGTCGCAAGCCTATGAGTTTGATAAACAATATATGTTTGGAGACAATATGATCATCTCACCAATCGGCACTCATTCTGTAAACGACTATTCAAAGGTAAGCGTTTGGCTTCCTGAGGGAAATGATTGGTACGAATGGCATACCGGCACCTTACTTAAGGGCGGTAAAACCTATGAACGGTCCTTTGCCATAAGCGAATACCCTATTTATATTAAAGCAGGTTCTGTAATTCCGATGTATGGCGATGATGTGGATCACCTAGATAGTAACCCCCAAGATTTAACTATAGGTGTTTTTCCTGGATCCACA
The DNA here is from genome assembly GCA_035496935.1 of Pelobium sp. GTDB lineage: Bacteria > Bacteroidota > Bacteroidia > Sphingobacteriales > Sphingobacteriaceae > Pseudopedobacter. The sequence goes on along the minus strand of DATJED010000014.1, from coordinate 103,627 downwards.
GGTAACTTTTCATTATATGAAGACAATGGCAACGATAAAAACTTCTCCTCGCAAAACGCAATAACCGAAATCAGCGCTACTCAAAGCCAGGAAAAAACAACAATAGCTATTGCCGGAAGCACTGGGACATATGAAGATATGCCACTACAAAGGAAATATCATTTAAAAATTTATGGCTCACAGATGCCTACACAGGTTCTTGTTAACGGAGGAGCTGTTACTTTTAACCGAATTGCCGAGCCTAACACCTGGAATTATGACGGGGATGAACTGTGTTTGAACATAACGCTACCACTTGCCGACTGCAGGAAATCAACTAAGATTGAAGCTATATACGGTAAAGAGGGAAATCCAAATATTAACAATGGTGTTGTAGAACAATTTAAAAGACTGCATCTTATAACCTCGGAACTTAAAAGATTGGATAACGGAATTTACCTGCCAGAGACGCTAGGGAGTATGGAAGAAACAAATAGATCTATAGAATATTTTCCGGAACAGTTTAATGAGCTGATACGCAACTTCCAATCTAACTATGGCAATCTTCCGGATATCATTAACAGCATAAACTCTGTTAATGAAGAAAACCGTTCGAAATTAATTAAGAAATTAAAAGTGAGCCAATAATTATAGGCTTTATATACTTTGGAGATAGTTTTGCGTTAAGTAGAACTATCTCCAAATAAATTTTATCTCAATAATTTATGAGTTTTCTGGACATTTAAATTCGGCATATATCTTTTAAGACCAGATTGTTTAAAGCGCTTAGTTCTTATCCGAAAACAAAACCCGTAACGAGGGCAACAATACAAATAAAATTTCCCGGGCTATTTTTTTGGTTTAGCGGACATTTCAAAAATCAATTCCCCACCTTCCATCAGTTGTTCATAAGCGATGAAAGGCTGTATTAAAGTTTGCCCGTTGTAAGTCGCTTTTTTAACATATACATTGTTCTCACTTTGGTTTTTAGCAACTACCGACAAAGTCTTACCATTCCCTAAATCTACCTTAGCATTCATTACCGCCGGACTTCCCAAAGCGTATTTATTTGAGCCTGGAGCAACAGGATAAAAGCCTAGGGAAGAAAAGATGTACCAAGCGCTCATCTGTCCGCAGTCATCATTTCCTCCCAAACCATCAGCGCCGTTGTGGTACTGTTTCTTCAAAATCATCCTTACACGTTCCTGTGTTTTCCATGGCTGGTTTGTCCAATTGTATAAGTAAGCAACATGATGTGCCGGCTCATTCCCATGAACATAATTGCCTATAATTCCCTCGCGGGTAATATCTTCGGTATGCTCAAAAAATTCGTCGGGCAAATGCATGGTAAATAAAGAATCTAAATGTGGGACAAATTTTTTAGAACCACCCATCATTGCAATTAAAGTGCTTGGGTCTTGCGGAACATACAAGCTGTAATTCCAGGCATTTCCCTCAATAAACCCCTGCCCGTCAGTTTGTAAAACGTCAAAATCTTTCTTAAAAGTACCATCGCTTAGCTTTGGACGCATAAAACCTATACTTTTATCGTAAACGTTCTTCCAGTTTTCTGCCCTTTTACTAAAAGTCTGGTAAACATCCTGTCTGTTTAATTTTTTCGCAAGCTGGGCGATGCACCAGTCGTCATAAGCATATTCTAAGGTAGAGGAAACCGAAGTGCCATTTTTATCAGCCGGGATATATCCTTTCTCTATATATTCGCCAATTCCTTCATAAGAACGATGGTTTGCTGTTGCCACACAGGCATCCAAAGCTTTATTGGCATCGCCGGTATAAACGCCTTTTATGATGGCATCAGCAATTACAGAAACGCTGTGATAACCGCTCATACACCAATTGTCATTTGCATAATGCGACCATATTGGCAACATATTTAATGCGCTTTGGTCATAATGGGCCATCATAGATTTTACCATGTCGTTGTTCCTTTCTGGTTGAACTAGATTGAAGAAAGGATGCAAAGCCCGATAAGTGTCCCATAAGGAGAAAGTTGTATAGTTGATAAACCCATCCGCTTGATGAACGTTTTGATCTAAACCTTTATATTGCCCATTTACGTCCGTATAAACTGTTGGCGTTATAAAGGCATGATACATTGCGGTATAAAAATTTATCATAGCTTCTTTTGAAAGCATATTTACCTTAATGCGTTCAAACTCTTTTTGCCATTGTGCTTGTCCTTTTGCCTTTATCTGGTTAAAATTCCATCCCGGAGTTTCAACCTCCATGTTCTCTAAAGCGTTAGCGGTACTTACCGGAGACAAAGCAAATTTTATATCGATTTTCTCCCCATTCTCCGTGTTGAAATCAAAATACATCCTCAGTTGTGTCCCGGCCAGGTCGGGGAAGTTTCTGCTTTGGTCAAATTTGCGCCAAAAGCCCTTATAAGTAGGATTTGGAGCGTAATCTTTGCAACCATAGGATTTAAAAGATTTGGAAAATTTCATAGCAAAGTAAACAGTTCTGGTTCTTGCCCATCCATTTGTTTGGCGATAACCTACCACTGTCGAGTCATTTTCTACCCGTACAAACGTCCAAACGTTTTTCTCACTGTAATTATAAATCCCATGCATCAAATCTAAAATGATGTGAGCTTGATCTGATTTTGGGAAGGTATATTGATGGTACCCAACTCTGGTAGTTGCGGTTAACTCGGCAGTAATGTTATGGTCATCTAATCTAACTTTGTAGAAATTAGGTTCTGCTACTTCGCTGGCATGCGAGAACTTTGAGCGATAGCCATTTTCTGGATGATCTTCTGTTCCCGGATTCAACTGTAATTTGCCAGTGGTAGGCATAATGAGGAAATCGCCTAAATCTGAATGACCTGTTCCAGAAAAATGAGTGTGACTGAAACCTACGATAGTTGGATCGGTATACTGATAACCTGCACAATATTTATAAACAGAACCCGTGTACTTTCCTTGATATGCATACGGAATGGTATCCGTATCAGGACTTAGCTGAACGGAACCAAAAGGAACAGTTGCGCCGGGATAGGTATGTCCCATTTTTTCTGTGCCGATGATGGGCTTTGCGTACTGCACATAGTTTGTCTGGGCAGAAAGTTGCAGACTGATTAAGATTAAGGTAAGTAAACTGATTTTTTTCATTTAAAGGTGCTTATTTACATGAGGGATAGCGATGCGTATGGACGGTTTTCCCTTTTGCATATATGAATTATAACCTTATGATAATGAGACATGTCCCCCCATTGTTAAGGCAGTGAAAGCAAGTTGCTAATAATGTTCTTTCCTGTGTGTACAATTAAATTAGGGAGGGATTGTTCGCATAATCGGCCCATAACTCATCTAAATTTTTACCGGTAAGCTCGCTCCATAAACTAGCCTTATAAGTATGTGCTCTAAGACTTTGATCTATCTTTTTTATCGTTCCCGATTTTACTTTTTTGTCTATCCACGTAAAAAACCTTGCTGTAATGCGGTAGCTGTTTTCATAAGATTGGCCTTGCTTATAATCTGGCATCGACCAATTGGCGCCGGCATTACTTACTCCAAATTTATTGCGTACGTAGTCGGCAATTCCCTCGGTGAGCCACACTGGTCCGCTACTGTAGCCGTAGCCTTGTACAATATGCATCACTTCATGCGTTACTACGTCTATATCTTCTGGGTGATTTTCCATATAAATAGGATTGAAAACTACTTTTGCATCGTAAGTTGCCGCAACACCTTTATAGGCAGTATCTATAACGAAGACCACTTCTTTGGGCGTTTTTGGGTTGTACTCATTGGCCAACTTCGGATAAACTTCAAAAAAAGTTTTAATTAAACGTTTTTCAAGATCTGGAGAGAAATTGGAGTAATTGTTTTTAAAGACCAGGGTATAACCGTATTTTTTGTTGATGTTTTCTTGGGCCTTTGCAGAAAAAACAGTTAAAAGTAAGAAAGCTAATAGGTTAGTAGCTGTTGTGTATTTTTTCATGTTTATTTTTTTGCGTAAAATTTCTCTAAGATTATTCTGGATTATATATAAGTCTCAAAATGACATACTTAAGCTGTAAAATAATCGGTTACTCAAATATATAAACTAAAATGATTTAGCTGATGCTTTTGATAAATTAATTTTTTATTTTAATTTCCAGAGCAATTAATAAATAGTGAATTATTTTAATGTGATAAAAGAGTTACCAAGTCGGTTATTGTCGTTTTAGTTAGCCATTCTAAATAAATACAATATTGATATCTATTTGTAACTTAGCATTGTATGGCATTGGTTGCCCGAACGAATAATCATAACTAAATCATACGTGAATAAAAGAATCTCAATAAATAGTATCGCCAAAGAACTGGGAATATCTACCACTACTATCTCTTTTGTGTTAAACGGTAAAGCAAGTGAGAAAAGAATTAGCGAGAAGCTAATCAAAAAGGTGATGGATTATATAGAAGAGATTGGGTACAAGCCCAGTACATTAGCAAGAAGTTTGCGAACTGGTAAAACCAATATCATCGGCCTCATAGTAGAAGACATATCTGACCCGTTTTTTTCAACAATAGCAAGACAGATAGAAGAAAGGGCGTACAAAAGTGGATATAAAATAATTTATTGTAGCACCGAAAACAACAGAGACAAAACAAAAGAATTAATTGAGGTTTATAAAGATAGGCATGTAGACGGATACATAGTTGTTGCCCCGGACGGGGTAGAAAAGGAAATAAATGATTTATGTGCAAGAGGCAAACCTGTGGTATTATTAGATAGATACCTGCCTAACGTTAATACCGACTATGTGTTAGTAGACAATTTCAACAGTGCTTATAACGCCACGAATTATCTGATTAAAAATGGATTTAGAAATATCGCATTTATAACAATTAATTCCCTCCAAGTGCAAATGATTGACCGGCTATTAGGTTTTGAAAAAGCAATTAAGGAAAATGGTTGCACACAGCATGTAAAGGAGATTGCTTATCATGACAGTGAAGAGGCCGTAAAGCATATTGTTTCGCTTTTAAATAGAACACCAGAAATAGATGCGATATTTTTTGCTACTAACTATTTGTGTGTTAGTGGTTTAAGGGCGTTAAAGTCACTTAACCTAAAAATCCCTGCTGATGTTGGAGTAGTTTGCTTTGATGATTATGAGCTATTTGAATTATACACCCCGTCAATAACTAGTATTGCACAACCAACTGAAGCAATTGCGGAAAATGCAATAAGCCTGTTGCTGTCTAGACTAAAGAAAGGCGTTACAGCAGGCAAGTTTCAAAAAGTTATTCTTCCTACTTCATTCATTATTAGAGAATCTTCGGCGAAATAGCTTTATCGGAATTATATTTGTTTTTGCTAAATCGATTTAATATACTTGCGCTTTAACCGAGTTTAGATTCAAAATGAAAAACAAATTCTCTGGAAAGCTAATCGGAGTGGATATTGGCGGGTCGCATATTACCGTGGCAGAGTTGTCTGAGGGACATTCTATAAAAGAAGATACACTGATTAGGAAGAAAGTTGATTCGTTAGGGTCGGCCGAGGTCATCCTAAGCACTTGGGGGCTAGTTTTAAAAGATGTTATCGGTAGTACAAACCCTTATAATGTTAAAATAGGGATTGCCATGCCGGGGCCTTTTGATTATGCAAATGGTATTTCGTACATAAAGGGTTTAAATAAATACGATGCAATTTACGGACTGAACATTAAAGCCTTGCTTTCCTCTTACTTGTCTGTGCCACAATCAAATATATTATTTCGTAATGATGCGGAAGCTTTTTTACATGGCGAAGTTGCCGCTCTAAAAATACCAAGCGGAGTAAAAGTAATAGGCGTAACATTAGGGACCGGCCTCGGATCAGCAACAAGTCTCAACGGAATAACTACAGACGTTTTTAAGGCTATTTTACCGATGAAGGGCGGAATAGCAGAGGATTTTATATCTACACGCTGGTTTCATAGGAGGTATGCAGAGTTGTGCGGTAAGCAGCTTAAAAATGTAGAAGCATTATTGTCAGAACCTGATGAGGATTTAAGAAATAAACTATTTTCTGAGTTTGGAAGCAATTTAGGCATGTTCTTAAATAGATTCTCCGAAGAGGAAAATACCGACGTAATCATAATTGGCGGCAATATTGCGAGATGTATGGATGTTTTTAAAGGATCGTTAGTAGAACATTTAGAAAATAAAGGTGTAACTATTTTCCAAAGTACTTTATGGGAGTACGCCGCCTTAATAGGTGCTGCATACAGCTTCACTGACGTTGAATCTCATCTTAAGGGTCAACACGCTTTCGGCGGAAACAATCTTTGAAATAAAAATCGGTTTGATTTACTAAATCGTAGCATTTTAATTAATGAAGCGACTTGTAACTTTTCAGGTCCCGCGATTGAGGAAACCATCAGAGAATTACGGCTAATGTAAAATAAAAAATTGGCTTGGCTGTTTTAATCACTGTTTCCGGACACCATGGATACAACTATAGATTTTTCTGTAAAAAATAAGCGACTAGAAACTTTGTGATAACTCGGCATGTAACCAACGTAGAGATTGCCTTTAAAAAATGCCGTGGTGAAGTATCGAAAATTTGGACAAAAGATAGTTAGTCTAAATTTAAAACTAAATTTTACCATTATTTTAATCTTTTAAATACTATATAGAAGCTATGATTATTAAGAAAGTGATGGTATTTGCTTTTGCGATTTTTTTATCGGCCTCAGTTTCCGCTCAGCAAACAGTATATCTAAGCCGTATTAGCCAATTACAGTCGGCTATTGATCAAAATTTAAGAGCAAAAAAAGCTTCGTTATACTATGAAACTACAGATAGCATTAAAAACGCGAACAAATATTCATGGCTTTGGCCTTTATGTGCATATATACAGGCAACCAATGAAGTAGAAGTGCTAAAACGACGGGAAAAAGCGATGAAGCCTGTTGTAAAAGCTATTGACAAATATTGGATTAATACTGAACCTGTACCCGCCTATCAGGCTTATGTTACCAAAGAGAAGGTTACCACAAAATATTACGATGACAACCAATGGATAGCGATAGCATATATGGATGCTTTTTGCCGTAACAGGAAAAGGAAATATCTTAAGGAGTCGAAGAAAATTTACGATTTTATGCTTTTTGGTCTTGATTCTGTTGCGGGTGGAGGAATCTACTGGCGTGAAAAGGATTTTACCACTAAAAACACCTGTTCAAACGGTCCGGGAGTTTTAGTTGCCTTAAAGTTATATCAGCAAAACCCTAAAAAAACTGCTTATTTAACAACTGCAATTGATGTATACGATTGGACAAAAAAGCATTTACAATCCCCCGAAGGGGTTTACTGGGATAACATCCAGATTCCGTCTTTAAAAATTAATAAAAACACCTACGCTTATAACAGTGGCACTATGTTGCAATCAGCGGTTATTCTATACAATATTACAAAGGATGCAAAGTATCTTCAAGAAGCTAAACGTGTAGCTAAAGCATCACGGGCACATTTTTTTAAGAACGGCAGACTACCTAACGAATACTGGTTTAATGCCGTGATGCTAAGGGGGTTTCTTGAGCTCTACAAGATTGATAAAAATCCAAATTGGATTAACTTTTTTAAAACAGATGCAGACGCTATATGGGAAAAGGAACGTGACGGAAATAATTTGGTGGGCACACGCTCAGAGAAACGATTGATAGACCAGGCTGCAATGATAGAAATTTATGCCCTACTAGCACAAGCTGAAAACTATAATTAAAAGAGCTATGCTCTGGATTTATGGACGATGATTAAGCTTTTAGAACGAATTTGTTAGGTAAACATTGAGGGTGGTCTTCATATTTCTGGATAATCGATAATGCCACTGGAAGCAGTGGAATCCTTGAAAGGCTATCTGTTTTCTGCCTGTGGGTGTAAATCCATAATTTCCCATCAATTCCTTTTTCTATCTCGGAGCGTTTCAACTTTTTGACATCAACATAAGCCAATCCAGTATAACAGCTAAACAAAAATATGTCCCTAACCTGATCTAACCTTTCAATGGAAAATTGTTTCTCGGCAATATTTGTTAAGTCATCTTTGGTTAAAACTACGCGATGGACTTTAGTTGTTTTAGGTTTGTAATTTATATATGGGTCTACAGTAAGCCATCCATTTCCTAAACAGATACGAACAATCTTCCCTAAATTCTTGATGTATTTTATTGCTGAATTGTTTGCACAATTTCGGACGCTCCTTAAATAATATTCGAATTCATTTAAAAACTCAAAATTGATTTTGCTTACCGGAATATCAGAAATACTATATTTCCATTCCATAAAATCACGAGTGTGCATTAAGGCGGTCTCATAACGTTGAAGAGTGCTTTTTTCAAACTCCCGTCCAACTAAACTTCTCATTTTTTGATTATGCTCTTCAAATACGGATAGCAAGGTTCTGACTTTTTCAGCTTTCCCGATAAATCTGTTTTTTAAATTCTCTGCAGTGATACGCTCGTCGTTTAATACCATCCACTTGTGCATTTCCAAAATCTGCGATTGTAAACCGTCCAGATGAGCATTCAAGCTTTTAACGTCTTCTTTAGTGCCGGATGCTCTTCTGGCTTTTGAATTCCATTTTTTGGGTCGCAGGTTTTTCCTGTGGAAGCTTCAGCTCTTTGGCCGTCGACGGTAAATCTTACATAAATAGCAACTGGACCGCTTTTGTAGTTGATTCTCTTTTTTAAGAAGAAAAGAAGGTTGAGATTAGTTCTCATCATTAAATGATTTAAAGTGTAACAAAAATATCAATTCTGTCAATCACATTCAAGATGTTTAGCTATTGAACATCTTATAAATCAGTTGCTTATGAGGTTTCTGGTGAGCATTGATATTGTTTATTTATGCTCACCGAATTGCTCACCTTTTTTATGGTGAATTTTGAATAATTTGGTGTTTTCTGTAAAACAAAAAAGCCTGTAAACGTTTAATTTACAGGCTTTTAGTTGTTTTTAACATTGCTTTAAGCGGAATGGACGGGACTTGAACCTATCCATTTAATTATCTTATTTTCAATATTTTGTGGTTTTATGGTCTGGAAATTCCCGAATTTCACACATAAATTTCACATCAAGTTAATTCCTTGTGACTAAAGTAAAAATACTGATTTAAAATGATTGTTGCAATAACTTTTGGTTTCTTATTACTTACTATTTAAACAGTTTGAACTGTTAAGTTATGGTTTGAATTTTTTCGAGATCATATAAAATTGATTCTGTTATATGCGCTAAAAGCTTTCGCTTTTAAATTAAATTTTATATGTATTTTAAAATTAGTTTTACTATTTTTGATGTATACTTTAATTTTAGTAATGAATTTTTATAATAGAAGTATTTATCCGGCACTTTTGAACCATTTAGGACAAAAGCAGATTACTGTTCTAACAGGAATGAGGCGTACAGGTAAAACGACATTGGTCAAACAATTGATGCAGGATTCAGTGATAAGTCAGAAATACTATTTTGATTTGGAACGAATGGATAACCGTACTCTGTTTTCCGAACCAAATTATGAAACCATAATTTTTGCATTGACGCAACAAGGAGCTGATTTTAAAGAAAAGGTTTTGATTGCAATTGATGAGATTCAACTGGTGCCTAATTTACCGAGTGTATTGAAATACCTATATGATACCTATGACATCAAGTTTATCGTAACCGGTTCTAGTGCCTACTACATGAAAAACATGTTTTCGGAATCTTTAGCCGGTAGAAAAAAACTGTTCGAAGTCTATCCTCTCAGTTTCAATGAACTGCTTTCATTTAATGGTGTCTCTACCTCTCCTCTCTCGTTGGAAAATGCTGGTGTGTTCGTAAAATCAGAATATGAGCGTTTGAAGAACTATTATGAATCTTATATCAACTATGGAGGATTTCCTGAAGTGGTACTTTCTTCATCCATAGAGCATAAAAAGGATATGATTCAGGATATTATTAGCTCTTACATAAATTTCGATATTGCGCTATTGTCCGATATCCGAAACCCTGCCAATCTTTATAAACTGATGAAACTTTTGGCCGTACGTATTGGAACCAAACTTGATGTTTCTAAACTCACAAGTCTTACAGGAATTTCCCGCCCAACAGTTGAAAATTATCTCGATCTCTTAGAACAAAGTTATCTGATCCGTACCATTCCAGTATTATCATATAGCCCTGACAGGGAGATCACAAAAGCTAGGAAAGTTTACTTTTTGGATAATGGAATTGCAGCAGTTTCTGCCCAGGCAGGTAGCGGTTCTTTGTTTGAAAACGCAGTGTTCAACCAATTGCTTCATTTTGGAGGTATCGCTTATTACCAATTAAAAACGGGAAAGGAAATCGATTTCATACTTAACAAAAAAATGTGCTTTGAAGTGAAAGAAACGGCTACAGAAGCAGATTTAAAAAATTTAAATACTATTTCCGAAAACATTGATATTAATAATAATCATGTGATAGGGAGACATCCTGTAAAATTGTTTGATGGCCTTATTTGGGGTGGGTTTATACAGAATTGATAGTCCCGATAGGGTATAATTAGATAATTTATTTTATATCTGTACCCGAAAGGGTATAGATATGTTGTCAGAATATTTAAAGAGCAAAGGGAAAGCCTTAAATCTCACTCAGGAGGATCTCGCTTTAAAAGCTGGGGTCGGACTAAGAGTTGTCCGTGAGATGAAACAAGGAAAGCCGACATTAAGAATGGATAAGGTCAATCAAGTTTTGATGCTGTTCGGCGCAGAACTAGGAGTGATATCAAAAGTAAAAGAGGATGAGTAACACGCTGGCGAGGATAATTGCGGAAACTGATGAGGGTTACGAATTTAGTTACCAAACCGAATATTTAGAAAATGAAAACGCAAAGCCCGTGAGCTTAACACTTCCGCTTTCCTCTTTAAAATATGAAAGTAAAGTGCTTTTGCTTCTTTTGACGGATTGATACCTGAGGGTAGGTTATTGGATTTGGCAACAACACACTGGATGTCAAAAGCAATGACCGGTTTGCACTGTTGCTTTTGACATGCAGGGATAAAATTGGGGCGGTAACAGTTAGACCTGAGAAAGATTAGTTATGGCAAAATGTCGGTTTTGTTATCAGGATGCGGGTACATCCTCCTATCATGAAAAATGTTCAAGGCGTTTTTTGGTGCTACCAAAGTACCTGAGCTAGAATTAAACAGTAAGCTACTGAAATCGTTGGCTGAGCAAACCATCAACGAAGGGATTGCTATGACCTGAGTTCAGCCTAAACTCTCCGTTACACTGGAAAAGAAGAAAGAACAGAACCGGTTGACTATAGTAGGGCTTTGGGGAGAATACATACTCAAACCACAGCATCCTGATTTTCCGGAAATGCCACAAGTTGAGGACTTGACCATGCACTTGGCTAGTCTCTTTAAAATGCCTACTAGCGCTCACAATTTAATGGAAGCCTCAGACGGTAATCTAGTTTATTTGGCCAAACGGTTTGACAGGGTGAAAGGCCAAAAAGTTCATATGGAAGATTTCTGCCAACTTTCTGAGTTATTAACAGAAAATAAATACAAGGGATCTTATGAAAAGATTGGAAAGCTCATCCTGAAATACTGCACCCAAACCGGTTTTGATGCATTGACTTATTTTGAGCAGGTATTATTTTCTTACTTAAGAGGAAACAACGATATTCATCTGAAAAACTTTTCCGTACTGCACACAGACCAAGGAGTAAATCTTAGCCCTGCTTATGTCCTGCTCAATGTGAATCTCGGTAAAAAGAAAAAATTAACTGATTTCGATTTGTTGGCAAGAAGTATGAATATACCTTAAACCGCTGTTAGAAATACCTACATCAAATTTTCCTCTAGTAATAAGCAAGTACCCAATAGCTTTTTCAGATTTTTAAGTTGGCCACAAACATGTTTTGTAGTTCTGAAAAGGGTATAAGTTTATCTAAAAGTGTAGAATAACAAAGCCATTATTAAAAATAGGATAATTGATAATAATTTATAATTCCCTAGACCCGACCATCCCTTCGCATCTAAAGCTTCAAGCGGACGTTCCCAATATAACTTGCTGCTTACATCAGTATGCTCAACCGGATAAATTAAGGAGGTGCTTATTTGGATAATTAAGCAAAAGCAAAAGAGATAAAAAGCCATCATCATAAATGGAATTTGTCCAATAAATGATTCTTGCAATAACTTATTAATAGCAAAAACAATTACGCCCATTGCCGATCCTATCCATAAGGTAAGTTTAGCCGACATTGCAGAAGCTTTTTTCCAAAAAATCCCTAACAGAAAAACACAGGTTATTGGGGGGGCAATGTGTGCAATGATGTCGTTTAAACCGTTAAAAATACTTTCGTAACTGTTTAGTAAAGGCAATAAACAAAGAGATACTACCACAGAAACAGCCGCGGCTATTTTGCCAACTTTCACCAGTTTTTTTGGTGAAGTTTCTGGACGGTATCTTAAATAAATATCATAACTGGTTAGTGTTGAAATGGAGTTTAATGCTCCAGAAATCTGACTCATTAAACCAGAAAGTAAAGCGGCAACTAAAAGACCAATTAATCCACTAGGTACTAGTTGGGTAATCATTAAAGTATAAATTCCTTTACTATTTACTATTTTTGTTCCGTTAACTAGTGTCGTAATAGAACTAAGATCAAGTTTTCCGCTTTCTGCCAAGGTATAAGAGAAAAGTCCAGGCATAACAAAAATGAAAACCGGTAAGATTTTAATGAACCCACAAAAAATAGGACCCATTCTGGCGTGGTTCTCATTTTTAGCACCTAATACCCTTTGAACTATGGTTTGGTCTGCACACCAATACCAAATTCCAATAATTGGATAGCCTAAAAAAACGGCGTACCAAGGCATTCCGCTTTCATCACCTTGAGGGCGCATCATAGATAGCTTTTCTAAATGGTGAGTTTCGCTTAAAACATTTACCATTGGCTCCCAACCACCCATTTTAAAGTATGCCGCGATGCTCATAATCACAGCGCCTACCAATAAAACAATAGTTTGAATTGACTCTGTTACCACTACCGCCCTTAAGCCACCCAGTATGGTATAAATAGCAGTTAAAATTGAAATGATGATCACACTGGTGTACATATTTACTCCGAAAAGCGTTTGCAAAACAATGCCGCCAGCTAATAAAGAAAAAGCAATATGCACTATAACAGCAGAAATAACTGATATAATAGCCAGCCAATCCCTGCTAGATTTGTCATATCTTTTTTCCAAAAAATCCGGAAGTGTACTCACTCCAGATTTGATGTAAAAGGGAGCAAAAACAACAGCTAACAAAATCAGTACAAAGGCGGCCATCCACTCAAAGTTTCCGTTGAGTAAGCCGGTGTCAAAACCACTTTGTGCCAAGCTTACTAAATGTACACAGGATATATTGGTAGCAAATAAGGCTAAACCAATAACTGGCCAACGCAAAGATTTACCCGCTAAGAAATATTCTCCGGCAGAGTCGGATTGATTATTTTTTTTACCCCTAAGTCCGGCCCATAGTCCAATACCAACAATAGCTAGTATATAAAGAATGATGATGGTTAAATCTAAAGTTCCAATCATTTAATAGATGTTATTGGTTTATAAAAAATCACAACTACTTCCTACTTCCATTGGTGTTTGATAAACACCGTTTTTAACTTGTGCAGGATGTAGGAAATGTTTCTGTAAATGTGGGATATGTTCTAAAAATAAAGCTTCATGCCCTAAGGAAATATGGTTAAAGAGCACTAAATGTTGATGCAATTGGCCCATGTCCCCAACATGTGGAACAACTGGCACTCCGAATTTTTTACAAAGCAAACTGACGGTAATAAATTCACTGACACCGCCAACCCTAACTGCATCTGCTTGTATAAATGATGCTGAACCGGTTTGTAAATAGTTTTTGAAAATAATTCGGTTAGGGACATGCTCGCCTAAGGCCAATTTAACCGGTGCTATTTTTTTTGCTAAAGTTTGATGAGCGAGAATATCATCTGGATGCGTAGGTTCTTCTATCCAATACGGATTCATTTTCTTTAATTCACCACAAATCTTTATTGCTTGTGGCAAGCTCCATTGCTGGTTGGCATCTAACATTACCTTTATATTTTCTCCAGCCACTTCTCTTACAATATTTGCTCGTCTGATATCCCTTTCAGCCTCTTTAGCACCAACTTTAAGTTTCATAGCGGTAAAACCTTCTGCTAAAGCTTTATAGCAATTTTCTCTTACTTTTTCATCAGAATAGTTGAACCAGCCAATTGAAGTATCATAGCCTGGATAACCTTGAACGGTGATATTTTGTCTGGTCGCTTTGTCGAGGCTTGCGGAGTTAATTAGTACTATGGCTTGTTCTCTGGTAAGCTCATCTTCCAAATAACTAAGATCAAGTGTATTTACAATTTGCTCAGCCGAAAGGATAGTTAATAATCTCCATAAAGGCACTTGTCTTTTTTTTGCCCAAAGATCATAACAGGCATTCGTTACCGAGGCTAAGGCTAAATGCACTACGCCTTTGTGTGGACCCAGCCATCTAAATTGTTGTTCATTTGACAGCTGATTAAACAATTCGCCAAAATTCGCCATGGTTTCTTCAATGTCTTTTCCAATCAGCTTTTCGGCATAATATTTTGCGGCTTTACATACCAAATCATTCCCTTCTCCAAGCGTGAAAGCTATTCCTGTTCCTGTAATTCCGCTATCGTCAATGAGTTCTGTAACTGCGTAAGAATAGATAGGGTCTCTGTGTATGGCGTCGCTTCCGGCGTTTCCGTCAAGCTTAAATCTTTTGTCTTTTATAGAAATTCTCTTTATCATGAAATAATGTTTACGAATGCTCTTTTTGTTTTCTGTAACCTAATTCTGCGCCGCCACTCACTGGCAAAACACAACCTGTAATAAACCTTGCCTGTTCTGAAATAAGGAATACGCAAGCATCGGCAATTACATCTCCGTCAGGACAGTAGCCAAGTGTATGTATTTGGTTTAGGTATTTTTCTATTGAATTTGTGTCGGGTTGTTGCTCGCTCCATGCTCTCAGCATAGGGGTCCATACTCCTGCAGGAGCAACTGCGTTTACCCTAATGTGATTTTCAGCATAATCTAAAGCCATTGATTTTGTAAGTGCGTTAACAGCACCTTTTGATGCAGCATAAGCAGCATGAATTTCCTGACCAATTTCTCCAACTAAACTGCTTGTGTTTAGTATATTTCCTGCTGTCTTCACTAATTCAGATAGACCGGCTTTGGTAGTGTTGAAAATTCCTTTAACGTTCACATCAAAAATTCTTTGCCATTCTTCCTCAGAAGTTTCATGTACTGCTTTTGATGGGTTAGAAATTCCTGAGTTATTATGAATCACATTTATTTTTCCGAATTCCTTAACCGTAAAGTCAATAGCATTTTGGATTTCATGAAAATTTGAAACATCAGCTTTAGCATAAATGATATTTGCAGCGTTTAGTTTTTCTTTTGCCAATGCAATGCTGTTTTCAGAGTGGGATATGATACACAGTGAAGCGCCATTTTTACTGTATAATTTTGCACATTCAAAACCAATTCCTTCGGTTCCGCCGGTTAAAAAAACTACTTTATCTTTTAATAAATTCATTTATTATATGTGATTTCTAAAGAGCGTAGCCGAATTAAAATATCGGATACCTTATTTAGTGTTTATTATTCTGATAATTGGATGAAGCTAAATTAAACCGCTTTAAGTGTTTTTGAAATGGTAAATTCGACGATGAAGATGGATTATTTGATTATTGTTTTCATAAAACATGATTATTTTGGGTTTTAAATTAACGGTTTAAGTTTCGATTTTGATTAAATTGCAATTAAATGGACAATGCGATTATTTTGTTATGACTCATGTTAATAAAAGAGAAAGCGGTTTTGATGGAGAAAAATTTATCTCGATACCTCAAAGGATACTAAGAAAAGCTACTGTAAATTACCCCGAACTATTTAAAATTTATATTACTCATATTGGATATTTTCCAAGAGCTACTGAACATTTTAGAGAAAGGAAAAAGGGTTGTGAAGACAATATTCTGATTTATTGCTTAGAGGGACGTGGGTTTTTTATTCTAGGGGATAAAAAAATAGCAGTTATTGCAAACAGTTACATTATTGTTCCGGCAAATAAATTTTACATGAGTTATTGGGCGGACGGGCACAATCCATGGACAATTTATTGGGTTCATTTTACAGGTGTTCATATTAAAGATTTTAATAAAGAGCTGAGTCTGACGATAGACAAAGGCGCTCAAGAGATTCCTTTCAATTTAAATATTATAAACACTTGGAACATTATGTATAACTCATTAGAAATGGGGTATAGTTTCGAGAATTTATGTAACGCAAATCTTTGTTTGCACCAGTTGGTTTCAAGTTTGATTTTTTCTGATAAACATTTATATGTTGAAAAAGAGGGCCATAAAAATATAATAAATGATACTATTCATTTTATGAAAAATCATATTGATAAAATGATCACTGTAGATGAAATGGCTCGGCTCCATGATTTATCTAGCTCTCATTTTAGTAGTCTTTTTAGAAAAAACACCGGAATTGCTCCTATTAATTATTTTATTCATCTCAAGATGCAAACTGCTTGTCAGCTGTTATATTCTACCAATGAAAAGATTAAAGATATTGCTTCAAGACTTGGCTATGATGATCAGTATTATTTTTCAAGAATATTTAAAAGGCAAATGAATGTTTCTCCAGAAAATTATAGACTGGCAACCAAAAAGGAAATAATGTAGGACAATAGATCTAGCTATCATGGAAGGTTAGGTAGGTTCAATCAGTTCTAAATCAAATTTTAGTTAAGACAAAAGAAATATTTTTCTACCTTAGGATATAGAATAGTATAGCTGAATATGTTTGTCTTTAGGTTTTCCCTAATTTTTTTCCTATTTCCCTTTGGTGTTTGTTTAGCGCCTGCGTTTGGGTCCAATCAAGTGCCTAAAGTTATCGATGTTCCATTTGGAGCAAAAGGTCATATTAGGTACAATCTTAACTCTGGCAGATTCGAAGTACTGCAAAACGAAAAAGTTATACTTTATAATGCTTGTCTAGAAGCAAAAAACAGGAATGAGTTATTGACTGCCCAAAACTACAAAAACATAAAATTTCATAAAGAACCTATTAATGATGGTTTTGGTAAAGGATTTAAGAATGTGTTCGAGTACAAATCTCAGGGTTTACCGGGGATTGAGCATGTGTTTTACACTTATACGGGGAGAGACTATTTTTTTGTCGAGCTGATTTTAAAAGGGAAAAATCTCAAATCTAATTATCTATCGCCTTTAATTTCAAGCTTTAAGAATATCGGATCGTCCAATTCCTTAAGGTCCCTTTTTGTACCTTTTGATAACGATGCATTTGTTAGGTACGATGCCAGAAAGTTTCAGAAAGATATAAAAGTGGTAAGCTCAGAAGTGGGAACTGTATATGATGAAAAGTCTGGAAAGTCTTTAACAATCGGTTCTATTGAACACGGTGTTTGGAAATCAGCGATAATAACAACTGCAGGTGCTGAAGAGAATAGATTGGACGCTTTTTCTGGGTATGCTGACAAGGATGTAACAAGAGATCAGAGAGAACATGGATATATGGAAGGAAATCAGGTTTGTTCTTCGCGGTTCTTAGTGGGCTGCTTTACTGATTGGAGAAATGGGCTTGAAGAATATGGAAAAGTGAACAAACTGGCTGAGAAGCCCATTGTTTTTAATTGGGAAAAACCGACACCTGTTGGATGGAACAGTTGGGGTGTATTACAGCAGAATATAAACTATAAGAATACCACAAAAGTGGTTGATTTTTTTGCAGACAGTTTGAAGTCTTTCAGAAACGGAGATGACTTTTTTATTGATCTGGATTCTTATTGGGATAACATGATCAAAGGAGGTTATGAAGGTGATTTTACAGAGTTGAAAAAATTTGCAGACTACTGTAAGTCCAGAGGGTTGCAACCGGGGGTTTACTGGGCTCCCTTTACTGATTGGGGATATAAATCAGGCGGTGAGCGGAGAGCAGAGGGAAGCGATTATACGTTTGGAGAAATGTGGACCAAGGTAAACGGCGGCTACCATGATTTTGATGGCGCAAGAGCTCTTGACCCTACACATCCCGGAACCCAGGCCAGAATAAAATTGATTATTGGTAAGCTAAAGGACTGTGGTTTCAAAATGATCAAAATAGACTTTCTGGGTCATGCGGCTATAGAAGCGGATACGTTTTATGATAAAAATGTGCATACTGGTATGGAGGCTTACGCCGAAGGAATGAAGTGCTTGATTGATCAATTAGACGGCTCCATGCTGATTTATGCGGCTATCTCTCCAAGTTTAGCTACTGGAAGGTATGTTCATATGCGCCGTATTGCTTGTGATGCTTGGAAAACTATTGGACAAACCGAGTATACGCTTAATAGTTTAAATTACGGATGGTGGCAATCCTATCTATATAATTATATTGATGCTGATCATGTAGTTTTAGATAACCAATCACGTGGAGAAAATAGAGCGAGGGTACTATCAGCGGTGATTACCGGAACATTTATAACTGGAGATGACTTTTCGAAAAATGGTGTCTGGTCCTCTAGAGCGAAAGACTTGTTTCAGAGACAAGAGCTGTTAAAGGTCGTTGCAAATGGAAAAGCATTTAGACCATTATATGGCAATACAGGAGAAAATACTAGTGAAGTTTTCTTTAAAAAAATTGATGGTTTCTATTACTTTGCGGTTTTTAACTTTGATGAGTCGAACAAAGAAGTCAATATTGATTTTGATAAAGCGGGACTTTTGAAAAGTAAAAAGTATAATTCGTGTGATGTTTTCTCAGGGAAACCTCATGAAGTTTTAGATGGAGTAGGCATTCCTATTCCTGCTAA
This sequence comes from Pelobium sp., assembly GCA_035496935.1. Taxonomy (GTDB): domain Bacteria; phylum Bacteroidota; class Bacteroidia; order Sphingobacteriales; family Sphingobacteriaceae; genus Pseudopedobacter. The sequence continues at coordinate 84,763 of DATJED010000014.1, read as the reverse complement.
AGATGCTATGTTGCTTAAAATCAAATTGTAATTCAAACATAAAGCGTAGCTAAATAAGATAATTAAGTTTGAGAATTTTATATAAAATTGATGAGAGTAAATAGCGGACTGATAAATGAAATAAAAATATTGGAAGAAGTGAATTCTTTTTCCAAACATGAGAGACTAGTTCAGGGAATTATAAATGCCATAGATCAGAAAATTATCTCTAGGGGAGATATATTGCCTTCTGTAAATCAAATGATTAAAGAGTTCTCTTATGCAAGGGAAACAATTGTTAAGGCTTACAAAGAATTGATTACAAGGGGCATCATCGAATCAAAAAACCGTAGGGGATATTTCGTAGCAACAGAGGATACAGATCAACACCTTAAGGTTTGTCTTCTATTGTTTGCTTTTGATACCTTTCAGGAGACATTTTATCAGAGCTTCAGGAATCAATTGGGAGAGAATGTGCATCTCGATATATTTTTCCATCATAATAATCCTCAAATTTTCGAGACTATTATTAAGGACATAAAAGGGAAATATGGAATGTACGTTATTGCGCCAATTCCTAATAAAGCGTCTGTAGCATTGCTTGAGGAGTTACCAATGAACAAGTTTTTAATGGTCGATCGTTTTTTAAAGCTAAGAGACGATCATTCCTATATTGTTCAAGAATTCGAAAAATCATCTTATGAGGCTTTTGCCAGTCTCGCTCCCCGTATTAAAGAATTCGAAGAATTTGTTTTCTTTTTTAAACCTTCATCTGCTGAACCTAATGAAGTGTTAAAATCATTTAAAAAGTTGGTTAAAGACTATAACATTAACGGAACAATAAAAAACAGTTACGAACCCGGAAGCATTGAAGTAGGAAAGGTTTATTTTACTATCCATAATTTGGAACTGTGGCAGATTCTGAAGGATACGAAAACAAAAGGCTTACAGGTAGGGAAAGATTTGGGTATCCTTTCGCATAATGACGATGACGTAAAGGAGATTATTTTTGATGGAATAACAACTTTCTCTGTGGACTTTGCTGATATGGGTAGGATGGCGGCAGAGTTTGTGCTAAGCAAAAAGCCTGTAAAAGTTGTAATGAAAAATCAGCTAATCAGAAGAAATTCCTTATAGTGAACTGGATAGCTTTATTTAGTTTCCTTTTCTTTACCCTGCTGGCCGGTTTTATTTCATTTATAGGATCGTCCAGTAACCGTAGCGCAACATTTAGTGATTTCTTTTTTGCAGGTCGTAAAAATGGATTTTTAGTTATTGGTGCCTCCCTTTTTTTTAGTAACATCAGTTCTAATCAATTTATTGGTGAAAATGAGTCTGTGTATATCAATAACATGTCTGTTATTGGTTGGGGTGTTACTTCTGTTTTAGCCATGCTAATTGTTTCCGAATATTTTATACCCATATATCTTAAAACAGGAATAATGACTACGCCTGATTTTTTGGAAAAAAGGTATGATAAAAGCACAAAACTTTATGTCTCGGTGATATTTTTATTCAGTTATATCATCAATCTGCTTCCTGCGGTCCTCTACGGCGGATCGGTGGCATTTAGTGGTATGTTTAATATTCCTGCTTTTTTAGGAGTGAGTTATTGGCAAAGTATCTGGATTCTGGTTTTTATTATCGGGATAACGGGCAGTATTTATTCTATAATTGGTGGTTTTAGGGCCATCACTATTTCTGATACTGTATTAAGTGTATGTATGTTAGTATTAGCTCTTATTATCCCAGTATTCGGACTAAAATATTTGGGAGGAGGGAGTCTTGCAACTGGATTCGAGGCAATTCTATCATCAAAAAAGGAACATCTAAATGCGATAGGCTCTGAGATAGATGCGGTTCCTTTTACTACGCTGTTTACAGGAATGATTATAGTAAACCTTTATTACTGGGGGATGGAGCAATATATCGTTCAACAGGCAATAGCGGGGAGGAGTTTGAAAGACAGCCAGAAAGGAATTGCACTGGCTTGTTTAGCAAAGCTTTTATGCCCACTTTTAATTAACATTCCTGGATTGATTGCAGTTCACATGTATCCTTCTTTGACTAATACAGCGCAAGTATTTCCAATGTTAGTACGAGATGTACTGCCTAAGTTTCTTATCGGTTTAACAGCATCGGTTCTTTTAGGGGCGGCCATAACAACTTACAACGCAGGTTTAAACAGTAGTAGTACGCTTTTTGTTTTAAATTTATATAAGCCCTATCAGGAGAAGAAAAAGAAGAAGGAAATTTCGGAAAAGGAATTAGTGCGTACGGGCAGATTATTCCAGATATTTGTATCCTTTTTTGCTGTTTTTTTTGCCCCGTTCATAATTTTTGCCCAAAATGGCTTTTATAATTACTTGCAAAAAGTGGGCGTACTTTTTACAATGCCAATTTTTACAATTATATTTTTAGGATTTATTACTAAAAAAGTTCCACCGTTTGCCGCTAAAATAGGAATGGTATTTTTTATCACATGTTACGTCGCTAGCCAATTTTTATTTAGCCTCAAGCTTCATTTCTTGCATGTAATAGCAATTATATTCCTAGCTACCTCGCTGGTGATGATTTTAATAGGTTATTTTATGCCTATGAAGGAACCTTACGTTTTACAAATAAATAATAAAGTTGATATTGTTCCGTGGAAGAACAGACAACTTTATAGCTTTCTCCTCCTTTTAATAATGATTCTTATCTATATTGTATTTTCACCTATAATACTCGCAAAATAATCGGTTTTTTTTTGGAAACATAATCTTATCAGAGTATTTGGGATTTGATGTTAAAAATTTCTGATCGACATATAGTGATTAAAAAAAATGAATGTAAAGTTGATGTTTTTAACTTAGTTGTTATTTGTTAGATATTAGGAAGAGTTGTATTTTTTATTTGAGCCTAAGTTTTAACGTAATAAGTTTTAAAGGCAGCATCTAAAAAAGCAGCTATTTATTTAAAAAGTAATAGTCAAATCGCTATAATTTAGGAGCATCGGATTAACTCTAAGGTTGGAGATCCAAGCCGCGATGATTTAATTTTCAGCTATGGCTGTGTAACTTACTGGTCTCTTGTCATCTCAACCACATTTATATAATCCCAAACGGCTACAGCAAAAATTATTTCCATGAGAGTGAAAAAATATTTGGAGATAGAGTTATTTTAGTTAATTTTGTAGTATAGTATAGAATAGATTAATAAAAAATTAGTGTTTTAATAATCTATTCTAATTATAGCCAATTTAAAACCTGTAATACTCTTTTGTTGAATTATTAACGATTAAACGAATTCATTTTATGATTGTATTTTACAAACCAAGCTCAGTCTTTAAAGCGATGATGGGCCCTGTCTTTAAAATGGGATGCATATTGCTATTATTGATGTGCTCTTTAAGCGAAATGCGTATTTATGCGCAGGAAATACCGAAAATAACGATTACTGGATCTGTAAAAGATACTATAGGTCTGCCAATCCCCGGTGCCTTTATTTCCACCGAGAATAAAATTAAAGCAAACACACAAACAGATATAAACGGAAAGTTTGTGTTGGATGTAGAACCCGGCTCCATTTTAAAAATATCTTTTATAGGCTATCAACCTAAAACGGTAATTATTGGTGAAAACACCAAGGTGGTTAATGTTATTTTAAAAGAGTCAAATACCAAAATTGACGAGGTAGTGGTTACAGCTTTTGGTAGAAAGCAAAGGAAGGAAGCTCTTGTTGGCGCAGTAACCACTGTGAGACCTGAGGAGTTGAAAATTCCGGCGAGCAACCTTACAACTGCACTGTCCGGACAGATTGCAGGCGTGGTAGGTTACCAGCGTAGCGGACAGCCTGGACAGGATAATGCAGCTTTTTTCATCAGGGGCGTAACCACATTTGGTTACAAACAAGATCCCTTGATTCTGATAGATAATGTGGAGTTGACCTCTTCAGATTTAGCAAGACTTCAGGTTGATGATATTGAAAGTTTCTCCATTTTAAAAGATGCAAGTGCAACCGCATTATATGGTGCCAGAGGAGCAAACGGAGTGATTTTGGTGAGTACAAAAGAAGGTAAGGAAGGCAAAGCCCAAATCAATTTTCGCCTAGAAAATTCATCTTCTCAATCTGCGCAGACCTTGGAAACTGCCGATCCCATCACTTACATGAAATTATATAATGAAGCAACAGCCACAAGAGATCCTTTGATGCCTTTGCCGTTTTCTCAAAATAAAATTATCAATACACAAGCCACTATAGACGGTGCGCCAGGCAGTAATCCATATATCTATCCGGCAGTAGATTGGTTGGATTTGTTGTTTAAAAAGAGAACGTCAACTCAAAGGGCCAATTTAAGTGTCAGAGGTGGAGGCGGAGTTGCCCGCTATTATGTGGCAGGTTCGTACAATGTAGATAATGGAATCCTAAAAGAAGATTCAAGGAATAACAATGATAACAATATTAAATTCAGAAATTATCAGTTAAGGTCCAATGTAAATATTGATGTAACCAAGACCACAGAATTAGTGGTTCGCCTTTCTGGCAACTTTAATGAATACAATGGTCCGGTTTCAGCTGATGGTGGATTCTCGACAGATCTCTACAATTACGCTGTACATACCAGTCCGGTCCTTTTTCCGGCCTATTTTCCTGCGGATATAGCCAATCAAAATACTCAGCACATACTGTTTGGTAATGTTGCCGGCGTTGGGCAAAATAATATTCTTTATAATAACCCCTATGCTGCACTATTAAGAGGGCATAAGAATTCTTCTGAATCCAGAATGTCTGCCCAGTTAGAGGCTAATCAGGATTTGAAATTTGTCACTCCAGGTTTAAAATTCAGAGGCATATTCAGCACAAATAGGTATTCTTATTTTGATTCTCAAATGGCATATTCTCCATTTTATTATAATTACGCCACCTATGATAAGAGCTCGGATATTTATACTTTAAATTGGCTGAACCCACAGCCAACTGGGAATAATGTTGCAACTGAATATTTGAACTACTATCCCGGTGAACCCAATCTGAATACTTTCGTTTATTCGCAGGCAGCGGTGGATTACGCCAAACAAATAGGTAATCACAATATCAGTGCTACGCTAATCGGAACCGCGCAACAAACAATTTATTCAAATGCTAAAGACCCTAAGACCAATACACGTACATTGCAGTACTCTTTACCTTACCGTAATCTTGGTTTGGCCGGTAGAGTGACTTACGCTTATAAAAACAAATATTTTGTAGAGACCAACTTTGGCTATAATGGCTCAGAACGTTTTTCGCAAAACCACAGGTTTGGATTTTTCCCTACTATTGGTGCCGGTTGGATAGTTTCAGAGGAGAAGTTTTTTGAGCCTCTTAAAAATGTAGTGAGTCGCTTTAAGCTAAGAGGAAGTTACGGATTAGTGGGTAACGATGCCATTGGCTCACAAAGATTCTTTTATGTATCTGACGTTAACCTGAACGGAGGCGGAAACTATGCCAGTTTTGGAACCACTAATGGTTATTCACGAGAAGGTGTTTACATCAATAGCTATGAAAACAGCGATGTTACCTGGGAAACCTCAAGGCAAACCAATGTAGCTTTGGAAATGACGATGCTAAAGGGGCTAGATTTGGTAGCCGAGTTTTATAAACAATACCGTTATGATATTCTGACATTAAGATATTTTCCTACCACGAGTGGTTACGAAGCATTTAATTATGATATAGGAAGGTCGGATATCAGATCTAACAATGGCACAGCCACTTCGAAAGGTATGGATTTATCGCTGGATTATCGTAGAAATTTCGGTAGAGATTTATACCTATCTGCCAGAGGAAACCTGACCTTGGTTTCCAGTAAATATGAGCATATAGAAGAACCTCAATGGGAGGAATCATACAGGTATCAATCCGGTCAGGATATAAATAGAAATTTCGGTTATATAGCAGAAAGACTTTTTGTTGATGACAAAGAGGCCCAAAATTCTCCAACTCAGATATTCTCTACAAATGGAGTCGCTCCCAAGGGAGGAGATATTAAATACCGTGATCTAAATAATGACGGTAAAATTGATGGCGCTGACCAAACTTTTATTGGTTATCCACAGTCGCCAGGAATAGTTTATGGGTTTGGCTTCTCCGGAACTTATAAAAACTTCGATTTGTCTGCCTTTTTCCAAGGCCAATCCCGAGTGTCCTTCTTTATTGATCCAAGAAGAACAAGTCCATTTATCCCAAGTCCTGACAATTATATTGGCGGCAACACCCAGCTGATTCAAGCTTACGCTGATAGTCACTGGTCCGTAGATAATCAGAATTTATACGCAACATACCCAAGGTTAGGTACCACCACTTCTCAAATTGAGAATAATATGCAAACCAGCACTTGGTGGATGAGAGACGGAAGTTTCATGAGATTGAAATCGCTAGAAGTCGGATTTACCTTGCCTAAAAAACTAACTCAAAGAGTAAAGGTTGGTAAAGCTAGAATATACCTAAACGGTCTCAATCTTTTAACCTTCAGTAAATTTAAAATGTGGGATCCAGAGCAAAGCGGAAATGCCTTTAACTATCCTATTCAAAAAGTGTTTAATATAGGCGTAAATCTCACCTTGTAATTTCTAAAAGAAAAAATCATGAAAGCAATTTATAAATATATACTCTTCACTTTTGTAGGCTTAATCTGTTTTAGCTCCTGCAAAAATTATTTGGATGTTACTCCGGATAATTTAGGAACATTGGATTATGCCTTTAGAAACCGTAATGAAGCTGAGAATTATCTTTTCACCTGTTATGCTTATTTACAACGGTCAGCTGACGTTGTGAAGGATCCGGGTTTTGTCACTTCATCAGAGATTGTTTATCCGAATAATTTAACGGCGCATCGTTTTGACGAAACCGGTTTTAACCTGATTAGAGGAACTCAAAATGCAAGCTCTCCCGGACTTAATGCATGGGACGGGGAGAACGGAAGTTATAGCTTCTTTCGTTCGATTAACAACTGCAATATCATGCTCGAGAATATTGATAAACCGTTTGATTTATCAGATTCAGAGAAAAAGCGCTGGATCGCAGAGGTGAAGTTCCTTAAAGCTTATTATCACTATACACTATTCAGGATGTACGGTCCTATCCCAATTATGGATAAAGCTTTGCCAATCACCGCATCTGAGGAAGATGCGAGAGTAAAAAGAATGCCAGTTGATTCTGTAGTGAATTATATGGTAAGATTATTGGATGAAGCTGCGCCAGATTTGCCGGCAATAATCACTAACCAAGCTAAAGAGTTGGGCAGGATAACCAAACCAATAGCATTAGCTGTTAAGGCAGAAGTACTAGCCACAGCGGCAAGTCCACTATATAACGGAAATCCTGATTATTTGTCTCTTACCGATAAGGAGGGTAATCATTTGTTCCCAACAACTGCCGATCCCTTAAAGTGGAAAAGAGCGGCAGAAGCTTGTAAAGCCGCCATCACACAATGTGAAGCTGTTGGGCTAGGGCTTTATCATTTTCAGCCTCCGGCAAACATCACTCAGTTATCTGATTCATTAAGAGAAGTTTTAACCCTTCAAGTTGCTGTAACAGAAAAATGGGACGTAAACAAAGAATTGATATGGGCATTAAATCCAACATTTGCTTATCAGGGTTATGCTACTCCACGTATGACTTCTAAATCACAAGTCAATATTTTTTCCAATCCTTCCACATTTGCGGTTCCGCTCTCAACCACAGATGTTTTTTATACTAATAAAGGGTTACCTATCTCCGAAGATAAAACATGGGATTATACAGGAAGATATAACGTGGAAACTGCTGAAGAAGCCGACCGATTTTATATCAAGAACGGTTATCAAACTGCAAGTTTAAATTTCGACAGGGAACCAAGGTTTTACGCTAACCTAGCTTTTGATGGCGGGATTTGGTATGGTAACGGCAAATTTGACCAAAGCGATTTATATTACGTAAGTGCTAAAGGAAACACTTCTCCCGCAGGTCCGAAAGATAACTCTACTTTAAATATCACAGGTTACTGGCCAAAGAAATTAGTTAATTATTTATCGGTGTATGATGATGGTTTTCAGGAGGTGAGCTTTCACCTTCCAATGATGAGAATGGCCGGACTTTATTTACTTTATGCAGAAGCATTAAATGAAGTAAATGGCCCGAGTTCAGACGTATACACTTATTTGAATATGGTTAGAACCAGAGCGGGCTTACCTAATGTTCAGGATGCATGGTCTATGTATGCTAAAAACCCAGGTAAAGTAAATACAAAAGACGGTCTGCGCCAAATCATTCATCAAGAAAGAAGAGCAGAACTTTGTTTTGAAGGGCAAAGCGGATGGGATTTGCGCAGGTGGAAAGAGTTACAGGAAGTGTTAAGCAAACCCATGCAGGGATGGAATATTTATGATACAGAAGCTGTAAATTATTACAGGCCAAGGACAGTTATTACGCCGGTTTTCGGATTGAAAAATTACCTATGGCCTATAAAATCGGAAGATTTGATCATTAATCCGAATTTAGTTCAAAATCCGTACTGGTAGTTTACAGATGTTTAATAAATCATTTAAAAACATGAAAAAGATGAATACATATTTTCAAAGTAACATCATTCCAGTTCTTTTCATACTACTGGTCAGTTTTACGGCTTGCCAGAAAATGGACAGTTATAATGATCCGGTTTCAAGTGATATGACAAAGCCAGATGTGATTACCAACGTTAAAATCACAAATTTTAACGGAGGGGCATACATAACCTATGACCTGCCACAAACAGAGAATTTGCTGTATGTTTTGGCGCAATATAAAATCAACGGTAAGACGACAAGGGAAACAAAGTCAAGTTTCTATTCAGACACCATCACGGTGGAAGGTTTTGCGAAAAGTGCAGATTATGAAGTCACACTTTATGCAGTGAGCAGGGCAAATGTAAAATCAGATCCGGTGATAGTTAAAGTGCACCCAGATACACCTCCTTATTTATTGATAAAACCAACTATTGATTTTACTGCCGATTTTGGAGGCATCAATGTAACGGGTAAAAATCCGTTAAAAAACCCAGTAGGTGTGATTATCATTGCTCTTGATTCCTCATTAAACAGTTTAGAAGTCCAGGATCAGTATTACACTAAATTAGATACGATTAATTATTCTGTAAGAGGTTATAATGCAACTCCCCATAAATTTGGAGTGTATGTTACAGACCAGTACGGGAATGTGTCTGATACCATCATAAAAACGGTTACACCATTGTATGAAACTCTTTTAGATAAGAGTAAATTCTTCGCCTATAAATTACCAAGTGACACCGAAATTGGTTACGGATGGGACTTGCCTTATTTCTGGGATAATAAAACAGACGGAAGTTCAAACGGCTGGCATACCAACCCGGGTGCAACTGCTCCTTTCATAGCGACTTTTGGCATTGGAAAAATTGCGAAATTGAGTAGGTTTATTTTGTGGGAGCGCCCTAATGAATATGCTTATGGACATGGAAATCCAGAAGATTTCACCATCTGGGGTTCTTCAAAAGATTCACCTCAAGATGCTATAATGCCTTTAAATTCAGCCATTGGCACAGTGGTTGGAGACTGGGTTAATTTGGGTAATTATCATTTTCCGGACCCTCCTTCAGGATTATTGCCTGGCTCTACAAATGCACAGGACGAAGCTTTTGTAAGAGCAGGAGTTAATTTCAACTTTGCTATAAGCAACCCTAAAGTTAAGTTCATCAGATTTGCGGTGCGACAGAGCTGGTCTCATGGTGATTTTGCTCATGCCATGGAGATTTCATTATACGGAGATCCTAATTAGCTATTAATTATTAAAATATAAGAAATGAAAAAGTTTTCGATAATACCTTTTATCTGTTTCTTGACGATTGTTGTATTTTACGGTTGTGAAAAGAAAGATACAGAGTTTAAAAACTTCTTAAACGGGCATGAAGTGGTTTACCCTGGCAAAGTTTTAAATATAAGTTCAAGACCTGGCAAAAACAGAGTAGCTTTGCTTTGGAATCCCAGCCCTGACCCAAGCGTAAGCAAATATGTAATTTATTGGAATAATAAGGCAGATTCAATGGTAGTGAATGCAACAACGCACAATACCTCTGATACGGTAAGGGCTATTATCCCAAATTTACAAGAGTATGTTTATTCGTTTACGGTAATATCAAAAGATTCGGCAGGGAATAAATCCGTTCCGCAGGAGATTAATAATGTAAAGGTTTATGGAGATGTTTATAATTCAAGTCTTTTAAACCGACCTTATAACGGCACTAATCCTTATGAAGTGAATTTGTCTGATGGTTCTGTAAAACTGTTTTTCAATACTCCAGATACCATCAATGTCTCTACCTCCGTTAAATACACAAACACCTCGGGTGCAACTTTAGAGAAGTTGTTAATGCCAACAGATAATTCGATCGTATTACCTAATTACAAACCAGGAACTGAGATATTTTACAAGTCATCTTACATTCCAGGAAGTGGAGCTATTGATACTTTTTATGTAGCTAATTATGATACATTTCCGCAGATTTTTGTAAACGTTCAGTGTGATAAATCTTTATTTAGTGAAGTTCATTTACCAAATGATGAAGGGACTTACGAATCGGGAACTAGCATCAGTAAATTATGGGACGGAAGTGTGGGACCACAAGGCTATCCGAATATATTCCATAGCAATGGCGATCACATGGCGCATACAATCACAATGGATATGGGGAAAGTTTATAATAACCTGAGCCAGTTTGAGGAAGTGGGGAGAAACTGCTGTAACAATCCGGATAAGTTTGAAATATGGGGAATCAATGATATCTCAAACGCAGCTACTACACTTCCTGCGAATGATGCCGGATGGAAAGCTGAATCAATAAGCAAAGGATGGACTTTGTTAAAGGACGCGATAAGAACTGATGATGGGGTAAATGCTATGAAATTTAATATGATAGATAATCCGCCACCTGTAAGATATATCCGTGTGAGAATCAAACATGTGGTTACAGGCTCAAATTATAGTAATTTAAGCGAACTTACTTTTTGGAACAGGGAATAGACAGATATCAGCCAAAACAGGTATACTGCCTGTTTTAGCTTGTTTAATCCATTCTTCTACCAAATCAGTTTAATTCTACAACAATATCAATGACAAAAAAATATTCATTTCTGTTTGTAATATTATCCATTACCTACCATTCAGCATCAGCTCAAAACCATCCGTTAAAGTTATGGTATAACCATCCTGCGAGAATGTGGGAGGAGACCACTCCGCTCGGAAACGGGCATTTAGGGATGACTCCGGACGGACAGGTTTTTCATGAAAAGGTAGTGTTGAACGATATCACTTTATGGTCTGGTTCTCCGCAGGATGCAAATAATTATGATGCTTACAAAAGCTTGCCTGAAATCAGAAAACTGATAATGGAAGGTAAAAATGATGAAGCACAGAAACTAGTGAATCAATACTTTGTATGCACTGGTAAAGGTTCTGGAGGAGCAAAATGGGGGAAATACCAGATGCTTGGGGATTTAAATCTGGATTTTACTTATAAAGGAGTCAATTCGGATAATGTGAAACCAAAAGATTACCGAAGAGAGCTATCGGTTAACAGTGCAATTGCAACTTCAGTTTACACTTTAAATGGAGTTCACTATAAAAAAGAGTATTTCACAAGTTTCGATGACGATGTAGCCATCATTAAAATATCGGCTGATAAACCTGGGATGTTAAGCTGCAATATTGGTTTAAGTCGTCCCGAAAGATCAAACACTCAAACTAAAGGAGATGAACTGCAGTTATACGGACAGCTAGATAATGGTGTGGACGGAAAAGGAATGCAATATTTAACTCGGTTAAAAGCATTTACTAAGGATGGTTCAGTAACCGTGGTTCAAAATGCTTTAATCGTTAAAGACGCCACAGAAATCACCATTTTTATTTCTTCTGCAACAGATTTCAGAGGGTTCGACTTTAAAAATGAAACCGCTAAAGAACTGGCATCGGCAATCAAAAAGCCTTATAAAATTCAAAAAGATAATCACATTAAAAATTTCAGGAAACTTTTTAGCAGGGTCGATTTCGATTTGGGCCGAGGCATTTCTTCAGATCTTCCAACAAACGAGCGGTTGGATTCATTTTATAATCACTATAATGATGACCCGGCTTTGGCCGCTTTGTTTTACCAGTATGGAAGATATTTAAGTGTCAGTAGCACAAGAGTGGGACTGCTTCCGCCAAATCTCCAGGGTTTGTGGGCAAACCAGATTAATACGCCATGGAACGGAGATTACCATTTGGATGTGAATGTGGAGATGAACCATTGGCCTTTGGAGGTTTCCAATCTATCAGAACTGAATCTTCCCTTGGCCGATTTAGTGAAAGGGATGGTAAAGAATGGCGAGAAAACTGCGAAAGCATATTACAATGCCAATGGCTGGATAGCCCATGTAATTACCAATGTATGGGGTTTTACGGAACCTGGTGAAAGTGCCTCTTGGGGGGCGTCAAATGCCGGTTCGGGATGGTTATGTAATAACTTATGGATGCATTATGCCTATACAAATGATAAAAAATATTTAAAAGATATTTATCCAATCCTGAAAGGTTCTGCGGAATTTTATAGTGATGCCTTGGTTAAAGATCCTAAAACAGGCTGGATGATGACTTCTCCGTCTGTTTCACCCGAAAATTCTTTTTATCTCCCAAACGGAAATACCGCAAGTATCACAATGGGGCCCACCATAGATAACCAGATTGTTCGTGATTTATTCACCAATATGATCACTGCATCAAAAGAATTAAATAAGGACAAAGAATTTAGAGAAGCTTTAGAGCAGAAATTGAAACAAATTCCACCCGCTGGAAGGATAGGTAAGGATGGAATGATTATGGAATGGATTGAGGATTATAAGGAGACGGATCCACAGCACCGTCACATTTCCCATTTATGGGGATTATATCCTGCATCTTTAATCACCCCTTCAAGAACACCCGAGCTAGCCGAGGCTGCCAAGAAAACTTTGAATGTACGAGGAGACGATGGACCAAGCTGGACTATCGCTTATAAACTTTTGTTTTGGTCGAGGTTGCATGATGGCAACAGGGCTTTTAAATTATTAAAAGAGTTATTAAAACCAACATTAAGAACCGATATCAATTATGGTTCAGGTGGAGGAGTTTATCCGAACATGCTTTCGGCCGGTCCGCCATTTCAGATTGATGGCAACTTTGGTGCAGAAGCAGGAATTGCAGAAATGGTGATGCAAAGTCACGAAGGTTATATTAATTTATTACCAGCTCTTCCAACAGCTTGGAAAAAATATGGCGAGGTGAAAGGATTAAAAGCGTTAGGTGGTTTCACTGTAGATTTATCATGGAGAGATGGGAAAGTGACCAACTATAAAATTTCGTCAACTAAATCATGTAAAGTGAAAGTGCTGGTTAACGGGGAGATGAAAGAGATTAAATCTTCCAAAATTTCATCAGCAAGAAACTGAGATGGCAGTGATCATATATCCCATCAGGTCAAGACAAAATTGCTATTTGCCCATATAAATTGAGTTAAAGCTACTATTGATAATAAACAAGATCCTATTAAAAGAAGATTATAAAATCATGATAAATATAAAATCATCAAGGGAAAGAGCATGTTTTCTACTGTCTCTATTCCTTTTTGTATTCATTGAAACTAATGCTCAAACTATCCCTATTGAGACTAAAAATAACGCATTGGTACTTCAAGCAGATTCTAAAAAGGATTTTAAAATCGTCTTTTTTGGACCTAAATTATTCAAAGCTTCTGAATATGAGCAAATTCCTAATACCTACCATCAAACGAGTGACTATACTGATATTTTAAATTCGGCATACACACCTTCAGGTTCAAGAAATTTAATGGAGCCCGCGATCAGCGTAACCCATGCAGATGGGGATAATTCATTGGATTTAAGATATGTAAGTCATTCTGTAAAGAAAATAAGTGACGATGTCTCGTTGCTTAGCGTGGTTCTGAAAGATCCGGTTTACAACTTTGAGGTTACCCTGTTTTACAAAAGTTATTATAATGATGATGTGATTGAGCAATGGAGTGAGATCAGACATCAGGAAAAAGGAGATGTGGTTTTGCATAAATTCGCTTCTGCTAATCTTTATTTGAAGGCGGATAACTATTGGTTGAGACAATATCACGGAGATTGGGCGAAGGAAATGCGACCTGAAGAGACAAAACTCACACATGGCGTTAAGACTTTAGACACCAAACTAGGAACAAGGGCAAATTTATTCCAACCCTCTGTTTTTATGATCTCCATGGATAAACCAGCAACTGAAAATGAAGGTGATGTGCTTTATGGTGCTTTGGAATACAGCGGAAATTTCAAGATTGATTTTGAACTGGACTATCAAGATAACCTAAGAATCATTGCAGGGATGAATAATTATGCCTCAGATTATGCCTTGAAACCAAATGAAACTTTCGCCACACCCCCTTTTCTTTATACATTCTCTGATCAAGGAAAAGGCGACGCCAGTAGAAAACTACAACGCTGGGCAAGAGATTATAAATTATTAGACGGAAATGGTGAAAGATTAACTTTATTGAACAATTGGGAATCCACCTACTTTGATTTCAATGAAAATAAGCTTTTCAATATACTTAAAGACACCAAAAAATTAGGAGTTGATCTTTTCCTTTTAGATGATGGATGGTTCGGTAATAAATATCCAAGAAATGGAGATACAGCCGGATTGGGAGATTGGGAGCCAAACAAAAGCAAATTACCTAACGGTATTTCTTCCCTTGTAAAACAAGCAGATAGGGAAGGAGTTAAATTTGGAATATGGGTGGAGCCTGAAATGGTAAACCCAAAAAGCAATCTGTATGAAAATCATCCTGATTGGGTGGTGAAAGAACCGAAACGTGAAGAACATTATTTCAGAAATCAGCTGGTGCTGGATTTGACTAATCCGAAAGTTCAGGATTTTGTTTTTGGTGTGGTGGATGATTTATTTAAAGAGAATCCAACATTAGCTTTCATTAAATGGGATTGTAACGCAGTAATTTATAACGCACATTCCCCTTATCTTAAAAATCAGTCTCATTTTTACATAGAATATATGCGAGGCTTATATAAAGTATTAGAAAGAATAAGAGCTAAATACCCAAAAGTTCCAATGATGCTTTGTTCTGGTGGTGGCGGAAGAGTGGATTATGGAGCCTTACAATATTTTACAGAATTCTGGCCAAGCGATAACACTGACCCAATGGAGCGAATTTTCATCCAATGGGAATATTCATATTTTTATCCAGCAATCAGCTCTGCCAACCATGTCACAGATTGGGGCAAACAACCCATTAAATTCCGTACAGATGTAGCCATGATGGGTAAATTGGGATTTGATGTAAATGTGAGTCATTTGCCAAAGGATGATTTGAAATTTTGCCAGGATGCAATTAAAACCTACAATGAAGTGAAAGATATCATTTGGCATGGAGACCAGTTTAGGCTTTCCAATCCAACCGAAAGTGATGTGGCTTCCATGCTTTATTTAAAAGAGGATAAAAGTTCGGGAGTGATTTTTAACTATCTTGTAAATAACAGATATGGAACCGGTAGCCACAATCCAATAAAATTGGAAGGATTGGATGCAGGTAAAAGTTATAAAATTAAAGAAGTGAACCTGTATCCGGGCAATAATTCCAGTATAGATGCGAATAAAATTTATACAGGAGATTTTTTAATGAAGATAGGATTTAATCCGGATGTGAAGGATGGGAGGAATAGCGTGGTTCTTCAATTAGAGCAGACGAATTAATGTTGGAACAGAATTTATAAAAACATGAACAAAATAGTTGAAAAAGCAATTCAAAAAATAGGATTCGGATTATTTTTTTTGGGATTAGTTTCATCCTCGTCGTTTGCAAAAATTAAGCTTTCTTCTGTTTTTGCTGACAACATGGTACTGCAGCAGAAAACTGATGCCACCATTTGGGGTGAGGCTGCGCCTGGAGCAAAGGTGTTTATTTCTACGACTTGGAGCAATAAGCAATACCAAATCAACGCCAACAATAAAGGCGAATGGGAGATTAAAGTCGCCACACCGTCTTATGGTGGTCCATATAATATCACCATCTCTGATGGCGAGACCTTAACTTTAAAAAATGTACTGATTGGAGAAGTTTGGGTTTGTTCAGGTCAGTCAAATATGGAAATGCCATTAGCTGGCTGGGGTCAGATTATGAATTACAAAGCAGAGATTGCCAATGCTAATTATCCTGAAATACGCTTGTTACAAGTTGAGCACATCACCAGTGATACATTATTAAATGATGCAAAATTGAATAACGGTGGTGGCTGGCAGGTTTGTTCTCCAAAAAGTGTTGCAGAATTCTCTGCTACAGCTTATTTCTTTGCCCGTGAAGTTTATAAAAAAACTAAAATCCCTATAGGTTTAATTCACACATCTTGGGGCGGAACGGTGGCGGAAGCATGGACAAGTGGCGCTGCGTTAAAAACGATGCCTGATTTTGTGGATGCGGTGAAAGCGATAGAGAATAAAGGAAAACAGACTGAAGTTCCATACGCTCAAAAAATGAAAATATGGAACGAGAAGGTTCTAAATGCCGACCGTGGATTTAGAAATGGAGTAGCAATCTGGTCTAATGAAGAGGTAGATTTTGCTTCTCGGAAAGACATGAAAGTTCCCGAATTTTGGGAAAATACGGTTTTACCGGATTTTGATGGAGTAGTGTGGGTGCGGAAATCTGTAAATATCCCAGCTGATATGACTGGTAAAGATTTAACACTTTATTTAGGAACGATAGACGATAATGACATTACTTATTTTAACGGAAAGCAAATAGGCCAAACAGAAGGATATAACCAGACTAGAACTTATAAAATTCCTGCTAGTTTAGTCAAAGAAGGAAACAATATCATCACCATTCGTGTTTTTGATGGCGGTGGTGGTGGCGGTTTGTATGGCGATCCAAGTATTCTAGCTATTAAATCTCAGGATAGTGCTATGGTATCCTTAGCAGGATTATGGAAATATAAGATAGGCTTGGATCTTAAAAAATTTGAACCTCAACCTATTTCTGATGAAGGACCTAATCGCCCTACGGTATTATTCAATGCCATGATTAATCCTTTCCTAAAATACACCATTAAAGGAGTAATCTGGTATCAAGGTGAAAGTAATGCCGATCGCCCAACGCAGTATCGCACACTTTTTCCTTTAATGATTAAAGACTGGAGAACGAACTGGAAATTGGGTGATTTCCCATTTTATTTTGTCCAATTGGCTAATTATATGAAAAAGGAAGATCGACCCGTAGAATCTAACTGGGCTGAATTAAGAGACGCTCAAAGAAATGCGCTTTCCTTACCTCAAACTGGAATGGCTACTATCATAGATATCGGATTGGCTGATAATATCCACCCAAAGAATAAGCAAGAAGTGGGACGAAGGTTGGCGCTGATAGCCTTAAACCACGATTATCATCAAAAGAATGAATATTCAGGTCCGGTTTTAAAATCGTGGAAAGTTCGAAAGAACCAAATTGTTTTAAAATTCACTCATGCTGAAGGTTTAAAAGCAAAAGACAGCAATGATTTAAAAGGTTTTGCTATTGCTGGCGCTGATGGAAAATTTCACTGGGCCGATGCTAAAATAAGCGGAGATAAAGTGATTGTGAGTAGTTCTTCTGTAACCGCACCTACAGCCGTACGTTACGATTGGGCTAATAATCCGGACGGGAATCTTTATAATAACAGCGATTTACCTGCTTCTCCTTTCAGAACAGATAAATAGATGAAGGTTAAGTTTTTATTTGTTTTTCTTTTAGTTTGTACCCAATTATATGGACAGGACTTCAATAAAAAGCTCACTTCCTATGTGAACCCATTTATTGGGACAGGAGCTGTAGGCAACAGCCTTTCGGGAAATAATTATCCGGGAGCAACAGTTCCATTTGGGATGATTCAATTGAGTCCTGATACTCGGGAAGCACCAAACTGGGATACAGCTTCTGGTTACGATTATAACGATAAAACCATTGTAGGCTTCAGCCATACCCATTTAAGTGGAACGGGTGTTTCAGAACTTTTTGATGTTTTATTGATGCCGACCACTGGAAAAGGTTTTTTCGACCCGGGAACGAAGGAGCATCCAGAAGAAGGCTATCGGTCTAGGTTTTCGCATGAGCAAGAATCGGCAAGTCCAGGTTACTACCAAGTTCAACTGTTAGATTATAAAATCAATGCCGAGTTAACTGCAACAGGACATTCAGGTTTTCATAAATATACATATCCAAAAGGAGAGTCGGCACATTTAACTATCGATCTAAATCATTCCATGAATAAAGGAAATTGGAATGGCCGTATTATTAATTCTCAACTCCATATCATAAATGATTCAACTATAGTTGGATATAGATTATTTACGGGCTGGGCAAAATTGCGGAAGATTTATTTTTATGCAAAACTATCTCAGCCAATAATCAAATCTTCCCTTACAGACGGTGAAAGTATCTCTGAAAATCAGCAACTTTTAAATGGCAGTAATTTAAGAGCAGTGTTAGATTTTGGCACTCATCATACCGAACCTTTATTGGTTAAAATAGGTTTTTCGGCGGTAAGTATCGCCAATGCAAAAGAAAACTTAAGCCTGGAAATTGCAGATTGGGATTTTGATAAAACAAGAGAAGAAGCCTCAGCAATTTGGGAAAAGCAACTGCAAAAGATTGAAATTAAAGCCAGCGAAGAAATAAAGCAAACTTTTTACACCGCACTTTATCATACTTTTTTACAGCCAAATAACCTAGCCGATAAAAATGGCGATTACATGGCAACCGATTATACCACGGGTAAAGCTTCTGACGGAACCCATTATTCTACTTTTTCTTTGTGGGATACCTATCGGGCGGCGCATCCTTTGTACGCTTTGTTGCAACCAAAAAAAGATGTTGCTTTTATCAACAGCATGATTCGCCAGTATGATACTTATGGTTATTTACCCATTTGGCAATTATGGGGACAAGAAAACTATTGTATGATAGGCAATCATGCTATCCCAGTAATTGTAGATGCCATTTTAAAAAATTTGAAAGGTATTGATGTAGAAAAGGCTTATGAGGCTATAAAGAATTCGTCAACTAGGTCTCACCTCAACTCTCCTTTTGAGACATGGAAGAAGTACCATTATATGCCCGAAAATCTCCAGTCTCAATCGGTTTCCATTACTTTAGAAATGGCTTATGATGATTGGTGTGTGGCTCAACTAGCCAAAAAGCTTGGCAAAGAAAAAGATTACCAGCATTTTATAGAAAGATCAGCCTATTATAAAAATCTCTATGATCAGAAAACAGGTTTTTTTCGAGCGAAAGACGATCAGGGAAACTGGATAAACCCATTTAGTCCATTAAAATATGGTGCAAACGGAGGCGATCCCTTTACAGAAGGGAATGCTTGGCAATACTTCTGGTATGTTCCGCAGGATGTAAACGGTTTAATCTCTCTGGTTGGTGGTGCTGAACAATTCACTTCTAAACTGGATAGTTTTTTTACTATTAAAAACTCACATGGTGAAATAAATGGTAATGCATCTGGGTTCATTGGGCAATATGCGCATGGAAATGAGCCTAGCCAACATGTTGCTTATCTGTATAATTATGCTGGGCAACCATGGAAAACCCAATTCTATGTTTCCGAAATTTTAAGAAGATTTTATAACAATTCTTCCTCAGGTTATGCCGGAAATGAGGATTGCGGAGAAATGTCCGCCTGGTATGTATTTAGTGCTATGGGCTTTTATCCGGTTAACCCTGCAAGCGATACTTACGCAATTGGTTCGCCTTTACTTAATGAAGTGATTATTCATTTAGATAACGGTAAAACATTTACAATTAAGTCCGATAGAAAAAACAAGGATGACAATTACATACATGCTGCAAAGTTAAACGGAAAGAATTTATCGAGCCCTTTTATTCATTACAAAGACCTCATTGCCGGTGGCATGCTAGAGTTTAAAATGAAATCAAACCCAGATAAACACTGGGTTTCCCGTTAATTTGTGACAATTCCGGTTAGCCACTTTCTCATCAATTACTTTATAATTCTGCTGTGATAATGCAAGCGAGATTGCAATTTCCTGCTATCCTGATTATACCCCCTTTTTTATTCTCTCTATTTGTTGTGTACCGGAAGATATTGTATTGTTCTTGAGTAGCAAAATTCTTAATAAGATAAACGTTTATAGATACTTAATATTGATTTTGATATAAAGGAAATTATAATTATAATTGCACTATAGTACAGTATAGAATAGTATAATTAAAAACTTTTGTTTTACTTAGGGTCGATTAAATATACTAACAAAGTGCTTCCCAATTATAAAAACAAGACATCAATCGGATAGTTAATAAATAATTTAAGAACTGCTTAATTCTGCTATTAAATTAACGCTCAGGAAGGAAAAAAAGCAACTTCCAAGAATATTATAATCTGCTATTAAAAATATCGGAGTTTAAATACGGACTACAGGAATGCCAATTTTCCCGTTTATTTTTTTTAGCACAGGTAGCTAATTATTCGAGGTAAAAAGAATGCAATATCATGATGAAAAAATATCTTATAATGGTTTTTGTTTGTTTTTTATCGAGTAATCAATGTGCTTTAAAAGCACAAGAGATTACCAATAAAAGTGTTTTTTTAGCTAAAAAGCCGCCATTGAGTTGGATGACCTGGAATTTTTTTGCTGATAATATTACCGAGGCAGATGTAAAGGAAATGGCAGATGCAATGGTTAGCTCTGGAATGGTGGCCACCGGATATGAGTATATTATTATAGATGATGGATGGCAGGGAGGAAGAGATAATAGAAATAATATTATTGCCGATTCTAAGAAATTTCCTTCCGGAATTAAAGCATTGGCCGGCTACGTACATGAAAGAGGGTTAAAATTAGGGATTTATTCTGACGCGGCATTATTAACCTGTGCGGGTTATACTGCAAGTTTAGGGTTTGAAGAACAGGATGCGAAAACATTTGCCTCTTGGGATATTGACTATCTAAAATATGACTACTGCCATGCTCCTGATGATATGGAAACTGCCAAAGCGAGGTATAAAACAATGGCCAATGCACTTAAAGCCAGCGGAAGAAATATTGTTTTTGGTATTTGTGAGTGGGGAGGACGTAAACCTTGGCTATGGGCAGCCGAAGCAGGAGGGCAATTATGGCGGACTACTAATGATGTGAGGGATAAATGGCAAAGAAAGCCGGGTACTGGCGGAGAAGGGATAATAGATATTTTGGATGAGAATTTAGAATTAAGTCAGTACGCGGGGCCAGGCCATTGGAATGACTTTGATATGCTTATTGTTGGCTTATACGGTAAAAAAGGACCATCAGGAGATTTAGGAGGCATAGGATGTACAGATACAGAATATCAAAGTCAGATGAGTTTGTGGAGCATACTCAATTCCCCACTTACGGCTTCCAATGATATTAGAAATATGAATGCCGAAACAAAAAGAATCTTATTAAATAAACAGGTAATTGGTATTAATCAGGATGAGTTAGGCTTACCCGGAGTTGCAAAAGTCAACAATAAAGATTGGACAATTATATTAAAAACGTTAGCTAACGGAGAGTATGCTTTGGCAATTTTAAATCGCAGTAATACTTCTCAAAAAATCAATGTTTCGTTTAAGAAACTTGGTTTAACCGGAGGTTTTGAGGTTAAAGATTTGTGGCAGGCACAACAGGTATTAAAAGGCAAAAAGTGGAACGGGAAAGTGAGAAGCCACGAAACAAAGCTATTCCGTTTAATACCAGTTAAATAATAATCAAGCAATACAAAAAGTTGAATAAAGGCCCATCATGGGGAAAACCGGGATTACGGGTGGGGCTATTTGCTTTTACTTAATAAGCTTATTCGTAAAGCCTAATATAAACTTCATACCAATTATTATTAACCGATTATACTTCTAGCGAGTCTATTTTATTAAACCATATTGAAATGAGAAAAAGTGTACCAATTTTTAAGAAGAGATATAGCTCTTATAAACTCCTCCTATTAGGCCTTTTTTTGTCGCTTTTTCAATTAAATGTTTTTGCTCAGGAATTTCAGGCAGAAAGCGGGGTTATATCAAACGGAGCTAATATTCAAGATTGTACAATCTGTGGCGGAAATAAGTTAGTGGGCAATTTGGGAGGCAACAGCAACGGTACATTAACAAATACGATTACTGTTGATAAAGAAGGAGATTATTTATTTACGCTTTATTATGCTTCCGCAGATCCACGCTCGATTTATTTAACGGTAAATAATGAAACCGCTAGAAAACTTGATTGTATGCCATCTGGCGGTTGGAATACAGTCTCAACCATCTCAATAATAATAAAACTAAAAGCCGGAAGCAATATCATCAAATTTGATCAGCCAAGTGGATGGGGACCAAATATTGACAAGTTTGATGTAGCCTATAAAGATAGTGATGTTGTAAAAAACATACCATTTGGTCAAGGAAATTTCATCGAATACTCACTTGGCTCCGGTAGATATAACGTTTATTTTAATAATGTTAAAGTTATCGGAGACGCTTACGCGTTAGCAAAAACTACAACTTCATATTCAAGTTTAAATTATACTACAAGGGTATATTCTTCATCAAGTATTTCGGATGATTTTGGAGTGGGGACAAAATATGTTATTTCTCTATTTGGCAACAATTTATTACCAATGAGCCAAATCTTCTATGTTTATAACGATAAACCTTACTTCTTCACAGAGATTGTATTAAATGGAAATAAAGTGAAAAGCAATTACATGGCACCTTTATTAACCGCTGATGTTAAGCTGCCTTTTAGTGGAGATAACAGGGCTTTATTTGTTCCATTTGATAATGATGCATTTGTAAGATATAATGCAATGCCACTAAGTAGCGGTGTAAATTTTACAAGTTCAGAACTGGGAGCCGTTTATGATAATACCACAAGAAATGGGTTAATAATGGGCTCTTTAGAACAAACAGACTGGAAAACCGGAATTGAAATTAAAGGGAATGGCAGTCAGCTCACCAAATTAGACGTTTATGCCGGTTTCACCTCCAGTGATGTTACCAGAGATACAAGAGTACATGGTTTTGTAGGAGGAAACGTAGATACTGTAAAATCGTCTAAAATTTTTGTTGGCTATTTTGAGGATTGGAGAAACGGATTAGAAGAATATGCAAAATCCAATAAAATAGCACAGCCACAGTATATATTTAAATGGGATAAACCAACACCTTACGGTTGGAATAGCTGGGGTGTTATTCAAGACAAATTAACATTTGATCAGGCAAAAGGTGTGGTTAATTTTTTTAGTGATGATTTAAAAGGTTTTAGAAACGACAGTACACTTTTTATAGATCTTGATTCCTATTGGGATAATTTGTCTGAAGCGCAGTTAACCCAGTTTGTAACCCTTTGTAAAAGTAAAGGATTTAAACCCGGAATTTACTGGGGACCTTTTGTTGATTGGGGTAAATCGGATCGTAAGGTTGAAGGGAGCTCTTATAATTACGCGGACATCTGGACCAAGGTAAACGGCGGCTACCATGACTTTGATGGAGCGAGATCAATTGATCCTACGCATCCGGGTACTAAACAGAGAATTAATTATATGATAGATCGGCTTAAAAACTTGGGATTCCAAATGATTAAGATTGATTTTATTGGTCATGCTACAGTAGAAGCAGATAGTTTTTACGATCCTAATGTAAAAACGGGTATGCAAGCCTTTAAGGAAGGAATGGAATACCTTATCAACCGGTTGGATGGAAAGATGTTGGTGTACGCTGCAATATCTCCAAGTTTGGCGTCGGGCAGATATGTACACATGCGTAGAATTGCATGTGACTCATGGTCATCCATACAAAACACCAGCTATACTTTAAACAGTACAAGCTATGGCTGGTGGCAAACATTTGTTTATAAATACATTGATGCAGATCATTTGGTATTTAAAAATGAATCAGAGGGGACAAACAAAGCTCGCATAGCATCCGGATTAGTTACCGGTACGGTAATCACAGGAGATGATTTTTCTTCAACAGGACAATGGACCGATAGAGCTAAAACTTTTTTACAAAACCAAGATCTTTTGGATATCGGAAAAAATGGGATTGCATTTAAACCTGTCGAGGGAAACACAGGACAATCTGCAAGTGAGTTATTTGTGAGAGAAATAGGTAAATATACTTATGTAGCTGCATTTAATTACGGTACAGGAGCAAGATCATATAATATTGATTTAAAACGACTTGGCTTATATGCTAGCGAGTATAAAGTGAAAGAATTGTTTAGTGGAGTAATGTCACCGGCTAAAGGCTCTCTAAAATATAATTTAGCTTCATCGGATGCATTAATTTTCAGGTTTGAACCCGGAGCGTTAAAAGAGCAAACAATTAACTTTGATGCCATTGGTACTAAAACCCTCGATCAAAAGGAATTTACGGTTTCAGCAACGGCTACTTCCGCTTTACCGGTTACTCTTGTAAGTAGCAATATAAATGTTGCAGTTATTGAGGGAAATAAAATTGTGTTAAAAAGCACTGGTGTAGCTACAATTACAGCTACACAGGCAGGTGATGAAGATTGGCTTCCAGCAAATAACGTTAGTTATGTTTTAACTGTTGCAAAAGGAAACCAATTGATACAGTTTGAAAGCACTTTGTCAAAAAACTTAAACTCTATCGATTACGACCCTGCTGCGGTTGCTAGCTCAGGATTAAAAGTAACCTATAGTAGCAGTAATCCGCAAGTTGCTACTATTTTACAAGGCAATGTTCATGTTTTAAAAACAGGTACTACAATAATTACAGCCAGCCAAGCAGGTAATAGCGACTGGTTGCCTGCAACCGCAGTTAATCAGACTTTGACCGTAGCGGATACGTTTGAATTACCTGCAAATAATTTTAAGATTTCTTTAACCGATGAATCTTGTACTGATAGCAAAAACGGGACGATAAATATACTTGCTACAGAAGCACTAAATTACCAGGCTACACTTATTGGCAATAACTTGGATAAAACATATACTTTCAATAATAATTTAGAAATATCTTCTTTAAGCAATGGAACTTATAATTTATGCTTGACCGTTTTTGGAAACTCGGATTTCAGCAGATGTTATGAGCTGGTAATAAAAGCGCCAAAGCCTTTAACCGTTTATTCCTACGTTAATAAGTCAGACAACAAATTAGAACTAAGCTTGTCGGGTTCGTCACAATACAACATCCAACTAAACGGAAAGGTTTATCAATCTAATTCCGAAGAAATCTCTTTAGATCTTAAAGCCGGAACAAATACTTTATTGGTTACCACAGATAAGGCCTGCCAAGGCAGCTATACGCAAGAAGTTTTTATAGAAAAGGGAAAATCAGTTTACCCGAATCCTTTCCAGTCTAAGCTTTTTATTATGATGGGTAACGATTACTCTTCATCGGCAGAAATTGCTGTTTTTCAAGAAAATGGACAATTGCTATATGACAAGCAGCATGAGGTTGTAAATGGTGAGATTATAGTTGATTTGCATAATTTACCTAATGGAACTTATCTAATTCATATGAAGACTAAGCTAAATACCACCACTTCAAAAATTATAAAGAATGAGATATAGTATTATTCCACTGTCTTTTTTGTTGCTGATAATGGCATGCAAAAAAGGAAATTCAGCGAAACAAGAAACTGTTAAATATCCTGGCGCCGTCACTCTTTTGATGCCACAATCTAATGAAGCATGTGCCGTGGGACAGATTGAGGGAAATAAAAGTGTGATAAGTTTTACTTGGAATAAAGATGAGAACTCAGATAAATATGAAGTTGTTATTAATGATCTTAAAAAAGGGGAAACTAGTACATATGAAACAGTTGCAACAAAATTAGATGTCAGTCTTCCGGTAGGTACTCCATTTTCGTGGTATGTACGCTCTAAATCATCAAAAACTGCCGCGAGCTCGCAAAGTTCAATCTGGAAGTTTTATGTTTCAGGACCCGGAACTGCCACTTACGCTCCTTTTCCGGCAGATCAATTATCTCCTGAACTTAAACAAACTGTTACTGCTGTAAACGAAAAAGTTACATTAAGCTGGGTTGGGTCGCATGTAGAAAACAGTATCCAAGGATATGATGTTTATTTAAGTGAAAACGTAAACAGCCCAAGTTTAATAAAGGCTGATTTAGGTGCAAGTTCTTTTGCGATTGATGTAAAATCTAATGCAATATATTATTGGAAAGTAATCACCAAAGATAAAAATGGTAACCAGTCGGATTCTGGCGTATATCAGTTTTATGTACTATAACTGCTAGTATTTTACCGTAAAGTTTATATGCGCTTAAATAGTCACATTTTAGAATGACTGATGACTATATAAAGTTTAATTTAACCTACACAATCATTTCATCCCTAAATAACCGCAATCATTAAGTTGTATAATGTAAAACTTTGTTTTTAACAAAGCTACATGAAGCAACTGTGCAATTTTTCACCCAATACTTTCTTAGTACCGGTTAAAAAGACTCCATTTAATCCGTAATTATTTATGATACTGTCTTTTATATAGCCTGTGTTTACAAACGCTGTTTTACAACAAATAAAAATCTATAAATGAAAAGGGAGCTTGAATTAGTGTCGATTTTACTAATTTCAGACTCCCTTTTTTATGATGTCCTATTTCATAAATAAACAATTTTTCATTTATGAAATGTTACTTTAGTAACGATTAATTTTTGAAAAACTTCTTCCTTAATTTTGCTTCCGGGGTATCCACGGTAACAATATAAATACCGGTAGCTCCTTTAACAGGGATGCTTACTTGTGATTTTCCGTTTTCAAAAATCAAATTTTGTTTTGCTACGGTTTGGCCATTAATATTAGAAATAGTTGCAGTTCCTGTAGTTGCAGAAGGAATATTGATGTCAAGGCCAACAACACTATTACCTGAACCTGTAACCAATAGGGTAGCTTTATTTAAAGTTAAGCTTGTAGAAACAACTTTTACCGCAGATTTATTTATAGAACCATCAATATCGTATTGATATAACTGATAGTAGTTATTCCCGTTTAATGGAGATGGATCATTAAAGCTATAATTTATGATTTCGGTCGAGTTTCCAGAGGCTTTAATTTTACCGATTTTTGTGAAAACCTGATTATCACCGGAGCGCATCACAGCGAAAAAGTCACTGTTTTGTTCTGAGGCAGTTGTCCAGTTTAATTCAGCTGCCTTGTTAATTAGTTTAGCGGTAAACTTTGTCAAGCTTACAGGCAACACCGTTTTTGGAGATATAACTATTTTATCAAGTCTTGGAGCATACCAGTCGGAGTAAAATGTAATCTTGTTCTCTCCGGCTACTAAGTCAACCTCTTGAGTTTGGTTTCCTGTACAGTTATTACCTCCAGACCCTTTTTTTTCACCAAACTGAACTCCTATATCATCAATTTTCCCGCCTGTTGTTGTGATAGGAGTATTCACTATGATTTTATAATAACGGTCACCATCGTTAGTAGCGTCATCGTAGGCGGCGGTTAGCATATATTTTCCAGCTGTTGATACATTAGTAGTAAAGGTTATCCACCCATTTAGGCCATGCATATTTCCCTCTACACCTTGTCCACCAGAGAATAAACTATTGTTCTGAATTTCGGTAACACCTCCAAATGTTGAATTTTCTGCTTCTAATAATATAGCATCAGAGAAAGGGGTTAAAATTAACTTATCAAGGTTTGGAGCATACCAGTAGCTATTGTAAAATTTAAGAGTGTTATCTCCCGCTATTAATTTAATAAAAACTGAAGTCGATCCTACATCCTCCCAGTTTCCTGTTCCTCTAATTGTAGGTCTAATAGAAGTTGTGCCATTTATAAGTATATCAAAAAACCGGTCGTTATTGTCAACGATATAGAATAATTCAAGTTTATAAATTCCGGCTGTAGCTACATTAACGGTGTAGGTAGCGGAATTCTCCACCGAGTTATTATGATCCAAATTGCCAACCTTTTTTCCCGAAGTGTTAATATTAGGATCCCAAGTACAGTTTGTACAGTTTTCTACGCTAGCGGCGCCCGCAAGTGATCCGCTTTCTGCTTCAATAGTAATAGGAGTTTGGCCAAAAGCAAAATTTGTAGTGACAAGCATGGCACTGGCAATTAGAAACGCAGTGCGTTTTAAGTAGTTTTTTCTCATAATGGGTTTATTTTAACGGTTAATAATAAAAGAGAGGTGTTCAGTCTCTCAGGGTAAGCTTTGTATTTTTTGATGCTATTGAACTTTATTAGACTTATGCTATCTATTCTATACTATGCTATACAATCAAAGATGGAAAAATATTTTTGTATTAACAAAAATTATATTTTGTTTTTGCGGATACTTTGTTGACTTGTAATAAGTTATTTTGAGTTTTAGGTGACTGCGTTTTGGGGATATCGCTTGTTACCAATTAAAAACAGGTAAATTATACTTAATAAAAGGATGTGCTTTGAGTGAAAGAAACGGCTACAGAGGCGGATTAAATACTTTCCCGCAAAAATTGATATTAATAATAACCATTTGATAAGTAGTAGTCATCCCGTGAAATTGTTTGACGGTTTTATTTGGGATGGGTTTATATAAAATTAATAGTTTAGTTTACTGGTATTTTTTATACAGTAGTACTCGGAATGGTATAGCTATATTTCTGTATTTTTAGGAAAGCGGAAGTCGTTAAATCTCACATAAAAAGAGCTTGTATCGAAAGTGTAAGACTAAGAGTTATACGCCAAGTAGAATGTAGGATTGGAAAACACAGACGTTACGGAAGAATAAGTTAAGGTTGAATTCTATTGAACTATGGTAAAAAAGTATTAAAAA
Organism: Pelobium sp.; assembly: GCA_035496935.1. GTDB lineage: Bacteria > Bacteroidota > Bacteroidia > Sphingobacteriales > Sphingobacteriaceae > Pseudopedobacter. Next base: position 55,910 of record DATJED010000014.1, on the reverse strand, counting down.
TGGTTGCTAATATGACTTAATTTTGAATTACAGATCAATAGCCTGTAGGAAATTGTTTTGATGAAATTATACATTGATTTCTATTTTAAAGAGCACATACAGTGACTTTAAGTTTAATTCAACCTTATTTAGCATCATGAAAAATATTTTGATAGTATTCTTATCAATATACTTATTTTGTAGTAATAATTCTTTAGCTCAAACGGATACCGATAATGTAGAAAACGATCAATTTCAAACAACATTAGTAGCTCCAAAAAAAATAATAAAGGTTAAAGACCATCACTATTTCATCGATTTCGGTAAAGATGCTTTTGGTAAATTGATACTCAATCTTAAATCACCTCAAACAGATACTTTAATTATTCATGTAGGAGAAAAAATCATTAACCCTACAACAATAGACCGAAAGCCCGGAGGAACTATAAGGTATCAAAAATTAAAACTAATAGATATTCCGGTGCAGAAGGAGTACGCCATCAAACTCCCGCCCGATAAGCGAAATACTGGTCCAAATGCCATCGCTTTGCCAGATTCATTTGGAGTCATCATGCCTTTCCGTTATTGCGAAATTGAGAATTTGAATATCCCTATAAGCAATGTAGCAGTTAAACAAAAAGTGTATAATTATCGGTTTAATGATAAAGCCAGTACGTTCACAAGTTCTGATACAGTATTAACCCGGGTTTGGGGTATGTGTAAACATACCATTAAAGCAACTAGCTTTGCAGGTATTTATATTGATGGTGATAGGGAAAGGATACCCTATGAAGCTGATGCCTACATTAATCAACTGAGTCACTATAGTGTAGATGATGAATATTCGATGGCTCGGAATACCAATGAATATTTTATACAGCATCCTACTTGGCCAACCGAATGGATTTTGCATACCGTGTTGCTGTTTTACAATGACTATCTTTATACTGGGAATAAGACCTTAATATCAAAGTACTATGATGCTCTTAAAAGTCGGACCCTAATAGATTTGGAACGCAAGGATGGTTTAATAAGCGTTAAATCCCCATTAATGACTAATAAGGTATTAGAGAGCATTAACTCAAAACAAAATTTACAAGATATTGTTGACTGGCCTAAAACCGAGCGTGACGGTTATGACATGGTTGATGTAAATACCGTTGTTAACGCTTTCCATTATATCAACCTGAAATTAATGGCAAAAATAGCCGGCCGTTTAGGAAACCGGGCAGATTCCATAGATTTTTATAGGAAATCTTTGCGGGTAAAGAAAACTATAAACAAGAAACTGTTCAATAAAAATAAAGGCATTTATGTAGATGGAGAAAACTCGACACATTCTTCACTACATGCCAACATGTTTCCTTTGGCATTTGGTTTAGTGCCTGAAAGAAAAATCACAAAGGTAATTGAATTTGTGAAATCAAGAGGGATGGCTTGTAGTGTTTATGGAGCTCAGTATTTATTAGAAGCTTTATATCAGCATGGAGAAGCGGACTATGCATTTAGTTTAATGACTGCTAAAAGCGACCGCAGTTGGTGGAACATGATAAAAATTGGTTCTACTATGGCACTGGAAGCCTGGGATATAAAAGACAAACCCAATTTGGACTGGAACCATGCTTGGGGGACGGCGCCAGCAAATATTGTAACGCGTTATCTGTGGGGAATTACACCCTCAGCTCCGGGTTTTACCAGTGTAAAAATAGAACCACAACTCAGCGATTTAAAATTTAGTAAAATTAAAGTTCCAACAATTAGGGGAGCGATTACCGCAGACTATAAAGTTACAGACAGTCGAAGTAAACTATATGACATAGAGTTGCCAGAGGGTATGGTGGGTAAATTTATTTTATCACGTGAGAGTTCGAAAATATTAGTGGGCGGAAAAACGATAAAGCCAAAGAATAACTCAGTACCCTTATTGCCCGGTTTAAATAAAATAGAGATAAAAGAATAATAGTCCATATCTGCAAAAGTATTGTTGGCAAAAAGCAGTTAATATCTGTTAGACATCAAAGCGTTACTTTCTTGGTGAAAAAATCAGGATGAAAATCAACGAGAATTCAAAAATATGTGTAGTAATTATATGGCTGGCGATCAGTTGCTTGGGGTGCGAAGTTAGAAAGTTGTCAGATACAAACGACAGCCAATTTGCTGATAACTTTACCCCATTAGAGCATGGCTTTAAAAATATACCAGACTCTATCCAAACCAGCGTTTATTGGTACTGGCTGTCTGATAATATTTCTAAAGAAGGCGTAGTGAAAGATCTGGAAGCTATGAAAAAGGTTGGTATTAATAGAGCTTTTATAGGTAACATAGGAATAAAAGATACTCCTTACGGTAAAGTAAAGCTTTTTACAGATGAATGGTGGGATATTACACATTTGGCTTTAAAAACTGCTACAGACCTGGGTATTGAAATAGGTGTTTTCAATAGTCCGGGCTGGAGCCAATCTGGCGGACCTTGGATAAAGCCGGAACAATCTATGCGTTATTTAGCGCTCGCGGAAACCCAGATAAAAGGTGGAAAAAGAGTAGATACCACCATCCTAAATAAACCTATTGGCAACTTTCAGGACTTAAAAGTTATTGCTTTTCCAATGCCGAAAGGTTATAACAGTATTTTAAATACGGGAAATTCAAAAATAAGTTCATCAATCTCTGATTTCCGGCCCCAAAATATTGTCGATCAAAATCAGGAAACGAGCATACAGCTTTCTCAGAAAGATAGTACTGTAATAGATTTCAATGCGATAAATAATTATACGGTAAGGAGTATCATCATTATTCCTGTTCGTAAAGCTATGTATGCCGAAGTAGATTTTCAGGTTAAAAATGGCGAACGCTATCATTCCGTTAAAAAAATTATTATTGACCGTAGCAATACACGCATTATCACAGGCTTCAATCCTTACGCTCCGGTAGTAGTTGCTGTCCCAAATATTACGGCGAAACATTTCAGGGTGGTTTTTAACAAAGCATCTGCAAATGCGGGTATAGCCGAATTAAAGCTTTCCTCATCTGCAGAAGTAGAAAGATATGCCGAAAAGACACTTTCAAAAATGCATCCCACGCCACTTCCTTATTGGAATGAGTATCAATGGCCTGAACAGCCTTCTGTGGATAATAAACAATTACTTATTAATCCCAGCGAGGTAAGGGACATTACTGCAATGATGCAAGCTGATGGTCGTTTGGTTTGGGATGCTCCAAAAGGAAAATGGATAATTATGAGGGTTGGAATGCGGCCTACAGGAGTAGTTAATGAGCCGGCTTCTCCCGAAGGTACAGGGCTGGAGGTAGATAAGATGAGCAAAGAACATGTTAACGTTCATTTTGATGCTTTTTTGGGAGAGATTATGAAAAGAATACCGCAAGAAGATAGAAAGAGCTGGAAAGTTGTTGTGGCAGATAGTTATGAAAAAGGAGGGCAAAACTGGACAGATGATTTTCTTCAGAAATTTAAAGCAAAATATGGTTATGAAGCACTTCCTTTTTTCCCTGTTTTCAACGGCAAGGTAATTGGAAGCCGTGATCAGTCTGATCGGTTCTTATGGGATTTAAGGCGTTTTGTAGCCGATAACATTGCTTACGAGTATGTAGGCGGTTTAAGAGAAGCTGCTCATAAAAATGGTTTAACTACCTGGCTGGAAAATTATGGGCATTGGGGCTTTTCCGGCGAATTTCTGCAGTATGGTGGCCAATCGGATGAAGTTGCCGGCGAATTTTGGAGCGAGGGTGAGTTGGGGGATATTGAAAACAGAGCGGCTTCTTCGGCAGCACATATTTATGGGAAAACCAAAGTCTCTGCAGAATCTTTTACAGCAGGAGGTAAAGCTTATAGTCGTTATCCGCTGTTGATGAAACAGCGAGGCGACCGATTTTTTACCGAAGGCATTAATAATACCCTGTTGCATGTGTACATTCAGCAACCCAATAATTTAAAGCCTGGAATAAACGCATCTTTCGGTAATGAATTTAATAGGCATAATACCTGGTTTTATGATGCAGATCTGTTCATCCAATATCTAAAACGTTGTAACCTGATGCTACAACAGGGAAAATATGTAGCAGATGTTGCCTATTTTATTGGCGAAGATGCTCCGAAAATGACAGGCATCCGAGATCCTGAACTGCCTGCTGGATATTCTTTTGACTACATCAATGCGGAAGTTATAGAAAAACGTTTGTCTGTAAAAGATGGCAAACTTGTACTTCCCGATGGTATGTCTTATAGTATATTGGTATTGCCTAAACTGGAAACCATGCGTCCTGAACTGTTAAGAAAAATTAAAGACCTCGTAAGTCAAGGGGCTGTCATACTGGGTCCTGCTCCAAAAAGATCTCCAAGCCTCGAAAATTATCCTTTCGCTGATAAAGAAGTTAAGAAACTAGCGTCAGAGCTATGGGGTTTTTCCAATAAAAAAGTCCGAGAGTTCGGTGCTGGTAAATTCCTGACGGATATGGATATGCAAACTGCTTTTGACTTTCTTAAAATTGTACCCGATTACAAGGTTTCAACAACGGACTCTACATTGTTTATCCATAGGACATTATCCGAAGGCGAAATTTATTTCGTTTCCAATCAAAGCCATAAGGAAATTGCTTTTAACCCTGAGTTTAGGGTTTCCGGCAAGCGCCCCGAACTTTGGGATGCTGTCAACGGCTCAATACGAGATCTTACATCCTGGTCTGATGATGGAAAAGTTTCCATGGTGCCGTTAAAACTTGCTCCTTTGCAAAGTATCTTCGTTGTATTCAGGATAAAAACGAGTGCCCCATCCGCTCTCAATATTTCGCATAACTTTCCCAAAAAAAAAACAATCGAAACAATCAGAAAGCCGTGGCAGGTTACTTTTGATCCTGATAGCCGAGGCCCCGAGAAGCCAGTTGTTTTTGATAATTCTATGGATTGGGCACAACGTCCGGAGGAATCCATTAAATATTATTCGGGTACTGCTTATTATAAAAATTCTTTCTTGGGCACAATTCCAAAAGAAGGTGAGCATTTGATTTTGGATTTGGGGAATGTTATTGCTGTAGCTAAGGTAAAGATTAACGGAAAAGATGTAGGTGGTGTTTGGACCTATCCTTATCAGATAGATATTACAGATGCTGTAAAAAAAGGAGAGAATAGGGTGGAGGTCAAAGTTGTAAATACTTGGGTCAACCGTTTAATAGGCGATGCCAGACTGCCTGAAAGCAAACGTAAAACCTTTGCAAGTATAAATACCTACAATGCCGAAAGTCCTTTGCAATCCTCTGGTTTGTTAGGGCCGGTAAGCATCAAATCTGTTAACTATTCAGAATAGAATCATACTGAAAAAATATAGAACTTATGTAAGGTATGATAGGTAGTTTGTTTTATCAGATAAAAATTCGAAGATGTTTATCAGCAAAAAGGAGGTTGAACCAAATAATGCAGTGCTTTTATCTTCTAGGCTAAATAGCGTCGAGGTGAAAGAATGATTATTGATAAAAATATTTACATCTTTATAGAAGCTTTATAAGTTCTTGTATGGCTAACGATAAAGATTTGAGGGTAACAGTATATTATTGAAATGAGGATATTATTAACAGGCTTCAAGGTTTATTGGATGTGGTTTTTCCTGATTAATTTTTCCTGCATTTTTGCCATGGATTCCTTTGGTTTGGTATCATTTATATATTTCAGCCTTACTCCTGTAATATATTATGTTGCGGGAATATTTACCAGAAGGTGTGATATATACTTTATGAATTTAGGTGTTAAACCTGGTAACCTTTTTTCTAAATTGGTACTAATCTATTTTCCTTTTATTTTATTACAAACTTTATTATATAAACATCTAAAGGAGATGTTTTATGCTTAAAATAGATAGCGTTGAATTATCTTTCGATGGAAGGCAGGTAATTTCTGGATGCTACCTCAATGTTGTAAAAGGAGAAACAGTAGGTTTGCTCGGAAGAAATGGATCGGGAAAGTCAAGTTTACTTAAAATTATATTTGGTGCTTTGCAAGCACAATACAAACATCTGAAGATTGATGATATCTATGTAAAAAGCGGTTTTCTGACCAAAGAAATTGCCTATCTTCCGCAAGAAAGATTCCTGCCTTTCTTTCTTTTAGTGAAGGAATTATTAATGCCAATTGAAAGATTTAAAGACGAAGAGGCTATTTATAAATTGAGAGATAAAAGGTTAAGAGATTTATCAGAAGGGGAATTGAGAATTGTTGAATGTTTTTGGGTACTTTCCTTGGGAGCAAATTATATCCTTTTAGATGAACCCTTTAAAGGTCTTTCTCCACTAAATATAGAAATAGTACAAAAACATATTCAGCAATGCAAAATCAATAAGGGAATCATCATTACAGATCATACTTACCAACCTTTGTTCGAGGTAGCTGATCGTCTGGTGCTAATGCATAACAATTCTATTTATAATATTAATTCTCTTAAGGACCTGGTATTATATAAATATTTACCGTCGATTTAAAGCATATCTATAAACAATATACCTCTGGATGCAAGACCTAAAGCATTGGCAATTGTTATTGTTTTCATCTTCAGCATATCAAATAAACACCCTGGTTCCCGAATAGTTGTCTCTAAAATCCTTTGGTGTGGTGTTCTTCTTTTTTTTAAATACCCGATTAAAGTTAGATATATTGTTAAACCCGCAATTGTAGGCAATCTCAGATATGGTATTTGTAGTGTCTATCAGCATCCTGCTGGCATGGCCTAGCCTAATTTCATTCAAACTATCAATAAATGTTTTGCCGGTTCTTTTTTTAATGAAACGGCTGAATGATACTTCAGGCATATTAGCGATTTTAGCCACATCTGCAAGAGTAATTTGCTTACTGTAATTAAGATTAAGGTATTCAAATACTTTTTCAATGCGCCTGCTATTATAGTTTGATGGCTGATTATTGAACGCCGTGTCAGAAAGTGTTAACATGTTTCTGGAGGTTGACAGATCATGTAGGATAGACAGGAGCTCTAGAACAGAATCAAAGCCGTTCTTTTGGCTTAAATTTAAAATTCGAGGTTTAATTCTTTCAATTGTCTCTGGGGAAAAAGCAATTCCCTTCTGCGACCGCTCAAACATATTACGGATGAAACTCAACTGGTTTCTCCTTAGCATGGCATCATCCAGCAAATCTTTATGAAACTGAATGGTAACTTCTATAATTTCTGTAGAAGTACATTCATGTGTAAACCATGCGTGACTTAAATTGGGGCCAACAAACACCAGCTCCAAATCATCAATAACATGAATATGATCCCCTATAATCCGCTTCGCATTTTTTGCATTAATGATTAAGTTAAGCTCGTACTCTTCATGATAGTGCAATGGAAAATCAAATTGTTTTTTGCTTCTCGAGAACAACGTAAAGCAATCATTTTGATTTAGTGGAGTAATTTCTCTTAAGATATTCATAAGCTTTAAATTGGTATGTAAATTAAAATATAATTAGTTATAAGGACAAGAAATCTTTTCCAAGATTGCTTTTTTGTATTATATATTGTTAAAAAAGTATTGCTTTATGTACAGCTTTACACCCTAAATTTGGCTTATCAATTAAGATTGAAATACTTGCTTTTTAGCATCTGTATTTCATATTATGAACCTTTTATAAAATGTCATCCATGTAAACCGGGATTTTTTTTGATAATAATAGATAAGGCTTTATGATATAATTGTTAATCCAAATTGATAAAAATGTAAATAAGAGTTCGGGTTTATAAGTAATTTATTGAAATTATTAACAGGCATTACATAGTTTAAAAAAGAAGGAATGAAAGAAAAGATAGCATTAAAAGAGAAAATTGGATATGGCTTTGGCGACTTTGCGTCATCCATGTTCTGGAAAATATTTTCTGTCTATCTCCTCTTTTACTATACAGATATATTTGGAATTTCTGCAGCTGTTGTGGGCACCATGTTTTTAATTACTCGGATTTGGGACACCGCCTTTGACCCTATAATAGGAATTATTGCCGATAGAACAAATACAAAATGGGGCAAGTTCAGACCTTATTTACTATGGATTGCAATCCCTTTTGGTTTGGTAGGGGTACTCACCTTCTCCTCGCCAAGTTTAAGCCCAACAGGCAAAATAATTTACGCATATATCACCTACACGCTAATGATGATGGTGTATTCTGCCATCAATGTCCCTTATGCGTCTTTAATGGGGGTAATTACTTCAAATATTAAAGAACGTACAACCTTATCCACCTTCAGGTTCATTTTTGCCTTTGCTGGCAGTATATTGGTATTGGCAACAGCAGAACCATTAGTAAGCTGGTTTGGCGCAACTGTAGTAAGTACAGATTTGCAAAAAGGCTGGTTATATACCATGATGGTTTACGCTTTAATAGCTGCCATTCTGTTTTACTTTACCTTTGCGTGGACACGGGAGAGGGTAAGCCCACCTAAGGAACAAAAAGTATCTTTAAAAGAAGATTTAAAGAATTTAGCCACTAATAAGCCATGGTTTATACTTTTAGGTGCGGGCGTTTCCACATTGGTATTCAATGCACTACGGGATGGTTCGGCCATATATTATTTTAAATATTATTTCCATAGTCAGGAAGCTTTCCGGTTACCTTTATTGCAAATTGCTATAAATTACAGCACTTTATATCTTGTGTTGGGCCAGGCAGCTAATATTGTAGGCGTTGTGCTGGCCAAACCTGTGTCAGATAGAATCGGGAAGAAAAATACCTTTTTTTACGCGATGCTAGTTGCAACTATATTAAGTTGCATATTTTATCTTTTTCAAGAGCGTGATCTCTTTTTAATCTTTTCTTTTCAGTTCCTGATCAGTATCTGTGCAGGTAGTATTTTCCCTCTATTGTGGTCTATGTATGCAGACATTGCTGATTACTCCGAATGGAAAACCGGTCGCAGAGCCACCGGATTGATATTCTCATCATCTTCTATGTCGCAAAAATTAGGTTGGACATTGGGAGGCGCTTTAACAGGTTGGATGCTTGCGCTTTACGGTTTCGAGGCAAATATGGTACAAACCATAGATACTAAAACCGGAATAAGGATGATGCTGAGTTTTATACCGGCGGCAGGGGCATTAATATCGGCTATATTCATCATATTTTACAAACTAAGCGATTCTCTGATGCTTACCATAACCGAGGAGCTTTCCATTAGAAGGATAAAGGAGCAGGAAAAGCAAAATCCAGTAAATTAACCAAAGCCCTCTTTGTAGTAAGAAATCAAAAATAAAAAAGACAAATAATTAAATATCAACGCATGACATCTATTTTTACTGACCGTGTAAAATCATTACAGCAAACACAGGAAGCGCTTTTAAACAAAAAAAATCAAATTTCAGGTACAGGCAATGGGATATTCGACAAGTATAAATACCCTGTGCTTACTGCAGAGCATGTCCCGTTAGCTTGGAAATACGATTTTGATCCAGATAGTAATCCATATTTTATGGAACGTTTGGGCGTAAATGCTGTATTTAATGCAGGGGCTATAAAATTTAACGATAAATATATTTTGGTTGCCCGTGTAGAAGGTGTAGACAGAAAATCCTTTTTTGCTGTAGCAGAGAGCGATAATGGTATAGATGGATTTAGGTTTTGGGATTATCCTATTGCTTTCGAAACATTTGATCAGGCAGACACCAACATTTATGATATTCGTTTGGTAGCACATGAAGATGGTTGGATATATGGATTATTCTGTACCGAAAGAAGAGAGCCTTCTGCACACGAAGGGGACCAAACTTCTGCATTAGCGCAGTGCGGAATTATTAGAACAAAAGATCTTAAAACCTGGGAGCGTTTACCCGATTTAAAAACACCATCGCCACAGCAAAGAAACGTTGTTCTACACCCGGAATTCGTTGATGGAAAATATGCGTTTTATACTCGTCCTCAGGACAGTTTTATAGAGGCAGGCAACGGTGGCGGAATAGGTTTTGGGCTTGCAGATGATATAGAGAACGCTATTGTTCTGCATGAGGATATTCTTTATAAAAAGGAATATCATACCGTTTACGAGGCAAAGAATGGTCAGGGACCGGCACCATTAAAAACAGAAAAAGGTTGGTTGCATCTTGCTCATGGTGTTAGAAATACGGCCGCAGGATTAAGGTATGTTTTGTACATGTTTATGACAGATTTAAATGATCTCACAAAAATTATTCACAAACCGGGAGGTTATTTTATAGCACCCGAAGGCGAAGAAAGAGTGGGTGATGTTTCTAATGTTGTTTTTAGTAACGGTTGGATAGCTGATGAAGATGGAAAAGTTTTTATTTATTACGCCTCTTCGGATACCCGAATGCATGTTGCTACTTCTTCTATAGCACAATTAATAGATTATGTAACCCATACCCCAGAGGATGGTTTAGGTTCGGCTAAGTCGGTAGAAAATATTTATGATTTAATTGATCGCAATCAATTCTCTGCCGGGCAAAAAGTATCTGGGAAAAAAGTCTCGGCTAGCTTATAATATTATTGATATGGGCAATCAAATAAAAAGAGAATTTGAAAAGGAGCTAGACAATATATTGAAATATTGGACCCGATATACGGTGGATGGCGGGAATGGAGGTTTTTATGGGCGGATTGATAACCATAATACCATTGATAAATTAGCTGTAAAAGGTAGCGTGTTAAATTCACGCATCTTGTGGACTTTTTCTGCAGCCTATCAATATACACAGTTGCCCGAACACTTGGCCATTGCCTGGCGGAGCTTCCACTACATAGAAGATTTTTTTATCGATAAAGAATTTGGAGGTGTTTACTGGTCGGTAGATTTTACAGGAAAGCCTCTGGACACGAAAAAGCAGGTATATGCTATCGCGTTTGCTATATATGGAATAACAGAATTTTATAAAGCAGTAAGGCATGATGAAATGCTGAAATTAGCAAAAATGCTTTTCGGGTGTATAGAAGAATATAGTCTTGATCCGATAAATGGTGGTTATCTTGAAGCATTTTCACGTGATTGGACCGATTTGGAAGATTTGCGTTTAAGTGATAAAGATGCCAATGAGAAAAAAACAATGAATACCCACCTCCATATTTTAGAGGCCTACACGAATTTATATCGGGTTTGGCCCAATGAAGATTTGGGAAAAAAGATCCGTGATTTACTGGAGGTTTTTGATCGCTACATCATAGATAAGCAAACTTATCATCTCAATCTGTTTTTTGATGAAAACTGGCATTCAAAATCTAAGATAATTTCTTTTGGACATGATATTGAAGCTTCTTGGCTATTGCTGGAAGCTGCGGAAGTTTTGGGAGATAAAAATCTGATTGACAAATTTAAGCTACTTGGAGTAGAAATGGCTACCTCCACTATCGGTGGACTGGATAAAAAAGGAGGTCTAAATTATGAGTTGGAAGTAGGTCTATGGAACAAAGAAAAACATTGGTGGGTACAGGCCGAAGCCATGGTGGGCTTTTTGAACGCTTTTCAGATTTCGGGCAAGCATATTTTTTATGATCGATTTGAAGAGTGCTGGCAGTTTATCAAACAGTATATACTAGACCACCAAAACGGCGAATGGTTTTGGGGTTTAAATGAGGATTTTTCTGTAATGCCGGGGCAGGATAAAGTTGGGTTTTGGAAATGTCCTTATCATAATGCTAGAGCAAGTTTAGAAATAATAAAGCGATTAAATTGTTGATTTTGTATTGGATATGGTTAAAAAAGTATCATATTTTATCAAATAAACTGTGATTGTAGCTGAACAGAATTCAATTAATTCCATATTAAAGTTTCTCCAATAAGATAATGAGGTATAAAGGAAACCTTCTGCTTTTGTTTTTAATGGGCATTAGCCAGGCTTTAACCGCACAACAACCCGTAAAAGATGTGTTTTTACTGCAACGTAAAAGCTGGCTACAAAAAGCCGAGGCAAGCAAGCCTAAATTGTTTGAAACTGTGAAAAACCCAGTTTCGGTAGTAAAAATAGTGAAAGACACCAATGCTTTTCAGGGCTGGAAGGTCGAAGGTGGCAGGCCTTTATCAAGCTTATACGGTTCATCTTTCAAAAAACAATCAGGGGTTGTTGTTGATTTCAACGAGCATCTTACCGGATATTTTACCATTACCATTAAATCGGTTCGTGGCACTCCTGATGGGCCGTTACGTTTCAGGTTTACTTTCGCTGAAGTACCTTCAGAGCTTGCTACTCCGTTTGATTCATTCACTGGAGGTTTAAGTCGGGCTTGGTTGCAGGATGAAGTTGTAACCGTAATGGACGTTCCTGCTAAGATAACCCTTCCACGTCGTTTTGCTTTCAGATATCTTAAAATTGATCTGCTTGGAAGCTCGCCTTTTTATGATTTTGCAATTACCGATATGGAGGTTAAGGCTACAACTTCAGTTAATATAGAAGCTGATCGGCTTACAAAAAACACATCTAAAATGATAGCCGATATTGATAAGGTTGGGCTGGCAACACTTAAAGAATGTATGCAAACGGTATATGAGGACGGCCCTAAAAGAGATAGGCGATTATGGATCGGGGATCTTTATTTGGAAGCGCTGGCCAATACGCAATCTTTTAAAAAACATGATCTTACCAAACATTGTTTGTACCTGCTTGCAGGCTTAAGCCGGGAAGATGGCTTTCTGCATTCGAGCGTTTTCGAAAGCCCCGAGCCGCATCCGCAGGCCGGTGTACCTTTTCTGTTTGATTATTCTTTACTGTACAATGTTGCTGTAAAAGACTATTTTGAAGCTACTGGAGACCGTACTACGGCTCTGGATCTTTGGCCAGTAGTTAAAAAACAGTTGGATGGGCCTTTGAAGTATTTAAAATCTGATGGTATGTTTGATTGTCAAGAGGCGGTTAAGCATGATTGGTGGCTGTTTGTGGACTGGAGTAAAGCTCTAGATCGCGAAGCTTCTATCCAGGGAATAATTATCTATTCTTTAAAACAGAGCTATCAGCTTGCAAAGTTGTTAGGTAAAGAAAATGAGGTGAGCAATCTGCCTGCACTCATTGCCAAAATGACTTTAGCGACCAGAAAAAATCTGTACAACAAAAATACCGGACTGTTTGAAAGTGGGCCTAAAAAGCAGATTTCGTATGCTTCTCAAGCTTGGATGATAATAAGCGAAGTTGCTTCTAAAGATGAAAGCGAAAGAGCATTAACAACTTTATTGGCGACAAAAAATGCTGTTAAGCCAGGTGCGCCTTATCTCTATCATTATGTTGTGGAGGCTATGATTAAAGCTGGAATGACTAATGTAGCAAAAGAGCTGGTTGCAAATTATTGGGGAGGAATGGTTAAAAAAGGAGCGGATACATTTTGGGAAGTGTATGATCCTTCCGATGATTATTTATCACCGTATGATTTTTTCCCCATTAACAGTTATTGCCATGCTTGGAGTTGTACGCCGGTTTATTTTATTAGAAAGTATCCTGAGGTATTTCAAAAATAAATCTGGTTACAGTTTCGCTCGAGTAATATAGTATAACAATGTTCACGAAAAACCGAGTGACTTCAACTTGATTGTTGGGTGATTATCCGGAAATAGTTTTTGTGCTGATTATATAGATATAATCTAAGTTCTCTTTGTGCTAAACGCATATGCTATAACTTCATAATATTAAGGTGTATATGATGTTTTTGTATTTAAAAAGGTTAAAAATGTATTATAAAAAAGGTAAAAGCTTGTCTAAGTTTGAATAACCAATAATAAATAATAAAATCAGAAGAGATTGATAATAAGAAGCAGATATTGAGCTCAAACCTGCTCCGCTTATTTGCTATCTTTTTCTGAATAACAAAACCAAATATAAATAATATGAAAAAAAGGATTACGCAATTTTGTGTAGAATGGAGTAAAGGATGCTTGTCATTAGCACTTTTAGTGCTTATTTACTCAGTGAGCTATGCTCAAAACCTCGCCGTCAGCGGTAAAATTACCGATACTAAAGGAGACCCATTAATAGGTGTAGCTGTAACTGTAAAAGGAGGACAGAGCGGGACATCCAGTGATATTAATGGAAATTTTTCTATAAATGTTCCAAATGCAAATTCGGTACTTGTTTTTTCGTTTATCGGGATGGCCAATCAAGAAATTAAGGTAAACGGCCGTAGCAATATAAACGTTACATTGCAGGAAGACCTAAACAGCCTGAATGAAATAGTGGTTGTTGGTTATGGTACCCAGGCTCGAAAGGATATTACTGGATCCATTTCCTCAATAAATGAAAAAACCTTAAAGCAGGTTCCGGTTACCAACGTATCTCAGATGCTAGAAGGCAGAATCCCCGGAGCTTATGTAACCACTAGTGCAAACAAACCGGGAACAACACCTAGCATTACTATACGTGGAAATAGATCTATTACGGCCAATAATTCTCCCTTGTATATAGTTGATGGTATACCGGTAAATGATGCTATTACGGATATTAATCCAAGTGATATTGTTTCGATAGAAGTATTGAAAGATGCATCGGCTACGGCTATTTATGGTTCACGCGGAGCCAATGGAGTAATTTTAGTTACAACTGCTAGAGGCAAGACCGGCGAAACCAGTGTGCGCTACAATGCCTATTATGGCATTACCGATGTGGTGCGCAAAGCGGATGTTTTTACAGGCGAAGAGTTTGTACAATATAAAAGGGACGCTGCGGCCGCAATCAACAGGACTGATGAAAACCAGATATTTACAGACCCAGTTGAGTTGGAAGCCATACAGGAAGGAAGATATACCGACTGGCAGGACCTGCTTATTAAAACAGGGCATACCCAAAATCATGAGTTAAGTGTATTGGGCGGTTCGGAGAATACTAAATACAATGTTTCCCTAGGTTATTTTAATGACGAAGGTTATTTCCTAGGTCAGGATTATACCCGTTATACCACTCGTGTTAATCTCGATCAAAACTTGGGTAAAAGGATAAAAGCAGGAGTATCCTTATTGGGATCCTATTCAGAAAATAACGGAGCCAGCTATAATCCTTATCAAAATGCTTTAACTGTTTCACCGTTGGGTGTACCTTATGATAGCGATGGTAATTTTATTCCATATCCTATTCCAAGTGATCCGACAATGTTTAACCCCTTGGCTTCTAACGAGAAAGACAAATTTGTTAACCTAGAGAAAAGGACCCGGGTTTTGGCTAGTTTATTTGCTGAAGCAGAGATTATAAAAGGACTTAAATACCGGATTAATTTTGGCCCTGATTTGCGCAATGCCCGTAACGGTAATTTTAATGCTACAACCGTATCCGTAGGCATTTTACCAAGCGCAAGCACATCTGACAGTTTCTGGTTTTCTTATGCATTGGATAATCAGTTGACTTATGATAAAACTTTTAATAAACATAAACTAAACGTTACAGCGCTCTATGGTATTCAAGAGAGACGCAATGAAAACTCTAACGTATCTGTAAAAGACTTGCCTGTAGAAACAGTTGGTTTTAATAACCTTGGATCTGCAGGTACTATCTCGGGGGTTGGAAGTGGTTATTCAAGATGGAATATCCTTTCTTATATGGGAAGAATCAACTATGGTTATGACAGCCGTTTTTTAGTGACCTTAACAGGTCGGGCAGATGGTTCTTCAAGGTTTGCGCCAGGCAATAAGTGGAGCTTTTTCCCTTCTGCAGCTTTTGCCTATAACCTGTCGCAGGAAAAATTCTTGCAGGATGTTTCTTATCTAAGTAATTTAAAATTAAGAGTAAGCTACGGATTGGTTGGTAACGAGGGGATTGATTCTTATGAAACTTTAGCACAATTGAATAGGACTCCGTATGATTTTGACGGAACTCCTGCGTATGGATTTGCGCCAGGGAATATACCTAATAAAGATTTAAAATGGGAAACATCCGCAACAGCCAACTTAGGGGTAGATTTTGGTTTTTTTAACCAGCGTATTAGCGGTAGTGTAGATATATATCAGACTAAAACTACTGACTTGCTTCTTCCTTTTGCATTGCCCGGTTCAACTGGTTTTGATAAGGTAACTACAAATATCGGATCAACACAGAACCATGGGTTAGAGTTCTCGTTATCTACACAAAATATTTTGGCAAAGAACGGGTTCCAATGGAACACAGATATTACAGCCGCCTATAATAAAGGTAAAATTGTGGAACTTTCATTAGGTAAAGTAGATGATATAGGAAGTGCCCGTTTTATAGGAGAACCATTGAATGTTTACTATGATTATGAAAAGATAGGGATTTGGCAAACAGGCGAGGAAGCCCAAGCCGCTAAGTTTGGCTCTAAAGTAGGACAGATTAAAATTAAAGACCAAAACGGCGACGGAAAAATTACGGCCGATGACAGGACAATACTTGGATCTGCTGATCCAACATTTACTTTTGGCTTTAACAATACTTTTTCATTCAAAGGGTTTGATTTAGCGGTATTTGTAGTAGGTGTTCAAAATAAAACCATCGTTAGCCCTTTTCATAGCGTACCTAACAACACCATTGCTTTTGGTGGCAGATATAATCAGCTAGCAGTAGATTATTGGACACCTACCAATCCTACAAATGCCTATCCGCAACCCATAGCAGACCAGAATGTAAATTCACTTTTATATGGAAGTACATTAAAATATTTTGACGGTTCATTTGTTAGGATAAGGAATATAAATTTCGGATACACCTTATCAGATAAGGCAACTTCCAAAATAGGTGTTAAATCGTTAAGACTTTATTTCAATGTTACCAATCCATTTGTGTTCTCGACCTATGTGCGGAATAACGGAGGTATTGATCCCGAAATATTGGGTGCCCCAGCCACTGTCAACTATCAATTGGGACTAAATGTTAAATTTTAATTAGAATTTATGAAAAAGATACTTATAGCAATAATTGGAAGCGCAGTACTATTCACTTCTTGCCAAAAATTATTGAAAGAGGATGTTAGAAATGAAATATCTGACTTATACTATACCACGCCAAGTGGCGTGGAAGACGGTGTAAAAGCCAGTTACAGCTATTTACGCAAATGGTACGGGAAACAATATACAGCTTGGTTAACCATGTATAGTGATGAGTATACCAATGGAGCGGCAGATGCTACTGTCAACGATTATACTGCGAGTCTGAATCCGTCCAGTGCAATTATAAGAAATCCCTGGAATGAAACTTATACTGCTATTAACACCTGCAACGCTGTACTTAAAGCTGCAGAGAATGTAGATATGGCGGAGCAGTTAAAAAAGGCTAGAATTGGTGAGCTAAGATTTTTAAGAGCAAATTATTTCTTTTTATTGGTGCAAACCTACGGACCAATTTCTTTGCCTCTAAACCCAACAGAAAGTGCTTCAAGCAATGCTGTTAGAAAACCGATAGCAGAAGTTTATAAGGCAATTATAGAGGATTTAAACTATGCTATAGCCAATTTGCCTTTGCCAGGGGCTACAGATTATGGTAGGGCAACCTCGCTTGCGGCAAAACATGCGCTGGCTAAAGTTTATTTGGCAAAAGCAGGCAGCAGTGCCAAAGAAGCTTCTGATTATGCCAATGCAGCTACATTAGCAAAAGCAGTGATCGATTCTAAAAAATATACACTATTGTCTGATTTTGCATCTATATTTTCTGGAAAAGCTAATAGTGAAGTTATATTTTCCTGCCAGTATAGTGATGATCCGCTGGCTGGTGGTACGCCGGGCAATCAGGGAAATAACACACACTTATTCTTCGGTACGGCTTATGATAAATTGCCGGGAATGCAACGGGATATAGCCAACGGTCGCCCTTATAATCATTTCAGACCAACTAACTACATGCTTGGTCTGTACGATAAGCAACACGATTCCCGCTTTGATAAATCATTTAAAACTGTATGGTATTGCAACAAACCGGGCAAATATACCATCAGCGGTAAGTCTGTAAACATGCTGTTAGGAGATACTGCCATTTTAATGACAGATTATGAACCTACCCAAGCACAAAGAAATGCGGCCAAATACACTATTGTTGCACCTAGTGACCAGTTTAGTACTTTGTTCCCACAATCCTCAAAACATATAGACGCATCAAGATTAGATGTTAACAACGTAAATGGGTTTAAGGACGAGATTATATTTAGATTAGGCGAAACCTACTTAATAGCTGCAGAAGCACTATTAATGGACGGAAAACCTGATGAAGCGGTATTTTATGTAAATGAATTAAGAAAAAGAGCTGCAATTGTTGATCCGGATCCTGCTGTAACGGATGCTAATAAGTTGGCGATGGAAGTAGATGCCTCAGACCTGAATATAGATTTCATACTAGACGAAAGAGCAAGAGAACTAAATGGCGAATATATGAGGTGGTTTGATTTAGTGAGAACGGGCAAGTTGTTAGAAAGGGTTAAGCTTTATAATGCATCGGGTGCTGTTAATATTAAGCCTTACCATGTGCTAAGACCTATACCGCAAACGCAAATTGACCGTGTGGTTGGAGGGGCTACTGTGTACCCTCAGAACGACGGATATAATTAGCTTAGATTTTAGTTGGTTGGTGCGTACCCCCAATAAGGGGCGCATCAACTTTATATCTCTTAAAAACTGAAGCGCCTTCTAGCTTCAGGCAGAAAATTATTTTACCTGATTTTTATGAAAAATTATACCTTATCAATCATTTCAACAGCTATTTTAAGTTTTTTGGTGGGCATCAGCAGCTATGCCCAAACTAATATTGCTTTATGGAAAACGGTGGTTGCCCAAAGCGTAGAAGACAACACCCCACAATTTGCAGCTTCGAATATTAATGATGGAAACGCAACAACGAAGTGGTCTTCAAGCGGGTCCGATTATAAGCAATGGATATACATAGACTTAGGAAGAGCATATAAAATCAACAAAGTAGTACTCAAATATATTGATAGCTACTGTCCCAATGCTTATCAGGTTCAGGTTTCCAACAATGCCAGTCAATGGTCGCCTATTTATACTTGGCAGGGAGGCACTACGTTCAGAACATCCGATGAAATTATTCCGTCTGGTGTAGTCAGCGGGCGATACGTTCGTTTTAGTGGAAACGGAAGAGGTACAATACCCTCTGGAAGCTCTGCTAGGTATCGGATAGCTGAATTCGAGGTCTACGGAGAAGATATGGAGCCTGTAACTCCTGAACAACAAGCCGGAATTGATATAATTACAGACCGTCTGGTGCAAAGAGAACTTGCTGTTCCATTTGATTTGAGCGGTGTAACTAGCAGTTTCAATTCTATGCTGGCAGATGGAACTTGGAGCGATGTGGATTACACAACTGTTGATCAGTATTTTAGGCCAGGAGTGCATCTGAATCGGTTAAAAGATATGGCAAGGGCTTACAGAACGCCGGGAAATCCATACTATGAATCTGAAGCTATGCTGGATAAGATAAAGCTGGGGTATGATGGATTTTTACTGAAAAACCCGAAATCATCCAACTGGTGGTACAATGATATCGGCGGGCCACAGAATTATATGGTGCCTCTTTTATTGTTAAAAGGAAAGATGGATAAAGCCGAGCTGGTATCCTATTCGGAACGGTATCTTAAAGATCAGGTTGCCTCGTTTCTTGGTGATGCAAAAAACCTGACTTGGGTAGCTAATATCAGTATATATAAAGGTTGTATTGAGGATAATTATAATTTCATCGATCAAGCTTTTAAAGCTATCTATTCAGTACTTGTTATTGTTCCCACTCAGGGCGATGAAGGGATTAAAAGAGATTATAGTTTTCATCAGCATCACGCACAGATACAATCGGGAGCGTACGGCATGTCCATTCTTACAGATTTTGCCAATGCAATAGAACTTTCGGAAGGTACGGTATTTATCAACTCCATTACTTCAGAAAACAGGGGGAATCTGTCCAATTTACTAAGACAAGGTCATCAACTTTTGGGCTATCGGCACACCATGGACTTTGGGGTCTCAGGAAGAGGAATTACGCTTGAAACTCCTACAAACTATACGACTGTTCCGTTAGATGTATTGGAAAGAATGAAAGCCATCGATCCTACTAATGTTACGGACTACAATGCTTGGATTGACCATATTTCCGGCACTTCATTCCCTGATGCATATCGAGGAAATAAATACTTCTGGAACTCGGATATCATGACTCAGCATGGGGCTAACTACTACCTGTCGGCCAAAGTGATTTCAAAGCGTACCTATGGTACCGAATCTATTAACGGTGAAAATGTTAAAGGGTATAATCTTCCGCTGGGGGCAACCAATATCCTTACGGATGGTGATGAGTATAATCGTATCTATCCGGTATGGGATTGGACACGGATACCGGGAACTACGGCAGAAAGAAACGAAGCATCTGCTTCTTTAAGTGATTATTTAATAGGTACCAACCAGTTTGGAGGTGGCGTAAGCAGTGGAGAATCGGGAGCTATAGCTTTTGAGAGTGATTATAGAAATGTGCAGGCCAAAAAGTCCTATTTCTTTATGGCAGATGCAATGCTGTGCCTTGGAGCAGGAATAAATGGGGATTTCTCCAATCCGGTAAATACATCAGTTAATCAGGCGTTGCTTTCCGGTGATATCAATATTAATGACGGTACCACCCATCTGTTTACTGGTAGTAGTGCAACCGAAACCAATCTACAATGGGTACACCATCGTAATGTAGGCTACATATTCCCTTCTGGCGGAAATATTACGATACAGAATAAACAACAAAGTGGCACCTGGAAAAGCATCCATTCTTTAGGCAGTACAAATGTGGTAAATAAGCAAGTGTTTAGTTTGTGGATTGATCATGGTAATCATCCGGTTAACGCAACATATAGCTACATTGTAATGCCGGATAAGAATTTAAGTGATTTTGAAGCATCGGTTAATAATCATGGATTTGTGGTTGTGCAAAATGATGCTGATATCCAGGCAGTAAGAAATGATAAAGTGAACAAATATGCGGTAGTTTTTTACAATCCCGGAACGATAGATATGGGCGATGGCCTTACAGTTACTTCTGATAAAAAAGCAATGGTATTATTTGAAAAGGAAGGAAACGGATATAAAGTTTCGGTAGCGGACCCCGCACAGTTAGAAACAACAATTAACATTACTATCAATAAAAATCTTACCGGGCCTAATGCTACATATAATGCCGGAAATACGACTATTGCGGTTACTTTGCCATTGGCAGAGTACAGAGGAAGCAGTGTGATCAATAGCTATACGGATACTGCACTTCCTGTAACATTAACAGCATTTACGGCAGTACAAAATAATGATGTAGCGAAACTAAAATGGACAACCGTTTCTGAAACAAGAAATGACAAGTTCGAGATTTATCGTTCTGTAAATGGTGATGGATTTGAAAAAATAGGCGAGTTAGCAGGTGCAGGTACAACTACGGCTCAAAAAGAGTATGTTTTTTACGACAAGCATCCGCAAAGTGGCGTTAATTATTACCAATTAATTCAAGTGGATCAGGATGGGAAAATCACCCAACACGGCGTCAGAACGGTCTCTTTTACTTTAAAAGATTATACCGTTAAGGTATTTCCGAATCCAGCTACTCAAAACGTAAACATAAGTTTCAAATCTGGGACATATACCAGCCTGGAGCTGTTAAGTCTTGAAGGAAAAATATTAAAATCCATCCCAATAAATTCAGAAGAAAGTGTTTCTATCCCGTTACAGGAATATCCGGCAGGAACATATTTAATAAGATTAAAGGGAAATACAGAAATTGAGGTGAGAAAACTGATTAAACGTTAAAATGTAAATCTTTGTTAGATTTAATAATCAGACTATTTTTTTAAATAATAACAAATGAGGATTAGGCTTTTTGCAATCTTTTTACTTCTACAATTTACGCTCTTATGCAGTGTAAAAGTCTTCGCACAGCAAAAGAAATCTGAAAAAGTGTTTGCTAACGATATCGCAACAGTTAGCAAACGCCTTATTAATGATTATCTGTCGGTAAATGTTGATAATGATGAAGCAAAGCAGTTGATTGCTTCTATAAAAGCTGATGGCAGTTGGTCTTATATAGATTATGCAACAGTTGGAAGTGGTTTCCCGGCCGAAAATCATCTTAAAAATTTAAGAAAAATGGCTATAGCCTATGCTAAGCCTGGTACTGATTTTTATCATAGTGAAAAGCTGAAACAAAAAATCCTGTTGGGCTACCGTTACTATCTTGATAAAAACCCAAAATCTTTAAATTGGTGGTATAATGATATTGGGGCGCCACAGATTTATATGGTTGGTTTATTATTGATGAAGGATCAGTTGAAAACTGAAGAAATTAATTATTATTCATCCTATCTAAGGGATTTAACAGATAATCCAAGCCATCAGGGTATGAACAGGATATGGGTTTCAGCAATTACCATTCATAAAGGTTGTATAGAGAACGACTACACGCTGATTGATAAAGGCTTCAAGAGCGTTGCCTCAACACTAGTAATTGCAGATGAACAGGGAGCAGAGGGCATAAAGATTGATGACAGCTTTCACCAGCACAGGCCTCAACTCTACTCTGGCGGTTACGGAATGGGCTTTGCCGAAATCATAACAAGCTTATTGGCCCTTTCCTCAAATACGTCATTTGCCCGTTTGTTTTCTGTAGAAAAGAAAAAGCTGTTTTCTGATTTACTGCTTAACGGACACCAGCTTTTTAGCTATCGTACAGCAATTGATTTTGGCACCATCGGAAGAAATATTTCCCGACCGGACGCTATTAATAGTATAAATACCATTACACTGGATAAAATGGCAATCATTGATACCCGGCGGGCTTCCTCATATTCGGATTGGAAAGCTCATTTGCAGGGGGCCGACTTTCCTGAATCTTTTATAGGCAATAAATACTTCTGGAAATCGGATATCATGACACAGCATGGAAAAGATTATTACCTGTCTGCCAAAGTGATTTCTATCCGTACCAATGGTACAGAAATGCTGAACGGGGAGAATCTTAAAGGCTATAATCTCCCTTTGGGTGCAACCAATATTATGACGACCGGAGAAGAGTATAAAAATATTTTTCCGGTATGGGACTGGACTCGTGTTCCGGGCACTACGGCCGTGATGAACCAATCGGCAACAGTGTTACCCTGGTACTTATTTGGAAACAATGAATTTGCAGGAGGAGTTAGTGATGGAAAAAGTGGAGCAATTGCCTATGAGCATAGTTATAATGGTGTTCAGGCAAAAAAAGCCTATTTTTTTGTAGATGGAGCAATGCTGTGCTTAGGAGCTGGTATTAATGCCATCAGAACGCAACAAGTAGTTACTTCTGTGAATCAGTGTTATTCAAAAGGGGAAGTTAGTGTTGGCGGAAAGAACGAAGCCGAAGAATTTACATTGATTGATAGCCTGAAATTACTTAAAGGAAGTGATATGCGGTGGGTATATCACAATGGTGTAGGTTATATGTTTCCTGTTGGGGGCAATATCACGTTAAAGAATGCTTTACAAACAGGTTCTTGGAAGTCAATTAATACCGATGGGAGTGATGAGACCATTAGCAAACCTGTTTTTAGTTTATGGCTTAACCACGGTACTGCGCCCAAAGAAGATAGCTATTGCTATATCGTATGCCCGGATAACTCATTGGGGCATTTTAGAAAAAAAGTATTGTCGCAAGATTTTTCCGTTTTGACAAACAATAAAAAAATACAGGCGGTAAAATATCAGCAGAAGTATTTTATTGTTTTTTATGAATGTGGAACAGCAGGTTTAGGAAACGGACTTAACATCACTTCAGATGGCAAAGCTATGGTTATGCTGGAACAAAAATCCAATGGTTTCCAATTATCTGTTTCAGATCCTACCCATAACCAAAGTGAAATTAGAATTTCTATTAACCGGAAACTCAAAGGCAAGGAGGTGTCCAATATAAAAGGTGAGACAACAGAAATAAGCTTCAATCTCCCTACAGGTGATTATAAAGGCCGTACAACTAGCAGATTTTATGAAGAATAAATAAATATAAAAACCAAATTATAAACCCAAAAAATATTCCAATGAAAAAAAGACTACATTATTGTTTTTGCCTTTTGGCAATAAGCACCTCTTTGTTTTGTTTTCCAGTTAATGTAAAGGCACAGCAGGCTAAACATTCGGAGGGCAGACCTGTTGCCTCTTCATCTGAAGAAAGCAGTAGTTTCTCTGCAGAAAATGCAGTTGATGGGAACACATCAACAAAATGGTCATCTTTAGGCGATAATTATAACCAATGGTTTGATGTAGACTTGGGTAAACAATATGACGTTAGTAGGGTCATCATTCATTGGGCAGACGGCCGATATGCCACCTATCTAGATATACAGGTAAGGAATACCACCTCTGAACCATGGGTAACTATTCGCACCATTTCTGGTAATACTTCTTCTTCAGTGAATGATATCAGAGGACTTAAATCCAATTCAAGGTTTGTAAGGTTCAATGGTAGGGGAAGAGCAAATCCGGCAGGCTATCGCATTGCTGAATTTGAGGTGTATGGCTACCCTACCGCTACAGAACCACAACAGGATATTGATACGTTGACGAACAGGCTTAAAAATCTACATATCGCCGAGATTGTAGGCAGTAGTGATGATGTTCCGGCAGATAGCATCACGTTGTTTATGAATAAGATTGATTTATCAGGAAAGATGAACGATATCAATTACGGCCCTAATGGCAATTGGCGTCGTCATGTATCAAGGATGAAGTTAATGGCCGTTGCTTACAGAAACGTAGCCAGTCCGCACTACAACTCTGTTGCTTTAAAAAATAAAATCCGACTTGGGTTATACTATTATTATGAGCACAGTCCTTATATTGATACCTCTAATTGGTGGTACGTTAAAATAGGTGCGCCAAATGCTTATATGGCGGCTATTGTTCTTATGAAAGGGGCAATTCAAACTGATTCACTCCGAGCTTGTGCCTCTGCTATTATAGATTATACTGTAGAAGAAAACCACAAAGGCCAAAACCGTACCTGGGTATCTATGGCTCCAATACATAGGGGCTGTATAGAAGGTCGCTCTTATTGGATTAATAAGGGTTTCGCTTCAATGGTGACCGCTTTAAATGTAGTAACTGGAGCAAATGATGAGGGTATAAAAGTGGATAACAGCTTTCACCAGCATAATGCCCAAATACAATCTGGTTCTTATGGGAAAGCGATGTTACAAGATCAAGTAGACTATATGCGAGTTGCAGAAGGGACGCAATTTGATAGTGTTTATGATAACAATCGGCGACAGACTGTTACAAATGTAATGCTGAAAGGCCTGCAGCTTCTGAGTTATAAGAATCAGACTGATTTCGGAGTAGTGGGGAGAGCTCTTGCCGGGTATAACGGGACTATAAACATTAAAACTTTGGCATTGGATAAGATGAAGCTAAATCAACCGGATAGCGCAACTGCTTATGAAAACTGGAAGAATCATATTCTTGGATTAGCCGATTATCCTGCTTATTACAGAGGAGCTACACACTTCTGGAAATCAGATATCTTATCATATAGAGGTGCCAATTATTATCTATCGGCAAAAGTGATTTCTAATCGTACTTATGGTACCGAAATGTTGAATGGAGAGAACCTTAAAGGATATAATTTGCCAATGGGTGCCACAAATATTATGAGTACAGGGGATGAGTACCGGAACATTTTTCCGATGTGGGATTGGAGCCGAGTTCCAGGTACAACAGCAGAATGGAGTAATTCTGCGACCATTCCAGATAGTAGCTATGTAAAAGGCACAAATTCGTTTGGTGGAGGAATTTCTCATGGAGATGATGGTATTATGGCCTATGAGCATAATTATAAAGGCATAACTGCTAAGAAGTCATATTTCTTTATGGAAAATATGATGCTTTGTTTGGGCTCTGGTATAACCGGAAGCAAATCAAATCCTGTCATAACTTCTATTAACCAAACCACATTAGCCGGTGATGTTACTTTCAACAGAGGAGGTGCTGATGAGGTATTAGGTACAACACCAATTACTTACGATGGGTTCAATTGGGTCCACCATAATAACATTGGCTATATTTTTCCTTCAGCTGGAAATATGACTATACAGAAAGCGGTACAGTCAGGCTCTTGGAACGCAATAAAAACTAGCGGAAGTACTACTACGCAAACACGTAATATCTTTAGTGCATGGTTCAATCACAGCAATACACCATCTAACAGACACTATTATTATATCGTAGCTCCCGGCAAGTCGGTGTCCGAAATGTCGGCCACAGCTTCAAACCATGGTTTTGTAGTTGTACAAAACACTTCAAGTGTTCAAGCCATAAGAAATGATATCCATAACAAATGGGCAGTTGTTTTTTATAGTCCTGGAACAGTAGATATGGGAAATGGAATGACAATTACCTCAGATAAAAAAGTGATTGTATTGATTAAGGAGTATTCTGGTAATTATAGGATATCGGTAAGCGACCCGCTTTACAGCCAATCATCTGTATCGCTAAAAATTAATAAGCAGGTAGATGGAGGCACTTATTCGAATGGCTTTACAACATTGAATATCAATTTCCCAACCGGAGATTTAACAGGAAGTACCAAAACTGGGTTTTACAATAAAATTTCAAACAATAGTTTAATGTTTGCTAAGGATAAAGCACCACAATTAGATAGAGGAATTCTTATTTACCCAAATCCTGCAACAGATGTTTTAAATATTGAGGGTTTAAGTAAAGGTTCAACTGTTGAAATTTACGACGCAAGCGGAAAACGTTGGATCAGTACTTCGAAATCACAAATAGACGTCAGTCATTTATCAATGGGAAGTTATGTGATCAGAATCAACAATCTAGGATTAGTTAGTAGTCATATATTTATTAAAAAATAAAATTGAGGATTGAGGTTAATTTAGCAATACCCATATAGTTTAGGAAGGATAGAATGATAAGAATAAAAAAAGTTACAGGATTTGTGTTCAGCGTACTGTTGCTCTTTGCTTCAGAAAGTAAAGGTCAGGCAATAAGCAAGGATTCAGTATTACAAGTTATGAATAAAGTTGCTCATTGGCAGATTAATGAATGGAAAGAAGGTAGAATCATTAAGCTTCCCAAAACAGAATGGGAAAATGGGGCGATGTATACTGGTTTTGTTGCACTTAAAAAAGTTGATCCACAGCCAATCTATGACAAGTTTTTATATAATATCGGAGAAGAGCTAAATTGGAACACTGGCAAGAATAAGCTGTTTGCCGACGATTATGTGGTAGCGCAAATGTACACCGCAATGTATATGGAAAATAAAGAACCCAAAATGATTGCAAAATGGCAAGCTCAGGCAGATAGCATCGTAAACAAACCTTTTGCAGAATCACTTAAAATAGCTCCACAAATTACTCACAGAGAGTGGGCTTGGTGCGATGCATTATTTATGGGGCCTCCCGGTCTGGCAATGCTTTCTAGGGCTACGGGAGAAATCAAATATTTAAAAAAGGCAGATTCATTATGGTGGAAGACATCTAATTTCTTATACGATAGAAAAGAGCATCTTTATTACAGAGATAGTAGGTTCTTCGATAAAATAGAAGCCAATGGGAAGAAGGTTTTTTGGTCAAGAGGAAATGGTTGGGTATTGGCAGGATTAGCCCGTATGATGGAAAATATGCCCAATAATTTTGATAGCAAGAAAAAATACCAAAAACAGTTTCAACAGATGGCAAAAAAAATAGCTTGTATTCAACAGCCTGATGGAAGCTGGCATTCCTCTCTTTATGATCCAGAGACGTTCAACTTAAAGGAATCTAGCGGAACCGCTTTTTTCTGTTATGGAATTGCCTGGGGAATTAACCATGGGTTGCTTTCCAAAAAGAAATATCAGCCTATTGTAGAAAATGCATGGAATGCATTACTGACATCAATCCATCCGAACGGGAAACTGGGTTATGTTCAGCCAATTGGAGATAAACCTGTAAAGGCAGGTTATGAAAGTACGGATGTGTATGGCGTAGGTGCTTTTCTGCTTGCCGGGTCAGAAGTTTATAAACTTTTTAAATAAGAACATGAGGGTTCGAATTATAAAGAATAGGTTAACCAGTAGGTATGAATTAAAGCGTTTTATTGTCCTGAATTTCATACTTCTTTGCTTTTATAAATTGTCATTTGGTCAGGTGTTAATGACTATGGACATGGTTCACCATAATCCGGGAGAACCTCAGACTGTTTCTAAGTTTTTGGATCCTTCATTCTTGAAAAGTTCAGGTTACGATGCAAAAGTATTCTTCTTGTTTGAAGCAGCTCAATTTGGTATAGATTGGCAAGTGTTTGATAAAGGTATATTTCCAGAATCTACACCTGAAAGGAAATGGGTGGATGACAAAAATAAAGTTCTACAAAAGAAATATACAGAAGCAAAATCTGCTGGCCTCCAAGTATATTGTATGTTGGATATGCTGGTTTTTCCAACTAAACTGATAGAAAAGTATAAAACCCAAATAACAAATAATCAGGGCAAGATTGATATCAGTAAGCCTTTTACACAAAAATGTATACGCTCATTGATCAACCAAATTTTTGATAGGTATCCACAGATGGATGGCTTGATCATAAGAACCGGAGAGACCTATCTTCAGGATGCTCCTTATCATAAGGGAGGTAGCCCGGTGGTAAATAGTTATGGAGAAGACCATGTTACTCTCATTAATATCCTACGTGAAGAAGTTTGTGTAAAGAGGAATAAGTATCTATTTTATAGAACATGGGATTTCGGAAAATTCCATTCTTTACCAAAAGATTATCTTGAGATAACAGATCAAGTACAGCCACATGAAAAGTTGTATTTTTCCATTAAGCACACCATGGTAGATTTCTGGCGTGGTGCGATTACCAAACCTGATTTGGACTATTCAAAATTTGATCAGTACTGGATAGATCAGGCTTGTGTGTATGGAGTGCCATTTAATCCTTGTATTGGTATAGGTAAGCATCAACAGATTGTAGAAGTACAGGCACAGCGAGAGTACGAAGGAAAAGCTGCCCACCCAAATTACATAGCAAAAGGAGTGATTGACGGCTTTGAAGAATTAAAGACTTTAGGTAGTAAGCAACCCTATTCATTAAATCAGATAAAAGATAACCCACTGTTC
Organism: Pelobium sp.; assembly: GCA_035496935.1. GTDB lineage: Bacteria > Bacteroidota > Bacteroidia > Sphingobacteriales > Sphingobacteriaceae > Pseudopedobacter. Next base: position 26,913 of record DATJED010000014.1, on the reverse strand, counting down.
AAAGGAGTTTGGACGTGGTCAAGAGGAGGCGGGTGGCGAGGTCCGTATATTAAAAATGAGTTCTGGGCAGAATTGAATGCACATATTATCACACAGTGGGCAAAACATCCCAACTTAACTGAAGAGGAACTTTTTAGAACGTTCGCCCTTGAAAAAGGTTTGGCAAAAAAGGATGTTTCGAAATTCCGAGAATTATGTCTGCTATCAGCAGATGGAGTGATGGAGGGGCACTATAGCAAAATGGGAGGAGTTTATTTGAATTGGACAAGGGATAACACCATCTCAGGTCTTCACTATTTGAAACCTTATTTTGACAAAATCATTGATGAAAAGAAAGTAAAGGCATATTTAAATGAGAAGTCAGATGCTGTGAAGATATGGGAAAGGATAGAGAATCTTTCTAAAAAGCTACATTTTAAAGATAAGAAACTTCAAAAATTTGTGCGTGTGTCTTCGGTTTACGGCAGACTAAAATTCCAGTTATTTGATGCGGCTTGGGAAGTTATGCTCAATGGTTATGCCGGAGAAAAAGAAGGGAATATCGACTTAATCAAGTTAAAGAAAAACATTAGATATTATGACCGTACACTGTTAAAATGGCAAAAATTCGTTAATAGTCATCCAGAAAGTGCATCTATTTATCTAACTACTTATATGGATAAAAATGAGGATGTAGGTATAGGTAAAACAGTAGATTATTATAGGAAAATGTTGAAATAGTTCGAAAAAATTAATGTAGGAATATTAAAGGTAAATATACAGTATTAAAAGCATATAGTTCTATAAGAAATCACTAAAAATGTTCAGTTTTAAATTGTTAAAAAGTAAACCTAATGTTGTTCAGTTGCTCAAAATGCTTGGATTTTTAGTGATGTTCTGTATTCAGGTTTCATTTGCTCAAATAAAGCCCGATTCTGTCATATACCCAACTTTTTCGTTAAATGCAGACTGGATCAGTTGCCCTAATGAAAATCTGAAAGATTACGGAGTCTATCACCTAAGAAAAACTTTTGAGTTAGAACACCAACCTGCACATTTTATAGTCCATCTTACTGGTGACCAAAGGTATCGGTTCTTTGTAAATGGAGAACCCGTATGTTTTGGCTCTGCAAGAGGCGATTTAAGGAATTGGTATTACGAAACTATAGATATTGCACCTTATCTAAAAGTGGGCAAAAATGTTTTGGCCGCTCAATTATGGAATATGGGAAGTGGGGCACCTGCTGCACAGGTTTCGTTTCAGACAGGTTTTGCTCTTCAGGGCAACGGAGATAAAGAAAAGCTGGTGAATACGGATCATAGCTGGAAAGTGATCAAAAATGCCGGGTATTTCCCAGAGCCATTTCCACCATCAAGATTAGGCTCCTATATTGTTGGAAGTTGTGATAGTGTGGTATATAATGATTATCCTATTGGCTGGGAAAGCCTTAATTATGATGATAGTGATTGGTTAACTCCCGTTGCAGAACCAAGACCTAGGTATTTCAATGAGAAGCGTACGCTCATCCCTAGAACTATCCCAATGATGGAAGAAAAGCTAGAACCTATTAATGGAATTGTTCGCGTTTTAAATTTGGATACTCAAAAGATTATAGAAACTTTCAATAAAAACGGTTCAATCACCGTCCCTGCAAATACCAATGCGACCATCTTATTTGATATTAAAAACCTTACTACAGCCTACCCAGAAATTACCTTCAGTGGTGGAAAAGATGCACAGATTAGGATTACCTATGCTGAATCACTATTTGATCAGAATAATTTAAAGGGAAATAGGAACGAAGTAAAAGGGAAGCACATTAAAGGATATTATGATGTGTTTGTTGCCGATGGAGGAAAGGAACGCATTTTTAGACCATTATGGATGCGCACCTTTCGTTATATTCAGTTTGATGTTATAACAAAGGACGCTCCTCTTGTTTTGAATCGTCTCCAATCTAGGTTCACCGCATATCCTTTCAAGCAGAATGGCAGTTTTACCTCCAATGATAAAATCTTGAGCGATATATGGAACGTGGGGTGGCGAACAGCTCGTTTGTGCGCAAATGAAACTTATATGGATTGCCCATATTATGAACAGCTTCAATATGTTGGAGACACCCGAATTCAAGCGCTGATATCACTTTATGTCTCTGGTGATGACCGATTGGTACGGAATGCTATAGAGCAATTCCATCAATCTCAAATTCCTGATGGCCTTACAAGGGATGCTTATCCTGCTGGAGGTGGGAAGTTTATTCCCCCTTTCTCAATGTTTTGGATATCTATGCTCTATGATTATTCTTGGTACAGAAACGATCAGGAATTTGTAGATAAATACCTTGTTCCCATGGAATCTATACTGAAATGGTTTGAATATCGACTTGACCCCCAAACAGGATTGCTGGGAAAAACAGGATATTGGAATTTCGTAGATTGGACCTTTCCTCAAAAAGGTGTTCCGTCGGGCGGAATAGAGGGGAATTCTTCAATCTTGTCACTTCAATATGTATATACGCTACAACAAGCTGCACACCTTTTTAGTCAGGCACATCAGCAACAAAAGGCAGATTACTATCACAGTCTAGCATTAAATATAAAAGAGGCTGTGTATAAAAGTTGTTATGATGCAGACAGAAAGCTTCTGGCCGATTCATCCGATAAAAAGATATTTAGCCAGCATGCCAACATCTGGGGGATTCTCACAGATTGTATTCCCATAAAAGATCAAAAGGCGGTTATGCTCAAATTAATGAATGATGAGAGCTTGATTCAAACCACATTATATTTCAGGTTCTATTTTACCAGTGCTTTAAACAAAGTAGGAATGGGGAATAGTTACCTTTCAACTTTAGACCCTTGGAAAGAAATGTTATCGCTTGGTTTATCTACTTTCCCAGAGACCCTATCACCTTCTGTTCGTTCAGATTGTCATGCGTGGAGTGCCAGTCCATGTTATGATTTTCTGGCTACCATTTGCGGTATCATGCCAGGGTCACCTGGCTTCACTTCAGTAAAGATAGAACCACATCTCGGAAACCTGAAGGAGGTTTCGGGAGTAGTGCCTCATCCTTTTGGAGCTATAAAAGTTAAGTATTTTAGAAAAAAGGATGGTTCGTACTTAGCCAATATAGAATTGCCGGGAAAACTGAAAGGAAAGTTTGTTTGCAATGGGCAAGAAATAGTGTTAAAGTCAGGAAGGCAAGTAATAGAATTTAAACCATAGCGATAAAGTAAAAATTTAAGAAGAAATACTCTACAGGGTAATAGAAAAGTTGTTGTCACATTATAAACTGAAATAAAATGAACTACCATCAAAAAAATATCACAAAAGCTATTCGGCAATGCCCTACCTCTTACAAAACAGAGTCAGATAATCATAGTCGTATGCGAATCAACTTTGATATCAAAAGAGCCATTGTTTATCTAATGTTCTCCTTTTTCTGCTATTCTGTGAATGCACAAGAAATTATGAATTTATATTCAAATGGTGTGCCGGGGATGAAATCAGTAAATACTGATCAAGATATACCTTCAAGCATAGTAAGATCAGTTAGTAACCCAACCATACAAATATTTTTGCCTGAAAAAAATAAAGCAAATGGGACTGCTGTGTTGATATGCCCGGGAGGAGCGTATAAAGTATTAATGTATCAGGCTGAGGGAATCAATACGGCTAAGGAGTTGGTGAAAAATGGAGTAGCGGCAATAGTGCTGAAATATAGATTGCCAAATGATTCTTTAATGTATGATAAGAAAGACGCTCCTCTTCAAGATGCACAACAAGCCATAAAATTGATCAGGGAACACGCTAAAGAATGGAACCTCAATGAGCAGAAGATAGGAGTAATGGGCTTTTCTGCTGGTGGACATTTAGCCTCAACTCTAGCAACACATTATAACGAACCATTGATCAAGAACAGTAACAAGACAAGTTTAAGACCGGATTTTCAAATAGTGGTTTATCCGGTCATCAGCATGCAGGACAGCCTTACCCATAAAGATTCCAGGACAAATCTTTTAGGTAAAACACCGGCGAAAGATATGATTGACTATTTCTCAAGCGAATTGCAGATTAATAGCTCCTCGCCGCCTGCTTATATTACCCATGCTGCAGATGATAAATTGGTTGATATAGATAATAGTATCAATTATTTCGAGCATTTAAGACATGCGAATGTTTCAGTTGAGATGCATATCTATCCTAAAGGTGGACATGGATTCATTTTACGGCATCCAGAATGGATAGCACCGCTATTCGAATGGATGAGACAAACTGGTTTAATTAATATGCCATGACTAACTACTTAGCGTTCAGAAATAGTGGGTTCTATTAAAATCTTTAATGGTATCGAAAGGGGAGATATATGTATTTGTTTACTGAATAAAAAATGATATGGAGCTAATTTTTATAGATAAACAAAGTTCTACTACTAAAGTGATGCAGATTTTTAATTTTATCGTTGAAGAAATTGAATCTGAGAGACTTAAAAGAGATACACAACTGCCATCGATAACTATTTTCAGCAAAAGAAATGCTGTTTCGAGAGATACCGTAGAGAAGGCATATAAAAAACTGATAAAAGAGGGCTATGTAAAAGCAGTTAAGGGAAAGGGGAACTTTATTTTAGAGAAGAGAGATAAACGTACCAAGATTCTGTTACTTTTTAATAAGCTGAGTTCCTATAAGAAGATTATTTACGACGCTTTTCTGGATACCCTTGGCGATAATGTAAGGGTGGATTTACACATACATCATTATAGCCCTGCTGTGTTGGAAGAAATCATTACCGAGAATCTTGACAGTTATCATCATTATGTGGTGATGCCTCATTTTTTCCATGGCATACAGAAAAAAGACTATATGCCAATATTAATGTCTATACCTTCGGATAAACTTCTTCTTCTCGACAAGCACCTTGAACTCACTATACCTCATAAAGCAGTTTATCAGAATTTCAAATTTGATATATATGACGCTTTAAGATCGGTGTTAGACCTTATTGCGAAATATGATGGAATTATCGTGGTATTTCCTCAGCATAGCCAGCATCCTGTAGAACTTACAGAGGGTGTAATGACGTTCTGTTTAGAGACTAACAAGCAATTTTCGGTAATTACTGCTACTACGAAAGAAAATATTCACCTTCGTACTATGTATGTTGTTTTAACTGAATCAGATCTCGCGGTATTAATAAAACAATGTCGCGAACTTGAATATCAGCCTGGTAAAGAGATTGGTATACTTTCTTTTAATGAAACTGCACTAAAAGAGTTGTTAGATATAACTGTAGTAACAACCGATTTTGAACAGATGGGACGAAGTGCCGCTCAGTTGATTCTAGAAAACCGTTACGAACAAATCAGAAATCCTTTCTGTCTGATACAACGGAGTTCTGTATAGGATCCACTTTTGAATTTTCTGAACTTTCTCAATGTGAATGTGTCCTCCATTGATACTGGACGGTTTTCCTTCAAAGCCTTTTAATCTATTTAATAAGCAGATCTCTTCTTTTCAAATTTGAACCTGTTTTATACAATTCAGTTTCAACGATAATCTAGGCAATTAATGTGTGTCAATAGTTATGTTTTAGGTAATAACTAAATAAACCTAAAGCAGATATTGAGCTTTAACGCAGTTCAAATGGAAAGATTCTTGCTCTAAATTCTAAAATCATTTCCTTCAAGCATGAGCAATCCCTTCTTCAAACTCCGCCACCCATTAAACTTTTCCCCACACAAATTCGAGCTTGGAAGACCATTTATATTCAATAAATCATACTCAGATAATTTCTTTTTCCTCAAACTTTATGAGCTGGATGAAGAAAAATATCCAGCGTTCTATCAGTATCATCTAACCTATTTTTTGAAAGAAAATGCGGGTGAAGAAAAAGAATTCTTCAGCTATGTTTACGAGTTAACAACGACCAGAATCAACTACTATAAACAACAGACTCCTTTCGGTTCAAGGCATGTTTTAAATAAAGAATCATTAAGAAAATGCAATCAATTTCTAAAATTCCTTCACTCCATCGACCAGTGGAACCATCATAAATCTTTAGAGATTCTGCTCGCTGAAAAGGAAGGCCACATTCAAAATTTAAAGACTCAAGTCGAGAATTTAGAAGCCCAAATCAAAGAGTTCAACCAGTATGAATCAGCTGAAAAGATCAGCATTATGGAAGGGAAACTGGCAACGGTCATTGATTTGTTCAGACAGATCCAGGAGCTCACTTTAACTGATGACAGGAGACTTTTCCGTTCACAGACGCAAAGCCCCTGGTACAAGATGCTCTCCAAATATTTCCTTCACGGGGAAAAAGAAATCCCCATCAACACAGCGAGAAATTATTTCCCTGCCAACAAAAACACCAAACTCATCAAAGGCTCTGATGTTGCCGATGATGATAAGATTTTCAAGATCACTCCAAATAAGAGATAAATAAGGGGAACAAGCCCTTGTTTACCCATTGCACATGACCAAAAGCCTCGATTGGTCATTCAAAACCCTTCTTTCCTATTGACTTTTGTATGGTTATCCAGAAGAATCAATTAGTTTTTTACTAGACTTTATTGATTTGTTTCTGGCATTAATTCATCTATAAAACATTACATCATGTCAGTAGAAATCATCACCAAAGAAGACCTGGTACAGTTCAAATCTGAACTGTTAACTGAAATCAGCAAACTCGTAAAACCTAGAGAAAATCAGGGAACCCGACAATGGCTGAAAAGCGCAGAAGTCCGAAAACTGTTAAACATCTCTCCCGGAACTTTGCAGAACCTCAGAATAAACGGAACACTCAGATACACCAAAATCGGGGGAACTATGTATTACAAATCAGCGGACATTGCTAAACTATTGGAAGGAGGTAGCCATGCCTAGTTTAACCCAATTCCTGATTCCTGTAACTCAGGACAACCGGCTCCAACCTTCCCACCTTTGTCTTTACATCTCCATGTTCTCTCTTTGGGAGCGCAGCAGGTTCAACACTCCTTTTCGGATATCGCGAAGGCAGTTGATGAAACTCAGCAAGATCAGATCGACAGCAACTTATCATAAATGCATCAACGATCTGACAGCATTCGGTTATATAGATTATGAACCCTCTTATGATCATTTCAAGGGAAGTAAGATCATCATCCATGATAGTTTATTAGGAACTCCTATTTAAGGAAATCTCTTTTGACGTTTTGCAGGTAGCCAGCTATGTTTTGGTTGCACCAAAACGCCGGTTTTCCTCCATCCCCTGCATTGCATTTCGGAGATGAAGGAAAAGATTTTCTCATGCTATCGCATTCAAAAATTTTAAGACAATGATAAGCTTATGGAAGAGGATAAAAGAAACAGGGGAGGACGTCCGAGAAAAAAAATTAAAAAGGAATGCTATATCACCATCAAGTGCACCCTTTATGAGAAAAAGGTAATAGAAGCCAAGGCAAAAGCTCTCCGATTGAACACTTCGGAATATTTAAGGGAACTGGGCCTGACAGGAATAATAAATCAAAAAAATAAAGCCCTTAGTAAAGAAGTACTGTCTATGACCGGAACGCTCAACCACCTCGCTGCGAACCTCAACCAGATTGCTAAAAAGCGAAATGAGCTGGAGGAACTGAATGCTATTGAAAGAGCAAAGTTGAATGTACAATCCATTGAAGTGAAACAGTTAGCTACCTTGATAAAAGAAAAATTGAAATGATAGGTCATGTCTCCATAGGCAAATCAGCCTACCACTGTATCAGTTACTGTCTGGAAGATAAAAAGGAAATGACCGAAGAGCAAAAAGCAAAGCTATCAACAGAAGAGAAACTCCAGCACCAGAACCGGGCGGAGGTGCTTTTTTATAACCAGTGCTTTGGCAACAAGAAGGAACTAGCGAGCCAGTTCAGGGATGTTCAGAAACTGAGCAGGAGGTGCGAGAAGCCGGTGCTCCATCTCTCGCTCCGTTTAGCTCCTGGAGAAAACCTCAGCAAAGCACAACTCTCCGAGATTGGAAGAGCAGTTGCCGAAGATTTTGGGGTGGGTGACCATCAGTACATCTGCGTTCTTCACAAGGACACCAAAGAACAGCATATCCATATCGCAGCCAACCGTGTTGGCTTTGATGGTAAAGCAGCAAAAGATGGGAACAGCTACAAACGGATGTCGGCTTTGTGTAGAAAGCTGGAGAAGCAATATGGTTTACAGGAAGTGTTGAGCCCAAGGGCTTTTCTTCCGCCTAGCGAAAGAAAAATCTCAAGGCATGACAGCAGAAAGGAAAGGTTGAAAAGCAACATCAGAAATTCCCTAGAAAAATCAATGAACTATCCAGAATTTGAAAAGCAGATGAAAGCTTTGGGTTATCAGATCATTAAGGGGAGGGGCATCTCTTTTATCGATAACAAGAAGGTAAAGGTCAAAGGAAGCGAAGTTGGCTTCTCATTGGCAAAGATCGAGAAGGTGCTGGAACTGAAAAGGCAACTTCAGAAAGAGGAATCAGTAACTGATAAACTACAAAAAGATAGGATGCAGTCCCACGATTTTGCAAAGCCAGATCAACAGGCGAAAACAGAGTACCAGGGAGATATTATCAAAAACATGGAAAAGCAGATTTCAATGCTACTTGCTGACCTGACTAGGACAGAATTCGGGGCTGATGAACTCCCTTCCGAATTAAAAAGAACGAAGAAGAAAAAATACAGACACAAAGGTAGGACACATTAAAATTTAAGCTATGGCAAATGAAGAAAAGCAAATAGATAGGGATACCCTAGAACTCGTCTTGCAGGAGTTTGTAGATGAACAGAAAACTACAAACCAACATATTATTGAACTGATCAAAAGGTCTGATGAACTGAGCGAAAAATTAAAGGAATTTGAAAACCACACCAGCAAGCCTCAAACGGTAACAGCAAATTCAGACACCAAACCTTTTTTGCTATTGCTCCAAAAAGGTTTGGCGGATATCAAAACAATTGTAGGAAACCAACCAAAAAGCGTGGTTAAAAAATTCCAGTTATTGCTCTTTCCTGAGCAGGATGCCAAACTGTTTTACAAGATTGTTTTTGGCAGGTGGATTATATGGTTGACGGCAATGCTTGTAATCAATAATATCTATAAATGGGGAGCGAATTATAGCAATAACCAAAAAGATATAGAAACACAACAGTTAGACAATGATAGGATAAAAAAATCGTGGAGGTATTTGTATGACCATAGCGGTAATAATATGAAAAAAGAGATGGAGAAAGCTTATGAGAATTCACGCAAGACTTTCTGAAAAATTCAATAAATTACTCATCAATTGTATTTTAAAATAATAACATTTCAGAAATGAGGCAGTATGTTTTTTGGTGTTCAACGAATGGTCATCAAGATGATTGGTTTGTTCAAGCAGGGTCAAGATTAGAGGCAATTGATTGCTTCGTAGGAAGTTTTGGTTATGATCAAGATGAGGTAAAGACTAGACAGGTCTTAATCTTACCTGAAAGGCTAAATCTAAAAAAACCTGTTTTAGTAACTAACAACAAGTTAAAACAAATCGGTTTCGAGATCTTAATAGCGGAGTCTCCACGCATAATTAGATATCAAGGCAAGTTATTTAAAGAAGGATCATATCTCGAAAATGTTGATTTCACAAAAGAATATAAGGTTTATCTATTTAAAGTAACTGGTGAAGATTACTTTAAAATTGGACATACTAAAAATATCAGAAGAAGAGTTAAACAAGTTCTAGGAGCATCTCCATTTCAAGTAATAGTTGAAGACTATTTCATAACTCCTGCGGCCCGACAAATTGAAAATGCAATCAGACCAATTTTCAATAAATTTATTGCTGCAAATGAGTGGCTTCAACTTGATGATTGGGAAGCCTCTATTTTGAAGGTAATTTTTGCTCTTTATAGAGTTGAATTTAGATGGAATAAACCATCTCACAAACCCTCTTTATATTTCAACGCTTTGCTAGAAGAACTAAGACACTTGGTACATCTTAGTAATTATCAAAGAAAACCTAAAGCAGAAAATATAATTAGATTACAATGTATCTATGATATCATAGATCAACTTCATGCAGAAAGTGATATAATGAAAACTTCAAATGTGTTAGCAAAACGAATAAAGTACCATCAGTATCAGGTTAAAGAATTACAAGAGGAACTATTAAAAGAACACAGTTATTGGAAGATTGGTGATATAGCTTTGAACCAAGATGGAGATAAATTCCAGATTGCGGAAGTTCAAGCTCATGCTTATGAAGATGAAAAAATGGAAGTTACCGCAAGGTTCTTATTATTAGTTAAACGGTTTTTAAAATCTGGAGAGCTGAGTAAAAACGCAGTTTATATAAGCTCATCTGGACTTAAGAAATAATTCATCAGGATATGTCTAGTCAATTCGAAAAAGATCTATTACCAGAACGATGACCTGCCAGAAGATTTCAATAATTATCTGAAAGATATTTATTACTTGATGGATTTCTTGGATAAGCTGTCTATTGCCACCAAAGAAAACATCCTAATGATACCTGATCAATCCATCTTTATTCGATGAATTAATTAACCAGCAAGTTTCGGCAAAAGGAAGAACCGTGGTCTGTTTTGCCAAAGTCGCAGGTCTCGGTGTTGAAAGAATTCCAGTTACGATAAATAAAGTTGATTATGAGAATATATAAAAGGTTTTCTTTGCGGGTTTACACCTTTTCATGGCTTCTCAAAAATTCTATTGTATTCTTAAGTTTCTCCTGAGTACTCTCATGCGATGCATCTTTATTATATTGTGAGAAATTGTCCACGATTCCTTTTGAAACATTTTTAAAGAATTCATCATTGATGCCAGTTACAAGTTTAAGCGCATATTCTTTATAAGGAATATGGTAGGGTGGTTTATATGGCACTTTATACCTCATCGCATATGGCGCTAACATCTCTTCCACGTCAATACCATTGCGTTTAAGGTGCTCTATTACTTCCTCTGAAATTACAGTTCCTGCCCACTGCTGCTGATCCGCTTGCAAATGAGCCTTTACAAGACCCTTACCAAAAACCGAATTAATATTGTAGGCACCTCCTACATCATTTGTATAACTAAATGCGACCGATTCCAGTTCATCGACCATAATCATTCCTCGGATAGGAAATGTAAACGCGATTGAACGGTGGTTGAATCTATACGCCATCTTTATTAACTCCGCAAATGAATCAATACTATCATCATTAGTCCAAACCACTATTGTATCAGAAAAATTTATCGCATTCAACGTAGACTTACTAAGATCAGCAATATAACCTCCATGCTTTCCCTGCCTATGTTTGCCTTGGCCAATTCCATCTTCTATATCTCTGAAATTGTTGTTCATAATCTGTCTCTGAAAATCCAGATCATTCTTTTCAATAAAATCTTTAAAGCCTAAATAGTCGAAGTATGCAATGAATCTTTTCATAAAATTAAGTTTGGTTGCTGTAAAAATACATTATATCAACATAGTTCCTACCTCCCTATATCAGTTTAATAAGAGATAGTCTTTGGTCATCATAAGCTTTTGCCTATTACTAGACTTCATTTAGCGATATGGCAAATTAACACAGACTTTATTACTTTTATATAAAATCAAACAACTTAATATGAATATTGACTCAATTCCTCTGGCGATCCGGCCTTATTTTATTGAAATTGCTGAACGTCTTTGGACTGGACACGCTTCTGTTATGGTCGGAGCAGGTTTTAGTAAAAATTCAATTAATAAAGCAGATCAGCAAAAGTGTATGCCTAATTGGAATGAGCTTGGTGATATTTTCTATGAAAAGATCCATGGTGAAGTGCCTGATCACCAATCCAAATATTTAAACGCATTAAAGTTAGCAGATGAAGTGCAGGCTGCATTTGGCCGTTCGGTACTTGAACAAATTTTAAAGCAACATATACCTGATAAAGATTTTGACCCTTCTGAGGCTCACACTAAGCTTTTAGAACTTCCATGGTCAGATGTTTTTACGACCAACTATGATACCCTATTAGAAAGAAGTTGCGAAAATGTAATATCTCGGCGATATGATGTTGTCATAAATCAGAAAGACATTGTTTATTCTAATCGACCCAGGATTATTAAACTTCATGGAAGTTTTCCGTCAGAAAGACCATTAATAATTACAGAAGAAGATTATAGAGTCTATCCAAAACAATTTGCCCCGTTCGTAAATACCGTTCAACAATCCCTACTTGAAAACACCTTGTGTTTAGTAGGATTTTCAGGAGATGATCCAAATTTCCTTCAATGGATAGGCTGGATCAATGACAATATTGGCAAGGAAAATTCGCCAAAAATCTATCTTATTGGCATTCTAAAGTTATCAGAGGCTCAGAAAAAGCTACTAACAAGCAAAAACATAGTGACTGTTGACCTGAGTGCTTTTTCAAACGACAATGGTGACCATAAAAAGGGCATAGTTTTCTTCTTAGACTTTTTACAAAGCCAAAGGAAGTCTAGAAAAAATCTGGAATGGGCAATGGATAGAGATTATATATTTACTGAGCATCTGGATGTTAAAGAAGTAATTAGAAAATGGAAGGAAAGAAGATTGGCCTATCCAAATTGGATTATTTGTCCTCAAGAAAACCGGGAAGCTTTATGGGAGGTAACTAATCAGTTAATTGTTAACAATAAAATCTGGAATGATTTATCTTATCCAAATGACATAGAATTTATCTATGAATTAAGTTGGCGACTAGAAAAATGTCTTTTCCCAATTTATAATAATCATATCCAACATTTTGAGAAGATATTAGGCCAATATAATCCATTTCCCCAGGGAGAGATTAATTCGTCTGCTCCATATTGTATCTCAGGTGTCTCATTAAATTTAGACTGGGTTTCAATTAAACAATGGTGGTTACACTTAACTTTATCTACACTTAGATTTTATCGTGAAGAAGGATTCCATGAAAAATGGAAATTGACTTCTACAGTGTTAGAAACAGTTAAAAAACACTTTTCAGCTGAGCAAAGTGCATGGTATCACTATGAGAAGGTTCTAATGGGGATATCAGAATCTGATATTGATGCGGCGAAGAAGAATTTATCAGAGTGGACGGCCAATGAATATGATCCATTTTGGGATGCGAAACGTGCGATGTTATTAGCTGAATTCGGATTGTTAGAAGAAGCGAATACGATTCTGGAGGCATGTTTAACGACCGTAAGGAAACGATTGAATTTGTCACCCATTGGAGTCGATTATAAATGGGTTTCTCAAGAGGCCTACATCATGTTCTTATTTCAATTGGTCAGGCGTAACCTTTACATCTCAAAAGACATAACTGGTAAAGACACAATTTTGGAAGATTTTAATGAGAGGTGGAATTCATTATTGCAATTCAAGTGTTCACCTTGGCAAGAAAAAAAATATTTTGACATCCTGCTTCAGCATAAATATACTCCAAAACCAGACAAGAGTACCAAGGAGAACTTTGAGATAGGCATGAGTACGATCTCATACCATATTGGTGGTCAGGATTCCGATTTGGTCATTGCCTACAATTTTTTACGCTTTATCGAGGAGGTGGGTATTCCATTGGGAGTTCAAATGGTCAACATTGACGATAAAACACTCAAAGGTACGCTTGAACGAATTTATCCTAATTCGCCACATTGGGCGTACGCGGTATTCAATAGAAGCAGGACTTCAGACACTACCGAGATCATATTTGACCGTTTGAATCTGGTTAACCTAAGTCAGCCTGCTGTCGACCGTATGGTGCTGAATTATATGGATAAATATTATTCAATGCTACCTGAGCGTTCCACAAATACGGTTGCAAATAACTTCATTAAAAAAGTTCCAATTGTTCTTTCCCGTCTTTGCGTAAAATGCAGTGACGAAGTTAAGCTTAAGATATTTGAATTTCTGGTGCAGGTTCTAAATTCAGGCACTATTCTAAAGGATATGGATAAATTGTGGAATATCTTGATAGATTCCAGTAACGATGAAATCAAAACTCAAATTATTCCTTTATTATTTACTGTGCCAGTGATAGACAGCAGGTCTTCAGTCGCCCAACTTGATTTTAAGGAACCATTCGAGCATTTAAGTGTAAATCTGACTCATAAGATTAAGGTCCCTAGTAACACTATTAACGATTTACTTAAAAAAGCTTTAGATTTTAATAATTTACGCCAAAGAGCATTGAATAGACTAATGTTCTTATATCGGAAAGGCTTACTAAATGCAAGTTCTATAAATAAGCTCTTTACTGCGTTTTGGATACAAGTTGACGAAAATGGTTTCCCAGCAGATACTCCGTATTATAATTTTGCTTATAGACGATGGCAACACTCAAAAAATAAAAATGCAATTCAACTGTTCAAAACATATATTTTAAATAATTCATTCAGTATTCAGGGTTCATCAAAAGGGGGTATTTCTATTGGCGGAGGCCAAGACAGATATGCCGAAGAACTATTGTATGGTTCTGCGAGTTTTAACAACCCTGATATGCATAAATGGACGACTCAAGAATTATCAACTATCATTGATAAATGTGTAACATGGTGGGAAAGCGACAGGCATTATCTACTTGGTGAACAGTACAAAAACGAAGGATTTGGTGGCTCAGTCTACAGGGAATTTTTAAGCAGGTTTAAATTACTTAACAATATTATTTGTCGGGTTTTTGGATATCAAAAGTCTGCAATTGATCCGCCGTCACTATTGAAAATAATTACTATTATTCAAGTCATGGGACATTATGATGTTCCAGTGTTAAAAGCGAAAATAGCATTTGCAGAATCATTAAATTATAGTCCCTCCGATTTTATAGCAGAGCTGGAAAACAATATGATTTGTGAAGAAAAGAGTAAAATCTCCGATGCCTTTGAGGCAGCATCGATTTATATATCGCATTTTGAAGGAAGTTCAAACGAAGAATTATCATCAAAAATACTTGATATAATCGTCCAGCCTCTTAAATGGCGCAAAGTCGAGCTCATGGAGGTTGGTTTATCTATTACAGATAACTTAATTAAACACCAGCCTCATTTCTATCCCAATGTTAAAACAGTTGTGCTTGGTTCTTTAAAGTATTTAGTAGCTTTCACAGACATTGGTAAAGATAAATTTAGACATGAGATAACACCGGCAGAGGCCCTGGTAATCCGCCAAAGAGCAATGAAACTCGCCAATACAATTTACAAACTTGATCCGTCAAATCCTCCAGAGGAAGTTATATACTGGGAGAAAACCGCACAAAATTCTAATGAATTTGGTGATATTACCAATCGTTGGGTAACCTTTGAAGGAGAAGGAGATTTGGATTAATTGGTTAGGTAAGTAGCTAGGCAAAACTACCCTAGAAGTGCCTGAATGAACTTTGCACACAAGCAATTCTTTTATGCGTCGAACTGCTGACTAAAAAATTCAAAATCATCTACTCTAAACCCCTACATTTAGCCTAATTTTTTCCTTAAAATCTCCATATCATCACTTATTTTATGATCTAACACTTTAGCATAAATCTGCGTTGTCTTTATACTAGAATGCCCCATCATCTTAGCCACCGTCTCAATAGGAACACCATTATTGAGTGTAACTGTGGTTGCAAAAGTATGGCGAGCAATATGAAAGGTTAATAGTTTATCAATCCCACACACATCTGCAATCTCTTTTAAATAAGCATTCATTTTTTGATTACTGATAACAGGAAGCAACAAATCTTCTGCTATACATTGTGGATGGTCTTCATATTTCTGGATAATCGATAACGCCATTGGAAGTAGTGGAATTCTGGAAAGGCTATCCGTTTTCTGCCTATGGGTATAAATCCATAACTTTCCATCAATTCCTTTTTCTATTTCGGATCGCTTCAATTTTTTAACATCCACGTACGCCAGACCAGTATAACAGCTAAACAAAAATATATCTCTGACCTGATCTAATCTTTCAATCGAAAAATTTTTCTCGGCAATACTTGTCAAGTCATCTTTATTTAAAACTACCCGATGAACTTTAGTCGTTTTAGGTTTGTAGTTTATATAAGGGTCAGCAGTTAGCCATCCATTCCCTAAACAAATGCGAACAATCTTTCCTAGGTTTTTAATGTATTTAATAGCTGAGTTATTAGCACAATTGCGAACACTCCTCAAATAGTACTCAAATTCATTCAAAAACTCGAAATTAATTTTACTTACCGGAATGTCAGAAATATTGTATTTCCACTTCATGAAATCACGGGTGTGCATCAACGCGGTCTCATATCTTTGAAGGGTACTCTTTTCAAACTCTTGTCCAACTAAACTTTTCATTTTTTGGTTGTGCTCTTCAAAAACAAATAATAAGGTTCTGACTTTTTCTGATTTCCCAATAAATCGATTTTTAAGTGTTTCAACGGTTATGCATTCATCTGCTTCTGACATCCTCCGGTGCAATTCAAGAAATTTAAACTGCACATCATCCAAAAAGGCATTCAAAGTTTTTAAAATTGCTTTTGATCCTATTGCTCTTCCTTTAACAGAATCCCATTTAGTTGGATCGCATTTTCTGCCTACAGCAAGTTCTGTTCGACGGCCGTCAACGGTAACTCTTAAATAAATAGGCATCTCACCCGACAAATAATTTTTAGGTTTTCTTAGAGCGAAAAGCAAAGACAGAGTAGTTCTCATGGTTTTTGATTAATTAAGTACACAAATTTTGTTAATTAATCACTTGGAATCAAGATGTTTAATGACTGAATATGTTGTTAATCAATAGCTTATGTATTAATTCGGGAGTTTCTAATATTCAGTTTATATGACTCCCGAATTACTCACATTTTATATGCTAAAACTTGAATAATTTGGTATGTCAGTAAAAACAAAAACCCCTCAGATGATGTCATCTGAGGGGTTTTAACTGTTTTTAATACTGAAAAAGCGGAATGGACGGGACTCGAACCCGCGACCTCCTGCGTGACAGGCAGGCATTCTAACCAGCTGAACTACCACTCCGTTTTGGTTAAAAATTTATATTAAATTTTCAATTTTAAATCCCTTTCCTTGCGTTAGGGAGTGCAAATATAGCCAAAAGGAATTAACTCCAAAATTTATTTTAAAATAAATTATTCGCCACTTCCTTCTTTTAATTTTTCTGCATTTTCTGCAAACTGAAGCGCTTCTAAAATCTCGGTTAAATCGCCATTCATAACCGCTGGTAAGTTATAGGTAGTCAAACCGATACGGTGTTCAGTCACCCTTCCCTGAGGATAATTATACGTTCTAATCTTTGCAGAACGGTCTCCGGTAGAAACCATCGTTTTTCTTTTGCTAGCAATTGCTTCGTTATGTTTCGCAAGCTCACGTTCATACAAACGGCTACGCAACATCTCCATTGCCCGCTCTCTATTCCCTAATTGCGAGCGCTCGATCTGGCAAACTACCACAATTCCCGAAGGCTTGTGTGTCAACTGAACTTTTGTTTCAACCTTATTTACATTTTGACCACCGGCACCTCCAGAACGAGAAGTCTGTAGTTCAACATCCGCCGGATTGATATAAACATCCACATCTTCAGCCTCAGGAAGCACCGCTACCGATGCAGCCGAAGTATGTACCCGTCCCTGAGTTTCTGTCTCTGGAACACGCTGAACGCGGTGAACGCCCGATTCATATTTTAATACCCCGTAAACATCCTCGCCAAGCACCTTAAAAATTACCTCTTTATAACCGCCATTAGTACCTTCAGTTACTTCCAGAGTTTCACAACGCCAGCCCCTCGCTTCGCAATAGCGAACATACATACGATACAAATCACCGGCAAAGATTGCGGCCTCATCACCTCCAGTTCCGCCTCTAATCTCTACAATCGCATCCTTTTCATCGCCTTCCTCTTTCGGGATCAGCATCAAACGGATTTTTGCTTCCAGTTCTTCTTTTTGTGGCAACAACAAATCCAACTCTTCTTTCGCCATCTCACGAAACTCCGGATCCTTTTCATTGGCCAAAATCTCTTTGTTCGATTCAATATTGCTCACCACATCCCTATAAATATAATATTGGTCCACAATCAGCCCCAAATCCTTATATTCCTTGCTCAGTTGCGCAAAACGCTTCATGTCCTGCGTAACTTCCGGGCTGCTCAGCGATATTTCTACATCATCCCTACGTTGCTTTATAGCTTCTAATTTTTCTAACATATTATTTTTTGAAAATGTGCCGGCAAAAAAAACCGGCAGGTTCTGTGTTCTTCGGTTAATGCAGTCCCGCTGTACGCTCATACGGCTTCAAGGCATTATCCG
Organism: Pelobium sp.; assembly: GCA_035496935.1. Taxonomy (GTDB): domain Bacteria; phylum Bacteroidota; class Bacteroidia; order Sphingobacteriales; family Sphingobacteriaceae; genus Pseudopedobacter. The sequence continues at coordinate 8,693 of DATJED010000014.1, read as the reverse complement.
CCGGGCCGGTATCCGCTTCCATCAGGTTTAGAAACCCGGGATTGTGCAAGAAACTCAGTTTTTTCTAACAGCCCACAAAGTTAAATCTTTTTCCCTTAAAATGATGAGCCTGTTAAACCTAAGAATAGCATTGTGAAATGCTGCTTTTTCTGGTAAAGGAATCTGCTGTAAATCAAAAGTTTGATAGTTATACCGCATCAATTTATTTTCCTTCGTAAAGTAAATCTCATTTCCTTCCACATTAAAATCTTCTTTGGGGTAAACCGCCGCAGTTTTAATAAAATTGCCATATCGGTCAAAAATTCGGATTCCGGCAATGGTATCATTAATATAAACCTGTTGGTCATCGGTAAGCATAAAATTAGCCTGCATATCAAAACCGTTGCGTTGGTAAATATTTCCGCTTTTTAAATCATCAACAAAATAATTGGTCAGTTTGCGCAGTTCACGGTTAATTTGGTCATAAGCCCAAAAACCGTTGTTATTGGCCGATGCAATTAAAGAAATCTGTAAATCGGGATTTTGGTTAAAAGTATATTTGCTAATCTCGCTGAGGTTATTGTTAAGCACCACCACTTGCTGGTAAGCCGGATAATATAAAATTACCCTCAACGGATCAGTTACATCAAGCTGAGTAATTTCTCCGTATGATTTATTGGTATAATTCCATAAAAACTTACCATTGGGGTTAAACTTTAAAAGTTCATTTTTAAGCGTAACCACAAATAAATTTCCTAGGTTATCTACGGTAGCAATTTTGGCAACGGTATCTATTTTAGCAATTAAACTATATTCCTGTGCATACAAATTTGCGTTGCCAATTAAAAGCAAGAACAGCGAAATTCCGTAAATTATCCCAATCAATTTTTGCATTAGATCGTTTAAAGCTCAAAACTTTTTAACTGAAGACCGGTACCATCAAAAACGGCGTAACTGGTAAAATTTACCCATTCACCTAAGTTAACGTAAATGGCATTTTCTATTTCAAATTTAACCGGGAAATGCCGATGCCCCATAATTACATAATCAACTTCGCCAAATTTTTGTTTTAATTCTTGATAATAGCCTGCTAGCCAGTTTTTTTCGTAATCTGTCTGGCGTTCCCCGTGTTTTTTATTACCCGCGATCCTGCTTTTCTGGCTCCAATAGTTTGCTATTCCAACTCCAAAATTCGGGTGCAAGCGAGCAAAAAGCCATTGACAAAAATTGCTTCTGAAAAAGTTTTTTAAAAGTTTGTAACCGTTGTCACCTTTGCCCAAACCGTCGCCATGGTGCAAAAAAAATCGCTTTCCGTTTAAGTTTAAAAGCAGTTCATTGCTAATAATGGTTGTGTTTAGTTCCTTTTTAAAATAATCGAAAACCCACATATCATGGTTGCCTTTAAAAAAGTAGAGTTTAATACCAGCATCACTCAACTCTGCAAGCTTTCCTAAAAGCCGGATATAACCTTTCGGCACAACCGTAGCGTACTCGAACCAAAAATCAAATACATCGCCCATCAAAAAAACGGAATGAGCATCTTTTTTTATGAAATCTAGCCAGGCCACCAGTTTATCTTCTCTGGCCCGGCTACTTTCGTAATTTGGTGCGCCCAAATGAAAATCCGATGCGAAATAATAATGCGTTTTCTCCATTCGCGATAAATATAATTCAAAATTATATAATATAATTTTGAATGAAGTCTTGTTTTTGACTGGACTAGACTTTCTTTTCAATCGATTGGTATTTCCATCGAGTCATATCGGCGATAGGAGATGTCTCACTCGTAAATTTATAATAGTTACGGACAATTAAGAGATAGGAAAGACGCGGGATGTAGCAGGTGTTTTTAAAACCTAAACATTATAAAATATCCTTATCAAATAATTGATATGGTAAACAATTCCCATTATCCAAGGTGTTATTTTAGTAAGTAGAATTTCAAAAACAGCTAGTATCATCACAATAGTTTTAATAGGTAAAACATTGTTCTACGTAAAATAAAAATTGTGCCGAATCGTAGGTTTGAGAATTAATTAAAGTGTAACTATCTGACTTTCATTAATAAAAAATGCCAGCCTCAAAAAAGACTGGCATTCACAAATCAATCAAAAATAAAAACTTAAACAGAAAAACTTGTTCCGCAACCGCAAGTGCTACTTGCGTTCGGGTTGTTAAAAACAAAACCTCGAGCGTTTAAACCTTGCTGAAAATCTACTTCCATTCCGGCAAGATAAAGTCCGTGTGCTTTGTGCATAAATACTTTTATCCCATCAATATTATATTCACTATCGCCTTCTTTTGTTTGGTCGAAACCTAAAACATAACTCATTCCAGAACATCCACCGCCTTCAACGCCTAAACGTAAACCAAATGATTCGTCCAGTTCCTGTTGCGACATTAATTTCTTAATCTCTTTTTTTGCACCTTCAGTTAAGGTTACTGGTGCCACAGCTTCTATTGTGTTGCTCATAAAAATAATTTAATGTTCAAATATACGGGAAAATGTAGATTTTTGTTTTTTAATAACCGTATTTTACCCTCAATTTACATTACCACATGGATATTTCAATTTTCTTTTTTGATGTTTTAAAATATACGCTTTCCGGTCTATTTGTATTTTTTACCGCTTATTTTGTACTTAAAAGCCATTTTGATACTTATTATAATATTAAAGCTTTAGAGTATAAAACCTTAGTAGCGAAAGATATGTTGCCTTTAAAACTACAAGCTTATGAGCGGATGACGCTTTTTGTAGAGCGCATTAACCCAAGTAACTTAATGTTGCGCTTGCACCAGCCAGGCATGTCCGCAAAGGAATTGCAAGCTTTAGTTTTGGCGGAAGTTAAGGCGGAATATCAGCACAATATTTCTCAACAATTATATATCAGTAAAGATGCGTGGAATATTATTAAACGTGTGAAGGATGATACTGTTGGTTTAGTAAACCATGCTAGTGGAAATTTACCGGCCGAAGCTACGGCTGTGGAAATGAGTAAATTGGTTTTTGCGAAATTAGATGAACTAGAAGAAAACCCGTATGATTTGGCGCTTTTGGTAATGAAGAATGATTTACAGGAATTGTAGTTGAATGAATTGCGGAAAAAATTAGCAGAATTCGTATAAGCATTAATGTAACAAAAATTTCATGTATTTTGTGTTTATCCGAGTAAAAGAATCCGCAATTTTGGGAGCAGAAAATTCTAGAAGATCAAGCACAAAATGCGAAAATCAGTTTTAAAACTTTGGCTTGTAGCCTCGCTACTTTTAAGCGCTTGTAGCCATCAATTACACGTTAGCAAAACAGAAAAAAAGCTTTATCCAATTAATCCAGCCATAAAACCGGATTCAACAATGGAAGCTTTTGTTTCTCCTTATAGGCAAAAGCTGGACTCCATGATGAATGATGTTGTCGTTGTTTCTGCAAAAGAAATCCAAAAAGACAGACCAGAAGGACCTTTAAATAATTTTTTTGCCGATGCAATGTATCAAAGCGGAAAAGATTGGAATCTTGATTTTGATTTTGCCTATACTAATTACGGCGGTTTAAGAATTCCGCTTCCGAAAGGAGAAATTTACCGTTACAAAATTTTTGAACTGATGCCTTTTGAAAATGCGATTACACTGGTGACATTTAAAGGGACAGATATGCAAACCTTTTTTGATTTTATGGCAGAGGGTGGGGGCGATCCAATTTCGGGAGCAAGCTATGTTATTGTTGGGAAAAAAGCAACGGACATTCAAATCGATGGGCAACCGTTTGATAAAACAAAAAGTTATGTGGTTTTAACATCCGATTATATGGCTAACGGTGGCGATGGAGGAGCAATTTTTAGCAAAGCTATAGCTCGCACAGATTTAACCTATAAATTAAGAGATGCTTTATTCCTTTACCTCGGCAAAAAGCAAAAAGCTGGAGAAAAATTAAACCCTGTTAACGATGGAAGAATCAAAATTAAATAGGAGAAAATTTTTAAAAACGGGATTCTCAGTGGCAACATTGTTTGCTTTGGGTTTAAACAGTGAAAGCGTTTTTGCAAAGGATGATTTTAAGAAATTAACGATTCTGCATACAAACGATGTGCACAGCCGTATTGATCCTTTCCCGCTCGACGGAAGTCGAAATGCCGGTAAAGGAGGTGTGGCGCCACGGGCAACGTTAATCAATAAAATAAGGTCAGAAGAAAAAAACGTTTTGTTATTAGATGCCGGCGATATTTTCCAGGGAACACCTTATTTTAACCTGTGGGGTGGCGAGCTGGAAATTAAAATGATGAGCATGATGGGGTACGATGCTTCTATTATGGGAAATCACGATTTTGATAACGGTGTAGAAGGTTTTGCAAAACAGTTGTCTCATGCAAATTTCCCCATCATAAGTTCAAATTATGATTTTGTTGATACGCCTATGGAAGGCAAATCTATCCCATATAAAATTTTTGAAAAACAGGGAATAAAAATTGGTGTTTACGGGCTCGGAATACAGCTGGACGGTTTGGTAAACTCCGTTCAATACGACAACACAAAATACTTGGATCCTGTTGAAAAAGCCTTGAAATACGAAAAGGAGCTGAAACTGAATCATAAATGCGATTTGGTAATATGTCTCTCTCACTTAGGCTATAAATATAAGGAACAAAAAATCTCTGATGTAGTTTTGGCCTCAAACCTCTACCACACCGACTTAATCATTGGAGGGCATACACATACATTTTTAACCACGCCGGATAGCATCAGAAACAAAAGCGGAAACGAAACTTTGGTAAACCAGGTTGGTTTTGCGGGTATAAATTTAGGGAGGATAGATTATGTGTTTTCAAGTAAGAATTCAAAGCGAATGAGCTATACTTCTGCCTTAGAGGTGATTGAAAATAATTTCAAAATATAGTTTTTTTAACCGATTTTTTTTTGAATCTTCGATGCTCGGAAGTCGGCATCCCCGCTGTACTTCCATCGCATTTTAAATCAACATATTAGAAAATTCAAATGGAAAAAACTTGTACAAGTGTATGGGAAAACTGTCTGCAAATTATAAAGGATAACATTCCGACTCAGAGTTTCAAAACTTGGTTTGAGCCAATCATTCCGTTAAGGTTAGAGGCTAGTGTGTTAACCATACAAGTACCAAGTTTATTCTTCTATGAGTGGTTAGAGGAGCATTATGTAGGCCTTTTGCGTAAAACAATAAAAAAGCAACTTGGCGATACAGGACGTTTAGAATACAATATTGTTGTAGAAAAATCATCGTCACAAAAGCCCTATACTACAAACATACCATCAAGCGGAAATGGCGCCGAGGGGAAAAGCCAATCCATCCCAATGCCGGTTGCGTTAAATAAGGATATCAAAAACCCTTTCGTAATTCCCGGACTAAAAAAATTACAGGTAGATCCTCAGTTAAATCCTAACTATACTTTTGAAAATTTTATTGAAGGAGATTGCAACCGTCTAGCCCGCTCGGCTGGTTATGCCGTAGGTGCAAAACCCGGAGGTACTTCTTTTAATCCTTTGATGATTTATGGTGGCGTTGGTTTAGGTAAAACGCATTTGGCGCAGGCAATCGGAAACGAGGTTAAAAGAACCATGCCTGATAAGCTCGTGATTTACGTTTCTTGCGAGAAATTTTGTCAGCAGTTTGTAGATTCCTTAAAAAACAACACCATTAACGATTTTGTTAATTTTTACCAGGCAATGGACATTATTATTATGGATGATGTGCACAACTTTGCAGGTAAAGATAAAACGCAGGATATTTTCTTCCATATTTTCAATCACCTTCACCAATCCGGCAAACAGCTAATTCTAACGTCTGATAAACCACCTAAAGATTTAGCAGGGTTAGAGGAAAGATTATTATCAAGATTCAAATGGGGTTTATCAGCAGATTTATCCGTTCCTGATATCGAAACCCGTATGGCCATCCTTAAAAAGAAGATGTATCAGGACGGTATAGAACTTCCGAACGATGTGATAGAATATGTTGCCAATAACATCGATAACAACGTGAGAGAGTTGGAAGGCGCAATGGTTTCTTTGCTGGCACAGTCCACACTTAATAAGAAAGAGATAGATTTAGCGTTAGCTAAACAAATGCTAAAGAACTTTATCAAAAATACCAGCAAAGAAATTTCTATGGAGTACATCCAGAAGTTGGTTTGCGAGTATTTTGAAGTGCCAGTGGAAATGGTAAAATCTAAAACACGTAAACGCGAGATAGTACAGGCTCGTCAAATTTCTATGTATTTAGCCAAAAGCCACACTAAAACCTCATTAAAATCTATCGGAGCATTTTTTGGCGGACGAGACCATTCTACCGTAATTTACGCCTGCCAAACCGTTGAAGATTTAATTGATACCGATAAAAAATTTAAAGCCTACGTACAAGATATTCAGAAAAAGCTTAAAATGAGCTAATCCAAATTTTCTGATGAAGAATCCTCTCGAATGAAAATTTGAGGGGATTTTTTATTGGTGCCAATGGCCCGCATTTTATGCCGTCAAGCAAGCATTAATATTTTGGGCGCTTTAACACGCTTTCCACTATATCTTTTTTGTCATCCTGAGCGGAGCCGAAGGACAAAAAAGGATGCCGTTCCAATCGTTAGCGCAAACAACTCTTGTCACTCTCATTACTCGTCTCTCCTATTGCGTTCCATTGCGCTCGTTTGTAACGAGTGCTTAACATGGTCTCTCGATTTTATCGAGCCGATACCAAGAAACACAATTAAATTTTCTTAGCAGAACTTTTACTGTTTATATTATCTTAGCGTTCATGAAAATCGGAATCATAGGATTGGGAGATATGGGCAAGCTTTACGCATTTACATTTGCAAAAGCCAGATTAGAAGTGCAAGGTTGTGATCTTCCTGATAAATTTGAAGCATTAACACAAGAACTCTCACCTTTTGGAATTACAGTTTTAAACACAGCTAACGAAGTTGCCGCAACCAGTGACTTTGTATTTTACGCAGTAGAAGCCGAAAAAATTGCTGATGTAGTGGCTAAAACGGCTTTATCTATAAAGAGCGGTGCATTAGTTACGGGGATGACTTCCGTAAAAACTCCTGAAGTAGCAGCTTTTGAAAAATATTTACCACATAATACCGAAATTATTTTAACCCATGCCTTACATGGACCCGGTTTTGCTACCAAAGGACAAAAATTAATAGTTGCTCCCCACCGTATTACAGAAGAAAATTATCAAAAAGCTTTAGAAATACTTCGTGTCCTTGAATCAGAAATTATAGAACTTCAAGATTACCATCAGCATGATCAAATAATGGCAGACACACAAGCTGTAACGCACATGGGTTTTGAGAGCATGGGGACTGCATGGAAAAATGCAGGAACTTACCCCTGGGAAAGCGGAGCATATGTTTCCGGGATCGATAATGTTAAAATCCTAACCACTTTAAGGATCTTTAGCTACAAGCCTCATATTTACGCTGGATTGGCAATTTTAAATCCTTATGCTTCTAAACAAATTCAAGCCTACGCACAATCAGAATCTGCATTATTTAAAATGATGATTCAGGAAGATGAAGAGAACTTTAGAAAGCGGATTTACGAAGCCCGCGATTTTGTTTTCCATGGCCAGCATAATCTTATCTTGTTTGACGATGAGATAATGAAGGAATTTAGCATTGGAAGCAACAAAACGTTAGAAAAATCAAATTCACATCTTAGTTTATTAGCAATGGTTGATGCTTGGCACCAGCTCAAGATAAATCCTTATGATAATATGATGTGCCAAACGCCTCCTTTTAAATTAAGGTTAGGAATAGTAGAATACCTTTTTAAAAATGACGAACTGCTGGAGAAAACAATAAAAACCGCATTGTATGATAAAAGTATAAGAGGTGATGATTTAGAGTTTCATACAGCCGTTAGAGAATGGGCCTCTTTAATTAATTATAAAGATATGGAGGGTTATAAATCCCATTTCACGCAGGCTAAAACCTTTTTTGAACCCTTATTGGAAAAAGGAAGAGAACAAAGTGCGGTGTTAATTAATCGCTTAGCTTCTGGTTCGTAAAAAATAGAGTAACTTAAGACAAGTATTACCCAACCGTATTTTCTTTTACTTTTTACTAAGCAATTAATACCGCTTCAAATTTTGTTATAATACAAATCCTTTGGAGATATTTAATCACTAGATTTAATTGTCTTTCTATTATCGCTTCGATTCCTATAGGCTCTCAGATATTTGATGGCATATATTAAGGATGTCTAGCAGTTGTTCGGAAGGGGGTACCTGACCGATTGTTCCGGCGATTTCGTAGCTATATTTTAAAGGTTTCTTATCACTTAGATTCAATTTCGTGGGTTGAAAGATATGTCCCGACCCGCTTTCCGGAGCCCGGTTCTATTTTTTCTTCCAGTAAGCCAGGGTGTTACGTAAGATCCGTAAAAAAACCGGAAAAACTTCCCGGTAAGGCTTGGAACGGACTGTGATAATATGCATCTTTGCACTCCGCAAACGCGAAGTTGGCGGGAACGGTGAGAGAGAAAGAGGGGGGATAAAAAAAATCAAAAAAAATTTGGGGAAGAGAAAAAAGTCCCTATCTTTGCATCCCGTTAGAACGGGAAACAGGAAAGAAGGGAGCGATTCCCGGAGGGCCGTAAAAAAACAGGAAGACTCGAATACGCCGTTGGGCGGAAAGATATAAAAAAGGCCGAACCGTGAGGGGTGGCCGGAAGTTCTTTAAGAAGAT
>DATJED010000013.1:0-51861 GCA_035496935.1 Pelobium sp. | reverse complement strand
AAGACTTTTATTGGTTATAAAAACAGAATACTTACCAAGATTACCGCATTGACAACTATTCAGTATCTCAATAAATTTGTCTTTGGTAGAAACATCAACAACATTAAAGTTAACTTAGTTTGATAATGCACTACGGGTTTTATTTATTACAATTCCATTTTTTGTATCTGAGATTTAGATTTATCCGAATGAAAACATCATACACATCAGTTGGATAAAATATCGCTGGTTGGCTTGATATTAAAATAAATGTAAATTGCGTATCTAAGCTTGGAAAGCAGATATTTTAATAGATCTTCATAACAATCCAAAAAGAACAAAAACATGAAAAAAAGTATAACCTACCTCATCATTTTATTTTTCCTACTCTCAAGTACCGCTTTCTCCCAGCGTAAAATTGAACCAACCACGCTTGCAAAGTCTTTAAATTACGGAAAATCTGTGGCGGTTTTTGGAGGTTCAGTTTCGGTAATTCCGCCGAGCGATAGCGCTAAAGTGATGTGGAAAAAATATTTGGGAATGACTGTTACCAATTATGGCGTCCCCGGAGCAGGTTTTTCTTCCCTACAAGGAAAATCGCTTCAGCAACAGGTAAACGAAGCAGGCGTATTTGATATCTATGTGCTTTGGGCTTCCACAAATGATTACACCGGACATCGGGAAATTGGTGCTTATACCGACTATACGGAATTCGACAACTACGATAAAGAAAAATTAACAACCCAGGCAGGCGGAATTAACTATTGTATCAAAAAAATTTATGAGTTAAACCCGAAAGCCACCATCTACTTTTTTACCTCGAGCAAAGCTTTTAATGATAGAGGTGGTTACGATCCGTTTTACGAGAAAGGAATGAACCAATATGTTGAAGTGCAAAAGCAAGTTTGTGCGCTCCACGGAATACCTGTGCTTGACCAATATATTTTAGGCGGATATAACGTTTACAACAAATCCCTGTACTATCACGATCCGATACATATGAATGTTGAGGGCTATAAAAAATTAGGCGAGTTACAGGTATCGTTCCTAGCATTTCCATAACGATATTTAGGAAAAGCTCGGTTTTAAACGGCATATTTTCAAAAAAGCATAGCCAAAAAACAATTGCTATATTTGCCAATTCAACAAAAGTATTTACTTTAGTGTAATTTTAACACTAAGTGTAAATTAGACAAAAATAAATTCAAAATAAGATGAGCTTAATTCTTGATGTACACGCAAGACAAATCCTCGATTCTAGAGGAAACCCTACTATTGAAGTAGATGTAATTACCGAAAACGGCATTTTAGGAAGAGCAGCAGTGCCATCTGGCGCCTCAACCGGGCAGTACGAAGCTGTAGAACTACGTGATAAAAACAAATCTGTATATTTAGGCAAAGGCGTTTTAAAGGCCGTTGCAAACGTTAACGAAAAAATTGCTGAAGCGTTAAAAGGTATTGATGTGTTTGAACAAAATGCTATCGACCAATTAATGATTGATCTAGACGGAACAGAAAATAAAGGGAATTTAGGTGCAAACGCTATTTTGGGTGTTTCTTTGGCGGTTGCTAAAGCGGCAGCGCAAGAAAGCCGTCAGCCTTTATACCGTTACGTTGGCGGTGTAAATGCAAACACGCTTCCAATCCCAATGATGAACATCGTAAACGGAGGTTCTCACTCAGATGCGCCTATTGCGTTCCAAGAGTTTATGATTATGCCAGTTGGCGCTTCGTCTTTTTCAGAAGCTTTACGTTGGGGAACAGAAGTTTTCCATAGCTTAAAAGCGATTTTGCATGATAGAGGTTTATCAACTGCTGTTGGCGACGAAGGTGGTTTTGCACCAACTTTTGATGGAACTGAAGACGGCGTTGAAACTATTTTAAAAGCAATTGAAAAAGCAGGTTACAAACCAGGTATTGATATTTGTTTAGCTTTTGATTGTGCTTCTTCTGAGTTTTACAAAGATGGAATTTACGATTATTCAAAATTTGAAGGTGCAAATGGCGCAAAACGTACAAGTGCGGAGCAAGTAGAATATTTAGCTTCTTTAACAGAAAAATATCCGATTATCTCTATTGAAGATGGTATGGATGAAAATGATTGGGACGGCTGGAAATTGTTAACCGAAAGAATTGGTGATAAAGTGCAACTAGTAGGTGATGACTTGTTTGTAACCAACGTAACCCGTTTAAAACAAGGTATTGATAACAATACGGCTAACTCAATTTTAGTAAAGGTAAACCAAATTGGTTCTTTAACTGAAACTATTAACGCGGTAACAATGGCGCAACACGCAAATTACACTTCAGTAATGTCGCACCGTTCGGGCGAGACCGAGGATGTAACTATTGCAGATTTGGCAGTTGCCTTAAACTGTGGTCAAATTAAAACCGGTTCGGCTTCACGTTCTGATCGGATTGCAAAATACAACCAATTGTTACGCATCGAGGAAGAATTAGGGTCTAGAGCCAAGTTTATCGGTAAAGATTTCAGATTCTTTAAAAACAGAAAGTAGCTTTTTTGAGTATCGAATAAGTATCGAGTATCAAGATTTAAAACCGCTCTCAAAACGAGAGCGGTTTTTTTTGGATGTTTTAGGAACGTATATCGTACGCTGGTTTGGATTAAAATTATGAATAAAAAAGCCGTGGAAACCACGTCCACGACTTTTCATGCAATCAAAAAAACTTCTATTTATTGATGATGATCTGTTTTGAAACAGACGAACCATCTGAAAGCACCGCTATTAAAATGTAAACTCCCTGCTTAACTTCCGTTGGAATTTTAACACTGGAACTATTGTTTTTTAATTGGAAAACTTTTGCCCCACTCAAATTATAAACCGCTATAGATTTTACAAATTCGCTAAAATTGATGACTTCCGTTACAGGATTTGGATAAATACTGAAAGTTAAATCCTTAAAATCAAATTTTACAACACGTATTCCACTGTATTCAAAATTTCCGTTAAAGTCCAGTTGTTTCAATCTATAATAATTAACTCCGTTAGCTGGTGCTAGATCCCTAAAGCTGTAAGTATTTAATTTTTGAGAAGTCCCATTTCCTTTTATCTCTCCTACTTTAATAAAATCAGTTCCGTTTGTGCTGCGCTCAATTTCAAATTTATCGTTATTGAGCTCGCTTGCAGTTTCCCAAGTAAGTAATACAGCATCTCTATCTGTTTTTGCGATAAATTTTGTCAATTTAACAGGCAAAGTGCCAATCACTTCTCCTAAACCAAACTGAGAAAATGAAGTTATTCCCGTTGCCGAAGCGGTTACTATACCTGCAGTTATAGATGATGATTGAGGAGTGCCTGCTACTGTCCAATTGTAAACGAAATAGTTGTCTTCACGTTTAATTATAGCAAAATTACTTGCTGTGGAGCTTTCTAAAGGCGCTGATAAGGTTACGTTATAATTTCCGGAAGTAGGTTGTGTGTTAGGGGTAATTTTCCAGCTTCCGCCAGCTAAAGTCTGTGTTATGGTGGCAGAACCGATACTTAAATTTGGTTGATTACTAAGTGCATCAGAAACGAAACTGGCCGAAATACTGGTTGGACCAACAATATTATTTAATTGTATTGTTGCCGGGCTGTAGGCACTTGCCGTACCTACTGGAAAAGTATAATTGCCAGAGCTATTTACGGTGCGGTTAACATTGCCAATAATGTACGATGAAGCGGATGCGCCCGTAATAGTTGCATTTGCGTTTGTCATGTTCAGCGTGTAGTTTGGCGCTACGGTGAGCTTGCCACTGGTAAAAATTAGCGAACCACCTAAATTTAAACTACTGTTATATATAGTTACCCCAGCCGGATTAGCAATTTCAATCGCGTTAGGGATAGCACTATTGGTTAAATAAGCTCCGTAAATTTGGTTTGGACTATTCGCAGTAAATTTTAAGGTACCTGAACCCGTTGGAACGGTGTACGGGTTGTTACCGAAACCCATGAATATTCCAGTTCCTTTCACCTCAATTGTTCCGTTATTTATCATTGGAATGGGCGTGGAGAAACTGGTTGGCAAAGAAAGTGTTGTGCCACTTTGTATTTCTACAGTAGCTGCTGCGTTTGCTGTAGGAATATTTGTAGTTGGGAAGTTTGTGGCATCGCCGTTAAAAATAGCTTTTGTGGTGTTATTAGGCACACCATTGCTCCAATTTCCAGCGGTATTCCAATTGCCGTTGTTGGCCAGTCCTGTCCAGGTTGTAGTGGTGGCTTTTAAGCCAATGTAAAAACGGGTTGCTCCAGTAGTAGAAAACGGAGCTAATCCGTTTGCGACTACCGTTAATATTCCGTTATTTTCGCTAAAAACAGCGTTTTCTATGAAAGTCCAACTACTGCTTGTATTGTTTTCCCGAATTAAGGCATAATCGTTTATATCGGCTTTACCATTGGTATAATTTGATGTTTTTAAAATTAAATCTATCGTACCTGAAGCTGATACAACATTGGGGGTAATAGACCAAAAGCCCGAATTAAGAAATGAGCTATAAATATCACTTCCTTTTTTTTGAGGGATAAAAGTATTGGTATTACCTCCATCAAACCAAACCTGATATTGGTTAGTATTCACAATATTGTGGTTAGTAATGGTAATTGCTCCGTATTTTCTCCCGCCGGTATAAGTAGAAGTTAAATAATTGCCGATAGGGAAATCGTACGTACCGCTACCGTTTACAGCTTTAGTAATTCTAGTAGCAATATGGTTTATGGGTGCGGTAATTTCCAAAGTAGCAGCAGGGTTAAGCTGAATAATTTCGCCATTTGAAAGCGTATTTACAGGCATACCTGAAATTATCTTCACATTGCCACCCAGTGTTCCGTTAATGTTGATGACATTGGCGTCTCCAATGTTTACTTCCACATCACAATTAATGTTTCCGGTGTGCGTTTGCGCATCAGTAAGCACCTTGGTTTTTAAAAACACTACTTTGCCAGTTCCGTTTAATAATGCCCTTACCGGCAAGGCGCTATTTGCATTGGCTGTTGTATTTACGGTAATAATACCGTTGTTTTTAATCTCGTTCACTACTATTAACCTATCGGATAAATTAACATTAGCACCGGCATCAATGGTTAAATTGTTTAAGTACGATTTGGTTTGATTATATATTAAAGGATAATTGGCTAAGCCGGCCGGAATTACAGCATTTACTATACTGCTTGGCACACTATTGCTCCAATTGCCCGCATTGTTCCAATCGGTATCGGCTGCGCCTGTCCATGTGCTAGCGGTTATGGCTAAAGGTTGTGCAACAGGACCTGACATTACGGCGATACTAAAATCGCCAAAGCTTTCTAAATCGCTTTGGTTGACAGAAATAGCCGAATTCTGGAAATTAGGGTTTGATCCCGAACCTCCTGTTTGGCTTCGGTTGCCCAAACTTCCTTCAAAACTATATGAGCTATTTGTTGGACTTGTTTTTAAAACGATGTATTTATTGGCATCGGTATCGCCATTAGTAGCGTTGTTTTTATTTAGTGTAATGCTGTAAGTACCCGATGTTGGTACGGCATCGGCAGTAATAGTCCAATTTCCATTATTGCTAAAGCGACTTACCGTACTACCTGAAATATTTAAATCGGGAAGAGTCGGATTATTGGTTTTTGGCGCAACCGTAATACTATTTACTCCGCTTAACGTATTGGTATTGATACTTACAGGCAAATAATAACTTGCTGTGCCTACCGGGAAGGTATAGACTGTACCAGCAGCAATGTTTTGGGTAATATTGCCTACAACGTAGTTGGTTGCACTGGCCCCCGTTATTGCATTAACATCGGTATTGGCAATGGTTAAATTACCCGTAATTTTTACTGCCGCACCTACAAATTCTACGGTTTTATAAGTGCCAGAAGCACTTAAACCTACATTGGTTTTTAAGCCCAATTGTTTGCTTAAACTACCAGAATAAGCCATAGTTGCAGAGCCTGTTCCATTAAACTCTATGGTTCCGTTTCCGTCTATTGCCCCTGCGGTATAGCCTGTGAAATAGGTAAATCCAGAAACCGGAATTTTCAAAGTTCCGTTTACCTCTAATTTATCCTTAATGGTAAGATTGCTTGCGGGCAATGTAGCAGTAATACCGTTATTTATGATTACCCTACCTGCTGACGTGGCTGCTGATACTGTAGGTTGATTGGCCGTGTTGGTGTCGAAAATTGCAGTTGTTTGCATATCAGCTACGCCATTGCTCCAATTGCCTGCATCGTTCCATGCGGTTGATAAGACGCCTGTCCATGTGGTTGTTTTAGGTCCACCAATTTGGCTTATTGTTCCCTGCGCAATATAACTATCGGCTTTTACGCTTGCGTAGAAAGGGAAGCGTGTCCCAAAATCAGTATCTACTAAAAAAGGCGTTAAGGTATTGCCTCCTAAAGTAATAGCAGTTTTAAAATCGTCGGCAAAAGCAAAGTTTGTACTGTTTTCGGCAATCAGTTCCACTTTCTCAATATTAGCCTGTGCTACTTTGGATACATTGTAATTAGCGTCGGTAAAAATTAAGGCGTTGGAATTGTCTGGCACCATGTAATTTCCTATAGCAGAAAAAGTTGTTCTATGTGCGTAAAAGATAAGGCTACCATCCGAGCGTACATGCAATTTTTCGGCACTGGTTAAAAACCTAATGTTGTTTGGTACCGGTATAGTGGGTGTAGAATTGGTGATGCTACCAGTTGTAATATCTAATTTTAGCATTCCGCTGTACAGGTAGTTATAGTTGTTAACCTGACCATAAATGGGATTAAGATTGGGTAGGGAGCTATACGGTGCAATGGGCGGAGGTGTGCTGTTTGAGCCAGAGTAGGTGTAAGTAACATAAGCTGTTCCGCTGGCGGGATCAACCGCTTTAAAACTAGCGCCACTGGTGGTAGAGTGAAACCATGTTCTTTCGCCGTTGCTACCCAAACCCATGAGGCAAAAATAGTATGAACCAAAGCTGGTAGGGTTAATAGCTGTAAGGGTGGTGTTATTAGAAACAATAGTTGGTGAGCTGGACGTAATATTTACCATCAAATTCCCATTGTTGTCCACAAATTGTTTCGGTGCCGATACTGAAGAGTTCATGTAACTGGGCAGAAAAATTTCGTGATGCCATATTTCCTCGCCATTACCATCAAATTTAATAATACGGGTCCCAAATTTATCGGTATTGCTACCACTGGTAGGGTTGTAATTGGCGGCAATAATGGTATAAAGAGAACCATCATTCATTACTTGCATTCCATTTACATTGGGTAATGTTGTACCGCTATCGCCATAGTTAATGTTTACGCCGGTATTTATCGGTTTTACCCACTGTACTATGCCAGTGTTACTTGTTTTAATTATTTTCGCGCCATAGCCTGTTTCTACAAAGCCATTGCTATAATCGTTACCAGGAAAGGTGCCTGTTATAATGCTGAACAGGTTTCCGTCTTTATCAATAACATGGTTGTTGCCAATCGAATTGTATAAGTTATTGTTGCCTACATTTCTTTCAAACACCTTCAATACGGTTTGTTGCCCGCTTGTGCTTAGTTTACCATATATCCATTGTTGTAAGGGATAAGAGCCATAGCCTCCGGCATCATAATTATTACCCGCAAACTGATTTTTGCCCCCTAAACGGGCCACAAAATAAAGGTTCCCGTCGCTGGCATAACGTATTTCGTCCACAGTAGTCATGCCGCCACCAAAAGCAAAAGCGGTAGTAATGCCATCTTGGGCTTTTGATATTCCTGCAAAAGCTAAATACCCAAGTAGGAAAAAGAGTAAAAATTTTTTCATGGTTTGTTTTTTTGATTGATGGGTTAAAATTGAGGGTTTAAAAGCGCCGAATCCATACGCAGAACTGCGTATTTTAATCGCTATTGAACACTCACTCAACAGAGGGTTCTTTTCAAGATTTGCTTTAAGAATCGGATTAAAAATCTCTTATTTATAACATCGGGATTAAAATCCCGATGAGCTTGAGACGGATTTAGGGTGAGGCTATTAATCGGTAACCGGGTCGTAAATTTCATCGCCCATAAATTTCCAGGTCTGTGTTACTTTTCCGGTTGCTACATCAATCAAATCGCAATTGGTATAATCATTTGGCGAGCCTTTTGGAAAGCTTAATTTGCCGTAGCTTACCAATATATTTTTTGTGCCATTTACAAAACGTAATGACAAACTGGATTCGTTGGCATCTGACGGGATATTAATAGTGTATAATACGGTTGAAACCGGAGCGTCTTTCACCACATTTTTTATCCTGATTTCATATTGTCCGGTAACTGCTGTTTGTTGTGCAAATACTAGTTTAGTGGCATCGTTAGACAGGCTAAGCTCAAGAATTTTTGTTTTGTCGGCAATTTCATTCGTCAATACTTGAAAACTGTTACGTTCATCAAATACCCCGTTTACAAGTAATGCGAAATATCCGTTTGCACTCAAAACCCCTTTTCCATCTGTACTAATCAAGTCAGGGTCAGATATACTGGCATACAACGGGAGTGTAATTTCGGTTTCTCCGCTACCATCTGCCTTGATAGAGAAAACTTTTGATGCCGTTTGGTTTGGAAATGGCTTCCCGGGCAGGGTGTAAATAATTTGACCGTCGCTGGTAGCTTTCACTAAACCAACGTTAGTAAATGCGGGGAAGGTTTTAATTGTTCTTTTATCGCTACCATCTAATTTGCAGGTTTTTAAAAAGAAAGGTTTATCATACGCTTCAGTATAAATATAAACTAACCTGTTGGCGGTTGGTATGTAAGCGGTTGCGTAGATATAGTTGTTGCCTGTATTTGGCAGTTCGGCAGTTACCAATTTCCGGCTTCCGCCTTTTAAATCGGTGCTGTAAATGTTAAAAGTGTCTGTGTAAAATACGGAAGTACTTACGTTAGATGATGATGCTGGCCCGTTGTCATCACTTTTAGAGCATGCTAAAAATGAGAGGCTGACAATAATTAGGTAGAATAGTGCTTTTTTCATGATGTTTATTGGTTGTTTAATGTATACCACAAAACTGCAGGTAACCGACACACCAGACCATACGATGAAATGCGTATTTTTTTGAAAGAAATAAACAAAAAGATAGGGTTGCTATTCGGTTTTATGCACTCAAGCCGAGGCTATTTAAAGAAGAAAGAAGAATTTAATTTAACGACATTAAATCAGCCTATTTTTAGTAGCCATATCAACAGCATTAATTTTGTTCTTCACCTGTAATTTGCGGTAAATATTTTCGATGTGCTTACGTACGGTGCCGTAACTGATGAAAAGATTGGTTGCAATTTGCTCGTAACTTAACCCATTCTTCAGTTGGGTAAGCAGTTCAATTTCGCGTTTGGTAAGTCCGAAATCTTTTGTTTCGGTGGGTTCCGCTTTTAACGGATTCCTTAATAAGTTTAAGACGCGGAGCGCCACACTAGCAGACATTGCTGCACCGCCAGAAAGCGTTTCTATAATGGATTGACGGAGATTTTCAGCATTTTCTTCTTTCAAGATATAGCCGTTTGCGCCTGCCATAATTGCTTTAAAAATATTTTCATCGTCATCAAAGGTTGTTAGCATTAACACTTTCAGCTCCGGACGTTGTTTTTTTATCAATTCAGTTGCTTCAATCCCGTTCATTCCAGGCATCTGAATATCCATTAGCACCAAATCTATTTGGTGGTTGTCAATATTCTCTAAAAGTTCTTTTCCGTTAAAGGCATTCATCACCACCTTAAACTCGCGGTTAAGTGCAAGTTTATCCACACAGGCTTTTAAAGCGAAGCTGTTGTCTTCTGCGATGGCAATGGTTATCGGCAATTTTATTTTTTTATCAAACATGCGTAATCTTTTAATCAGGAGAAATACGATGATATGCGTATAATGTTAAAATCGGAATGTTTAGCTGAATCTTTGTTCCCGAACCAATTGCCGTATCTACAGTATAAACACCTTTTACAGCATTTACTCTTGCCTGGATATTTTTTAAACCGTAGCCTGCGGACTTGGCACTTAAATCATAGCCTGTTCCGTTGTCTTTTACCGCAACTTTTAAATTATGTTGTGTGGCAATAAGGTTCACTTCAAGTTCGTCGGCCTCTGAATGTTTAATGGCGTTATTTACCAGCTCTTGTATAATCCGAAATAAATTAGTAGCAATAATGGGTTCAAGAATGTACTCTTTATCACTTTGGTTTACAATACTAATTGCCGGTTTGCTACCATAATAAGGTTTTACGTATTCTCGTAATTTTACCACAAATTCCTCCAAAAGAAACTCTTGTTGGTTAATTAGCCAAACGGTACTTCTCAATTCTTTTATAGTATTTTGGGTAATCTGTTGCGTTTGTTGCAAAGTTTGGTTGTTGTAATCGGTGGCAGCTAAACTTTGTATAGAGCCGTTGATAAAACTGAGTTGAGCACCAATATTATCATGCAATTCTTGCGAGATCCTTAATTTCTCTTCCTGAATTTTATTTTTGGTTTCTGCATTTGCCAGTTTAATTTTACTTTCCTGACGAAGTTTATAGCGACTAAAAGCCAAAAAACTAATTAAACCCAAGGCTATAAAAACACCGCTAATTAACAGAATAATGGTATTCTTTTTACTTACGGTAAGTTGATGAATCTTGCTTTCTTTACTTAATAGTTCTATCTTTTTTTGTTTGTTAGCAACATCAAATTCTTCCTGTAGTTTAGTTAATTCTTTAGTGTTTTCCAGGTTAATGAACTTGCTTTTTTCCTCGGCAGTAAGTTTTAGGTACTCAAACGCTTTTTTAAAATTTCCTCGGCGTTTTTCATTATCTGCAATATTCTCCAATGTTTCCGGAATCAGCTCGCCAGCGTTAATTTCTTTTTCTAGCGTTAAAGCCTTGTTTAACTCCTTTTCACTTTGTTCATACTGGCCCATTTCGCTTAGTAAGTTTCCTAAGTTATTTCCAATAGCAGCAGTTAGCCATTTATTGTTGGCTTTAGCCGCAAAACGCACAGCTAGCTCATAATATTGAGCAGCCAATTTAAACTGTTTTTGAACTTTTGCTAAAATAGCTAAGTTGTTATATGTAAGGCAAATTCTGTCATTTATGTTTTCTTTTAAATAAAAGCTTAATGCTTTCTGATAGTTTTTTTTGGCTTTATCAAACTGAAGTTTTTGCTCGTAAACCGCACCTTTATTATTTGCCAAATCGGCAACAATCCGATCATCGTTAGCTTTTATGGCAAATTCTTCGGCAATGTTATCGTATTTTAAGGCGTCATCAAATTTTTTCCAGCTCAGATATAATGCGCCAATATTTTTATTGATTATCGCCAGTAATGGAAAATTGTTTTCATCCGTAAATTTTAAGCCATTTTGGTAAGCCTTTAAAGCGTCGGCATTTTTGCCCAAATCTGCCTCAACGTTTCCAATTTCATTGTAAGTTTGCGCTATTAAAGTCTTGTTTTTTTTTGCCAAGGCAATAACTTGTTTATAAGTTGCAATCGCATCTTCACCTTTACCCTGTTGTGCATAAACAGAAGCTAGTTTGTTTAAAAGTGTTGTTTTTTCGGTGTGACTGTTCGCTTGCTGTATTTTGGTTTTTAAGCTATCGGTCTCTGAAGCAATAACATAAAAGTTACCGGCCGAAAATAGTGAGAATATGCAAATCAATAACTTAGCTTTCATTTATTTTTAAATGCTTTTTATGTTGTTGTGACTCTATATTTATTGGAATTTCCTCAGAAACAGGAAAATAGATAAAAAATTCCCAATCGATTACGTAAAGATTAAATCACTCAGCGTTAAGCTGTTCCTTCAGTTTTTCGAAAGTTTTTTCAGACAATACGATTTGGTGTGTGACTTTATTCTTTTTGCAATACTCAACAATATAGCTTGCTCTTTCTTTCGAGTCGGGATGTGTACTCATCCAGTTCAAATATTGTGGAATATTTCCTTTTTCATCCGAAAGTTTGTAAAGAAAGTTAGCAAACGGATTTGGGTTTATTTTCGCTTTTATTAGATAATCAACGGCTTTCATATCAGCTTCTTTTTCCAGACCTCTGTCAAATGCGGTGGAAGAAAGCATTTCTGCGATTTTTTTTACGGAAGCAGTACTACCTCTACTGCCTGTAGTTATTGAAACTAATGTAGAAAGTCCAATTTCTTTAATTAGTTTTTTCATAACGTGATTGAGTTGGATATGGGCAATCTCATGACAAATTACACCGGTTAATTCTTCTGGATTAGCGGAATTTAAAATTAAGCCACTGTAAACAATTAAATGCCCATTTGGTAGCGCAAATGCGTTAATTTCATCTTTCATAATTACATGAACTTTTATTGTTTGCCTTTGGATTTTGTTCGCATCACAGATTTTGGTCACAATGCTATCTACCGAATTTATTATAAAAGGGTTGTTGCTCTCTTTTTCCGATTTATGGTATAATTTCCAAAATAAGTCGCCAAGCTTTCTTTCAGTGTGGTCTGTAACTTTCTGTATTTTAAAAACTTTGACCCAATTTATTTGCATTAACGCCAACCATGTCGCAAAAAAAAGCACTATAGAAACCGTTCCTTGAATTAAGAGCTTTTTCATTTTTATGGTTTACAAAGTAAATTAGTGAGGTTGCCATAAAACCACCATTCCACATGAATGCCTTTTCTAGTTTGAATTGCGGTGTAAATAGTTGCTACAAACTCAATAAGATTAAAAATCAGCGCTGAAAATATATAAGCAACAAAGCTATTTGTCACTGTTTCTTGCGTAAATATGATGGATACAGTCCACCAAAACCCGAAACTATTTACAAACAACATTGATAACTGAGATAATAAAGCTTGTGTACAGTGCCAACGTACAAAGTATCTTCCGTTTCGGTTGCCCAGATAAAAAATTAATGTTGCAATAAGATTGACAATAGGAAGAGGTAAGCCCACAATAAATGCTATCAACGACATTAAATAACTGTTGGAGGCTTTTTCAGATTCGTCTTCTCCTGGCGTATAGATGAATTTACTTACGTTTATCATAATCCTTTTGCGATGTTCCAAATCCAATTGAAAATCACCAAAAATATCAGTGGTACTGCATATCTTGGTCTTTGTACATATAACTCAAGTTTCTTATAAAAACTAAACAAGGTTTGTCGCTTTGTTAGGAAGTCGAAAATAATCCATAGCGGGGCTAAAAACATTATTATTGTTATGATATAGCCTAAGGGATTAATCTTAAATGCTTGTACAAAGTTCCCCTTTACTAAAGAGATAACCGAACGAGTGGAGCCACAAGAAGGGCAGGGTATATTTGTGAAATGTTTTATTAAACAAACATTAAGAGTGTTATTTTTAGGACCCAAAACTGAGGTATTAAAATAAAGCCAAATATACCCTATGAAACACGCTACCAATATAATTAGGTATAGCTTATTCCTTCCAGAGTTCATCTTTTTTTAGTACAAGAATTGTTGAAGTTTTTGCATATTTTTTTCTTTTGTAGCACCTTGAATCATAAACCAATCAATAATGGCCCATACGCCTAAACCGCCACACGTTAAAAGTTTGCCCACACCCAACCCAGTATCTCCAATAATAAACCGGTCGATACCCAAAGAGCCTGCTAAAATTGAAACTATTAAACTTGTTGTTGGGTCGTGTAATTGAATAGTTGAAATCATCGCCCATTTAGAATCATCGCCCATTTAGAATCATCAACTGCAAGCAATCGGTCCCTAATCAAGTTAAGTTGGTGACTCTCGAAAAATTTAGCGTTCGACATGAGGAACATGTCCACTTTTTGTGCATCCATCGTTTTGGTTATTGGTTAATTTTACTACTCATTTGGCTTTTCGTTTCCGCCCCGTTTTTTTAAATGGTAGCTGTCTCCATTGGTTATGCAATTCGTTTAGGTATGATTTATACTCAGGCCTCATTTGAAGCGTGAATAGCAACAAGTTCGCAAATTTTGCGTGACTTCATTTCCTAAAAATAATTTATTTATTTCATTTATCGATAATTTAGGTATAGAAACAATCAATATATTAAAATATAAATCATAAAACGCAACCACACATGTTTGTTTAAGACTGATTTTTCTTTGCTGGTTAAATGTTATCCTTGATTTTTTCAGGAATCTTATCACAGACTATCGGCACAGTTTTAGTTTAAAAAAAATACTCATTTGCTAATACATGGCTTTAATCAAATTTACCAAGCGAGGAATTTACTGCAAACAGGGAGATTTTTATATCGATCCGTGGTGGCCGGTGGATTATGCAGTAACTACTCACGGACATGCAGACCACGTTCGGTTTGGCAACAAACATTACCTCTGCCACACACTTACCAAACCTATTATCAAAAGGAGGATTAGTGAGGATTTAGCTGTACAAACCCTAAATTACGGAGAAAGCATCAGTAGAAACGGGGTCAATATTTCCTTTTTTCCTGCTGGCCACATCATTGGCTCTGCCCAAGTAAGGTTGGAATATAAAGGGGAAATCTGTGTGATTTCCGGAGATTACAAAATAGAGGACGATGGCATCAGCACACCTTTTGAACCTGTGAAATGCCATTCTTTTGTTTCTGAAAGTACTTTTGGTTTGCCGATTTACAAATGGCAAAAACAACAGGTCGTTTTTAACGGCATCAAAAACTGGATTAGCAATAATATCGAACATCAAAAGACAAGCATTTTAATTGCCTATAGTTTAGGAAAAGCGCAAAGGCTGATAAAAAACCTTGCCGGCGATGTGCCAATTTACGTACACAATAGTATCGCCAATTTAAATGAAGTAATTGAAGATGCCGGCATACAACTGCCAGAAACCATCAGAATTACGCAAGATACCACCAAGGATCAGCTACAAAACGGAATTGTAATTGTACCGCCAGCAATGCGAGATAGCCGTTGGATGAAAAGTTTGAAAAGTCCGGTTACAGGGATTTGTTCCGGCTGGATGCAGGTGCGTTCACACCGTCGTTGGCAAAGTGCAGATGCTGGTTTCGCCCTTAGTGACCACGCAGATTTTACCGGCTTAATGGAAGCAATTAAAGCAACTGAAGCGGAAAAAGTTTATGTTACTCACGGGTTTACGTCTGCTTTTTCTCGATATTTAAATGAAAACGGGATTTCTTCGGAAGTGGTGACTACCCATTTCGGGCAGGAAGATGATGATGAAAACAAAGCTGACTTGGCTGAAACAGAGCAACAAAATTCTGAAACTAAAACCTCCATTTCAGAATGAAACGTTTCGCCCAACTCATCCAACAGCTGGAACTCAGCAATAAAACCAACGACAAAATTGGCGCACTGGTAGATTATTTTAATGAAGCTAACGATAAAGACAAAGTTTGGGTAATTGCTTTATTCACCGGCAAAAAACCAAAACGTCCCATTAAATCATCACTATTAAAATATTGGGCAATTGATATTGCTGATATACCCGAATGGCTTTTTACAGAAAGTTATTCCAACGTAGGCGATTTAAGCGAAACCATTGCTTTGCTTTTACCTCCCGCAGAAAATGTATCAGATTTCCATCTTCACGAATGGATTGAGCGTTTACATGATTTGGAAGGGAAAAATGACGACTCCAAAAAAGATTTCATTTTAAATGCTTGGAATAGCTTGGAAACTAACGAGCGGTTCATTTTCAATAAGCTCATTTCTGGAAATTTCCGAATTGGGGTTTCCTCGAAAAACCTCATCAACGCTTTGGCAAAGCAGAGCGGTTTAGAAAGCGTTCAGATTACCCACAGCATTATGGGAAAATGGGATCCCTATTCAATGACATTTGCCGATTTAATCAACGGTGAGCATGTGAATACGGATAATTCCTGGCCATACCCATTTTGTTTGGCTTACGCTTTAGATACCGAACCAGAAAATTTAGGCGATATAACTGATTGGCAAGCCGAGTGGAAATGGGATGGCATCCGCGGACAAATTGTAAAGCGTAATGGCGAGTTGTTTATATGGAGTCGTGGCGAAGAATTAGTGACCGAACAATTCCCAGAACTACATTTTTTAATGGATGTTTTGCCAGACGGTGTAGTTTTAGACGGCGAAATTTTGGCTGTAAAAGATAAGGCAGTGCTATCTTTTAGTACTTTGCAACAGCGTTTGAACCGCAAAACCATCACAAAAAAGGAACTGGAAAACGCACCTATCGGTTTTTTTGTTTACGATTTATTAGAGTTTGAAGGAAATGATTTTCGCGAAGAACCGTTAGCGGAAAGAAGAAAGGTTTTGGAGCAAATAATCGGGAAGTTAGATGCAGACAACGTGTTGCTCTCTCCAATGGTAAACTGCAATTCTTGGGAAGAACTGGCGACAGAAAGACAAAAATCACGAGAGTTAAACAGCGAAGGCATCATGCTTAAAAAATTGGATTCGCATTACCACGCCGGCCGTAAACGTGGCGACTGGTGGAAATGGAAAGTGAACCCCTACACGGTTGATGCCGTAATGATTTATGCGCAAAAAGGTAGTGGAAGAAGAGCCAACTTTTTTACAGACTATACTTTTGCAGTTCGTGATGGCGAAAACTTGGTGACTATTGCCAAAGCTTATTCCGGCTTAACCGATAAAGAAATTAAGGAAGTCAATGCTTTTGTAAACAAAAATGCCATAGAAAAATTTGGTCCGGTACGCACCGTAAAACCCGAATTGGTTTTTGAAATAGCTTTTGAAGGCATCGCGGAAAGCAAAAGGCATAAAGCGGGTTTAGCACTACGTTTCCCCCGGATTTTACGGTGGCGAAAAGACAAAAATGCTTCAGAAATAAACACTCTGCAAGATTTACAACAGCTACTACAATCAACGCTTTAGCTTATGGATTTAAACAAAACCAAAGGCTACAAAAAAATAAAGCAATGGCTTAAAGCCGATAAAAAAAAGCCGTTCAAATTCCAGGAAGATGCCTGGCAGTATTATTTGGATGGTTACAGCGGTTTAGTAAATGCGCCTACAGGCTTCGGAAAAACGTTTTCTTTGTTTTTAGCAGTAGTTATTGAAGCTTTAAACCAGCCTGAAGCAAAAAGAAAAAACGACCGTTTACAATTGATTTGGATTACGCCTTTGCGTTCATTAGCTAAAGATATTGCCCGGGCAATGCGAGAAACTTTGCTGGAGCTGGAACTGGATTGGACAGTTGGCGTACGAAATGGCGATACTTCGCAAGCCGAAAAGCTCCAACAGAAAAAATCAATGCCCGAAATTTTACTGATTACGCCCGAAAGTATGCATTTGCTTTTGGCTCAAAAAGACTCCTCCAAGCTTTTTAAAAACTTGAAATGTGTAGTGGCAGACGAATGGCATGAGCTTTTGGGAAGTAAGCGTGGCGTGTTGGTAGAACTTGCTTTATCGCGGATTAAAGGACTGCAAAAAGCTTTTAAAAATCCATTATTGAGAGTTTGGGGTATTTCTGCAACCATCGGAAATATTGAAGAAGCCATGCAGGTTTTAAATCCGGATGCGGACAGCAAACGCATTGTTATTAAAGCAGATTTAGAAAAGAAAATCGAAATCAAATCCATCATTCCCGATGATATTGAAACCTTGCCTTGGGCTGGTCACCTCGGCTTAAAGCTTGCTTACAAACTTCTGCCGATCATCGAAA
Source organism: Pelobium sp. (assembly GCA_035496935.1). Classification (GTDB taxonomy): domain Bacteria; phylum Bacteroidota; class Bacteroidia; order Sphingobacteriales; family Sphingobacteriaceae; genus Pseudopedobacter. The sequence goes on along the minus strand of DATJED010000013.1, from coordinate 34,323 downwards.
ACAGCAAAACCACTTTAATTTTCATCAACACTCGCGGACAAACGGAAATGTGGTATCAGCATTTGCTCAATTTAGAGCCAGAACTGGCCGGTCAACTCGCTATTCATCACGGGTCTATAGATTTTGAACTGCGCAATTGGATTGAAGATGCTTTGCACACAGGTCAACTGAAAGCGGTTATTGCAACTTCCTCCTTGGATTTAGGTGTGGATTTTAAACCCGTAGATACCGTGGTGCAAGTCGGCTCGCCAAAAGGTGTTGCCCGGTTTTTACAGCGGGCTGGTCGCTCCGGACATTCTCCTTATGAAACCTCAAAAATATATTTCTTGCCAACCCACGCTTTGGAATTGGTAGAGGCGGCTGCCATAAAAGAAGCCACAGTAAATAAAGATATTGAAAGTCGGGAACCAGTAATTATGGTTTTTGATACTTTAATTCAGTATCTGGTAACATTAGCGATTGGTGACGGCTTTGATGATAAAATCATTTACGAGGAAATCAAAAATACCCATGCTTTCAACATGATTTTACCCGAAGAGTGGGACTGGGTGATGACTTTTATTACTTCGGGCGGAGAAAGTTTGACCGCATACACCGAATTTAAAAAGGTGGCAAAAGACGAAGAAGACGGTTTGTGGAAGGTAAAAAGCCGGCAATTAGCTATGCGCCACCGTTTACATATTGGCACTATTGTAAGCGATGCCATGTTGAAGGTGAAATTTATATCCGGCGGCTACATCGGCATGATTGAAGAATATTTTGTAAGCCGATTAAAAGCCGGCGATAACTTTAGACTCGCCGGAAGGGTTTTGGAGTTTATTCAGGTTAAAGATATGACGGTGGTGGTGCGTTTAAGCAAAAAGAAGAATGCCGTTTCGCCAAGCTGGCTCGGCGGAAGGTTACCTTTATCGTCAAATCTGGGCGCTGTGTTGCGAAAAAAGTATAACGAAGCTTTAGATAAAAACCATAAAGATGAAGAACTAAACACGGTTTATCCTTTGTTTTTATTGCAGGAAAAACGTTCTCACGTTCCAAAAAGTGATGAATTGTTGATCGAACTCATCAACAACAAAGAAGGTTTTCATTTATTTGCCTATCCGTTTGAAGGGCGTTTGGTGCATGAAGTTATGGCGGCTCTAATTGCATATCGGTTAAGCAAATTGTTGCCCATCACTTTTTCAATTGCCATGAATGATTATGGTTTTGAGCTGTTGAGCGATATAGAAATCCCGATGGATGACGCGATAGCTTACGATGTGTTTTCGCCAAAAAATTTAACGCAAGACATTACCTTAAGCATTAATTCTACAGAAATGGCTCGCAGAAAATTCCGCGATATTGCCTGTATCTCAGGTTTGGTTTTTCAAGGATATCCGGGTAAATACGTTGCAAACCGACATTTGCAGTCATCGGCAGGTTTGTTTTTTAACGTTTTTACCGATTTTGACAAACATAATTTACTTTTACGCCAGGCTTATGATGAAGTATTTTATCAGCAATTAGAAGAACCTAGATTGGCTGCCGCCTTAGAACGGATACAGAACGGAAACATCATCATCACGCATCCAAAAAGCTTTACGCCTTTATCGTTTCCTATAAAAGTGGATAGCCTAAGAGAAAGCATGAGTTCCGAAGCTTTGGAAGAACGGATTGCGAGAATGAATGCCGAATCGGAAAGGAAATTATACGAGGATTAGTGAAAGTTAAAAGGATAAAGGTTGAAGTCAAAAGTACTAAAAGACGTAAAGAAAAGTTAACTTTTAAGTTGTTAAGGTGAAGCACTTGGTATAATTTTATAACAAAGACATGATTTTTCTGGTATTAATAACACCAGATAAGCAACTTTAAACTTTTTACTTTCGACTTTGTACTAATAAGAATGACCATCACCAGCCACGGCGAAGAACTGATTTTAGATAAAGAGCGGGCGATTTACCTCCCTAATTATCGGCTTTTGGCTATTTCTGATTTACATTTAGGCAAATCTGCTCATTTTAGGCAAGCGGGCGTCCCCGTACCGGCAAGCGTGGCGCAAAATGATTTGGTACGGCTTAGCGGTGTTCTTGAAAAATATAAGCCAACAACGCTGTTGATTAATGGAGATATGTTTCATCATGGTTTAAATGCAGATATTGATGAATTTGCACAATGGCGTAAAAATTATCAGGAATTGCAGTTTTTGTTAGTAAAAGGTAACCACGACCGTTTGGCAAAAGCTGATTATGCAGCGATGAACATCAATATTCACGAACCTAGTTTCTGTTTGGGGCCTTTCTGTTTTATTCACGATGCACCCAAATGTACCGAAGAAGAGCTGTATCCTATTAGCGGACATATCCATCCGGGAGTAAACATGGTAGGCAAAGCAAAACAGCGCTTGCGTTTCCCGTGTTTTTATTTTGGCAAAACTTACGCCGTAATGCCTGCTTTTAGTGTTTTTACCGGGCTTTACAATATCCGCCCAAAAGCCGGTGAAAAGATTTTTGCGGTGACTAGGGATATGGTTATTGAGATTAACCACCTTTAAATCTAAACCTAAAATCAGACAGAAAACACGGACAAAACCACTTGTGAATCCTTCTGAAATATTGTCTATCTTAGGCTTATGAAATTACGGACGCTTGTTTTCTTAAATGCCTTAGCAGTAGGGATTTCTATTGGGGCAGTTAACCTTTATTTTCAGCACAAATGGTTTTATTTTGCTGTTGCTCTGCTCATCGCAACAATCGTCAGCTATTTTGTCTTTTACTTTTTAATTGAGAAGTACATTTACTCGAAAATCAAGGTCATTTATAAAATGATTCACAGCTTAAAACTGGGTAAAGATCTAAAAGACGCTTTGGGTGAATACGTAAGCCCCGATCCAATAAACGATGTGGAGCAGGAAGTTAAGGAATGGGCCCGCGATAAGAAAATAGAAATCGACGATTTAAAGAAGCAGGAAAAATTCCGTCGCGAATTTCTTTCGAATATTTCACACGAGTTTAAAACGCCAATTTTTGCGATAGAAGGCTATGTGGAAGCCTTGCAGGACGGCGCTTTGCAGGATCCGCAACTTGCGCAAAATTTCTTAAACAAGGTTTCTTCTAATGTTGAACGCTTAAGTGTGCTGATAAAGGATTTAAACGAAATCTCTAAGCTCGAAACCGGAGAAATACCCATCAATTATCAAAAATTTGAGCTTACTGCACTTATTAAAGAGGTAATGGAATCTTTAGAGCTTAAAGCCGATAAGTACAAGATTAAGCTTGTTTTTAAAGAAAAATACGATGTGCCTACTTGGGTTAAAGCCGATAGGGAAAAAATAAGGCAAGTTTTAATAAACCTTATTGATAACTCATTCAAATACGGAAGAGAAAACGGTTCAACAGCCATTACTATTTTTAGTTTACATGACCAATATTTGGTAGAAATTACCGATGACGGCATGGGCATCTCCGAAGAACATTTGCCACGTTTATTTGAGCGTTTTTACCGTACGGATAGCAGCAGATCACGGCAGATTGGTGGCTCCGGCTTAGGTTTGGCTATTGTAAAACATATTGTAGAGGCCCACCACCAAACAATTAACGTTAGAAGCACCGAGAAATTGGGCTCTACATTTGGGTTTACTTTACAAAAATATAAAGACAATCTGATCAATATCCCTATGATTACTCCTGATGAATAACAAAACTTAACATTATCTTAACATTGGAGTAGTACTTTTGTGGCTTAAACATTAGCTCAACAATGAATAATATTTTTTCTTATTTCATTCCAAAAGACAAAAAGTTTTTTCCTCTTTTTGAAAGTGCAAGTACAAACCTTGTAGAGATGTCTGTACTTATCAAAAGATTAGTAAATACAGACGACCTAAAAATAAGAGAACCACTTCATAAAGAAATTGAAGAGCTGGAGCACAGAGGCGACGCCATTACCCACCAAATTTATTTGGAACTCAGCAAAACGTTCATCACTCCTTTTGACCGCGAAGATATCCACACTTTGGCAACTGCTTTAGATGATGTTGCTGATTATATCCACGGAAGCTCTAACCGTATTCTGCTATACAACGTAAACGAATCTACCGAACCAATAAAAAAATTGGCCGAATTGGTAGGCCAGGCTTGTGTGGATGTTGATAAGGCTGTTAAAGAATTGAAAAATTTAAAAAATATCAGAGTAATTGCTGATTCATGCGTGAGAATAAACAGCATTGAAAACCAGGCAGATTATGTTTTTGATAAAGCCATTGGCGATTTATTTGATTATGAAGATGACGCTAAGGTGATTTTGAAATACAAAGAGGTGCTTAACGGATTAGAAACCGCAACCGACAGATGCGAGGATGTTGCCAATGTATTGGAGACCATTTTGGTTAAAAATGCCTAATTCCAGATCTTAAAAAACGTATAATGGTTACTACCCTTCTTGTTATTGTCATTATTTTAGCCATCGGTTTTGATTTCATCAATGGTTTCCATGATGCCGCCAATTCTATAGCAACTATTGTTTCTACTAAAGTTTTAACGCCTTTTCAGGCAGTGTTATGGGCGGCACTTTTTAATTTTGCCGCTTATTTTTACTTTACCGATCATAAAGTTGCAGATACCGTCGCCAAGACTGTTTTTGCGCAATATGTTACCTTGGAAGTCGTATTGTCTGGTTTGGTTGCCGCCATTCTTTGGAATCTTTTAACTTGGTATTATGGTATTCCATCTAGTTCTTCGCACACATTAATTGGCGGTTTTGCCGGCGCAGGTATGGCAAAAGCGCTATCCCTTGGCGAAAGTGCCTTCGTAGCGGTAAATTTTGATCCAATTATAAAAGTAGTTGCTTTTATAGTATTGGCTCCCATTATCGGGATGATTATAGCGGTAATCATCAACCTGATTATTATTAATATATCAAAAAATGCCAAGCCGGCAACGGCAGAAAAATGGTTTAAAAGATTGCAACTGTTATCTTCTGCGGCATTGAGTTTTACCCACGGAGGTAACGATGCACAAAAGGTTATGGGGATTATTTTTGCCGCGTTGTTGGCGAATAATGTAGTTGCACCGGGTTCACCAATGCCAGAGTGGATTCCATTGACCTGTTACGCAGCTATAGCTCTTGGAACTATGAGTGGCGGATGGAAGATTGTTAAAACAATGGGTACTAAAATCACAAAAGTTACCTCGTTAGAAGGCGTAAGTGCCGAAGCCGCAGGTGCGGTAACCTTGGGGATTACAGAACATTTCGGAATTCCAGTTTCTACCACGCACACCATTACAGGTTCGATTATTGGGGTTGGGCTTACAAAAAGAGTTTCTGCAGTGCGTTGGGGAGTTACTTACAGTTTAATATGGGCTTGGATTTTAACCATTCCGGTTTCCGCTACTTTAGCCGCTATTACTTTTTTTATAACGCATTACATATTTTAAGAAAGTATTTTAGATTTTAATTGCCCAATGGAGAAATCGTTGGGCTTTTTTACTTTAAGAATCTTTAGTATTCAACATCTCTTCAATCTTTTTAATTTGCTTTTGGTGATGTTTGGTATGTACATAAATAAAGCGCAACCAAGCTTTAGCGTCTAAATAGCCCAAACGGGGGTGTTTCACTTTATAATCTGCATTAAATTTAAAAAAGCCTTTATCTATCTCCTCAATTTTTTTGATCAATCTTATTAGATTGTTTGAAGCCTCTTCCTTGCTTATCTTTTTAACGCTAGGCTCTAGCACAGGTGGTACTTTATATTTTCCGGGGGGAAATCGACCCAAAAGCAGGATTAATCTCACTCGCCAATCCGGTTTATGAGTTTTGATATCAGCGGTTTTATTTAAACATTTTTCAATAGCGATAACCGATAAAAAATTGGCACTGAGGATATGCGCATAAACCTCTGCAAAAGACCAACCGCCCTGCGCCGGAGTTTTCAAAAACGTTTCTTCGTTTACAGTTCTTAAAAACTCACTATAAAATCTCAGGCTTTTTAAAACTTTGTTTTTATCGGATTTTACACTCATAGTAAGTCTATTAACTCTTTTAAATGATTGATTTGCCAGTTTACATCATGCGGAGTTTCTGCATAGTGCGGATTAAAATAAATGGCATCCATTCCAAAATTTAAAGCTCCGCGAATGTCTGCTTCAATGCTGTCGCCAACCATCAAGCTGCTTAAAGTATCGGCGTTTGCTGTGTCAATAGCGTGTTGGAAAATAGCTTTATCAGGCTTATTGATGCCGATAATTTCGGATATGAAAATATTTTTAAAATACGAAGTTAAACCCGTGTTTTTCACTTTGTATTCTGTAGATTCGGTAAAACCGTTAGAAATTAAATGTAAATGATATTTTTCCTGCAAATAGCTCAAGGTTTCATGCGTATGCGGAAAAAGATTGGTTTTTGTAGGACAGATGTTGATATAATCATCCTCGAATTGATGCGGAATTACTTCTTCATTTAAACCCAAGTCCAAAAATGTTTTCTTAAATCGGGTTTCCCGTAAAACCGTTTTGCTAATTTTTCCTAAATGGTAATCGGCCCAAAGCTGATGGTTGTTTATGGTGTAAGTTTCAATAAAAATATCGCAGGAGTTTAAACCTAAATCGCAGAGTTTATAGCTGTGGTAAAGTTCGTTTAAAGTTTCTTCGGCGTTTTTGTCAAAATCCCAAAGCGTATGGTCTAAGTCAAAAAAGATGTGTTTGTATTGTTTCAATTTAATTGTTTGATAAAAAAGATGTTGAGCGTAAATTTACCGATAAATGTTTTGAAAGGTAGCCTTGTGGTTCTGAATTTTTGGAAAAAGAAGATAAAATGATAACATTTGTTAAAACGCTAAAGATATGACAGCTGATAACATTAGGAATAGCATCATCGATAAATTATTAACAATTTCTAATAAGGATTATCTGTATGCTTTATACAAGATTGTTAATAGAAGTCAAATTGATGACGATATTATTAATTTGACCGAGGCTCAAATGCGTATGCTTCAAATGAGTGAGGATGATTTGGAGAATGGAAGGTTAATAAGCCAAGAGGAACTGGATAAACAGGATGTAGAATGGCTAAAAAGACAGTAGTTTGGACTGTTACGGCAATTAGACAACGACGTAATATTTTAGAATACTGGGTACAGCACAATTCTTCTACGCAATATTCAAAGAAATTGGTTAAGGCTATAAACTTAAGAGTTGGTATTATAGCTAAACATCCAGAGGTAGGGAAACAAACTTCTATGAGCGAGACAAGAGAATCTGCGATGGGAAATTTCAGTTTGTATTACAAGATTATAGAAGATAAAATTGTAATTATGGCGTTTTGGGATAATCGTCAAAATCCAGATGAAGTTCTTAAACTACTCGAAAGCAATCGAGTGTGATTCAAACCTTCTCGCCAAAAGCCAAATCGCCTGCATCGCCTAAACCTGGAACAATATAAGCCTTAGTGGTCATCTCTTCATCAACAGCACCGAACCATAACTTTGCGTTTGGGATATTTGCTTTTACGTGGGCAATACCTTCCTGACTGGCAATTACCGAAACAATATGCAGTTCTTTGATTTTGTAGTTGGCTAAAATCTCCTTACAGCTTAAAACCATACTTCTTCCGGTGGCCAGCATCGGATCAACGATGATTACGGTTTTGCCATCTAAATCTGGCGTAGACACATATTCCATCTGAATTACAAAATCACCGGATTTTTTTACTTTTCTGTAAGCGGAAATAAATGCCGAATCGGCTTTGTCAAACACATTCAACAAGCCTTGGTGCAAAGGTAAGCCAGCTCGTAAAATGGTAACCAAAACCGGAAGTTGCGGTAACATATTTACGTTAGACAATCCTAAAGGGGTTTGTACTTCAAATTCTTCATAAGGCAGAGTTTTGCTGATTTCATAAGCGAAAACCTCACCCAATCTTTCCATGTTTCTGCGGAAACGCATGCTATCCTGCTGCACATCCGCATCGCGGATTTCTGCCAGAAAATGATTGGCAATACTGTTATGGTTGTTGAGGATAAACATCTTATTAAAGATAGGATTTTTTAGTGGAGAGTTTCTTCTGAAAATGAAATATTTATCGAATTTTCAGACTTACGATTTTTCTCTATAAACGCAGGACTCTCTGCGAGAGACCCTGCTTGGACGTAATTTGGAATACCACCAAAACTCCGTGACCTTTGCGCTCTCCGCGGTTTAAAACCCCGCAAAAAATCTCTGTGTACTTTGTGTTTAAAAATCAGAACCCAAAGCCAACATCTCCTCATAAACTGTTTTCCACCCTTTCCAAACTCCAAAATCATTAATAGATTCGTTGTGCCACAAGCTTATAAAAGTTCCGTTTACGGCTTTTACGTTCTGCATTAGCTGGATAATAAATTGCAAAGCTTCGGCTGGTGTTAAATTCATGTATCTCCGTAAAGTTTGGTCCATCACAGCGGTGGGGTACAAAGTTAAGTTTGTACTTTTTTCTAACTCTAAATCATACCATAAAAACGGTGTGCAGGTGCTTGCTCTAAAACCGGCAACATCGGCGAAAGCCAAGGTGTAATCTGCTTTTATGCCGGCGTCAATTAAGGATCGGTAAGTTTTGGGCAAACGCAACATCAAATAATGCTGGCGACTGATGTTGATCTCTGTTTTTGAAATCTCAGCGAGTTTATTTTTTTCGATAGCAACTTCTTCAGGATTTAAAGCTGCGAAATAGGAAGGATGAATCCCGATTTGATGCGTTTTTACAGCTTGCCGAATTACGGATTGATATAATTTATTTCCGCTTCCCGGTGAAACATCGTTCACGTGTTTTGTACCAACTAAAAAGAAATAAATCGTTTTAAGATTATAACGTTTGTCCCAATCTGCTACTTGCTGGTAAACATCAAACGGGTCTTTTTTAAAACCGCCTAAAACAAATTTTGCTAACTTTCTGATAAATCTCTCGTTTCTAAAATAGAAAGGTCGGTCAATATCTAAGGTTGGAATATATGTGAAAGTCCGTTTTTTTACTTCAAATTCTTGGAACGTTTTTTTGATGATTTTTGCAATTTTGTAAGCCCATTCGTCAATCAAGGGGCGTTCTAAAAATCCATTTTCATAAGCTAAAGAGTTTTTGCCCTCAAACCGTAGATGTTCGTCTCTTTCGCTAGAAACATATTCCTCGTACCGCGACAAAAAATAAAAACTGGCCGCAAAAACCTCAAAATCAAAAACCGAATCAACCACAGTAAAAGGAACTTTTAAACCTTCGTAACCGGCAAAAGCCAAATCTTGCTTATTAATACTAGTTTCATCCATAAACGGATGTTTTTTAAAACTCAAAGCTCCCGAAATATTGTTGGCGCTATACGCTATTTTCGCTTGCTCATATTGCGTAAATACTTCTAAATCATCACAGAAAGAATAATCTACACCCAAAATATTCTTGAAAATATGCTGGAACGCATACATAATTCTTGGATTGAGATTTTCGGTATAAACCAGTAAAGCCATAGGAAAGTAAAAATGCGATTATAAACTGAACATGCATAAACCAAAAGACAATTTAATTCGTCTATATAAGCAGAACAGTCGATGTTCTTATAAGGTTTGATGATGAGGGATTTATCTGAAAAGGTAAATCCCTTTTTATGTGTTTCTGCAAACCATTTTGTAATTTTTTATCTTTGAAGAATGGATTTTAAAATCAGCTCGCAATATAAACCCACCGGCGATCAGCCCACGGCTATTAAAGAATTGGTTTCGGGCGTACAGTCTGGAGAAAACTACCAAACTTTATTGGGCGTAACCGGTTCTGGAAAAACTTTTACCGTTGCCAACGTAATTCAGGAAACGCAAAAACCTACGCTGATTTTAAGCCACAATAAAACTTTGGCAGCACAGTTGTACGGCGAATTTAAGCAGTTTTTTCCGGATAACGCGGTCAACTATTTTGTTTCGTATTACGATTATTACCAGCCCGAGGCATTTTTACCTACCACCAATACTTACATAGAAAAAGATCTTCAGATTAACGAAGAAATTGAAAAATTACGTCTGCGCACTACTTCTGCCTTGATGAGTGGAAGGCGTGATGTAATTGTGGTTTCGTCCATTTCCTGCATTTATGGTATGGGAAACCCGGAAGATTTTTCTAACTCAGTTTTTAGATTTGGTGTGGGAACTCGCATTAGCCGGAATGCTTTTTTGCACCGTTTGGTCGAAATTTTATACTCACGCACCACTGCCGATTTTAAGCGTGGAACTTTTAGGGTAAAAGGCGATACGGTTGATATTTACCCGGCTTATCTGGATTTAGCATACCGCATTTCTTTTTTTGGTGATGATATTGAAGAAATGACGGTGATTGACCCAGCCAGCGGTAAAACCATTGAAAAAATGGATCAAGTGGCAATATTTCCGGCAAATCTTTTTGTTACGCCACGCGACAGATTTACCAGCGTTCTGCACCAAATTGGTGAAGACATGGTGGATAGGAAAGCGCAATTGGAAAGAGATGGTCGCTTTTTAGAAGCCAAACGATTGGAGGAACGTACCAATTACGACATGGAAATGATGCGGGAATTAGGCTATTGCTCTGGCATTGAGAATTATTCGCGTTATTTTGATAACCGTAAGCCCGGTGCAAGACCTTTCTGTCTGTTGGATTATTTCCCGGATGATTACCTGATGGTGATTGATGAAAGTCACGTAACAGTTCCGCAGATTAGAGCGATGTACGGTGGCGATAGATCGCGGAAGCTTTCTTTGGTTGAATATGGTTTCCGTTTGCCTGCAGCTTTGGATAACCGTCCGTTAAACTTTCAGGAGTTTGAAAATTTAGCGCCACAAACCATTTACGTTAGTGCCACTCCGGGCGATTACGAGCTGGAAAAAACCGAAGGCGTTTTTGTAGAACAGGTGATTCGCCCAACAGGTTTATTGGATCCTATTATAGAAATTAGGCCAGTGGGCAACCAAGTGGATGATTTGTTGGACGAGATTGATAAAACCATAAAAATGGGCGACCGTGTTTTGGTGACCACGCTTACCAAGCGCATGGCGGAGGAACTGGCTAAATACATGGACAGGCTGAATATCAAAGTTCGTTACATCCACTCCGAAATTAAAACTTTGGAACGAGTAGAGATTTTGCGTGGCTTACGTTTGGGCGAGTTTGATGTTTTGATAGGAATCAACCTTTTGCGTGAAGGTTTGGATTTGCCCGAAGTTTCTTTGGTTGCCATTTTGGATGCCGATAAAGAAGGTTTTTTACGCTCAGAACGTTCACTGATTCAAACTATCGGAAGAGCCGCAAGGAATGATAGAGGTCGGGTAATTATGTATGCGGATAAAATTACAGATTCTATGCGGATTACGATTGAAGAAACCGAACGTCGCAGGGAAAAGCAAATCCGATATAACGAAGAACATGGCATTGTTCCGCGTACAGTCGGAAAATCAAGAGAAGCTATTATTGAACAAACGTCTGTAATGGATTTTAAAGGCGGCGTACAGCAAATTTACACCGAAGACAATGCCGAAGTAACATTAGCAGCCGATCCAATTGTGCAGTACATGACCAAACCCGAGCTTAAAAAATCTCTGGAAAATACTAAAAAGGAAATGCAGATTGCGGCAAAAGAGCTCAACTTTTTATTGGCCGCCAAGCTCCGCGACGAAATGTACGCACTGGAAAAAATGATGCAGGAGAAATTTGGAGCGTAACATTACGTAAGAATTATAGTCAAATAGCGTTAAAGAATTATATTTGCAAACCATGCCACTTTTAAAGTTTTTAATTATAACCATTTGTGTAATTTATTTAATAAGAGCGCTTGCCCGTATATTTTTGCCGTTTTTGTTTAAAAAAGTGGTAAACAATATGCAGGAAAAAATGAATAACCAGCAGGACGCCTACCGAAAATATCAGGGCAATTCCCAAAAGCCAGAAGGCACTATTTCTGTTGATTATGTTCCGCCTGTAAAACCCGACAAAGCCCCGAAGTTAGATAATGCCGGTGAGTTTGTTGATTACGAAGAGGTGAAAGAGAAGTAAAACAAGGCGGATTTGAATTGTTGGTTGATAGTCTTGTGATAGCTGATATGAAAGACTTCGCAATTAAAACCCGTTTGACAAAAAAAGAGTATTAAACGGCTTAATTCAAATCCAAGTTTTTAGAATGATATGACATACACCTTTAGTGAAAATGGCGTTGTTATTCAAGGGTCGACATTTAAAAGTGAATTTTTGTGGGAACATATTGTTAAGCAAAAAGAATTAGATAAATTCTTGATTTTATATCACAGCAAAAAGTTTGGTAACTTCATTGACAAGACAAAAATGACTGTAGACCAATTGGACTTATAAAAACAAAAGTGGAACAGAAATAAGTTCTTTGATGACATAATATTTTATATATTTTTGTATATATAAAAATATATCATGAAAAGTATTTTGCTTAAAATAGATGATGAACTTTTTGAGGAGTTAGAAAATTCGGTTAAGAACGTAAAAGTCTCGAAAACTACCTTTATAAAAACGGCAATTTCAGATGCTATAGCGAAAGTGAAACGTAAAGAGCTAGCTAACGATTTAAAGAAAGAAATAGCGTTAATAAACGAGCAGAATCTAGACGGGGCACTTATTGCCGATTTTGAAACCGCTTCTTTAACAGATCTTCAAAAATATCCAAATGAAGATTAGACGAGGAGAGGTTTGGGTTGCTAATCTTGAACCCTCAAACGCATCTGAGCCTGGGAAAGTACGACCGGTTGTGGTTGTTCAAAGTAATTTAGTTAACACAGCCGGCCATTCTTCAATTGTGATCTGTCTATTATCGTCTCAACAAAAGCAAAAAGAAGGCAGATTAAGGATTTTAGTTAAAGCGGAATCAAAAAATGGTCTTGAGAAAGATTCATTTGTTTTAACAGATCAAATTAGAGCGATTGATGTCAATCGATTTCAAGAAAAAATTGGAGCAGTTGATGAACGGGTATTCTCTGATGTAATCAATGGAATTAAGGTTGTTTTAGATATCTAAATTCAATTGTTCGAGACGTTAGGATACCACATTTCGAGATGTGAATAATGCAAGTTTCCAATCCTTTTCTATTAAATTAGCATCCACTAAAAATTCAAAAATGCCATTACTTTTTTCATACGGAACTTTACAAAAAGAGCAAGTACAGCTTGAAACCTTTGGTCGGTTATTAAAAGGAGACAGCGATAGTCTTCCTGCTTATAAATTAGATTATGTGGAAATAACAGATCCAGAAGTATTGAGAAAAAGCGGAGAAAAATTTCATCCGATTATTAGGTATAGTGGGAATGTAAAAGATAAAGTAGAAGGTGTGTTGTTTGAGGTTACCAATGAGGAAATCTTAGCGGCAGACGAATATGAAGTGGACGATTATAAACGTATTGAAACACTTTTTGCATCCGGAAAAAAGGGATTTATTTATATCGAGAAATAGAATAAAGCCTCATTAATAGATAAATGAACGAGTTTAATGCCCAAATACAAATTATCGGAATAAATCCTTTTGTGTTTATACCAAAAAATATTTTAGAAGATATTTTTAAACAGGCGGGGAAAGCAAAAAGTCCGATTCCAATTTGCGGGACGATCAACGGAAAACCTTACCGACAAACTTTAATGAAGTACCAAGGCGAATGGAGGTTATACATCAACACTTTGATGCTTGAGAAATCGCCAAAAAGGATTGGAGAAACAATAAGTTTAACGGTTGCGTTTGATCCAACTGACCGGAGCATAAAACCGCATCCTAAATTTTTACACGCATTGCAGAATAACCCAAAAGCAAAGCTCAAATTTGAAAGCTTAATTCCCTCTTTGCAAAAGGAAATCATTCGTTATATTTCTTCTTTAAAAACGGAAAAAAGCGTTGACTCAAATGTGAAAAGAGCCATCGATTTTTTGTTAGGAAAGTCTTCTTTTGTGGGAAGAGAGAAACTTTTGTAAGTTAAAGAGCAAATGGTAAAAGGAAGTTCAGAAACAGCTATAGAATACCATCCGTGGAATCATTTTATTCCTGGAAACGCCCAAACTTTAATCATAGGGACATTTCCAACCGCATTAAGAAATTGGTCTTTTGATTTTTTCTATCCAAACAGGAGAAATCTTTTATGGAAAATTTTAGCGGACATAAACGGTACTGCTTTAATAAATGAAGATGGAGAAAATGCCGTTTCGGAACGAAAGGAAATCTTAACATCGTTAAAGCTTGGCGTTACTGATATGGGGAAATGTATTGAAAGAAACGGTGGCAGTTCGCTGGATGAACAACTTTGTTTAAAAGAAGCAATGGATATTTTCGCATTGTTGGAAAGCAATCCTACCATAAAACGGCTTATATTGACCAGCAGTAGTGGTCCGGTAAGTGCGTTAAGGTGGTTTATGAATTATCTAAATCAAAAAGGAATAGCTGTAATATCGCCGAAAGGCAAAAAGCCTTTATTTTTTAACTTAAAGTTTGGTGATATAAACGTTGACGTACATGTTCTGTATTCGCCTTCACCACGGGCATCAAACCGAATTTCTTTCCCAGTTTTAACAGCAATGTATAAAAGCGTGATTAAAGCTTAAGATCTTTATAGAGATGTTAGATTTCTTCAGATTATTTTTTATGTTCAATATTTGGCAAGAACCCGGTTATGATACCAATTAACGGTAAAAAAGCACACACCTTAAAAACATATTCAATGGATGTACGGTCGGCAAGCCAACCTAAAAAAGCAGATCCAATTCCACCCATCCCGAAAGCGAAGCCGAAAAATAATCCTGCAATCATCCCAACTTTTCCTGGAACCAAATCGGTAGCGTAAACCAAAATCGCTGAAAACGCAGAAGATAAAATTAATCCGATAATTACCGATAAAGTTCCTGTCCAAAATAAATTGGCGTACGGAAGCATTAAAGTGAACGGCGCCACGCCTAAAATGGAAATCCAAATAATGTATTTTCTGCCAAATCGATCGCCTAACGGTCCGCCAATCATTGTTCCGGCGGCAACGGCAGCTAAAAATGCAAAAAGATGTAGTTGAGATGCTTGGACGGAGAGATGAAACTTGTCAATCAAAAAGAAGGTGAAATAGCTGGTCATGCTGGCCATATAAAAATATTTCGAAAAAATAAGCACCAATAAAATTGCTAGAGAGCGCATCACCGTTTTTTTGGGTAAGGCCAAAGACTCGCTGTTAATGGTTTTAGCCGGAGCAGATTTTTTTAAATGCAGATGACTTTTATACCAGTTGCCAATTTGTATCAGAATTATTGTGGCCAAAATTGCCGCTAGCGCAAACCAAATTATATAAAATTGCCCGTACGGAACCACAATTAAAGCTGCAAGCAACGGGCCAATGGCGCTCCCGGCGTTTCCGCCCAACTGAAAGATAGATTGTGCCAACCCCTTTTTTCCGCCCGAAGCAAGATGCGCTACCCTTGATGATTCGGGGTGGAAGATAGAAGAACCCATCCCTATTAAACTCACCGCTAATAAAAGCCAAAGAAAACTCGAAGCAAAAGCAAGAAACAGTAAACCGGCGAGCGTAAACATCATCCCGATAGCCAAAGAATAAGGTCGGGGCGTTTTATCGGTATATAAACCAATAAATGGTTGAAGCAACGATGCCGTAAGTTGAAATGTAAAAGTAATTAAACCAATTTGCGTAAATGAAAGGTGGAAACTGGTTTTTATCATCGGGTAAACCGCAGGAATTACCGACTGCATCATATCATTAAGTAAATGGGCGATGCTGATGGTAAACAATATGGAATAAACCGTGTTTGTAGCTTTTTTTTGTGCAGGACTTTGTAATGATGACATTTTGTTGTTTCGGTAAACAATTCATCGTATCATCTGATGAATTTTGATAAATTTTTTAATACTGATGCTTTATAATTCTTTCAACCGTTGCCCATGATTTTTGCGGATTGCCGGCAATAACATGTTTTAGTAGCTGTTCATGTAGACTTTGTGAAACTTTAAATTCTTCCGTATCTGTATAAAAATCTATAAGCCAATTTTTTACATGCACAGACGCCGCTTTGTATAAATCGCAGAGTATTTCATTTTTAGAAGCTTCGGCTAAAGCTGTATGGAAACAGATGTCAGCATCAATACAACGGCCGATGTCGTTTTGCGCAGCGAAATGTTCTCTTTCTGCTAAAAAGTGCTTTAGCGTTTCAATATCTTTTTCTGATCTGTTAATGGCCGCTTTTTCAGCTATTTTCATCTCCAGAAGTTGCCTTACTTCATTTAATTCTTGGATATCTGCTCTTTTTAAACGTTGGTCAATGGGTTCTTCATTAATGTTCACACTGCTTATAAAAGTACCCACCCCTTGCTGAACGCGTAAAAACCCTGCGTTTGACAAAAGCTTTGTCGCCTCTCGAATGGTGGACCTGCCTACGCCAAACTTTTTCATCAGCTCCGGTTCAATCGGCAGTTTTTCATCCAAAAGATATTTTCCTGTAAGGATGTCTTTTCTTATGTTAAAAGCTACTTCTTCTGCCAGTGATTTTTTTTTAATCATTTTTATTCATCGTATCATCAGATGAATGCAAAAGTATTAAGAACTTTCCAAATTCCAGAAACTTTGTTTAATATCATACAAAAATCACCAAATTTGTATATGCCATTTAAAACATTTGTTGCCACTATCTTATTGTTTCTTAGTTTACAGGGTTTCGCCCAAAAAAGGCTGATCAATATTACGCAGATAAGCCCTAAAACCTTTATCTACGAATCATTTTTACAGACAAAAGATTGGGGCAAAGTTTCTTGCAACGGTTTAATTTTTATCAATAAAAATCAAGCGCTGGTTTTTGATACGCCAGCGAACGAAGAAGCTACTAACGAGCTAATTAATATCATTCAAGATAGTTTGCAGGCTAAAATTGTTGGCGTTGTAGTCAATCATTTTCATGATGATTGCCTTGCAGGATTAGCTATTTTTCACCGGCTAAATATTCCTTCCTACGCTAATTATAGAACAATTGAGCTCGCAAAAAAGAATGGCCACCAAGTACCAGAAATTGGTTTTGCCAAGAAGTTAATACTAAAGGTTGCAGGGGAACGAGTAAATAGTTTTTATTTTGGTGCCGCCCACACCAAAGATAATATTGTAAGCTATATTCCATCAGAAAAGGTGCTTTTTGGAGGGTGTATGACAAAAGCTTTAGGCGCTAACAAAGGAAATTTGCAGGATGCTGATACCTTGCAATGGGCAAATACGATAAAACAAGTAGAAAAACTAAAACCGGTAATTGTTGTTCCGGGCCACGGAAAACCAGGCGGGCCAGAATTGCTTGACTACACGGCGAAGCTATTTGAACTGAGATAATTAAACTAACAAAGCTTTTAAAGGCGGTTAGCCTTAAAGGCCAAATGCCAAGCTTTAGCCACCCGAAAATAATAGATTTCATTTCATGGAGTATATTCCTATTTTTGATGCTCAATAATTTATTTTAAAATGACGAACTGGTTTAAAAGGAATGGTATCCATTTAGGGATCATCTTGTTTTTTGTGATATTATGCTTTGTATATTTCACACCTGCTTTTCAAGGCAAAGTGTTAATGCAGAGTGATGTTCAAAAAGCCGGAGCTACACAAAGCGAAATCATGAAGTACAAAGAGCTTGATGGCAAAGCTCCGCTTTGGACAAACAGTATGTTTGGAGGGATGCCCACTTACCAGATCTGGCTAAAATATCCGAAAAACATAACTACTCACGTTATCGACTTAATTAAAGCCTCGTCTCCAAACCCGGTTGATATTGTCTTACTATACCTTATTGGTGCTTATTTTTTATTGATTGTTTTAGGTTTAAGTCCGTGGCTGGCGGCAGTTGGTGCAATAGCATTCGGTTTTTCTTCCTATAACTTTATTTTTATAGAGGCAGGGCACAGCAACCAAGCAATGGCAATTGCATTCTTTCCTTTTATTGTAGCGGGCATTATGCTCACCCTCAGAGGGCGATATTGGCTTGGAGCAGCAATTACTGCTTTATTTATTGCATTAGAAATCAGAGCAAACCATATACAGATGACCTACTATCTGTTTATTGCTTTGTTAATTTTAATGGGGATTGAGTTTTTTCATGCTTATAAAAACAAAACACTTAAGCCTTTTGGTAAATCCGTAGGCATATTAGCTTTGAGTGTAATTTTAGGAATTATTGTTAATGCCGGGACGTTATGGACCACTTATGAATACAGTAAATTTTCTACCCGTGGAAAATCCAACATCACCACAGATGCGGCGCAACCAAGTAATGGTTTAGATAAAGATTATGCTTTTCAATGGAGTCAGGGCGTTGGCGAAACCATCACTTTGCTGATCCCTAATGCTTACGGAGGCGCATCGATGCCAATACTTGATGATAAATCAAACGTAGCAAAAGCGTTGGTTGGTAAAGGTGCTGATATTAATCAGGCTACGGGTTTTGCGCAACAAATGCCAGTTTATTGGGGGCCAAAACCTTTTACATCTGGTCCATGGTATTTTGGCGCATTTGTTTTGTTTCTATTTATTTTCGGATTATTTATAGTTAAAGGAAAGCTTAAATGGTGGCTTTTGGGCGCTACAGGTTTAAGTATAGTACTGGCTTTCGGAAAAAATTTCAGTTTGGTCTCTGATTTATTCTTCAATTATTTCCCGCTTTACAACAAATTTAGGTCGGTAGAATTTAACTTAGTAATCGCCAGTTTATGTATGCCAATATTAGCTTGTTTGGCTATATATGAGGCTACAAAGCCAACTGCCGATATTAAAGAAGTCATCAAAAAACTAAAGACCAGCGCTTATATTGTATTAGGTGCTTTGATTGTGTTATTAGCCATTCCTACTTTATTTTTCGGCTTTAAAGCAGATAACCACCAAGATTTCCTTCAACAGCTTAATCAGATTGCGGGTGGCGATAACAGTTTCGGAGCGAGCATATCTGCCGCTTTGATAGACGACAGGATTTCGCTTTTTAGAGCAGATGCGATTCGCTCTTTATTGTTTATAGTTGTTGGTATAGGGGTTCTTTGGGCGTTAATCAACAAAAAAATTGCACAACCTTTAGGTCTTATTATTATCGGTGTGATAGTTTTGAGCGATTTATGGTCATTAGATAAGCGTTATTTAAATGACGATAAGTTTGTAGCGAAGGCAGTTATGAGCCAACAAGCGAAACCACGTGAAGTTGACGAATTTATAATGAGAGATAGCGATCCGGATTTTAGAGTGCTGGATTTAACCATCCCAACGTTCCAAAGCGCTGATGCAACAGCGTTCCATAAAACAATAGGAGGTTACCACGCCGCTAAACTTAAGCGCTTTCAGGAGGTTATTGATAAGCAATTTACAGGTAGCTTAAACCAGGATGTTTTGGACATGCTAAACACTAAATATTTTATTACAAACGGTAAAGATGGCAAAACTGCCAGTATGCAAGCAAATAGCACAGCTTGTGGCCATGCTTGGTTTGTACAAAGTATTCAGTTTGTAAAAGACAACGATCAGGAAATGCAAGCAATTAGCTCCTTTGATCCTCAAAAAGTAGCTATTGTAAATCAGGAGTTTAAACATCAAATTGAAGAACAAAAACCCGGAATTCCTGAAAACGGACAAATTAAATTAACAAGCTACCATCCGGATTTATTAAAATATGAATATTCTGTAGAAAAAAATGTGGTTGCGGTGTTTTCTGAAATTTGGTATCCTAAAGGATGGAAAATGTACGTTGACGGCGAAGAAAAGCCATATTTTAGGGCAAACTATTTATTAAGGGCAGCGGTTTTACCTGCAGGAAATCATAAAATTGAGTGGAAATTTGAACCAACTTCATATTTTTTAGGAGAAAATATTTCTTTATTTGGATCTATTCTCCTATCTTTAATTCTAGCAATTGCGATCTACCGCGAGATCGCTCGTAAGCAACCAGCTTAAACTAACCAGTATAAGAGAAAGTCCCGATTCAAAAAGATCGGGACTTTCTGCGTTTAGCCAGTATTTGTATTGAACGTGTTAGTCGTTTGTTTTATTGTTTCGGAGGAAATAAATAAAAAGACGGAAAGCAATTACTCCGTGGTTGAAGATATTTGGGATCAGCCCATAATAACGGCTAAATATGCTAAAGCGTTCTTTTAAACTTTGCAAATGTTTTTGTTTGGACATGCCTCCCATCAAATACTTAGCAACAAAAAAATTAACATTTACAATTGTTTTTGCTTTTGACACGGCGGTTAAAATCCAATCAATATCTGCGCTAAGGTGGTAATTTAGGTTATAAGGCTGGGTAATTGTTTTTTTAATGTAGATAGCTTGGTGGCCCACACTCATTCCGTATTTAAAACTACTCAACGTTAATTTTTTCGGAATTTTATGCCTGCGTGTTCCTTCGCTCTGCAAATCTGCATTTAGCATTTCGGTTTCGCCGTAATAAATATCCGCATCTACAGAAGTGTTGAAAATCCGCTCTACCGTATCCGAACTATAAATTTCGTCTCCGGAGTTCATAAACAGCACATAATCTCCATTTGCTAAAGCCAAACCTTTATTCATCGCATCATAAATTCCTTTATCTTTCTCGCTTATCAATTGCGATACCTGCGATCGGTATTTTTCAATAATTGCTAAAGTTCCGTCGGTGCTAGCGCCATCAATAATAATATATTCAACGTTACGGTAGCTTTGGTTAACTACCGATTTAATGGTTCTTTCAATATCCGTTGCGTTGTTGTACACTACGGTTATTACGGATAAAAGCGGGTTAAACGTTTTCACTAGCTTGGTTTAGTAAAGATTTGTACAAACTGATGTGTTGCTCGGCAATGGCTTCTTCACTAAATTCGCTCGTTACTTTTTCTCTGGCGTTAGCGTTCAACGTTGCTCTATTCGGATGATTATATATCCAGTTTAAGCCTTCCATAAAATCCGTGGGGTCTTTATATTTTGCCAGATAGCCATTTTTTTTATGTTCAACCATATCCGGGATGCCACCGGTTTCAAAAGATATTACCGGAGTTCCACAAGCTAAACTTTCCATTACGGTATTGGGTAGGTTGTCATCTAAAGAAGTGGTTAAAAAAGCATCCGCTGCAGCGTAGGCTTTTGCTAATATTTCGTCGTTGCTGATGGTTCCTAAAAACTTTACTGGAATTTTAAATGGCGGTGGTAATTGGTTGTTTCGGTTTCCAAAAACAATTAAAGTCGCTTTTTTTTCCATTTCGGGATTTTTGGCCAACCATAAATTAATAGCATCAATTAAATATGATGTGCCTTTGTGCGCATCTTTTTTAGAAGGCATAAAACCGCTCAGCAAAATAAAATCGTCGGGTTTTAAACCTAAACTTTCTTTTGCAAATCCTTTATCTAACGGTTTAAAGATATCAGTTTCTAACGTATTTGGAATATTATAAACAGGTTTATCTTTTAATAAACCACTTTCTTTGGCTGCTTTTGCCAACCAAGTACTAGGGCTTATATATAGGGCTTTTAATTTCTGGTAAGCTTCTTTTTTTCGTTCCCAAGTTCTGTGAGAAATATCATCGGCTTCGGGATCTTTCAATAAGGGGCAAAAACCGCAGTGGCTAATATAGTTCTGGCAATTGAAACGTACGTGGCAACCGCCAGTGAAAACATTGCTGTCATGCATGGTCCATACAATTGGCTTGTTTAGGAGCGCTAATTTTGTTAGATCAGAAGAGCTTAAAAAACCATGATTTATCCAATGTAAATGAATAATATCGGCGTTTAGCAGTTCGGGATGGGTGTGAATATCTTTGCCAAAAAAAGAAAGTGAAAAAGGCACTTTTAAATCCTTTTCGTAAAAACGTGGTAAATATCTTTCGGCTAAAATCCGGAGTGTTGCACAAAATTTATCAATCGTACGCGGATATAAAGCCTTAATATCTTCCCGCTTTCCAAGCTTAATGTATGTATATAAATCGCTATTTATACCAGCTTTTTTTAAGGCGTTGTTTAACCTGTAGCTTGCTCTTCCCGCTCCTCCATTTCCGTCATAGGTATTTAGGTGAATTACTCTCATTGTTGTAAAAATACAATTCTTTGGGTTTAGTAAGTAAAAGTGTTTTATAACGGCTATTTTCTCTGTAGTTAAACGTCATTTTAATTGCATAATATGTTATATTTAATTTATGCAAGCAACAACCAACAAAAGACAGCGATTGGTCTCACTCGATTTTTTTAGGGGATTAACCGTAGCCGCTATGATTTTGGTGAACAATCCTGGAGATTGGTCGCATATTTACGCACCGTTAGAGCATTCCGAATGGAACGGTTGTACCCCAACCGATCTTATATTTCCTTTCTTTTTGTTTATAGTTGGTGTTTCTATAGCATATGCTTTAGGCTCAGGAAAGCAAAACGTGGCACACGCAACTTTATTAAAGCGTATCATAAAAAGAGCAACAATTTTATTTGGATTAGGATTGCTGCTGGCACTTTTTCCATTTTTTAATTTTTCGGAAGTGCGCATACCGGGAGTGTTGCAACGCATTGCCTTAGTTTATTTGGTATGTGCCATTCTGTTTATCAAATTAAATAAAACAACGCTGTTTAAAATTTTCATCATTATTTTAATGCTTTATTGGGTGCTGATGGCTTTTATTCCAGTACCCGGTGTGGGTTATGCAAACCTCGAAAAAGAAACCAATTTAGGTGCTTGGTTGGATCGTTTAGTTTTCACCGAGGCACATCTTTGGTCACTGTCCAGAACTTGGGACCCCGAAGGTTTACTGAGCACTTTGCCCGCAGTTGCTAGTGGTTTATTTGGTGTACTGATGGGCATTATCCTTAAATCTCAACAGCGGACACCCGAAAATAAAGTTGTATGGCTTTTTGTTTACGGATTTATTGCTGTTTTACTAGGGCTGTTTTGGGATACTTTTTTTCCGATAAATAAATCTTTATGGACAAGTTCTTTTGTACTTTATACAGGCGGTTTGGCTAGTATGTCTTTAGCAACATGTTACTGGTTTATCGACGTTAAAGGATTTACAAAGTTTACCAAGCCATTTGTGATTTACGGCGTAAATGCGATAACTGTTTTCTTTGCATCTGCAATTATTGCAAGAAGCATGAATCTGATTAAAGTTTCTTTAAACGGAGAATCAATCGCTTTAAAACAGTACTTGTACGAACTATTTTTTACACCTTATTTTTCTGCTTATAACGCTTCTTTAGCCGGTGCGTTAACCTTTGTTTTAATATGGTATTTTATACTTTGGGCAATGTATAAGAAAAACATCATTATTAAAGTTTAAATCTTTATTAATGATGTTTTGAAAGAAAACTGGGTTTAAAAGTTCAGTTAGTTAAAGCTCGAAGCTTTGATGCCTTTTTGGTATCTCAACATTTGGATAACCTCTTTCATTAAGCTCTGCCTTAAAATTGTTTTGAACATCTATTTCGCCGTGAACCAAAAATATTTTTTTCAGTTCGGTTTTATCCTGTCCGTTTAAAAATTGGATTAAATCTGATTGATCTCCGTGTGCGCTCATGGATTGTAAAGAGGCGATATTTGCCTTTACCTCATATTCTTCTCCAAAAATGGATACCGGGTTAACACCGTTTTTAAGTCTTCCTGCCAAAGAGGAAGCTTCTGCGTAGCCAACCAATAAAATAGTGCAGTTTGGGTTGTCGATGTTATTTCTGATATGATGTTTAACACGTCCAGCTTCGGCCATACCGCTCGAAGAAATAATTACCATAGGCGAAGGATCATTGTTCAATGCTTCGGATTCTTCTGCGTCCTCAATATAATGCAAGCCCTTAAAATCAAACGGGTCATCATCTACTTTTAAAACCTCTTGAACGTTCTCGTTAAAATTCCACGGATAGGCTTTAACCACCATTGTTGCTTTTTCGGATAGCGGACTGTCTACAAAATATTTAATATCGGGCAATTTGCCGTCTAATTCCAAAGCATTTAAACAGTATAAAAGTTCTTGCGTACGGCCCACACTAAAAGCCGGAATAATCAGCTTCCCTTTTCGTTTTACACAGGTATTTTCAATAATCTGAAGCAGTTTTTCCGTAGCCGGACTGGCATCTTCATGTAAACTATCTCCATAGGTAGATTCTAATAAAATATAGTCTGCCTGTCTGAAATGGTTTGGCGCTTTTAAAATCAAATCTTTATACCTGCCCACATCGCCACTAAAAGAAATCCGGGTAAGTTTGTCATTTTCCTTAATGTTTAAATGCACCGATGCGCTGCCAATAATATGTCCGGCATCTTCAAAACTTACCGTTATATTTTCCTCAATTTGGTAAACCGTACCATATTTTACTTTTTTAAAAAAAGCAAGTGCAGTAAGTGCATCTTGCATGGTATATAGCGGTTCAAACAGTTTTTGCCCATTTTTAGCCCTTCTTTGGTTTGCATATCTGATGTCGTTTTCCTGAATTTTTGCCGAATCCTGCAACAATATTTTGCAAAGCGAATATGTTGCCGGCGTACAGATAATATCGCCGATAAACCCCTGAGCCACTAACCGTGGAATTAAGCCCGAGTGATCAATATGCGCATGAGAAAGCACCAAATAATTAACGGATTTTGGATCGAAACCGAAATCGCGGTTCATTTCATCTGTGTGTGATCCTTGTCCTTGGAAAAGTCCGCAGTCTAATAAAATTTTGGTTCCGTTGTTAAGTTGTATTAAATGTTTGCTGCCGGTTACAGTTTGTGCGGCGCCGTGAAAAGTTATTTTCATAAAATAGTTTGTCGTTTTTGAAGGTAAACAATTATTAATCCAAAAAACAGGGACGAAACTCTTAAATTAGCTTTTAAGATTCACCTTAAATTAATTTGAAAATGAAAAACCTTATTTTTTTATTACTTGCGTTGGTTTGTTACCAAGCAAATGCGCAATTGAAACTCACAAAAATTTGGGAAGCTAACGATTTAGCCACTCCAGAGTCTGTTTTGCCTTTAGGCAATTTGTTGTACGTTTCTTTAATTGATGGAGATGGTGCTAAAGCCGATGGAAAAGGCGGAGTTGCCATCGTAAACCAAAACGGTAACATTGAAAATAAAGAATGGGTTACAGGTTTAAACGCTCCAAAAGGTTTGGGTTATTTTAAAGGAAAACTTTATGTTGCTGATCTTAACGAGGTAGTGAAAATTGATGTAAAATCGGCCAAAGTGGAAGCGAAAATCCCTATTAAAGAAGCTGTTTTTTTAAATGATATTGCCGTAAATAATAAAGGAGAAGTGTTTGCTTCTGATACGCGATTGGGAAAAATTTACCGTATTGTTAATGATAAAGCTGAACTTTTTTTAGCCGATGTAAAAAATGCAAACGGACTTAAATTTATTGATAATCAGCTTTATATTTTAAGCGGTACTACTTTGGTAAAGCTTGATAAAAACAAAGCACAGCAGGTTGTAACAACAGGTTTTGCATCCGGCGGTGATGGTTTAGAACCTTATAAAAACGGAGAATTTATTGTTACCTGTTGGGCAGGATTAATTTATCACGTTAAAGCCGATGGCACTTTTGATTTGTTGATGGACAGCCGAGCAGAAAAAATAAATACCGCAGATATTGGTTTTGACGCTAAAACTGGCGTAATGTATGTGCCAACTTTCCTAAAAAATTCCGTGGTTGCCTACAAAGTTGAATGATAGTTTTAAAAGCATAAAAAAAGCTTCCCATTTCGGGAAGCTTTTTTTATGCTCGAACTTTTAAGATGTTATTTCAAATCATCCAAAAAGGCCTGATTCAATTTAATGTATTCGTTATTTTTAATTTCTTTTGCAATAGCCAATCCTTGTGTTGCACTAATTTTAGCACCGTTTTTATCGCCCAGTTTCATTTGAATTTTAGCTTTTGCTAATTTTATCCAGGGTGCTTTCGTGTCCGTTTTTTCAGCTTCGTTAACCCAAACCAGCGCTTGTTTTAAATCTTTATTATTACTGAAATAATATTGAGCAGCCGCAAAGTACGGTTTCTTTTCTCCGGCCATAGCTTTCTCAATATTTGCCATCACCCTTGCATCATAATCTACTGTTAAAGGAACGCTTACTTGGGTATTGTCCCAAGCGATATTTAAATCCATTGTTCCTGGCGTTACATTGCTGAATTGGATGGTAAAGGTTTCCACTTTTGTAGATGTTTTAGATGGCTTCACTTTAACCTGCAAAACATCGTCTTCATTTTTATGCGTATAAGCTCCCCATTGTTTGGCGGCTTTGTTTAAAACCACTGTCCACTCGTTTTCGCTAGGAATGGTAAATAAAGCATACTCACCTGCTGCAATTTTTTGTCCACCGAAAGTAACCTCGTCTGTAAAGGTAATCGTGGTAGCGCTATTTGCTCCGGTTCTCCAGATCTCGTTATACGGTACCAATCCGCCAAAAACCACCCTGTCTTTTGCATTCGGGCGACTGTAATTAATAGTAACTTTTCCTAATCCAAAATCTTGAATTACGGTTTGCCCAGAACTGGGTTGAGGCGTTAATGCCTGTGCATAAGTAAATGCGGCAAAAAGTGTAAGTAAAAAACTTAAGCTAAGGGTTTTAAATCCTGATTTCATATTCATAAAATTTAATTGGAAAGTTATCATAAAAATCTATGAAATTTTTGATTTTTATATCTGAGATGTAACGGTTTTGTAAAAAAGGGAGCCTATGTAGGGGATTGCTAATATTAAACTTTAATCCTACGATCGAAGATAAACGTTTCATTTCCTATGAGCTCAATTTTGGAAAAGTCTGGATGGTTTGGATTTAGCAAATAATTATATTCCTGAGTTATGATGGCTGACGGAACTTTTAAAATGGCAGTTTCGTTGTTTCGGATCCATTCGTTACCGATGTTTTGGGTATAAGGGAAAGCTTCGTAATCTTGCCAATTTGCATCTAAATCACTTAATTTTATTTCAGTAATTTTCACCTTATCCGGAATGTTAATAGTTAACAAACAAAAGTTTTGATTTAAACCCAAAGAGCTTCTGTGAACTACATTTTCCAAGCAAGATAAGGATTGAGATGATGAGGTATAAATCACTTTTACATGATTGCCGTTCCATCGGGCCGGCTTACCCGAGGCCTGTAATGCTTCAGCAAATTTGGCAAGCGTAATTCTAAAAACCTGCATTTTTACGCCAAGTCTCCGTAGGCAATTCGGTTAAGTTCATCTTCTATTAAAGTGATGCCGGTAATTGTATCCATCAAATTAAAAGGAATTTGATCACCCAAACCATAGGCAGGCATATTTAACCATTGGTGAAAAGCCGATGCGCTGCCAAAAACCTCGATACCTAAATTATATAATGAAAAAGATTTTAAAAGCTTTTCGCTTAAAACGGCATCAAGTTTTAAATCCTGCACCACGTAATTTTGGATAGTTTTAACCGTAGTTTTAAAGGTTTCCTGAAATTCATCATAAGTAAAACCAGAAATTGAAATAAAATCTAAAGCTGCATTTGCCTTTAAACCCTTTTTTGAATTCGATAATATATTTATCGGGTTAGCGTACATATTGCCATAAACCGCAATTGTTTCTGCAACGGTGCTTAAAGCTTTATCATCAGCCTCTGCATAGATCTTCATTTTTTTACCCGGCTTTTTCATGATTTTATCTCCTTAAACAAATGTAAGAATTTTTTCTTTGTTCAAAAGAATTTTTTCCTATTTATTCAAAATAATATCTTCCAATGCATCAATCCAAGCCGGATTATCATTTAAGCTTTCTACCAGTTGCACTTTTTCTCCGCCAAGTTTTACAAACTCTTCCTGGTATTCAAAAGAAATTTCATACAAAGTTTCTAAACAGTCCGAAACAAAAGCCGGGCATAAAACCAAGATGCGTTTAACACCTTTCTCTGCTAATTCTTTCAATACAACGCTGGTGTAAGGTTGCATCCAAGGATCGTTTCCTAAACGAGACTGGTAACAAAGGGTATAATCTTTATCGGTCAAATTCAGTTCTTTTGCAATTAATTGCGCAGTGTTATGGCATTGCGCCGAGTAGCAGAATTTATTGTTTTCTGTTAAAGTTGCACAGCAATCTTTTACTTTCAAACAATGCTGGCCAGAAACATCGGCTTTTTTCATCTGCCTTTGCGGGATGCCATGAAAACTGAATAAAATATGATCCCATTGTTGACTGAGGTGTTTTCTTGCATTATCGGCAAAAATCTTAATCATCCCAGAATGGTCGTAGTAACTGTTGATAAAGCTTAAAGCCGGAATTGCCTGCCATTTGCTCACAATTTCCATTACCAATTGATGTACAGAACCGGTTGAGGCAGAAGCATATTGTGGAAATAACGGAACCACTTTTATGCTATCCACTTTGGCTTGCTTCAATCTTTCTAAAGCATCCGGAATTGATGGAGATTGGTAGCGCATTGCCAGTTCAACCTGATAACCATCACCTAGTTTTTTTTCAATCGCATCCCTAACGTTGTTGCCATAAATTAACAAAGGCGAACCTTCTTCTGTCCAGATTTCTTTATAAATTTTTGCAGATTTTGGTCCACGGAAAGGCACAATTATCCCTTTAACCAAAAGTGTACGGTTAAAAGCATTGATATCAATTACCCGTTCGTCCATTAAAAATTGGTCGAGATATTTTCTTACGTCTGCTGTTGAAGGACTATCTGGAGTACCCAGATTTACCAATAAAATACCTTTTTTACCCATTGTTTTGTTTATGTAATGTTTCTTTCATTTGCCAAAGCTTCCACCAAGGTGTACCCGGCGATTCATGATGCTCATAATGATAACCGAAAAAATAGCAAGTGAAGAAAGCCCAAATATGATTTTTTGACTGTGTTTTTGACTGATGAATATTTTGATGTTCGCCTTTGTGTGGCAAATAAGTCCCAAAGTAAAAAAGCTGCAACGTACTTAACAACGACGGGACAACCCAAAAAAGCAATAAGTTTTTTTCTGGGATGTAAAGTTTTAAAACGTTGTAAATAATAGCCATTACCATAATTTGCCACCAGCTGAGGTATTGTTTAATAAACTGATAATACCAAGTGAAAAAGTTTCCTTCGTAATAATCTGGGTCTTCCTTGGTATGTACAAACTGATGATGTTTATGATGTTCTCGGTTCAATTTTTGGAAAGGGAAAACGGCGTAAAAAAGAGTACAAACCTGCCCAATAAAGTTGTTTAGTTTTTTGTTCTGTGGCGCAACCGTTTTATGCATTGCATCATGTGCAGTAATAAAAAGTCCTGTGTATAAGTGCGTCTGTAGCAATACAAAAATGTAAACCAGCGGATTCGAATAACTGAAATCAAAGCGCATCAACATAGTAATGCTAACCATCCACAAAAAGATGATGAGTAATGCCATGTATATTCCGCGGTTGTTTTTCAAACTTTTATTTTTACTGATGATGGTTTTGCATTAGGGATTGAAGTGGATACCCGCCTTGTGGATAAAGCCGTGTTGTGGTCTTGTGTTTTGGCGGTCAGTATGAACGTAAAGCCCGACCCGATTTTTCGGCGGGGAATGCCCAAATCTTAATAAGCTTCCAACACCTCTTTAACTTGCTCCATTAGCCACATCGGTGTTGATGTTGCACCACAGATCCCAATTTTATCACCTTTGTTAAACATCGTCTTTTCTAAATCACTAGGATTACTGATGAAATACGTGTTAGGATTGTTTCTTTTACAAACCTCGTAAAGCACTTTTCCATTCGACGATTTTTTGCCCGAAACAAACACAATTTTATCAAATCTCTTTACAAAGTTCGGTAATTCCTTATCTCGGTTTGATACTTGCCGACAAATGGTATCGTTTGCTTTAACCTCGTGTCCACGTCTTATGAGCTCGTTTTTGATATCGTAAAATTTATCCGTTGATTTGGTGGTTTGGCTATAAAGCGTGAAAGATTTCGGCAAATCCACACCTTCAAGTTCCGCCAAATCCTGAAAAACCAAAGCTTCATTATTTGTTTGTCCCTGTAAACCAATTACCTCGGCATGCCCATGTTTACCAAAAATAAGCACCTTTTCTTTGGCGTCATGCGTAGTTTTTATGCGGTTTTGCAACTTTAAAACCACTGGACAAGATGCATCAACTAAAGTAATATTGTTTGCTAAAGCTACCTTATACGTTTCGGGAGCCTCGCCATGTGCCCTTATCAAAACTTTTTCGTTATGTAACGATTTAAGTTCTTCGTTATCAATAATTTTTAAACCTTTTTCCTTCAGCCTACTCACTTCTTCATCGTTATGAACAATATCTCCTAAGCAATATAAATATCCGTCATCTTCCAGAATTTCCTCGGCCATATCAATAGCATAAACCACACCGAAGCAAAAACCCGAATCCTGATCAATAGAAACTTTTAAATTATAGTCCATTTGAGGTTGTTTTTACAAAAATATAAAAAGTTAAGTCACACTGCGGTAACATTTAAACCCGCAAAAAACAAAATCTGGCTGATTAATAAAGTCATGGCTACGGGGTTTGATTTGCGAAATTCCAGCTCGTAATATACCCTTAAAAGAATAAAGCAAACAAAAAACCAAGCCACGTAATTCTGTAACGGAACAACGCTATCTGCCCAGCTCCAATAATCAAACCGTACGGCAATAGGCTCTAACAAAAAATCGATAAAAACAAGTATGACAGCGCCAACCAGTGATTTTAAATTTCGCAAATGCTTGAAATATTTTTTTAAAACTGCACCTACAGAAAAGATTAATATTACCCAGTTTAAGCCAATTAATAGGGGCACTTGTGCCACTTTAATACCCAAAGTATTGCCATAACTATAGTTGCCGAAAATTGCTCCGCTAGAAACGCCAACAACTTCAATTAAAAATCCGCTCAGGTAAACAAAAACAAGCCCCAACCAAAATTCTTTTTTAAACTCTTTTTGATTTACCAATAATATGGCGGTCATTAATAACAGATGAAAGGGCACAAAAGAGATAAAAAAATCATGCAGATGAGGGAGTGAGAAACCTATAAAACCCACCAAATGAAAAACAATGATGAAAATTTTTGATAATCCGGTTTTTTCTAAATATTTCATGTGTTGATGGTTCTCCCTTTCCAGTTAATGGTTTTGCTTAAGGACTGTTTGATGGACAGTAACGCTAAGATAAATAAGTTTAACATTTGTATGGGATGATAAAAAATATTGACAAACACATTTTGGCCCGAAAGATAAGAAATCATCAACCGGCTTAAAATGATGAGCGTCAATGCAAAATAAAATAACTGAAAATTACCGAAAACCAAGATAAATAACGGTCCAAAAACGATAAATAAAATGTAGATGGTTAAAGCAATAATACTGTTGTTAAAGCCCGCCAAAATGTTTTTACTAAAACCTTGTAGGCACTCCTTATAGTTTTTGTACATACGGCAAAAAATAAATCCGTTTGCCAGTAAAGCCTCGCCACGCAAACCCCGCGACTTTACTTTTTTCATGATTTCGATGTCTTCTACTACTTTATTTTTTACAGATTGATGCCAATGGAACTGCATATAATGTTCCGCATTGAACAACATAAACTGTCCGCTTGCGGCCGCAAGCGAGGGTAGTTTTGATAGTTTAACCAAACGCAATGGCAAAAGATTTAATAACAGAAAGTGCATTAACGGAACTACCGATTTTTCGCCGATAGTGCGTGTAATTTGGTTGGTAAACAAGCTCAGTAAGCTTAATTTTCCAATGTACATTCGGTAAATGGAATTGTTGATTAAACCGTTTTTCACTTCTTCATCCGCATCTAAAAATAGTAGCCAATCGCCTTTTGCTTCTTGACTTAACTGGTGACAGGCAAAGTTTTTCCCCAACCAACCTTTCGGCAATTCTTTGCCTTTTATGATTTTAAATTTCGGGTGATTTTTACAAAAATTCTCAACTACCGTGAAAGTATTATCATTCGAATGATCATCTAAAACGATCACTTCAAAATTTTGATAATCTTGCTGATGGATGGAAGTTAAAAGCTTTACAATGTTATCTTCCTCGTTTCGGGCGGGGATTAAAATGGAAACCGAATCATTAAATTTTTTGGGAGAATTGGTGAGTTTTGGGTTAGATATAAAGTTGAACAGCGTTACCGTGAAGCGCAAAATCAGAAAAAAGAAAACGATGTAAAAAAAGTAAATCATTTATACTGTTATTTCTGATTGTTGGTTTAAAGAAGCTTCGTAATGTTTGTTATATGCACTTTTAATTACCTGCAAACTTGCAAATTCTGGCGATTCCCAATTTTGTAAAGCTATTTTTAAATTAGGTTTTCGCTGGTCAAAATAATCCGTTAAAATAACGGCAAAAACGTAATTAAATGTTTTCTGCGACGCGTTAATGATACGTGAAACTCCTTTTTCGAAACTGATGGTTCTGCTGTGCAATGAGTGTAGCTGACCTTGCGGAAAAATTAGAACCAAATTTTCAGGATTGTCTAATAATTGACCTGCGTATTCCAAAGATTCTACTAAACTTTTTGCATTTTTTTGGATACTAAAAGCACCCAGATATTTCAGAAAGCCTACTTTTTTTGCGGTGTCCTCCAAAACCATTACGTGAAATTTCTTTTTAAAATAAATTTTGTTGAGATGGAAGATTAAAAAACCGTCCCACCAGCTAAAATGGTTGGAAAGTAAAAGAATTGCTTTTTGTGGATCAAAATCGATTTTGTTGTACTCAAACCCCGAAAAATCTTTTTTTATAATCCGCTCTATATACCAGGAGAAGAAAGAATAAATGATTTTGTTGGATTTGGGTTTAATCATTGTTTAAAGCAAAGTGCTAATTTAAGCATTTTTAAAGCTAAAGGCCGAAAGCTTAAAGCTTACTGCGCCTATTTAGGTGAAATTGTAAATCTTAACCATATCAGCTACAATTTTTGCCGATAATAAAGCCAGCGGAATTCCTCCACCCGGATGCACACTCCCGCCAACAAAATAAAGATTTTTGATGTTTTTGCTGAAGTTTGCATGGCGTAAAAATGCAGCGAATTGACTGTTAGAGCTGGTGCCGTACAAAGACCCACGAAAGGATGAAGTCCTGCTCTCAATTGTCCGCGGATCTAAAATGCTTTCATTCTCAATCAAAATTTCCAAGTCAATACCTAAATTTTTGTTGAGTTTGTTAATGATGTTTTTACGAGCCTCTGCAATTAAACTATCCCAATCCTGCCCAGTATTATTCGGAACGTTAATCATGGTAAACCAGTTTTCGCAACCTTCTGGCGCATCGCCGGCCTGCATTTTTGAGCTGATGTTGATATAAACCGTTGGGTCGGGATGAATGGTTTTTGATTTGAATATCGCGTCAAACTCTGCCCGATAATCGGTAGCGAAGAAAATATTGTGCAAACCCAATTCTTTAAATTCCTTTTTTATCCCCCAATAAAATATCAGCGCCGAGCTGGAACGTTCTTGCTTCAAAATTCTCTGAGGTTGTTTCTGGTTTTTCAGCAGTTTTTTGTAGGTGAAATAAACGTCCATGTTAGAAATTACGATGTCGCTTTCTAAAAACTGGCCATCTACTTTAATTCCTTTTACTTTGCCATCCGTAACTACAATTTCATCGACAGATTGTCCGTAATGAAATTTTACACCTAAATCCCCCGCCAGTTTTACCAAACTTTTTGTAATGCTATACATCCCGTCTTTAGGAAAATAAGCGCCTAGGTTTTGCTCTAAATGTGGAATTACATTTAAAGTAGCGGGTGCTTGGTACGGGTTTGAGCCATTGTAAGTTGCAAAGCGATTGGCGTACTGTACCATTTTTTCATCGCTAAAATACGATTGGTTAGCTTTTGCCATTGTCCGGAAAGCATCAATTTGCCCGAATCTTAAAAACGATTTTGCGGTATTTGTATTGGCGTAAGTGTTTAATAAATGCAGTGATTTTTCTAAAAACACCTGATGAGTAATGTCGTAAATGGTTTCGCTTTTATTCAAAAACTTTGTCAATTCACCAGGTTTTGAAGCGGTATTTTTCTCTACCTCCGAAGCAAATTTTTCAGCATCCGCAAAAGCGGTTAAGCGTGTGCCATCAACCCAAAAATAATTGCAGATTTCCTCTAATTTTTGGTATTCAAACTCATCTCCTAGATTTTTTCCAGCTAATGCAAAAAGTTCATCAACATATTGAGGCATGGTAAACAAACTCGGACCAGCATCAAACCTATATTTTCCTTGTTTAAATTCAGAAAGTTTCCCACCGGGGTAAGCATTTTGCTCATAAACTGAAACGCTAAAGCCTTTACAGGCAAACCTAATTGCGCTTGCAATTCCTGCTAAACCTGCTCCAACAATATTAACTTTCGGCATCAAATTTTATTTCAAAGCATCTAAAAACCCATACATTTTCTGTCGCATTTGCGTAATGCTTCCGGTGTAA
>DATJED010000012.1:0-152924 GCA_035496935.1 Pelobium sp. | reverse complement strand
AACAGAGAAGTTAAGCCCGCCAGAGCCGATGGTACTGCGTTAACACGTGGGAGAGTAGGTCGGTGCCGGTCCTTGTTGTACCCCGGGAGGGGCATGAGGCCACAGCCCCCCGCCGAAAGGACGGGGGGCTTTTTTTTGCCCCGGGAGGTTTTTGTTCTGCCGGTCTGAGGGGTTAATGCTTCATCCAATTATCATATTAAAAATTTCAATAGCTCTACTTCCTCTTGTTCTAAGGTCAAGTTCGTTTCGGAGTTTTCTATTATTCAATCCTTTGATCTAATATCGGGTTTACCTTAAGAATATTTAAAGGCCTTAATCTAATATGTATATTTTTTTAGGGGTTTGTTTGCCACAGAAGCCTTTGTTTACATGCAAAGACTATTAAGCCTATAATCCCTACGCCTTAAATTGATAACTTTTGTAACAAAGTCTTGCCTGTTGCTGTCTAAAAAAAGATTTTTTAATTTGCCTAAAATCTGCTGTATGGATAATATTGAAAACGTAAAAGTAGCATTGCAATCAATAAGTAGTAATAAACTTAGAACCTTTTTAACGGCTTTGATTATAGCAATTGGATTAATGGCATTGGTAGGTATATTAACTTCTATAGATGCGATAAAAGGGTCGTTGAATAATACTTTTGCCAGTATGGGGGCTAACTCCTTTACAATCCGTAACCGTGGGACAGGGATTAGGATTGGCGGAAATGGAAGTAGAGCGAAACGTTGGCCGGTGATTACCTATAGACAGGCGATGGATTTTAAAGGACGTTTTGTGCTACCAGCAATGGTTTCTGTAAATACTTTCGCATCTTTTGCTGCTACTGTTAAGTATAAAAACGAAAAAACGAACCCTAATATTTCTGTATTAGGAGCGGACGCTGCTTATGTATTTACCGGTGGGTATAAGATTGCTGAGGGTAGAAATTTTTCCAATGGAGAGATGGAATTTGGATCCAGTGTTGTGATAATAGGTGATGAAATAAAGAAGAAGTTTTTCACGAGAGAAGACCCCATTGATAAAATAATTACGATTGGAACTAACAAGTTTCGGGTAGTTGGCGTGTTTGCCCCGAAAGGTTCGAGTATGGGTTTTGGTGGTGATAAGGTTTGTGTAATTCCGATTATAAGGGGTAGGCAGATAATGACCAATAATAATCCGACTTATACCATTTCTGTAATGGTTACTGATCCGACTTTAATTGATTACGCATCTGGTGAGGCTACTGCACTAATGCGTAAGGTTAGGAATTTAAGTACCCAAGAAGAAAGTAATTTTGAAATAACTAAAAGTGATGCTATTGCCGAAACTTTAATTAGCAATTTGAAGTTTGTGCAGATCGCGGGCATTGCCATTGGTTTAATAACCTTAATAGGCGCTGCTATAGCTTTAATGAATATTATGATGGTTTCTGTTACCGAACGTACCCGGGAGATTGGTGTAAGGAAGGCAATTGGCGCTAACCCTGCTTTAATAAGGAAGCAGTTTTTATATGAAGCAATTGTTATCTGCTTAATAGGTGGGGGTGTTGGGATCTTCTTAGGAATTGTAATGGGGAATTTGCTGGCTATTGCAATGGGCGCTTCATTTTTGATTCCTTGGCTGTGGATTTTTATTGGGTTGGTAGCATGTGTAGGGACAGGTTTAGCTTCGGGAATTATTCCTGCATCGAAGGCATCTAAATTGGATCCGGTGGAGGCTTTGAGATACGAATAGTTAAATAGATTATAACGTTGTGTTGCTTTCTTTGAACTCGAGAAGATTTGTGTTGCGTTAACGATTGAAACGGCATCCTTTTTAGCTTTTTCAGCTAAAAAGATATAGTGGAAAGCGTGTTAAAACGCCCAAGCTTATAAGATGTTTAGGTTATTATCCGGATTCCGAAGCTTAACAAAATAAAAAAATCCCTGCTCTAATCAAGAACAGGGATTTTATGTATCGGCTTTTAACTTTCAGTGTAAGCTTTCCGTTAAAAAAGTTTTACATCATACCGCCCATGCCACCGCCCATTGGAGGCATAGCTGGAGCTGCACCTGCTTCTTCTGGCTCGTCTGCTAATACACATTCTGTAGTTAACAACATCGCTGCAATTGAAGCTGCATTTTCTAAGGCTACACGAGAAACTTTAGTTGGATCGATAACGCCGGCACCAATTAAGTTTTCGTAAACATCCGTACGGGCATTGTATCCATAGTCTGCTTGTCCTTGTTTTACATTGTGAACAACAATTGAACCTTCAATTCCAGCATTTGCACAAATTTGACGTAAAGGCTCTTCAATAGCTCTTTTAATAATTTTGATACCAGTGGTTTCGTCTTCATTAGCGCCTTTTAAGTCATCTAAAGAAGCAACTGCTCTGATGAAAGCAACACCGCCACCTGCTACAATACCTTCTTCAACGGCTGCTCTGGTTGCGTGTAAAGCATCGTCAACTCTATCTTTTTTCTCTTTCATTTCCACTTCTGACGCAGCACCAACGTAAAGTACAGCAACACCACCAGAAAGTTTAGCTAAACGCTCTTGTAATTTTTCTTTGTCGTAATCAGAAGTGGTAGTTTCAATCTGAGATTTGATTTGGTTTACTCTGGCTTTGATGTCGTCAGATGAGCCAATTCCGTTGATGATAGTGGTATTATCTTTATCAACTGTAATTTTTTCGGCCTGACCTAAGTATGATAAATCAGCGTTTTCCAATTTATAACCTCTTTCTTCAGAAATTACGGTTCCGCCGGTTAAAATAGCGATGTCTTCTAACATTGCTTTTCTTCTATCACCAAAACCAGGAGCTTTAACGGCGGCAACTTTTAGTGAACCGCGGATTTTGTTAACTACCAAAGTAGCTAAAGCTTCGCCATCTAAATCTTCAGCAATAATTAAAAGTGGTTTGCCAGTTTGAACTTGTTTTTCCAACACAGGCAACAATTCTTTCATGTTGCTGATTTTTTTGTCGTAGATTAAAATGTAAGGGTTTTCTAACTCAACTTCCATTTTGTCTGCATTGGTAACAAAGTACGGAGAAAGGTAACCTCTGTCAAACTGCATACCTTCTACAGTTTTAACTTCGGTTTCGGTTCCTTTTGCCTCTTCAACAGTAATCACACCGTCTTTACCAACTTTCGCCATGGCTTCAGCAATTAACGAACCGATAACATCGTCGTTATTTGCAGAAATAGAAGCAACTTGTTTGATTTTGTTATTGTCTTCTCCAACAGTTTGCGATTGAGCTTTTAAATTCTCAACTACTTTTGCAACCGCTTTATCGATACCACGTTTTAAATCCATTGGATTTGCACCAGCAGCAACGTTTTTGATACCAGCAGTAACGATAGCCTGCGCTAAAACAGTTGCAGTTGTTGTTCCATCACCGGCAATATCTGCGGTTTTAGAAGCAACTTCTTTCAACATTTGCGCACCCATGTTTTCCACGGTGTCTTTCAATTCAATTTCTTTTGCAACAGTAACACCATCTTTGGTAATTGCAGGAGAACCGAATTTTTTATCGATAATTACGTTTCTTCCTTTTGGACCTAAAGTTACCTTAACTGCATTGGCTAAGATATCTACACCGCGTTTTAAAGCATCGCGAGCTTCTACATTATATTTTACTTGTTTTGACATTTGTTTTTGGATATGAGATTTGAGTATTGAGTATTGAGATTATAAATCGCAACAAACATTCTCAAACAAATTTTAAATTAATTGATTTCACAAATTATGACGGAGTTCAAATTCGCAATACTCACGTCTCAATACGCAATACTTAAAGAACTGCGTAAATATCAGATTCTTTCATAATTAAGTACTCTTTTCCTTCATAGGTGATTTCGGTACCAGAATATTTTCCGTAGATAACTTGATCACCAACTTTAACGGTCATCGGTTCATCTACTTTACCGTTTCCAACGGCCACAACGGTCCCACTTTGAGGTTTTTCTTTAGCTGTGTCAGGGATGTAGATACCTGAAGCGGTTTTTTCTTCTGCAGGAGCAGCTTCCACCACTACTCTATCTGCGATAGGTTTAATGTTCAATGCCATAATTTTTAAATATTTAGATTTTTGTTTTCTGTCCGTGTTGTATCACAGAATATGCCAAAGGAAAAAAATGTCAATTTTACGCCAAATTTTAAACAGGAGAGGAAAAGACTGAAATAAAGCGTGTCAGCTTGTCAGTACTTTATTTAAACAAAAAAGGTTGTTTCTAAACTTGAAACAACCTTTTAGGAGCATTAAAATTCTATATGTTTTATTTGTACCAATCTGCGAACTGCGTTCCGCCTGATGCCGCCCATGCACCGAACTTAGCATAAGCTTCGTTTACTGCTTTTCCTTCAGCGGGGTAGTTAAAAGTTTCGGTGAATTGTAAAGCCCAAGGCCAATTGTTTGTACCGATGTAATATTTTCCGATGCTTGGATTTGATTTATCGTCCTGATAGCTGAACAAAGCATTATCAGCTAAATTTGTTGGTGTTTTGCCGGGCAAATGAATTTCGAAGCTTCTTTTACCATCGCTAATCAAGAAAGGATTATAAGGAGCGGAAGCTAAAATGCTGTTTGACTGCGGACTGGTAAATTGGATATTTACACTTACTACGTCCGATGAGCCAGTGCCTTGGTTATAAATAGCTTTCTGATCGTCAAACGGAATAATTACAGCTTTATTTTGCCCAGCTTCTGTACCGTTTGCATTTGTTTGGATGTAATTTTTTGACTTAACTTGGCCGGTGGTTGATTTAACAACAGATGAATTAAACGGCAATTCAACCCCAAAACCATTATGGAAGTAGGCTAAAGCGGTAGTCACTTTGTAATCTGCGGTCATTTCTACAACCTTGTTCGTTGCATTTGTAACGTAAGTATATCTGTAGTTGATGCCTAAATCGTTCATGTCGTAATCACCTTTTAAAGGCCATCTGTCTTCAAAAGCTAAAGTTCCCCAGCTATTTTTTGATGGAAAATAGTTATTGTATGCTTTCGTCGGATCAGTTGGATATTCGTCAAATTGATCTTTTACACCGTCTTTGTCGGTATCTTTAGGGGTATCTAAATTTACGATGCCTAATTTTGAAATCGCATCTTTTGGGTAAGCTTCTGCATATAACAAAGCATCGTTCATATCATGGTCCGAGCCACCGTTTTCACGGTTTAAATCTTCTATACCTAAAATAAAAAGATCTTCTTGTGCAAAGTTTAGTAGTACAGTATGTTTTTTCAAATTGTTATCACTCTCTGGATTGAAGCTTTTGTTGCTATAATATTTTGCACCATCAGTTTTTACTGATTGCGTCGAAGAATTCCAGCCATTGGCTATCAACATAAAAGCAACAGATGTACCAGCTGTAAAATGCCCTAAATTTACACGATCACCAGAAACCAATCCACCATTCGAGCCAACCAATGAGCTATTAGGGAAAGCGAATTTTATCTCCGTAATTTCTGAAACGCTTTTTGGCGGATTATTGGTCGGATAAGTATAAAAAGCAATTGTATTTGTTAAATCGGCACTTTCTGTAACAAAAGTTAAGTAAACATCCGCATCTTTTACCAAATCTAGAGTTTGTTTGGCGTTATCAGCCATATATTCTGGATGGTTTGTTCTAACATCTACAGTACTTGGTATCGAAGCATTTATATAGCTTAACAGTTGTGCGCTTACTTTTCCTTTTTTTGGAGTTAGGTATTTTGGCTTGCCATTACTGTGATAAGCACCCATATAAGAATAACTTGCATCTAACGTTTTTACAGATTGGGTTGACTTTCCACTTAGCGCAGATTTATTTTCGGCAGGTATTATAAAATTACCTTCCAATCCTTTATCTCCCCCAATGGTAAGGTTTAATTGGTTGTTGTCAACAAAACTAAGCACCTCGTTGTTTAAACCTACGTAATCGGTTTTTACGATAATTTGATCTATGTAACTGGCAATGTTTAAATCAACATCAATATTTCCACCCTCATTGGTTAATGATTTCAGCAACTGGTTGCCGTTTTTTGCGTTGTACAGCTTAACCGGAATGTTAGCTAAAGGTTCGTTAATGTTTGATAAAAGTTGAACGTGAATTTTTACGCTTTTAGTTGTAGAAAAATTAAAACCGTTTGGAGCAATAGCTTCTGGATTATTTACTTCCACACTTATAGTAGAATCATCTTTTTTACAAGCAACAAATGTGGTTAAAAGTAAAAGCGCTAAAATTGAACGTTTCATGTTGTACTATGTTTTGTTTGACTTATACGAGGCAAACTTTAATAAGTTCAGCTCATGTTCATCCTTATGCTAGAAACATACCACGACTTTTATAATACGCACCACAGCAAGCGCTTAAGCGTTCTTTATCTGTTTAAACGGGTTTGAAGCTTGTTTTCTCAGGTTTATTTTAATTTCGATATAAAAATAGCTTTCAGTTTTCTGCAGAAAGGAGAGGAAAAAATGGGGAATAGTGTGGAAAATCGGTTTCAGGTTTTCCTTTTAATTTACCGAAAGCAATAAGGTTTTTGGGGAAATTATTGCGCTTGTGGCTAATCAAATCCGGAGATTTAGGAAATGATTTCCCATCTGGTTATTTCCAATAATTTGATAATATTGGCCAATCTCATTCAGGTTAAGTGCTCCGTCAAATAACAGCCAAGCAAGTTGCTGGTCCAGATAAATTGTTACGTCAGCATCATTGTTTTTAGGTTCAATATTTTGCCAGCCAATTTGCTGTTTTTGAATTATCCATACTCCGCCAGCTTCACCAACAATTTCAACTTTTAATATTGTCCCAATTTCTGCATTTATTTTCTGGTAATGATTTGCAAAATTTTGCATCACCATATTTAAAAAAGGGAAATAAAACACCCGTTTAAGCAAGTGCTGATTATTTAAGGCTTGCCTAACATATTGTTGACGCAACCAACAATTGCAATATTGATTTTCTTTAACATGTTTTAAATCGGTGCCGTTTTTCATGGCGAGTTCCAGCTTTTTTATCTGTTCGTTTATCAGATTTATAGTTATATCCGTATTGGTATTTAGCGTAAAATTTGGATCTAATTGGTTTAATATCGCTATATGCGTATTTATTAAATGATTGATAAGTATGCTAACTTTACAATTATTTAAAAGTGTTTTTTTATCCCAATCGGTTGGTTTAAAGTCTTGCACTAATGCTAGCAAGGCTTCGGTTAAAT
This sequence comes from Pelobium sp., assembly GCA_035496935.1. Taxonomy (GTDB): domain Bacteria; phylum Bacteroidota; class Bacteroidia; order Sphingobacteriales; family Sphingobacteriaceae; genus Pseudopedobacter. The sequence continues at coordinate 145,756 of DATJED010000012.1, read as the reverse complement.
CGGAAAAAGGATATTTATCGTTTATCATTTTAATAATATAAGCTAACAATTTAGTCGGCTAAATAATGCGGACGACAAATTGTTTAGATGCAAAAGTCAAAATATTTTAAAAATATTAGTTAACAAACGTTAAATTTTAAAGTGCTAAAATTAAATCACTTATTAAATCGTTAATTTACAATTATGATTAAGCATATACCTTCCTTGTTTTTTTTGCTACTAAGTTTTAGCGGTTTTGCTCAATATAAGCCAGATGTTATTGTAATTGGCGGAAGCGCCGCAGGTACTGCTGTTGCAATACAGGCCGCAACAAGTGGCGTAAGAGCCTTGCTTATTGAGCCAAGCAATAATTTAATTGGAGATATTGAACCCAATATGGATATCCCGAGCTTTAACCATGGTATCTGGAAACAGTGGAAAGATGCTTATGAGAAAGCAAAAGACAGCACCAAAATTAGCCCGCAAGCAGCTTTAGAAAACATTGTTAAAAACACTAAAAAACTACAATTTTTAAAAGGAACTGCTATAGAGAGCATTGAGCAGAAAAATAACGGATGGGAGCTTAAGGTTTTGATTAACGGAAAGCTAGAAAAAATTAAATGCAAAACCTTGGTTGATGCCACTACTGATAGCAAAAGTTCTCTGCTGGTAAAAAACAATATTTTAAAGTTGGACAGTTTAGGCAAGTTTGATCCTTTGGTAATCTACTCTAAACAGCAACAGGAAAACCCCTATAACCAAATTCAAAAACTTTACAAAACAAGCGGAGCGGCAGGTTTTGGTAAAGATAGCGTGTTGCATTTTATTCCTTTGGGGGTTTTCATACCAAAACAGGTGGATAATCTTTTGATTGTTTCCATGTCGTGTTTTAAAGATTTTGACACAGAAGACTTAAGAAATATTGCGCTTTGGACAAATATTGGGCAGGCCGCCGGAGCTTTGGCAGCGTACGGACCTTTCTTTGATGTAAGCCCTAAAAAAGCAAGCATTCGCATTACCCAAAATGAAATGATTGACTATAAAAGCTTTTTATTTCCGGTTTTAGATGTTAAAGGAGATGATGTAGCTTGGTATCCTGTACAGAAAATAATTGCAAGCGGTGTTTTACATTTGGATTTTAAAACTGGAAAATTTAGTCCGGATGGTACGGTTACCGCAAATGAAATTAAAGAAATCATGGCACAGCTTTATCCTCGGTCTAGAATTTGGTTTATCGAAAACAAAGTGAAACAGCTTTCAGTAGAAAACGTAATTTCGATGTTGAGCTTTATTAGTGGCAGAGACCCGATTTCTATCCAAGAAGAAATAGAGCAATCTTGGAAAAAGAAATACCAATTCGACACTGATTATAACAAAGATAAACTGGTAACCAGAAAGGAATTTACTTGTTTATTGGAGAATTATATAAGCCCTTATAGCGTAAATGTGGACTTCGCTGGTTTTGATCTTCGTTAATTTTTTGACTTAACACAGATATTCCGTCCTAAAAAACCGAACCGTTGCTTTTAAATTTTAATACTTTTGCAGAATTAAATTTTGTAATGGAATAATTGTTGTTATTCAACCACCACAAAATGATAAAATTTTGAAGAAAATTATTTCCCGCGTATCCTTAAGATTTAATAATATGTTCCTGGAATTATACCGGGTTCATCTTTTTATAATGAAATTTTTTCGCGAGGCGGTTACGCCTCCTTATGAGGGAAAAGAGATTTTAAGGCAGTGCTACCAAGTTGGCTATAAATCTTTAGCGCTAATCTCGTTAACGGGTTTTATTACCGGAATCGTTTTTACAAAACAATCAAGACCGTCATTGGCCGAATTTGGCGCAACATCATGGTTGCCCTCTTTGGTGGGGATTGCTATGCTTCGCACATTGGCTCCTTTATTAACCTCATTAATTTCTGCAGGTAAAGTAGGTTCAAGTATAGGTGCCGAGCTTGGTTCTATGAAAGTAACCGAGCAAATTGACGCAATGGAAGTTTCAGCAACTAATCCTTTTAGTTATTTGGTAGTTACCAGAGTTTTAGCTACCAGCATCACCATTCCAATTCTAACTTTTTACACCGCTTTGGTTGCACTTTTAGGCGGATATTTAAACGTAACAATGGCAGAAAGTACCAGCTTCAGTGCTTTTGTTCAGTCGTTTTTAGAGTCCATCACTTTTTTAGATATTACCGCTTCTACCATTAAGGCAATAATCTTCGGGTTTACCATCGGGATGGTTGGCTGTTATCAAGGTTATAATTCATCAAAGGGAACAGAAGGCGTGGGTAAAGCAGCCAATTCTGCAGTAGTAGTTGGGATGTTTTTGGTATTTATTGAAGAGGTAATTGCTACCCAAATCACTTTCTTATTCAGAACCTAATGTTACAGAAAGCTAAGACAGAAAACCCAAAAACGGTAATTACCATTAGAGATGTTCAAAAATCTTTCGGTGATTATGATGTGCTTAAAGGCGCAGATTTAGATCTTTATGAAGGAGAAAATTTAGTGGTTTTAGGCCGATCCGGAACAGGTAAATCTGTGCTTATAAAAATAATTTCTGGCTTACTTACTCAAGACCACGGAAGTGTAAATGTTTTAGGCAGGGAGGTTTCTGCACTAAATTCAAAGGAGCTGACAGAGCTACGTTTAAGAATTGGGTTTTCTTTTCAGAACAGTGCGCTTTATGATAGCATGACCGTAAGAGAAAACTTGGAATTTCCTTTAGTGAGAAACAAGAAAAACCTGAGCAAAGGCGAAATAAGCAATGCAGTTGAAACTGTGTTAGATGCGGTCGGCTTGTTGCAAACCATTAATCAAATGCCTTCTGAACTATCCGGAGGACAAAGAAAACGGATTGGAATTGCCCGTACGCTTATTTTACAGCCAGAAATTATGCTGTATGATGAGCCAACTGCCGGACTTGACCCAATTACCTGTATAGAAATTAACAATTTAATAAATGAAGTGCAGGAACGATTTAAAACAAGTTCCATTATTATTACACATGATTTAACCTGTGCTAAAGCTGTGGGCAATAGAATTGCCATGTTGCTCGACGGCCAGTTTCAGCGAGTTGGCACTTTCGAGGAAGTATTTGCTACAGATGATGAGCGTGTAACTCCGTTTTATGATTACAATTTTATTCAATAAAAGATATGAGCCAAAATAAAGACAATAAAAAGGCGATAACCGTAGGGATATTTTTATTTATAGGGATAGTGATTTTTTTACTAGGCGTTTTTACCCTTGGCGGGCAAAGAAAAACTTTTGTAAAAAGCTTCCAACTCGATGTGGTTTTTGACGATATACAAGGGTTAAAGGTTGGTAACAACGTTTGGTTTTCTGGAGTAAAAGTTGGAACCATAAAAAGGATTGCATTTTATGGCACATCTCAAGTGAAGGTGACTTTGAATGTAGAAGAAGAAGCACATAAATACATCCACAAAAATGCGAAAGCAAGCATCGGTTCTGATGGTTTAATAGGGAATAAGATTGTAGTAATTGACGGTGGCTCGCCTAAATATCCTTTTGTAGAAGATGGGGACTTGCTTGCTGTAAATACCACGCTATCTACCGATGATATTATGAAAACCTTACAGGTAAACAATAAAAACTTGGTGGATATTACCGGAGATTTTAAGGTTTTAGCCCGTAGTTTAGTGGAAGGAAAAGGCACAATCGGTGCTTTATTAACCGATGAGCAAATTGCCAGTAATTTTAGAAAGATAGTTGGCAATTTACAAGCAACAACCGCAGCAACAAACCGCATGGCTGTGCAGTTGAATACTTTTAGTAATAAACTAAACACCAAAGGTGGCTTAGCAGATGAATTGTTAACCGACACAGTAGTTTTCGCAAAGTTAAGATCATCCATTGACGAACTTCAGAAAACCGCTGCTTCTACGGCTAAAATGACTGAGAATTTAGATCATGCTTCCGGGCAGCTTACGAAAAGTGACAATGCCGTTGGGATATTGCTAAACGACCCTAAAACAGCAGATCAGGTAAAGACTTTAATGAACAACCTAGAGACCAGCAGTAAAAAACTAGATGAAAACATGGAGGCTTTACAGCACAACTTTTTGTTAAGAGGTTTTTTTAAGAAAAAAGCGAAAGAAGAAGCTAAAAAATAAGCTGGTTTTGGTTGGTAATGGAAAAGAACGCCCAATATTATATCAATAAACTTAATTTAATCGGCCATCCCGAAGGCGGGTTTTATGCGGAAACTTACCGAAGCCAGCAGAAAATCAAAAACAGCGAAGGCAACAATAGAAATATTAGCACCGCCATCTACTTTTTACTGAGCGATACCCAAAAATCACATTTCCACCGTATAAAATCTGATGAGCTTTGGTTTCATCACGAAGGGGAAACCTTAGCAATTACAGTACTTATTGATGGTGCAATTAGTGTTATCCATTTAGGAAAGGATTTGGAAAACGGCGAAGTGCCACAAGCTACCATTCCAGCAAATTGTTGGTTTGCCTCGCAGGTTAAAAATAAAAAAGGCTTTGCTTTAGTAAGCTGTACCGTGGCGCCAGGTTTTGATTTCGAAGATTTTGAAATGGCAAAGAAAGCGGATTTAACAACTGAGTATCCAAAATATGCAGCTGTTTTTGAAGAATTGTGTTTGAGTTAGTCGCTAAGTTAAAGTTTTCCTCAGGCCGAATAATAAAACTGTATAAAGAACCAGCATCAGAAATCATCTAATGCCGGTTCTTCCGAAAAAATCAATTCCTAACCTTTCGGGTTTAAAATCAAATCAATTCTTGCTAAAGCGTCGGTTAAATGAGCTTTAATAATAACATTGCTGTATCTCGGCAAAGCTTTTCGAATAGCTGATTGTAGATTCACTAATCCCATTCTCGCCATTGGTCTAATGTCAGATTGTTCCACGTTAATTTTTGTAGGCTCGGTAGGGCTGGTTTGGGTTTGCGTTAATAAGTACTGCAGGCGGTCAATATACGCCCTTTGTAGGTTTCTGCGGTAAACATCAATGTTTGTGGCGCTCGTTAATTCGGTAAATATCCCGGTTTGCAAATCGCTGAAAAGCTCATCAATGGCATAAGCATTTTTGCCGTTTTTAGCGCTGTTATCAATTACTCTCGCTAAACGCGAAAACTCTAAAATACTATTTAATGTAGTGGTTTGCATTCTGCCGATCCGGGAAAGCATCAAAGCATTATCAAATTTAGAAAGAAATTCGTTGTTTAATATCCAAGTCGGTGTTTTAAAAGCTTGTGCAATTATAAACTGCATAGACTCTTTTTGCTTTGCTTTCGGAACATGTGTATAAACTGCGCCAGCTTGGTCATAAGTTTTATCGTTCTCGTAAATGCCACCGATATTGGATTTTACGTGGCCCATATAGCGGGTAAATTGATTGATTACTTCGTCATAAAGCTCCTGTAAATTATCGTAAGGTTTGCCCTCCTCATAAGTCCATTTTTCAATGTTCGGGACGATTCTTTTCAAATTAGCAATTCCGTAAGCGGATGCTTTAATCGCATCATCTCCTAAATCTTCTGATTGTGATCTTGGATCAACCGGATTTCCAGTCTGCTGTCCATAAAAATAAAGCGGGTTTCCAGCTTTTTCTACGGTCCACTTATTCAGGATTGCTGATTCCTGCTCTATATTTTTATCCGGAAAAAAAGTGTAGCCCCATTTTATCGCCCATTTATCGTAAGGACCAATCCCGGGATATAATATCACACCTTTGTCTTGTGGCTGTGCCACATAATTAAAGCGGGCATAATCCATAATAGATGGCGCTGTTCCGCCCATTTTTTGTGTAAAAGAAGCCGATCGTAGCGAATCTACAGGGTAAGCAACGCTTGAACCGAAATTATGCGCCAGACCTAAAGTATGCCCAACTTCATGTGAAGAAACAAAACGGATTAACTGTCCCATCACTTCATCTTTAAATTTAGGCGTTCTAGCATCAGGATTAACGGCCGCTGTTTGTACAAAAAACCAGTTGCGTACCAAATTCATCACGTTATGATACCAACCAATATCAGATTCAATAATCTCTCCCGAACGTGGATCAGAAATATGCGGACCGTAAGCGTTTGCAATGTTTGAAGCAAAATATCGGATAACCGAATATCGGGCATCTTCCGGAGACCAATCCGGGTCGTCGGTTGGTGCTTCTAAACAGGTAATGGCGTTTTTAAAACCTGCTGGTTCGAAAGCTACATTCCAATCTTTAACGCCTTCAATTAAATACGGACGCCATTTTTTGGGTGTTGCGGGATCAATATAATAAACAATTTGTTTTTTAGGTTCAACCAATTCACCACGGGCATAAGCTGCGCTATCTTTCGGCTCTAAGCGCCAACGGGCAATGTATCTAGTAACGGTTGCTTTTTGAGCATCCAAACCATAATCAGTTTGTCTTTTCGAAAAATAGCCAATCCGTTCATCGTATAAACGGGCCTGCATGGGCACTTTAGGCAACAAAACCATTGATGTGTTTAGCTCTGCGGTTACTGATCCTAAAGAATTATCAACCGGTGGATTGTTGGCGATATAAGTTTTTACTGTGCGTACCTCAACATTGATTGGGAACGATTTTATGGTATCGATGTAGGAACGGCTTTCATCCAAACGGGTAATTTTATACTGTGTTTTAGTATCAGATGATAGGCCCAAAGCCGAAACGTCCTTACTGAAAAAATCGGTAACGTCAATTACAACACCGTTTGAATCTTTGCTTACAGCTTTAATATCAAAGGATGCAAGAATGGGCGCTAGATTTGAGTTACGTACCGATTCGTACATTTCTGAGCTATCAGCAGCAATATTTGTGTATGATGGAACCCTAAGCATTACCTGTTTGTCTCTCTTTTCCCATTTCCAAACCTGCTCGTTAATTTCTTCGCCACCATAAGTACCATTTACCGCAGGTGTTTTAACGTAGCGGGTTACGGCAAGCATTTCCCGGCCAAACAAAGAGTCTGGAATTTCATAGTAATATTTGTCGTCAACTTTATGAACAGTAAACAATCCAGAGTCGGATTTTGCTTTTGCCGTAATTATTTCGCTGTACGGCTTTATACCATCTTTTTTTGCTGGAGGAGCGGGTTTAACTGTGGCACTGGCTACAGTTTTTTTATTTTGTTTTTTTGCTGCACAGCCAGAAATAGCAATCGAGAAAATAAATAAAGCAACAAATTTTAAATAGCGTAGGTTTTTTTGCATCCCTTTTATTTTAAGTTGAAACTAAAATAGTGATTAATGCCGGTTTATGAGTGTAATCACTGTTTTGTTACTTATAAAATTGTTGCCGCTTACGCTGTAAACGACTAAATAATTCTTTTATCGATAGAAAATGCTTTTGTAAATTGCGGGCTAATTTTAGCTAAGCAATGCCTTTAAACAATAGTATAAGCGTAAATGATTTGGAAAGTAAAGAAGTTAAAGCTGAAATTTCTGATTTTTTTGATGAACCAAAAGCGATAGTTAGTCATTACCTGCATAATATTAGTAGTGATATTGCGAAACATTATGAAAAAGATGCGCTACAGATTTTAGATAAATTTGTAGCTCAATATGCAACGCCAATAACTAAAGAGAGCCTTTTGAAGCAATTATCAAACGAGGTAGAGAAAATCCCTTTTCCTACGCCAAAACAAACAAATTTCACTTTTATTGATTTATTTGCCGGAATTGGCGGTTTTAGAATTGCGATGCAAAATGTGGGCGGAAAGTGCGTTTACACCAGTGAATGGAATGCGGATGCGAAGAAAACTTACCAAAAAAACTTTGGTGAAGTGCCTTTCGGCGATATTACCAAAGACAGCGTAAAAAATTATATTCCAGCAAAGTTTGATGTGCTTTGCGGTGGTTTCCCTTGTCAAGCGTTTTCAATTGCAGGCTACCGAAAGGGCTTTTCGGAAACGCGGGGAACGCTATTTTTTGATATTCAGCAGATTGTAGAAAAGCACCGGCCTAAGGTTGTTTTTTTGGAGAACGTTAAAAATTTGGTTTCTCACGATCAAGGGAAAACATTTAAAATCATTGTAGAAATTTTGGAAGAAAAACTGGGCTACAAAGTTTTTCACAAAGTATTAAACTCTATGACTCACGCCAACGTTCCGCAAAATAGGGAGCGTATTTTTATTGTAGCTTTTGATCCAGAACAAGTTAAAAATTATGAGGATTTTACCTTTCCAGCTCCGGTTGAGCTTACCAATACAATCCATGATTTATTGGAGAAAGGCAAGCAAGACGATAAATATTACTACAAAAAAGATCATCAATATTATCCCGAGCTAGAAAAAACCATGTTAAAAAAAGATACGGTTTACCAATGGCGCAGGGTTTATGTGCGAGAAAATAAGAGCAATGTTTGTCCAACGTTAACCGCAAATATGGGTGCTGGTGGACATAATGTACCTTTGATAAAAGATGATTTTGGCATTAGGAAACTAACTCCAAAAGAATGTTTTGCTTTTCAGGGTTACCCAATGGATAAATATATTTTGCCGCCTATTGCAAACAGCAAACTTTATATGCAGGCGGGTAATTCGGTAACTACTAGTTTGGTGGAGCGGATTAGCGAAGAAATTGTAAAAGTACTTTAAGGCGTTTAAACCACTTGGAGTTTATCCTCCGATAAACTTCAAAAGTAATTCTTCCGCTTCCTTGCAGGCAGTATTTAAGTCGTAATTTTTAAGAATCACATCAAACCGTGGGGCATAATTCAATTCTTTTTCAGCTTTATCTATCCGTTCCTGTACTTTTTCCTTGGTTTCTGTCCCTCTGCCGGTTAAACGCTCAATTAAGACTTCTAAAGACGGTGGCTGTACAAAAATGGCGAGCGCATTTTCTCCGTATTTTTCCTTTAAACGGAGACCACCTTCAACATCCAAATCAAAGATTACAGTTTTTCCACTGTCCCATATCCGTTGGATTTCACTTTTTAAAGTGCCGTAAAATGTGCCAGAGTAAACTTCCTCAAATTCGGCAAATTCATGTTTAGCAACTTTATGCAAAAATTCTTCTTTAGATATAAAGTAGTAATCCTTTTCGTTCTTTTCTTCACCACGAGATTCTCTGGTAGTTGCAGATATAGAAAAAGCAATTTTATCTGGAAATGCTTTTAACAAATGTTGTACGATGGTGGTTTTGCCTGCACCAGACGGAGCGGAAAATATAATTAGTTTACCTTGCATTTCTTTTTAAGCTAAAAGCTAAAGGCAGAAAGCTGAAAGCACCAGCGCTCTGCTATAGCTTATCTACAAAACGTTTAAAAGCTGTTCTTTAATCTTTTCCAATTCCTCTTTCATCCCAACTACATAGCGTTGGATGTTGGCGTCGTTGGCTTTAGAACCCATGGTGTTTATTTCTCGGCCAATTTCTTGCGATATAAAACCCAATTTTTTACCGTTGGCATCTTTGTTTTTTAAGGTTTCGATAAAATAGTTGCAATGGCTTTTTAAACGAACTTTTTCTTCGGTAATATCCAATTTATCGATATAGTAAATCAGTTCCTGCTCTAAACGGTTTTGATCAACGTTTTCCTTACCAACTGCATCCGCAAGCATGGTATTCAGTTTTTCTTTAATTGCCGGAACGCGGTTTGGTTCATCACGCTCTACCGAAGCCATAAAGTCTAAAATACTTTTAATGCGAGTAGTTAAATCGTTTTCCAGAACGGCTCCTTCATCACTCCTGAACTGTTGGAAATTGTTTATAGCTTTATAAAAAGTGTTCAGCATCAGCTTCCATTCCTCTTCAGAAACCGAACTTTCATCGTATTTTACCACTTCGGGTAAATTTAAAACTACGGGTATTAGGTTGTTGGCCTCATCACCGATGGTTTGTGCGATGCTTTTTAGCTCCGCATAATAATGCGCTAATAAATCTTTGTTGATAGTGGCGGCTTTAGAACCCGCATCGGTAACATCGGCACTAATGCTTAACATTACCTTACCACGTTCCAATAGTTTGCTGCACTCGTTCCTTAAAAAAAACTCTTTATCAGAAAATGCTTTGGGTAATTTGATGTTTAGCTCTAAAAATTTACTGTTGAGAGATTTAATTTCAACCGTGTATTTGCCATTGGCCAAGTCGGTAACGCTGGCGCCGTAACCAGTCATGGATTTAATCATTTGCAAAGATAAAATTTAAAGGGGAAAAATTGGCTGGTTATGTGATATGTATATTTTACTTATTGTTCGGGTAGGGTTTCAAATGTTAAAATACCCTAAATTTCAATCCCGACTGAAAAAGATTTGCCATCTTTAAACATCTTATGACTCTTAAAAAAATCTTTACGCTAATTTTAATAACGCTGGCTACTTATATGGCCAACGCTCAGCAAAAATTTGTGATTAAAGGTTTGGTATTTGAAAAAGGAAGCACTACAAGACTTGAACAAGTAAATGTGGAGGTAAAACAGACCCGGGCGCTTACCAAAACTGATGAATGGGGTAATTTTGAGCTAGAAGTTAGTATTGGCGATACGCTTTTGTTTAGCAAACCAAATTACGAAACTGTTGAAAAAGTTATTGTAGCCAAACAGAATTTAGTGATTTACCTAAATAAATCCATCGCTTTGAATGAAGTTGTGGTAAAAGAGCAAAGTAAAGCCAAACAACAGCAGGAGATTTTAGATGGTTACCGAAGCAAGGGTGTTTTTTATAACGGAGATCCGCCTATTTTGGCTTATATTTTTAGTCCGCTTACTGCTTTACATGAACTTTTAGGTGCTGATGCCAACAACGCCCGCAGGTTTGGAAATTATATTGAAAGAGAAAATGCGCAATCTCTGGTGGATCGTCATTTTAATGAAGTCGTGATCCGTAAAGCCATAAAAATTCCTGATACAGAACTGGTGGAGTTTATGTATTTATATCGGCCAAAGCCCGAGGATGTAACTTACTGGAATTATTATGATGATATGAACTACGTAAAAAAATCTTACGCAAAATTTTTGAAGCGGAAAAAATAGCGGGATTAAAAAATTATGAGGTTTCTATCTTAAATTTTGCGAGTAAGTCTTTTACGTCTAATAATTGTTTAAGATCTTCTGTTTCTTCTAGCTCTCCTTCTTTTAAATAGTCTGCCGGATTGTACTTATATACTTCCCATCCCTCGCCATCATATTCAAGTGCGGCTAGGCTTTCTACCCAGTCGCCAGCGTTTAGGTAAATTACCGAACCTTTGTCGGTAATAATATTTCTAATTTCTGAGTGGTGTATGTGCCCGCATACGACGTAGTAATATCCTTTTTCTATAGCAAGTTCTGCCGCAGTCTGTTCAAACTGGTTGATAAACTTTACCGCTTCTTTTACGCTTGCTTTAATTTTTTGCGAAAAGGAATATTTCTTTTTGCCCATTTTCGTGAGCATCCAGTTGGTAAGGCTGTTGATTAGGATTAATGCATCGTAACCAATGGCTCCCAGTTTTGCCAACCACTTAGAATGCTGCATGGTTACATCAAAAATATCTCCGTGGAAAAACCATGCTCTTTTGCCATTCAAATTGAGAATCAACTTATTGGCGAGCTGAAAGTTTCCCATTTTAAAATCTACAAACTTTCTCAGCAGTTCATCGTGGTTTCCGGTTAGGTAATAAACCTGCACACCATCGGTCACAAACTTCATGATCTTTCTGATGACTTTTAAATGGTCTTCCGGAAAATAGGATTTACTGAACTGCCAAATGTCGATGATATCGCCGTTAAGGATCAATATTTTAGGATTGATGCTTTTTAGATATTTCAGCAGTTCCTTGGCGTGGCAACCGTAAGTGCCTAAGTGAACGTCTGAGATGACCACGATATCTAAATCTCTTTTAGGCATAGGTGATTTTTAGGGAATTTAATTTTAGGTTTTTGCTGATGGCGTTTTGCAGAGGCATTTACACATAGTTTTAACAAAATTAAGATGTCTTTGTTAACTGTGTTTTAACAGATTGTTATTAAACGTAATGGAAGCTGTAAATTAGTTTTTCTTTCTTAAACGTTTCAAAAATCAACAACCTCACAAAAGACATTCTGGCACAACAAAAAATTAATAAAACGTTTGTACGGTAATCTCAAAATCAAAGAAAGCCGTAATGCTTAAAACAAATATTACAAGTTTAATTAACGGAACATCCAATATATCCAACCAAATACAACTTTCCAGATAACACGGAAAAACTATTTACCGCTATGCTGTTTTTACTGTTTGCGTTAAACGCGAGATAAACTTCGTAAGTCTGGAAAAACCTTCACACTATAGTTCAAGTAAAATAAAAAATTTGAAACGGATATAGGGTTGTAATGATTAAGATAAAAATATACTGAGAAGCGAAACATTATTTATACGGGATAGGTATAACCTTTAATCACCTTTTTTGAGAAAAGTTTGTTAATTTTGGAATTTCAAGAGCTTTTGCGAGCAATTTTCATGCTTATAGCTTTTTTTAATGTTTCTACCTATTTGCCTAGGGAAAAAAAATTCAAAATGATACTCATAGCTTCCGTTTCAGTTGGTGCATCTCTATTTTATATTGATCATTCGGGCCTATTTTCTAGAGTTTTTTCTCAATCACATTCAAACGATTATACACTATCAATTCCTACCATTTTCAATTTTCTAACGCTAAATAAACTCATTATTTAGCTGAATTCTCAATGCAAATCATTTAACAGTAAATCATTCACATCTCTACTTAAAAAGATGTGGCAAATTCAATCATTATGAAAAAAACACTACTTAAAACATCTTCTAAGCTCATGATTATCAGATTCTTTCCATTGCTTTTCATGTTTTTGCTTAGTATTTTTGTCACAAACGATGGTTTGGCTAATTCCAACATCGCTTCGGTTACCCTTGATATTAACGAACCCCCAACTGTCACTGGTTTACCATCCTCCATTACTGTTAATGAAGACGCAACGGGGGATGTTTTTGATATTTCATCTGCTACAATAAGTGATATTGATGCCGGAAGTGGAGCACTTACCTTAAAGCTGGTGGCTACAGGGGGCATGTTTGATGTCGCGGCGGGAACTGGCATTACCATAGCAGGTCATTTGACTAATGAACTTACCTTAACTGGAAATTTGGTTAACTTAAATAATTACATAAATATTCCTTCCAATATTTATTTCAGACCTAATGCTAACCTAGATGGTAATAGTGCAGCTTCTGTAACCGTTTTCATCAATGACAATGGTAATACAGGATCTGGAGGGGGAGGCGATATTACAGTTGGCACTGTTGACGTAAATATTACCGGGGTAAATGATGACCCAACCTTAACCTCTTTACCAACAGACATAACGGTTGATGAAAATACAGCAAGTAATGTAAATTTATCTGCTGCTGTTTTTGCTGATGTAGACGCAGGTACCAATAATGTAGTCTTCACAATTACTGCTGGTCAAGGAACCTTGTTGGCCACTAGTGGAGGCGGAGTAACAATAGGAGGTTCGGGAACTAGCAGTTTAACGCTTACCGGCAGGGCAACAAATATCGATACTTACCTGAATACGGCATCCAATATTAAGTTTACTGGTCCTGTAGGCGTCACAGGTGACAATGCTACAACATTAACACTAAAAGCGAATGATGGTGGAAATACTGGTACGGGTGGAGGAACTAATGTTTCGCTAGGGGCTGTGAATGTGGATATACTAAAAACGATTACAGGAATAACATTAGCAAACGGAAATTTTACTTTTAACGGAAATGCCAGATCTTTGGCAATCGCAGGAACGCTTCCAGCAGGAACTTCGGTAAGTTATTTAAACAATACAAGAACGAATGTAGGAACTCAGGAAGTAACCGCTACGATTTCAGGAACAGGTTATACCACTTTGATATTGACGGCAGACTTAACGATTAATAAAGCAAACCAAACTATTACATTCCCATCACTAGCAAACAAAAATACCAACGATGATGATTTTGATGCAGGAGCAACGGCTTCTTCTGGTTTAGCCGTTAGTTATACCAGTAGCAATTCATCAATAGCCACTATAGTTGGCGGGAAAATACATATAGTTGGTGTTGGTACAAGCACCATTACTGCTAAACAAGGCGGAAATACAAATTTTAACCCTGCAACTGATGCTACGCAAATTTTAACTGTTGAAGCGGCTTTACCGGTTTCATTGATCAGTTTTGATGCCCAGCTAAACAACACGGGTTCGGTAGATTTAACTTGGCTAACTGCATCGGAAAAAAGCAACAGCCATTTTATTGTTCTACATGCTACTGACGGCCTTAACTTTGCGCAACTGGCAAAAATCGGCGGAAGTGGAAATTCCAATCAACAGAGAAGATACCAAACGGAAGATAAGAATCCGGCCAACGGAAACAACTACTATCAATTGGTACAATATGATACAAACGGAAACGCAGAGATTTTAGCAACAAAGGTTGTAAACGTCAATTTAGAAAGCGCAGATGGGATTAGTATTTTCCCTAACCCGGCTCAAGATGTAGTGAATGTGAGATTTGCAAACGGTGTTTTTGAAACGGTTAAATTAATCGACTTTAACGGAAAAGTATTGGAAAGTAAAATAATTGATGTTGCACAAACAGAAGCATCTTTTAATATTACAGCCCTTTCTGCAAGCACTTACATCATTTTGTTAGAAGGAAAAGGCGGGGCAACTAGTAAAAAGTTAGTCAAAAAATAAAGAAGCATTTTTAAAAAGGCCATGCAGAATGCGTGGCCTTTTTATGCATAAAAAATTTAGTTTATTACTTTGTATTAAAGAGTGCGTGATTTATGAAACTTCAATTTGCCTTTTTATGGCAACGATTTGCTTACAAATCGCCAGATTAAATCACCACCGGATCCCGCATCTGCTCCAACGCAAAAATAGCTTCGTCAATATTTTTAATACCCTCAATAGCAATACGCAAAGTGTTTTTAACCTCCTTTAAATTTACGTTTCTTGGGTTTTGTTGGGCAAAAGACAATATCCTGCCAAAGGCTTCGGTTTCAAAATATTTGGATTGCTTGTCTGAGATGAAATAACCTCGCAAAACGCCTTTTTTCCAGCTGATTTTTTCTAAACCTATTTCTTTACCAATCCACTGCAATTCTACTGTACGTAATAAATCGCGGACTTGCCTTGGCACCGGACCAAACCTATCATGCAGTTCTTTAGCGAAAGCATCCAGCTGGGTCTGGTTTTCTATTTTAGAAAGTTCGGTGTATAAGTTATAGCGTTCTTGGATGTTGGTTACATATTCATCAGGAATCATCAGTTCCATATCCGTATCAATCTGCGTAAAGCTCACAAACGGACGTGGTTTGTCATCGGCAAACAAACCTTTAAACTCGTCTTCCTTTAATTCCTGAATGGCTTCGTCCAAAATTTTATGGTACATATCGAAACCAATTTCGGCGATGAAACCGCTTTGTTCTGCACCTAGTAAGTTTCCGCTTCCGCGGATGTCCAAATCTCGCATGGCAACGTTAAAACCGCTTCCCAAATCAGAAAACTCCTCAATGGCGCTCAACCTTTTCCTCGCTTCTGAGGTTAAAGTAGATAAAGGCGGACTCAGCAGATAACAGAAAGCTTTTTTATTGGAACGTCCAACTCGCCCACGCATTTGGTGCAAATCACTCAAACCAAACATGTGGGCATGATTAATCAGCATGGTGTTGGCATTCGGAACGTCCAAACCTGCTTCAATAATGGTGGTTGCCACTAAAACATCGTATTTGCCATCAATAAAATCGAGCATGATGTCCTCCAGTTTATCACCTTCCAACTGTCCGTGAGCGATGGCGATTTTTGCTTTTGGAACCAGTTTTTGAATCAATCCGCCTAGCTGACGTAAATCTGCAACGCGGTTATGGATAAAGAAAACCTGTCCGTCGCGGTCCAGCTCAAACTCTACAGCTTCTTTAATTAGTTTTTCGTTAAAAACATGCAACTCTGTTTGTACCGCTTGCCGGTTTGGCGGTGGCGTTTGAATGATGGATAAATCCCTTGCACCCATTAAGGAGAAATGCAAAGTCCTTGGGATTGGCGTTGCTGTCAACGTCAACGTATCCACATTTGCCCTAAACTGTTTTAATTTTTCTTTAACCGAAACGCCAAATTTCTGCTCTTCATCAATAATCAAAAGCCCTAAATCTTTAAACTTTACATCTTTACTTACCAATTTATGCGTACCGATAATGATGTCAACTTTTCCAGCTTTTAAGTCTTCTAAAGTGTCTTTTACCTGCTTGCTGGTTTTAAAACGGTTGATGTAATCGGTACGGACGGGGAAATCCTTCAAACGCTCGTTAAAGGTTTTGTAATGTTGCATGGCCAAAATGGTGGTGGGCACTAAAATAGCGACTTGTTTACCATCTGTTGCAGCTTTAAATGCCGCTCTAATGGCAACTTCGGTTTTCCCGAAACCCACATCGCCACAAACCAAGCGGTCCATCGGGTTGGGCGACTCCATGTCTTTTTTTACATCGGCAGTTGCTTTTTCTTGGTCTGGCGTATCTTCATAAATGAAAGACGCTTCAAGCTCGTTCTGCAAATAAGTATCTGGCGAAAAAGCCATGCCTTCCTGCGCTTTACGGAGGGCGTAAAGTTTAATTAAATCGCGGGCAATGTCTTTAACTTTTTTTTTTGTGGTTTTTTTTAATTTGTCCCAGGCATCGGTACCCAGCTTGTTCATTTTTGGCACCTGACCTTCTTTGCCGGCGTATTTAGAAATGCGGTTTAGCGAGTTGATATTTACGTACAGCAAATCGTTATCGGCATACACCAAACGAATCATTTCCTGCACCTTATCGCCTACTTCTACTTTTTCCAAGCCAGCATATTTCCCAATTCCGTGATCAATGTGCGTAATAAAATCGCCGGGTTTTAAATCACGAAGTTCCTTTAAAGTAATTGCTTGCGAGCGGGCATAGCCACGTTTTAATTTGTATTTATAATACCTGTCAAAAATCTGGTGATCGGTATAACAGGCAATTTTTTGTTCGTGATCGATAAAGCCTTCGCGGATGGAAACATTGATAGGCTGAAATTTTACCCCTTTATTTAAATCATCAAAAATAGCGAACAAACGTTCCTGCTGTTTTGATGAATCCGTTAAAATATAATTGCTGATTTTTTGCGCTTCATTTTGCTGAATGTTGTGCATTAGCAAAGTAAAATCTTTATTGAACGATGGTTGCGGACGAGAATCAAAATTAATAACTTTCGTAGCGTGATAAAAAAACTGCTTGCCAAATTCAACAATTGGGTAATCGCTCAGCTGGTCGGCCAACATTTTATCATCTGTAAAAGCAAATTTTGGGTCAATCCATTCGGGGTTCTGCTGTTTTTGTTCGGCAGATAAAGCTTTCCATAATTCAACCGCTTTTTTGTAGCCAGTTTTAATCACATCCAACGTAAACTGTACATCTTTAAACCACACTGCGGCATCTTTCTCAATAAATTCCAACAAAGAAATATTGCTTTCTGTCAGGAATTTCGCTTGAACGTTGGGTACTATCGTGATGGATTTTACCTGTTCTACCGAAAGCTGACTTTCAATTTCAAACGTACGGATGCTTTCGATGTGATCACCAAAAAACTCGATGCGGTAAGGTAAATCGTGTGAAAACGAGAAAATATCTACAATTCCTCCACGCACAGAAAACTGTCCAGGTTCGTAAACAAAATCAGTGCGCTCAAAATCGTAATCAATTAAAAATTCATTGATAAATTCGATGCTCAGCTTATTGTTGATGGAAATTTCTAAGGTGTTTTTGATAAGTGCATTTCTGTCGATTACCTTTTCGGCCAATGCTTCGGGATAGGTAACAATTAAATTTCCGAATTCTTGGGTCTTGCTCAGCTCGCTCAAAACCTCCGCCCGCATCAGCACATTTGCCGAATCGGTTTGGGTAAAATCAAAGGATTTGCGGTAGGATGAAGGAAAAACCAGCACCTCTTTTTCCATCAAATTCTCTAAATCTGCCTGAAAATAGTTGGCTTCCTCTCTATCGGGCAATACAAAAACCATATTTCTATGGTTTAAAAAATAAGTTGCGGCCACCACAAAAGCATCCAAAGAACCTATTAATCCTTTCAACTGAACGCGTGAAGCCTTATTTTGAAGCGCCTTGGTTAAACTGAGCACTCGCTCGTCTGTTTTATATTGTGCTAATATGGATTTGATATTCATGAACAATACAAATATAAACAATGGAAAGGGAATTTTATTTTAAGGGATCATAGGTTGGTGAGATTATCGGCGCAGGGTCCTCTGCGATAGACCCTGCTTGGACATGAAGACCATGCTTAGACATGGTTTTTTTGATTATTTTGGCGTTTTAACGGGTTATCCGCTCATACGCCATGGGCATTAGGCGCTTGGCCGGCATCCGCTTCTATCCCTAACGCAAAATCTTTCCTAACAATCCAATACCTTTCTTAGCAATTATAAAGACTCAAAAGCAGAAGACGTTTTACTCCACACTACATCCAGACTGCGGAAAAGATGTCGGTTTTTGCTCGCGGTAGATCCGATATCAAATATCCCAAAGCCGCCGTAATGGTTAGCGACTATGTTTGCCTCCATATCAACTACTTCTTGTGACGGATGTCCGGGCCACTCCAAAACGGCAGAAGGGGCTTGCGGAGTTGTGGATTCAACATGAGCACTAAGTTTTCCGGTTGAATTATCAGCGGTAAGCGTAATCAAACAGTCGCTTATCATAGCGGAAGACCACACGGGCTTGCATAACGGAACAACTGTTCCATTAGCTTTATATTCTACTAAATAAAATAGTGCGGATTTTTGACCTTGAGAAATACGCATTATCCGCAAGGCATAACCTCTTTGTAGTTTTAAATCAAATTTTATGAATATATCTAAAAACTGCCCGGCGGAGCCAAAGCCTTGTCCTGCGGTTTTCTCAGGGTTAAGGTTTGTTTTAATTTGCATATACTCAGCGCCTTTTTTTGGCGTATAAAACATTTGAGCACCAACTCTGGTAAGAAAAAGACCATATTTATTAACCAGTTCTGTTGATGCTGCACCATCAAGACCTGCGTCTGTAAAATCCCAACCGCTTAAAGTTTTAGAAGTCACAAATTCAGTAATGTTTGCTTCATTGCCTTCTTTATAGCCACTTTTTCTCCAGTCTGCGAGTTGCGTGGTGGTCGGGCTAACATTTCTAAGTGTCCAATATCCTGGTTTAATAAAGCTGGAATATTCAATTGGAAAGTTGCGGAAATTGGTGTGAATTTCAAACGGAAGCAAAATGTCGGCATTTGTAATTGGCTTATCATAAATTAGGTGTACAGGTTTGCCTGTCGCTGATACATTGTGTTTTGCTCTGATTTCTACACCTAAATATTTACCGACGTCACCGGGTTCTAGTTTGTAATAAAGCTCGGGAATATTTAACCGCGAAACAGAAACTTTTGTGGCTCCATCCCAGCTATTATTATCCAATCTGTACCAAGTTATTAAAGATTGATCGCTCAATGCAGTATCAGGAATATCTAACTGATAATTAACACTTATTTTGCCTTTGGCGGGTGGAATAATTGATAAATTTTTATTAAAACTAGGAGCACCGGTTTCTGCCGGAGTGATGGTAATAAGCGAAGCGCCCTGAAGCCCGATAGAACTTGTAGCTGTAATAACCACGTTAAATGGGGCGTAAGTATTATTTGTTGCTTGAACAAGGCATGTTTTTCCGTCCGCAGAAGGGATAAGTTTTACATTAGCGCTATGTACTGCATAATCTGGAGCGATGGCCCAAGCAACTGCTCCTGCCTGAGCTTCTGAGCCGGGGGTTATACCGTTTACTTTATAGGAAAGCGAAACGTTTTTTGATTTGGTAACAAAAGATAATTTATTGGGGCTTATTGTTAAAGATGTTGGGATATTATCAGCCCCAGCTTTCTCTATAATTGCGCTTACCGCTAGTGGATCCCAATTATCTGACCCTCGCAAAAGGTTGTAAGTATTATAAACGATGCCTTTTTTGGTTTCTATTTTATAAGCTTTAAGAGCATCACTTTTACTGATATCAACCGAAAGTCCAGGAACGTCGCCGCTCATATTAATTGGAGAACCATTAAGCGTCACGCTTGCTTGATAAGAACGAAGGTATTTGGGCGGTACTTTCGTCCACTCGATAGGTTTACTGATAGGTTGGGCTTGGTTGGTACAAGTAAAAGCACCATCAATAATAACTCCTGAAGTTTGCGCCTTTGTCATATACTGCACACTGGATTCATTGGTGCTTTCAGATTTAAATTTACTATTGAGTAAAACTGCACCATTGATGGAATAAAAAGGCATGGAGCCATAAAAATTAAAATTGCAATTCAGGTAAACTCCTTTAATCAAAGAATCGTCTGTTGATTCAAAATGGCAGTTGGTATAAAGTGTGCGGTCTCCGGCCGGGGGACTTAAATTAAGTCGCGAAACAAAAGCACAGTTGTCTGCCCAAACTTTCCCTTTTATGGACGAAAAGCCAAACAGTTGCGCCTGAACCCCGTTGTTAGTTCGTCTTTTGCGGTTAAAAACTGGTTTAAGCGGAAAAACGAGGTCAACTGTACAGTAATTTCCGTAAGTGATGTTTTTTGTATAAAAACTGCTTGCTTTAAGGTTTAAAATATTCCAATTTCCATCAGATCCGTTAGACTGGCCACGGTTGCCACCAATAACAACATTGTTATAGTTTGTGGTTAAACCTATAAATTCCACATACGTAACATTTAACTCTGCACCATTTAGTCCGTGGCGATTCTTCTCGCCAGAAGAAGTAGAAATGGCGGGATCATCAGGGTTGTCTGTCCAATAAACCCAAGGGGCAAAATAAATCTTAATTGGGTTGGTATCGGTACCTTTTACATTATTAGCGGTATCATTTATATACGGTCGAAGCGCTTTAACATTAGCTTTGTCATCGTTTAACTCATTAAAAACATACCGGTAATTATTTGCATCAGCTGTAGAAAGACTTCCATCAACATATAATGCATTAGGGCCAAGTTCAATTTTTTGTCCGCCATAGATTATATAATCTCCATAAAATTTAACGGGATCTTTAGCGTCAAGCGGGATATTGATGTAATTATTAGTCTGTGCACAGATTTTTGCAAAAGGCATCAGAAAAAACAGCACCAAAATTAATAAACAATGCTTGCCATTATCAGAATTAGAAATCATTCTTTTTTTAAAAAGTGGATGACTCCCGATAGTGTTAACGTTTGCCTTTACATTGGTGAGTTTGTTCATTTCTTGGTTAAATAAGTTTAACAGATTAAAAATACACGATTTAATCTATTAAATAAAGCAACACTACTTGTTGGTTTTAACTACCGAAAGAAAAAACTGACCCATGCGGTTTACAAATCAAACTTAATTCCCTGCGCCAAAGGTAATGCCGTGGAATAATTGATGGTATTGGTTTGCCTGCGCATATAAGCTTTCCAAGCGTCAGAACCCGATTCTCTTCCGCCACCCGACTCTTTTTCGCCACCAAAAGCACCGCCAATTTCTGCGCCTGACGTACCTATGTTTACATTTGCTATCCCACAATCGGAACCATTTACAGACAAGAAAAGCTCGGCCTCACGCAGGTTATTGGTCATAATAGCAGAAGATAATCCCTGCGGAACAGCATTTTGTATTTCAATGGCTTGGTTTAAATTTTTGTACTTCATTAAATAAAGAATTGGCGCAAAAGTTTCCTGTTGCACAATCTCCATCTCGTTTCTTGCTTCGGCAATGCAAGGTTTAACGTAACATCCTGATTCAAACCCTTCACCTTCAAAAACGCCACCTTTAACAATAAAAGTTCCGCCTTGGGCTTTGCATTTTTCTATCGCAGTTAAATAATTTTTTACGGCATCTTTATCAATCAAAGGCCCAACATGGTTTGCCGTATCTAAAGGATTTCCAATTTTTAATTGGCCGTAAGCTTTTGCCAGTTTTTCTTTCAAAGTATCGTAAATACTTTCATGGATAATTAACCTTCGGGTTGAAGTACAGCGTTGCCCTGCAGTGCCTACTGCGCCAAAGACAGCGCCAATCAGGCTCATTTCCAAATCCGCATTTTCGGTTATAATGATGGCGTTGTTACCGCCAAGTTCTAAAATATGCTTTCCTAGTCTTGCCGCAACAGCAGTAGCTACAGCTTTGCCCATTTTTGTAGATCCTGTTGCAGAAACCAAAGCGATATTAGTGTCTTTTGCTATTAAATCGCCGATAGATTTATCGCCCAATATCAAGCAAGAAATTCCCTCGGGTAAATTGTTTGCTTTTAAAACTTTAGCCAATATTTTTTGGCAGGCAATGGCGGTTAATGGTGTTTTTTCCGAAGGTTTCCAAATGCACACATTTCCGCATACCAGAGCTAAGGCGGCGTTCCAGCTCCAAACTGCAACGGGGAAATTAAAAGCCGAAATAATCCCAACCACACCTAAAGGATGCCATTGCTCATACATTCTGTGTTGTGGACGTTCGGAGTGCATGGTTAAACCGTAAAGCTGTCGCGATAAGCCAACTGCAAAATCGCAGATGTCGATCATTTCCTGCACTTCGCCCCAGCCTTCTTGCAAACTTTTTCCCATTTCGTAGGAAACCAGTTGTCCTAAATCGTCTTTGTAGTTTCTAAGCTCTAGCCCCAATTGCCTTACAATTTCGCCTCGTTTTGGGGCGGGCATGTTCCTCCAAAATAGAAAAGCTTCTTTGGTGGTTTTTACCACCTCATAATAGTCATCCGCGGTGGCCAAATTAACTTTTGCAATTTCTTTACCGTCAACAGGCGAAAAGATAGATTTTGTTTCACCAGAAATGGTTTTTAACCAGCTTAAACCTGTACTTGCGCCACTGTTTAAGCTTTTAATACCTAAATTTTCCAATACTTGTTTCGTGGCTGACAGATTCATTTTTTCTAAAATTGATTTTATAAGCGTGTTTGTTTTAAGTCCGCAAATTTAAGTTGCAAAAGTAACATCAAAAAAATGACTCAACACTTAAAAATTTATCTAATTAACAATCAATAATTTAACAAAATGGCTGTTTAATTGTTAATAAATATTTCAAGGCAAATTCCTATATTAATAATAATTTGAAAACAATTACCAAAAAGCATAATTGCAGCTCTCGCTAAAGTTGAATTAAAATTGGCATCGTATGGAAGAAGATTTCGAATTTGAATTTGGCGAAGACCCAAAATTATCGGTTGAGCGTTATGAGGAAATGATCCGCAATCACGATCAGTATTTTTTTGACGCCCTAGCATTTGAGAATATCATCGATTATTATATGGATAAAAGCGATCCGGTGAAAGCTTTACAGGTAATCGAATATGCCGTTTTACAACATCCTTACGCGGCGGTTTTCCACATAAAAAAAGCCCAGCTACATGTTTTTACAAACGAAATTGATAAAGCTTTTAAGTCATTAGAAAAAGCCGAATTATTGGAGCCCTCTGAAGCTGATATTTACCTAATTAAAGGAAATATTTACGAAAGTTTGGAGCGACATGAAGAAGCTTTAGAGAATTTGAAAAAAGCCTTGGAAATGGCAGAAACCAAAGACGAGGTGCTGATGCAAATTGCTTTTGTTTATCAGAATATGGGCGATTACGAAGAGGCTGTGACTTATCTTAAATTATGTTTAGAGAATAACATGGAAAACCAAGATGCGCTTTATGAGCTTGCATTTTGTTACGATGTGCTCGACAAACAAGAAGAAAGCATCCAGTTTTATCAGCAATATATTGATAGTGAACCGTATTCTTTTGCAGCCTGGTACAATTTGGGCAACGCTTACCATAAAATGAATCTGTTCGAGAAATCTATTGATGCGTATGACTATGCCATTTTAATCAAGGAGAATTTTGCTTCGGCTTATTTTAATAAAGGAAATGCTTTAGTTCAGCTTGACCGTTTTCAAGAAGCAATTGACGTTTACCGCGAAACTTTTGAGTACGAACCGCCAAATGCCGATACTTATTGCGCCATGGGCGAGTGTTACGAAAAGTTGGAGAAAATGGACGAAGCCCGTTCTTTTTACAAAAAAGCGGTAAAAATGGATACCAAAATGGCCGATGCTTGGTATGGCATTGGCGTTACTTTAGATTTTGAAGAGCGCTATTTTGAGTCTTTGCATTTTTATAAAAAAGCTTTAAACATCGACGATGAAAACCCTGATTATTGGTTTGCCATTGCAGATGCGCATTATAAGCTGGGGAATTTAGAAGAATCTGAATTGGCTTATGAAAAAGTGGTGGAAGTTAATCCCTTAGATGTTGAGGCTTGGTTAGATTATTCCTCGATTGTTTTTGAGCAAGAAAATATTAAAAAATGTATTGAGATTATTGCCGAGGGAATTAAAAACAATCCAGAATCTGCCGATTTATACTATCGTTTTGTTGCTTATCTGTTTGCAGATGGGCAGTATAATGAAGCATTAAACCAACTTCAGATTGCATTGGTTGCCGATATAGATAAGCATTACCTGCTGTTTGAATATCTTCCGCAATTGCAAACCAACAAAGTAATTATCGATATCATCAATAGTTATACAAAGTAATTTTTTGTAAAAATGTGGTTTTATAATCCGCTGTTTGCTGTTATTTGATATTTTTTTTGGATTTTTGCGTCCGAATATGAATTATAAATTGAATAATCTTCCAGAGCGGACGGTTAAACCACGTGATAAAGGTTTAACTATGGTAATGGATAAAGGCTTGAGTCTAAGACAGGTTGAGGATTTTATCGAAGTTGCTGGAGATCACACAGATATCGTAAAACTAGGTTGGTCAACCTCTTTTGTTACTCCAAATCTTAAAGAAAAACTAAAGATATACCGCGATGCTAACATTCCGGTTTATTTCGGCGGTACTTTGTTTGAAGCTTTTGTGATAAGAGGCCAGTTTGATGATTACAGAAAAGTTTTGGATGACTTTAATATGGAGTTTGCAGAAGTCTCTGACGGATCTATAGAGATTCCTCACGATGAAAAATGCGAATACATCAATAAGTTGAGTTCACAGGTAACGGTAATATCAGAAGTTGGTTCCAAGGACGAAAAGAAAATTTTTGCACCTTACAAATGGATCAAGTTGATGAAAGCCGAAATTGAAGCTGGATCCTGGAAAGTGATTGCTGAAGCTAGGGAAGGCGGAAACGTTGGAATTTATAGAGATTCCGGAGAAGTACGACAAGGCTTGGTAGATGAAATTTTAACTCAAATTCCCGAAGGAACCATTATTTGGGAAGCACCACAAAAAGCGCAACAAGTGTGGTTTATAGAATTGATAGGTGCTAATGTTAATTTAGGTAATATTGCGCCGGCAGAAGTTATCCCGTTGGAAACCATTAGATTGGGTTTGCGTGGCGATACCTTCAACCATTTTTTGAATCAGAAGTAAAGAAAATAAGGGAGTTGCAAGAGCTTCCTTTTGTGTTTGTGTAATGAAAAAATATGGATTAATAGGATTCCCGTTGGGGCATTCTTTCTCTGAGAAGTACTTCACAGAAAAATTTGAAAAAGCCAATCTCAAAAACTATCAGTATTCGCTTTTTCCTTTAGAAAACATTCAGGATTTTCCTAAACTATTGGCAAAAGACCGCGATTTATACGGGATTAACGTTACTATTCCGCATAAGGTAGAGGTTCTACAGTTTTTAGATGAATTAGACCCGGCAGCAAAAGAAATAGGAGCGGTTAACTGCATCAAAATTTTGCATGGCGATACAGTTAAATCTTTTTTTTCGGGCGAGCTTTGTACACTAAACCCCACTAAATATAAGTTGGTAGGCTACAATACGGATGCCTATGGATTTGAAAAGTCTATTGAGCCATTTTTAAAAAGCCATCATAAAAAAGCGCTTATTTTAGGTAACGGCGGAGCAGCAAGGGCAATTAAATACGTTTTAAAAAAGCGTAAAATCGATTTTAAATTTGTGAGCCGAAATCCCGAAAAAGACATGTTCAGCTACGCAGATTTGGATGAAAGCATATTAAAAGAGCATCAGATTATTATCAATACCAGTCCGGTTGGCACTTATCCAAAAGCAGACGTCTTTCCGGATATTCCTTATCAATTTCTTACACCAAATCACCTTTTATACGATTTGGTGTACAATCCAGAAGAAACTATTTTCCTGAGAAAAGGGAAAGAGCAAGGCGCAAGTATTAAAAACGGATACCAAATGCTAGAGCTTCAGGCAGAAAAATCTTGGGAAATTTGGCAATCGTAAGGCATTGACGACCTTCTCTTAGACAAATTACCCTTTGAGTAGGCAATACAAGCCTTGCTTTGGAAGCCTAAATAAAATGATTAAAAATTAATATCTTAACCCAATGAAATATTGTTTCTTAGTTGTTTTTAGCTTTCTGTTGTTGCAGGCCTGTAACCAAGGCACCGACTATGCGCCAAAACCTAGAGGATATTTCAGGCTCGAGTTTCCTAAAAAAGAATATCAAGTTTTCGATAGCAACTCCAATTATAGTTTTGAATACCCTAAATACGCCAAAATGTATTTAGATAGTTTGGATGGTAATCGTCCTAATTGGTACAATCTTACTTTTCCGCAATTTAATGCCCGTTTACACCTCAGTTATTATCCCATTGCTTCCAAAAAAGCGTTTAACGAATTGGTAGAAGATTCCCGTAAATTGGCCTTTAAACATACGGTAAAAGCAACCGGTATCGATGAAGGGTTAATTGCCGAAAAGGAACATAACGTATATGGGGTTTATTATACAATTGATGGAAATACAGCGTCGTCTACGCAGTTTTTTTTAACAGACAGTACTAAGAATTATTTGCGGGCTGCTTTATATTTTAACGAAAAACCACAACCAGATTCTATACAACCCGTTGTAAATTTTATTAAAGCGGATATTGAACGTATGATCAAAACTTTTAAGTGGAAAAAACCCTAAACCAAAAATGAAAAAATTAGTAATCATTCTTTTATTAGCAACCTCGAGTATCGGCGTTAAAGCTCAAGCGATTTTTGAAAACATCAATCTTGCTGAAAGCTTTTTTGCACAGCTAGATTCTGGGAACTACGATAAAGCTTATGACTTTTTTGATGCTTCGGTAAAAGATAAAATAAAGCCTGAAAACTTAAAGGCACTTTGGACACAAGTGGAAACCAAACTGGGGCAATTTAAAGCCGTTGATGGTGTGCAGAATAAAATTAAGGAGGATTTTCAGATTGTTATCCTTAACTTAAAATTCGCCGATGACAACCAGCCTTTTCAGCTAGCCTTTAATAAAGAGAATAAAATAGCCGGTATTTTTTTATTGCCTAAAAGTGCCGAGAGTGCTTATAAACAGCCTAGTTATGCGGACACAACTGCTTTTACGCAGAAGTTGGTAACTATAAAATCAGGAAAATTTGATTTGCCGGCAATGCTTACGCTTCCGAAAGATAGCTTAAATTGTCCAATCGTGATATTGGTTCATGGTAGCGGACCTTCTGATATGGACGAAACTATCGGTCCCAATAAACCTTTCGAAGATATTGCATTGGGTTTGGCTAGCAAGGGCATCGCATCTCTTAGGTACGTAAAACGCACCTTGATTTATCCGCAAGCATTTACCGGTAACTTTACCGTAAAAGAAGAAGTATTGGATGATGCATTAACTGTAATTAATTATGCGAAAACCGTTGCTCAGGTCGATTCTCAGAAAGTATATGTTTTTGGGCATAGCCTTGGCGGAATGTTGGCACCACGGATTGCTACGCTAGATCCTTCTATAAAAGGACTGATTTTAGCCGCAGCGCCGGCCCGGAAATTGCAGGACGTAATTATAGAACAAAACAATTATTTTAACGGTTTACAACCCGATAGCGTAAAAACTGCTAGTGCCGGTGCCTTGGCCGAAAGTATAAAAGCCCTTAACAATACCAAAGCTTTTAGCGCAAAAACACCCGCTCAAGATTCTGTTTTTTTGGGGCTTCCGGTTTCGTACTGGGCAGATTTAAATACGATGGACCAGGTTGCAATCGCTAAAAAATTGGATCAAAGGATTTTTGTACTTCAGGGCGGACATGATTTTCAGGTGAGCACCCAGGATTTTAACATTTGGCAAAAAGCGCTGAAGGGCAAAAAAAATGTAGATACCAAACTTTATCCAATGCTAAACCATTTATTTGTTTTTGTTAGCGAAAAAGGAGATACTAAACAGTACGCTACGCCGGCAAACGTTGATCAAACTTTAATTGATGACCTCGCCAGCTGGATAAACCAGAAATAATGAAATTAAAAGCTTTTGTAAACAATCCGTATCAGGAGAATACTTATATTCTTTATGCCGAAAATGGCGATTGCGCCGTTATTGATCCGGGAATGTACACCGCCACTGAACAAAATGCAGTAGTAAATTTTATAAGGGAAAACGGCTTAAATCCTGTGATGCTGTTAAACACCCATTGCCATATCGATCATGTTTTGGGTAATAAGTTTATTTTTGATCAATATGGTTTAAAGCCACAATTTAACAAAGGCGAGTTAGCTTTATTGCAGGCGGTACCATCTTACGCACCTCAGCAAGGTTTTAATTACGAGCTTTCCCCAGAGCCCGAAACTTTTTTGCCAGAAGAAGGGCAAATTACTTTGGGAGGAGAAGTTCTTGAATTGCTTTTTGTTCCGGGGCATTCGCCGGCACATTTATGTTTTTACAGCAAAGCCGATGGTTTTGTGATTGGTGGCGATGCGCTTTTTAGAGGAAGCATCGGCCGTACGGATTTGCCCGGCGGAAATCATCAAGAATTATTAAAAAGTATCCAAAACCAGCTGTTTACCCTGCCAGAAGAAGTGGAGGTATATCCAGGCCATGGACCGCATACGACTATCGGTTTTGAAAAATTGAACAATCCGTTTTTTAATCATTAATTTTTGAATACAGCGTATTATATTGCCAAAAGGTACCTTTTCTCAAAAAAATCTACCAATGCTATAAATATCATTTCGGGTATTTCTATGTTGGGAGTTTTTGTGGGAAGCGCTGCTTTGGTGGTGATACTTTCTGCATTTAATGGGTTAGAGAAATTGGTGGTTTCCTTGTCAAATACCGTAACCCCCGATTTAAGGATTGAGCCTACAAACGGGAAAACTTTTGACCCAAATAATGCGGTTCTTTTAGATTTCAAAAAAAGCCCGGATCTTGCGTTATATACAGAAGTGCTAGAAGAGAAAGCACTTTTGCGTTATAACAACCAGCAGTTTATTGGGCAAATAAAAGGGGTTAGCCCATCTTTTTTAACTAACACCAAATTAAAAACCAACATTGTACAGGGCGAATTTGCGTTGGGCGATAAACAAAATCCATTGGCTGTGGTAGGTTCAACAGTGCAATATACTTTGGGAATAAACATCAATAGTCCGTTAACCGTTCTCGAGATTTACTCACCAAATAAAAATACTTCTGGTGGTTTTAGCCCAACAGATGAGTTTGTAAGCCGTTATGTTACGCCGGTTGGTGTTTTTGAGTCTAATCAGGAATCGGACAATGCGGTTATCATTCCTTTGGCAACTGCTAGGGAACTTTTGGCAGAACCGACAGCTGTATCGGCAGTGGAAGTAATTTTGAAAGATAGTAGCCGTTCAAACGAGGTGATGGACGTACTTCAAAAGCGGTTGGGAACTCGGTTTAACGTAAAAGACCGTATCCAACAAAATGCGTTATTGTACAAGATCTTAAATTCAGAAAAATGGGCGGTGTATCTCATTTTAACTTTTGTATTGGTTATCGCAACGTTTAATATTGTTGGTTCTTTAACCATGTTGGTTATTGATAAGCAAAAAGATATTGCCGTACTCAACAGTTTAGGTGCCGATAAAAAAACAATCCGACAGATTTTTTTGTTAGAAGGATTAATGATTTCTTTTATAGGCTGTATTCTGGGTTTGGTTTTAGGAGGCTTGTTTGGTTACGCACAAATGAAATGGGGTTTTATTACCATGTCGCAAGGTAATATGGTAGTAAATGCCTACCCGATGGCTTTAAAAATTGCAGATTTTGTACTTGTTTTTGTTACCGTTTCGGTAATTTCATTTACCGCGTCTTTTATTAGTTCAAGGCTAAGCGTTAAACAGTTTGAAACTTTGAAACAAGCCCTTTAAAAATGAAAGAAGGGTTGAATTTTGAATGATTGAATTTAACTTTACCGATGACTAATTCAATTAATGACCAATGAACTAAATTAATGGATTTTGAGCGATAAAATGGTGATATCATCGGTAGCTTCGTGGTAGTTTCTTAAGATATCCATCTTATTAATCAGTTCTTTATGTAGATGTTTCAAATCTTTATCCTTATGGATTTGTAAAAATTCTATCAGTTGCTCCTCTGTAATCGATTGCTCTTCTTCTCCGTCAAATTCTATAATACCATCGGTATAATTAAATATCACGGCTCCATGTTCAAGTTTCAATTCACCTTCGTTAACAAAGGGCAATTCATCAAAAACGCCTACCATGGTAGTGCCTTTTTTTAGTGGTATAACTTCGTTTTGATGTAAAACCAAGGGGCAGTTATGTCCGGCGTTAATATATTTAACAATACGCGTTTTATCATTATAAATCCCTAAAAATAAGGTTATAAAGCGATCGCCTTTTGTGTTGTTATAAACTATTTGGTTCAGCTTTTCGATTAAGACAGTAAGCGGCGTGTTTAAAGATACCAAGGCTCTTAAACTTGCTTGAAAATTTGCCATAATTAGTGCGGCAGAAATCCCTTTACCAGATACATCGGCCACACACCATAAAAATTCATCGGTATTTATCTGGATAAAATCAAAAAAATCACCACCGATGCTTTGGTGCGGACGATAGATCGATTCAACATCTAAAAAAATATTCTTGGGAAGATTCTGTGGAATCAGCATGTTTTGCACCTGCCTAGCCAATTCTACCTCTCTTTGCAAACGTTCCCGGTGTAAGCGCTCTTTAAAAAGTTTCTTGTTTTCAAAAGCTACAACAATTACGTTAATTAGTGTTTGTATGTAATCAACGCTGTTGTCTAACAGCTTTTCGTCGTTTTCAAATTTCCCTACAAGCACAAAAGCCAAAGCTTCATCTTTATGGTGAACCGGGATAAAATAATCGAAAGCGTTGAAGATTGGATTTTCATGGTCAGAGATGCTTACCGGAACTTTCATTGGCATCAGTTCATCAGCAATTTCTTGTAAATCCTCCGGAGCTTCCAACTCGCCACCGAAATTAGATACACAAAAAAACTGATCGATATTCAAAAGCAACAACCTGAATTTTTTAACTCTTAGGTTGTTCCTCATAATCGTTTCAAGCATCTCCACTAGCGTTTCGCTGGGGACATTACTATTTATTGCCCGTGTAATTTCTAATAGTGCGCTTAGTTCAGCTTGTCGCTTTAATAAGAGTTCTACTATATCTAACTGGGCATCAGATTCTGCGGAATCATGCTCTTGCATTTTTCTTTATTGCGTGTGGTTTTAGAAAAACTAAATGTACAGAAAGCAATACAAAGTGTCAACTAAACGTCTATTTTTTCTGTGCTTACATAGCAGAAGTTTAATTTCAAGAAAAGGCTGACAGTATTATTCTTAATAGAACTAATCGAAATCTAAATCGATTAAGTAAGAAAGCTTGAGTTTGAAAAATCTAATTTATCGATACTTAAACATTTGAAACATTGGCTTTCAAATCAAACAAATCTCGCAAATCAATGGTAATCAGATTAAAAGCATAAACCGTAAGCATAATCATCAAGCCAGGGATAAGCGCCAAGTAAGCACCATCCATAACAATATAGCCGTAATGTTCTTTTATCATTCCTCCCCATGTTGGCATTGGTGGCTGGGCACCGAAACCTAAAAAACTTAAGCCAGCTTCTAACAAAATAGCCGAAGCAAAGTTTGATGCTGCCACTACTAAAATAGCGCCCATAATGTTGGGCAAAATATGGATGTAAATTATCCGAAGATTGGAGAACCCTAAGGAACGGGCGGCTTCCACAAATTCGGTATTTTTTAAAGCCAAAACTTGCCCGCGGACCAAACGGGCAACTTCTACCCACATGGATAGACCAACCGCAACAAATACTTGCCAAAAACCTTTTCCTAATGCAAATGAAATGGCAATAACCAACAATAAGGCCGGTAAAGACCATAGTACATTCATTAACCAGCTTATTGCAATATCAGTTTTCCCTCCGAAGTAACCCGCTGTTGCGCCCAGGCTAATGCCTAAAACTAAGCTGATGAGCACCGCCATAAAACCAACGATTAGCGATACGCGAGCACCAATAATGATTCTGCTCAGTAAATCCCGACCATAAATATCGGTGCCTAACCAAAAAGTTTTTGTGGTGATATTTTCGCTTTTAATTTGGGACTGCGTTTTACCATTAAAATTTCGAAGGCTCATTTTCTTCCATTCACTGCTTTGGTCGGGACCAAGGTATTCTTGGTAAAACAGCTCATTCGAGCTAAAATGATATCGAGTAACAGGAATCAAATCGAACTGGCCCGGTTGCCCATAAAGTAGTTTTTCGAATAAATTTACTTTTGGTGGCTGCGGATGTTTTTGTGTTTTGATGAAGGTAAAAGTGGAGCCAGGTTTTTCGATATTGAGCTCCAGATGCATTTCATTTGCCATTGGGCTATCATCGGGCGTAAACCAATAACCTAAAAAAGCCGAGACAGTAACCATCACAATAAAAAACAGCCCCACTAAGGACAGTTTGTTTTTTGCGAAAACTTGCCATGATTTTTTGAAATTATTGTTCACAATGTTAGTGTGTTATTTGACCATCCGGTCTTTCCAGTTGTATTTGCCCGCGTTTCCCATTACTCCAATATATATCAAATATACCACATGTAAAAAAGTTAAGAAGCTGAGATTGATGAGTAAATCTTTGCGTTTTACAAAACTGGCGAGCGGTTCTAAAAAGAATAATTCTGCAGTAAATTTTATCAGAAACTGAATGGTAACCAACTTCAAAAAATCGGGGTAAAAGAATGCCAATACAAAATTTAGCGCTAATGAAAGGTTGAAAACCCACATACAAACCGCAAGCACAATTATTTTTTTGTCCTTATATTTTACGCTTTTGCTCGCCCATCTTCTTCTTTGCTGGATAAATTCTTTAAGGTTTGATTTGGCATGAGTATAAACGCAGGCTTCGCTGGATTTGCAAAAGCCAATAGTACCGGGATATGCCTTGGCAACTTTGTGTAAAAAAAGTTCATCATCGCCAGATGCTAAATCATCAATGCCTTTAAAGCCACCTAATTCAAAAAACACTTCTTTTTTATAAGCTAAATTGGCACCATTACAGGTTGAAGGCATTTTATTGCCAATACCGGCAGCGCCCAACCCAATTAAATACAAAAATTCTAAAGTCTGTAGACGCTCAAATAGGGATTTTTCTTGAAAATAAGCCACTGGCGCACTTATAAGATTAAAATCTTTCTCCTGGTAAAGTCCAACGATGTTCATCAACCAGTTTTGTCCCATTCTGCAATCTGCATCTGTGGCAACAATCAATTCGCCCGACGCAATTTTTATAGCCTCTGTAATGGCTTTCTTTTTATAGGAGTTTAAGGGTTTGCTTTCATTAAGTTGGAGAAGTTTAACGCCTTTATCTGCATAGCTAGCAATAATTTGCGAGGTATTATCTGTAGAGTGGTCATCAACAATAATGAGTTCGAAAAGCTCGGCGGGGTAGTTTTGGCTGATGATATCTTCAATGGTAAGGTGGATACTTTTTGCCTCGTTCCTGGCGGCAATAAGTACGGATACTTTGGTTTTAGGCTTGATTAGAAGCGGAGTGTAGAAAGGGATTTTTTGCCATCCCGTTCTTAAAAACAACACCAAAAAGGCATATAAAAACGTAAGTGCTAAAGAAATAGAACTAATGAGTACGACTATCAAAAAATTTAAGTTTAAAAACAAAGTAAGAGCCTAAAGCAGCCGGAACAATCAAATTCACGAACCAAATTAACGCAATTGCTGCCATTATTGCCACATCATGCGTGGTGATAAAGCCAAAAAAATACGTAGCTGTCAAACTTCGTACCCCAACATCTAATAAATCTAAAGATGGTAGCGCAGATTGGATAAAAAACAAAATAAACACCATTAAAGCCGATTTATAAAAAGCAATTTCGGGCAGTAAAAGGTAAATTATAAGGATATATTGTATGGTAAAAACTAAAAACCTTGCAATACTAAAGAGCATTACTTTTATCAGCTCTTTTTGGTGATAGCGGTTTAAAACCGAAAAAAAGCGCTTATATTTTTTTAAAAAATTAACGCTGTTTAATGATTTTTCTATCCAACGGATATTGAAGTAAAACACTAAAAAGAAAAAGCAGAAACCCATTACCAAGAAATAAATGGCGATAAACAACCATTTGTCCAGAGGTTTAAAATGATAGATAAACCATAATAGCGCCAGCGAACCTACCACATTTGTAATTACCATTTGTGCTATTTGGCCAACGCTCATTGCAACTGCGCCCTGTATCCTTCTCCGCGGAGAAAGAAAAAATACCCTTCCGCCGTATTCGCCAATTCTATTGGGCGTGAAGATGGCCCAAGTTAATCCGCAAAAAACAGATTCTACTGCTTTATAAAAGCTAATTTGTTCAACTTTTGAGATTAAAAACCGCCATTTTAGGCTTTCTATCAGCCAATTGGCCAACATTAGTAAAACAATTAAAGAAATAATAACGTAAACTTTAAAAGTTGAAAGCTTGCTGATTAAGGTGGAAAACTGATCGAGGCTATGGTGGTTATTAAGCTTATCATAAATAAAATAGCCGGCTAAAACAACGATAATTATTTTTAAGCTGAAGCTGATTATTTTTTTTTGCTGTGCTGTTAACAAGTGTTCGATTTTATACAATGTTAAGAATTTACGCTAATATTGCTACCATGTTAAAAGAAAAATCCAAAGAACGCGTTATACTGGGGATTGACCCCGGAACTGCAGTTATGGGTTATGGTTTGGTGAAAGAAACCGGCAATAAAATTGAACTGATTAGTTTGGGCGTGGTAAAGATGAATCATTTGGATGATCATTTTTTGAAACTGCAACGCATTTTTGAAAAAACTACGAATCTGATTGAACAGTATCAGCCAGATTGTATCGCTTTGGAAGCACCTTTTTACGGAAAAAACATTCAGGTAATGCTAAAACTTGGACGAGCGCAAGGAGTTGCCATGGCCGCTGGTTTGGCTAAAGGATTACCAATTTTTGAGTACTCACCGAAAAAAGTTAAACAAGCTATTACAGGAAATGGTAATGCGACAAAAGAACAAGTAGCGGCTATGCTGAAACAACTTTTGAAGTTTACAGAAACTCCGGAGTTTTTAGATGCTACGGATGGATTGGGCGTTGCGGTCTGCCATTCGTTCCAAAAAATCACAAGCAGTGGTGCAGGTAAATCTTACAGTGGCTGGGAAGCTTTTGCTAAGGATAATGTAAAAAGGGTTAAATAGCACCTTTTGGTAAGCCCGCTAAAACTTTGTTGATATAACTTTCCGTAAAGTGCTGTAATCTTGCATACTCAACAAAACTGTCTATGTACTTTTTGTCAGGAACAATTCCGTCTTCGCAATGATGGCATATAAACGCATAAGCACTTACCACGCCGTTAGCGGTTAAAATATCAAACTGGGTTAATGTGTATTCGGGTTCGGTATTTGCCAGTTGCTCAAACTTATTTCTGCTAATTTTGTACAATAAGCCCAAGGTGTAGTCATTATCAGCATAACTAAGGTTTGCTCTGGCGCTCCCGTTTGGATTTTTGCGGTTAAACTTGAGGCAATAATGTTTAAGTTCACCTTTTCCAAGGATCTCTATCGGGCTATTTACCCTAAATTCAACTAAGCTTGGATTTAAAGCGCAAGCATATCCGAAATATAAAAAACTGTCAGTCATTTTAACGTTTCCCTTCCCATTCAGCGTAAAATTGCTCCAAATATTGCACCATAAAGTCATGGCGTTGAGTGGCAATCCGCTTTCCGGTCAAGGTATTCATTTTCTCTTTTAATAATAACAGTTTTTCGTAAAAATGGTTAATAGTTGGGGCGGTTGTGTTTTTATAGGCTTCTTTGTTTTGATGGATTTGCGGAGCGATAGCCGGGTTATAAAGTTCTCTGTTTTTATAGCCGCCGTAAGTAAAAGCTCGGGCGATGCCGATTGCTCCAATAGCATCCAATCTGTCAGCATCTTGTACCACTAACATTTCTGGGGAGGAAAAACTGAGTTCGCCCAAACTAGCTTTGAAGGACATATTTCTGATGATTTGCTGAACGTGGAAAACCGTTTCATCATCAACATTTATAGATTTTAAAAACTCGCCAGCTTTTTGCGGACCAATTTCTTCATCTCCGTTATGGAATTTAGAGTCGGCAATATCATGCAAAAGCGCTGCAAATTCAACGACTTCTAAATTTACATATTCATGTTTGGCAATTTCTTTTGCGGTTTTCCAAACGCGTTCGATATGCCACCAATCATGTCCGGCTTCGGCGTTTTCAAGTTCTTTTTTTACAAAATTGAGGGTGAGCTGTATAGAATTTTGCATGATAGCTATTCATTTTTTGGTCGAAAGCTACAAATTAAGAACATAATTTATCCAACCTTTTCTGCATTTCTTCCACCCTTACTTCTTCTTTATGCGTTGCAATCATCCATTTATAACCAAAGGGGTCAAGCACTTGACCAACTCTATCGCCATAAAATTCGTCTCTTACTTCCATAAGGGATTTTGCTCCTGCATCAATGGCTTTTTTGAAACTTTGGTCAACATCTTTAACGTAAAGGCTTAACGTTAATGGAGTTCCTCCGAGCGAAAGCGGACTCTTTGTTCCCCAATCCGGATTTTCTTCTGACATCATTAACAAACTTCCCTCAATTTCAAGCTCTGCATGTCCAATCATTCCATTGGGCATTAACAGACGGTACTTTTCTTTTGCGTTGAAAGCTTTTTTATAAAACTCAATTGCTTCTGCACAGTTTTTGATGCAGATGTAAGCGTTTAAACTTTTTGCTCCGGGTGCGATGTGACTTGTCATATTTTAATTTTTTAGATTTACTTTACATGTTTCCTTGTTACTTTATCTTGAGTTTTTGCTCTTGCATCCTGGTTCTCATATCTTGATTCTTTCCGACTAACTCCCCTTTGTCCCTCTAATCATTTTCTCCAAACCGTCCCACATTTCATCGGTTACAATCTCCAAACCGTTAAACTGACCAGCACCTTGTAACCATTCACCACCGTCAATGGTAATTACTTCGCCATTGATGTATCCCGAAAAATCGGACAATAAATAAGCAGCAAGGTTCGCCAATTCCTGATGATCGCCCACTCTTTTTAGCGGAACACGGTTTTTAAAATCAAATTTTTCAGCCATTTCTCCGGGTAACAATCTGTCCCAAGCTCCTTTTGTGGGGAAAGGTCCTGGGGCAATGGCATTACACCTGATTTGGTAATGCCCCCATTCCGTAGCCAAAGATTTTGTCATTGCTAAAACGCCACCCTTTGCACAGGCAGACGGAACCACGTAACCCGAACCTGTAAATGCGTAAGTGGTTACGATATTTAATATGCTGGCAGGCTGTTTTTCTTTGATCCAGTGTTTACCGAAAGCTAAAGTACAGTTTACCGTTCCTTTTAAAACAATATCGATAATAGTGCTGAAAGCATTTGCGGACAACCTTTCTGTTGGCGAAATGAAATTACCGGCCGCATTGTTTAATAAACCATCAACCGATTTAAATTTTTCTAAAGTTGCATTTAAAACATTTTCAACTTGTTCGGCATCTCTAACATCACAGGCTACGGCCAAAACTTTACCGCCAGTTTTTGCTTCAAGTTCTGTTGCGGTTTTCTGTAAAACCTCCAGCTTCCGCGATGTAATGACCACGTTTGCTCCCAACTGTAATAAATAGGTACTCATCGCCTTACCTAAACCCGTTCCTCCGCCGGTTACTACGTAGGTTTTACCTTTTAAAGCATCGTCTCTTAACATCGGTTGGTTGTACATATTGTTGAATTTATAGGTTGATGTAAGATAGTGATTATTTTATGGAGGGACTAAGATTTTTGTGAAATGAGAGGTGTTGGTTGATTGGAAGATTATTTACCTCGTTTAAACTTCTTTGCTAAGAAGGATAAAACAATCTTAAGAATATTTTTTAAAAAATAAGCTTGTTAGCGAGTCGGAAACTCTTACCTATTGTTTAATCCTTACAGGCGTTTCGTTGGAAACTCTAAGGACAGGAGGATAAATAGATAAATAGGGGTAAAGTTTTCATTCATAATGATTTTAAGTACTTAGCTACGAAATAAATAATTACCAGAATTAAAATTAACGCAAATATTGAAGTTGGATTGGCGAAATTTGTTGTCCATCCTAAAGACTTATTTCTTTTTGGCGGAAAAATTCTTTTGTCGTTTCTATTATAATAGAAAATTCCCCATTTCCAATATTTAGGGTTTAAATAATCTTCATTTTTAAATTCTTGATTGTCCATTGTTTTTAAGCTGTATAGATAAAGTTTCTGCTAACGGTTTGAAAATTTGTGCAGAAATGGCTTTAGAGCAGAACCAAAGTCAGCTTGTGTAAGCTTAATTAAGTTGTAGAAAGTAATATAAAGCAGGTCAGCCATTTTTACATAGGAGCTTGTTGTTAGCGGTTGGCTTTTATATACTTTTTAATAAGTGGTTCCATTCTTTCCATAAGCTTTACGCTTGGCTTCATTTTATATAACGTAATGTCGCCGTAAAATCCTTGATTTTCAGAAGTCAGTTTTGTGACACCTATGAATATGCCGTTTTTTTTCATAGGATGAATATTTTTACTACATATTAGACTTTTGACTTGAGAATCGTCCTCAAATGCAATTTTATTAAGTCCGTCCAATACTGCTTTGGCTAAATTATCTACGTCAACCGTTTTAAACCGTTTTTCGGTTACTGAAATACTTATAACTACTTCTACATTTGTGGGCTTTTTAATTATGCTTCCATCAGGGAAATTTTTGCTAGCAACTTCTCGTAATAGAGTATGAAATTCTTTTATAGAATTAGTATCTGGGTTCTTTTTATAGATGTCATTTAATATGCTTTCAGTTCCATCGCTATTTTTTTGAAATGCACTTAAAGGCTTATAAGCGTCTTGCTTAGTAGGTATTGGAGGACAGTCGTATAATCCAAAAAGAATATCAATTTTGGGATTAACTTCAATTTCATATGATTCGTCATCTTCTTCTTTCATATTCAAATAATTATAAATGTTCAAAGCTAGTTTGGGTAAGCTTACCGCTAACGTTTGGCGAATTTGTGTTGTAATGGCTTAGAAAGCAAAAACTTGTCTGCCCCTATAAACTTAGTTAATAGCGATGAAATAACGTAAAGCAGTTCAGCCATTATAATACAAATTTGTGGTTAGCGGACGTTGTTTTTTCTCTAATTATAATTCTCCGTCTTTTCTGGTACTTTCCTTAAAGTCGAAACCTTGTAGGTAAGAAATCTTCCATTGGTCGTTTTCTTTTTTAACTCTGAATTTATATGAAAAATCTTTCCAGCTCGCGTCCATGTTCGGTTTAAGTTTTCCCCATTTCCAATTTACTTCTCCATTTTCTTGGTCGACCATATTTATTTCTATAAAGTCATATGGATTTGGATTGTCGTAAGGAACGTCTTGACACATAGTCCAAGGGTCAACGTCATTGACAAAAATAAATGGAGGCAAGTCGCCATTCAACCACTGGTCGTATTTACCATTTCTTAGTCCTTTGTCAAGGGTCAAAATTATTTGGTCGTAATTGTCGATAAATTCTGTTGCGAAGAAATTTGTCTTTCGAAGCTTGTCAAGGTTTTGTTTGTGTTTTTGAAGGTCGAAACCAATATAAATGCTGTCTTTGGTGTCAGCGATTGTCGGAAGTAAGTCGATAGAATTTTTTGATTCCGCCCAATTTAGTGCTTGTCTGATAAGATTCTGAATTTCCTCTTTACCGTCTGTCGAAGTTGAAGCTTTTTCTTTCGTGGCAGAGGTCGCTTTTTTGTCTGGTTGACTACAGCCTAAAAGTAAAATTACAAATATTAAAAGTGTCAATTTGAGGTGTTTCATTTCTTTGAATTTCGTGTTGCCTGAGTGTCGTCCTACAATGCCCGCTAACTTGTAGATTTAACTAATAAGCTTCAACCTCACCCCACCTTTCTCCCTTGCAAATTTTCAATAATAGTTTTTAAAATAGATCGGGTACTTGGCGACCACCATTGTTTCAATACTTTTTCTAAAGTCTCGGTTTGGTCTTCGTTCATTTTTGCAATTAGCGCTTTGCGAAGGTTTAG
The DNA here is from genome assembly GCA_035496935.1 of Pelobium sp. GTDB lineage: Bacteria > Bacteroidota > Bacteroidia > Sphingobacteriales > Sphingobacteriaceae > Pseudopedobacter. Next base: position 105,459 of record DATJED010000012.1, on the reverse strand, counting down.
CTTGCTTTGTTGCCAAGTATTTTGCTCAAACTGTAGGTAACCGCTCATCTTTTTTAATGCAACGGTCATCAAAGAATCTATGGACGAAGTAGCGTCAATTAAGCCAATCGACTTCGCTTCTGCAGAACCCATCAGTTTTCCCTCTAATAAATTGCGGTAGGCGTTTGCTTTGCCAATCCAAAAGGCGTAAAGCTCAAAAATACTGTCAGGAACAATAATACCGACTGGTACTTCATTTAAACCGATTATATAATCTCCTTCGGCCATTACCCGGTAATCAGAACAGAGGGCTAATACACAGCCTCCGGCAGGGCTATGTCCGCTAATTGCCGAAATTAATGGCTTTTTAAAACTGGTCAGGATTTTTATGAAATCTAAAAATTTGGCCCAAAAAGTTTTCATCTGTGCTTCATCGTAACCATAAAGCTCAATCAAATCTAAGCCCGCCGTAAAAAAGCCATGTTTGCCGGTAAGTATTACGCCATAAATGTTGGCGTCCTGCTCAATACTTACAATCATTTTCTTGAGTTCATCCAGCATTTGTTCATTCATCGCATTTGACTTTCCACGGTCCAAAGCAATAATAGCAACACTGTCTTGTATGGTTATTTTAAGGGTTTCCATATTTATCTGTTAGTTTTTAGGAACGATCTTGTAACTGGTTACTTTTCTAGCAAGGTGACCATTTAAATCCATCCCTTCAAGTATAACGTTATATTTTCCGATATTGTCTCCGTTATAAAAGCTGATACTGGCATTGCCTAAACTATCTGTGATGATATTCGGGTTCCAATAAATGGTAGTTCTTAAATCGGCTACGCTGGTATTTAATTTCGGATCGGCATAGTTTGGTACATAAAACTCTTTTTCTTTAAATAAACCAAGTGGCTGGTAAGTAATTACGCCTGGTACATACACATTGCTTACATAGCCCGGTTTGCCGCGTTTGGTAGTAATTACGATGACTCCACCTCCGCCTCGACTACCATAAATTGCAGTGTAGCCGATACTTTTTAAAATCTCAACAGATTCCACATCCGAAATTGGGATAGTGTTCAAGAAATCGGGCTCAACATAAATACCGTCCATAATTATTTGCGCCTGACTGCCTCTAATGTATGCAATCCCGTTTTGAATCATTAAACCGGCCACTCTACCTTGTAAAGCCATGTCAAGAGAAGTGGCGTTTTCCAAATCTTTCTCGGTAAGTACCTTATCAGCATTTCCGGCGCCGTTTAAGTTTGATGAGGATTCGTTAACTACGGGTTTTTTATCAACTACCACAACTTCGCCCAATAAAATGGAGCGGTTAACTATGCCGTTTTTCAGCCATTCTTCGTACTGCGATTTGCTATTTTTTAAGTAAGCAGTCATTGAATCGTTAATATTGATGGTTAGATCTGCTTGGTTCTCGTTTTTAATAACAACCGGAAATGAAGTATTATAAAGTTCGATGTCTACATACTTTCTCCCTTTTTCGTTTCTGGCCTGCACAACAAATTTGGTGCTATCTGGAAAGTAAAGGCTGTCCACCATAAATTCGCCCAAGGCATTTGTTTTGGCTTGCACTAAAAGTGGGTTTTTGCCCGATGAAAATATAGTAACGGTTCCATTCTCAACCGGGCTTTTTCCGCGTGTAACCCTACCGCTAATGCTGAGCGTTTTTTCGGCTTTATATACGTTGGTTCTTTCTACCGCTAAGTTTTTCCAACTGAAACGTCGCCAGCCTTGGGTAAGCATCAGCACATCTGTAGCTATAATTTTCTCCTCATTAATATCGGTTAAATAATAATTCGGGTTCTCAACATAACCCTTTATATCAGAAGTGAGTAATAAATTGGTTAAGATATTTTCTTGCTCATCAATCGGCACATTTACCATATTGGCATCAACAACTGATAAAGAGAAAGAGCCGATAACGGGTTTGCCTGTGGGGCTTAAAGCTTGGATTGCCAAAGTTGTTTTTCCTCTTTGCGTGTAAGTGCTTTTATTTGGTTTAATAGCTACTTTTAAAGTGTCCTTTGGTGCAATAAAAACAAGCCGTTCCGCAATTGGTTGCATGTTTTCATCAAACAAGGTGATTTGGTTAATGCCGGCAAGAAACCTGGACTTGTCAAGCTTTGCTGCAAACGCTAGTGAAGACAGTTGCGATTTTGCGGTATAAAGTATGTTGCCACTGTTTTGCGCAACAACAGTAAACGCTTTATTCAGGTTTTTCTCTAAAAAGCTGTTATTAGTAGCAACTTTTACTAAAATGCTATCGTTAGCTAGGTTATTAACACTTAATGTGGCGCCTTCTGCAATAGCCAAAGGAAGTTTAATGCTTCTTTCGGAGCCATCTTCAAACTTTACAACCGCTTCGTAAGTTTTACCTGCAAAAGGTGTTATTGTAAATGTTCCCATACCCAAATGGTAGGTTTTAATTAATGCAACCTTTTTTCCCTCGTTGTCTTGTACATAGCCCGAAATGGGTTTGCCCAAGCCGTCTGCGCCCAAAGCTTTAAAGGCAATCCTACTTCTTACGTCCTGCACTAAATTGCCGCCTTCCGGAAAAAACTGTACATCAACCGCATCCGAAGTACTTTTTATAGGGATGCTTTTTTCAACACTGGTGTTTTCGCCAATTTTTATAGCTGTGTTAATGCGCCCGCTAGTTCCTAAAAAAGGTTTGTTATTACTAAATTCAAGTGTAATATCCCCGTTTGCATCGGTTTTGGCTTTTCCTTTTTCAATCGTTCTGCCTTCAATTATAACGTTGTAAGTAACTTCTTTATTGGCATAAGCGTAACCATCCAAATTACTGAAATTGATTTTTGAACTCACTTTTTCGGTATTGCCATCTTTACTGAAGCTATAAGTTGTTTTTGTAAGTAATTGGCTGGTCCAGGCGTTGCCTACCTTAAATGTTTTATCGTAAAAAAAGGAGGAATCGTAATTACGCATCCAAGTGGTATAGGCTCTTAAACGGTAATTGCCTTCTTTCACCGAATCTTTTAACTCAAAATTTCCCCAGCCTAAACCTGCCACAAGGGGCAAGCGCAAGGTTTTTTGTATCGAGTCTTTTGCGTCAATTAAATCAACGTACAAAATGTTGCTTTTTGGGGTAGGACGCAAGTTTTGGGCATTAACCACGTAAGCTTTAAACCAAATATGATCGCCAATTGCGTAGTAAGGTTTGTCTGTTTGCAGATAAATTTTTTCCTGTGTGTTCGTACTGAAATAATCCTCAAAATTCTTCAATAATTTGGCGAGCGGATCATCAATCGCAATAAAACCAAACAACGAAAATGCACTAGTTAAAATCAATAAGGCGAGGAGAAATTTCTTTGTTTTCATTTGGATATGATGATTTATTATGAAGAAAGTTTAAATGCATAAAGTACAAAGGAGAAAGTAAAAAGTTTGCAAATCGGTCTCACATCTCACATTTCAAACTCACATCTAAAACGAGTTCAATAGTCATTATTTTTTTCAGTCTGTCAATCAGTCTCAAATCTCACTGCCCACACCTAAAACCTAAAACTGGTTCTTCCACATCATACTTTCTACAGGCTTGGTGGTTTTGTTGTTGTATTTTGCGTTTCCTTTTGTGTTGTACATGGTGTCTATATTTCCCTCAACCACAAAATAAATAAGCTGGCCAATAGGCATTCCGGCGTAAATGCGCACTGGTTGTGTGGCAGATATTTCTAAAGTCCAGGTATTGCAAAAACCCACATCGCCTTTTCCTGCGGTGGCATGTATATCAATTCCCAACCTTCCGGTGCTCGATTTTCCTTCTAAAAACGGAACATGTTTATGCGTTTCGGTATATTCTAAGGTAACTCCTAAATATAAAGTATTTGGCTGTAGCACAAAACCTTCCTTCGGAATCTCGAAATGCTCAATAGTATTGTGTTTTTTTGCATCTAATTCACGGTTGGTGTAGCAAGCCAAATGTTTCCCTAAATGTACATCGTAAGAATTTGTGCCTAGGCATTCTTTTTTAAAAGGTTCTATTACAATTGTGCCGGCTTCAATTTCTTTTAAGATAAGTTGGTCAGAAAGTATCATGGTTAATTTTTGATTATGCCTAAATTATAATTTATTTAAAATAATTTCGGCAATTAATTATAATTTTAAGCATGCCTGTCACTTTTCATCAAAATATTAACAGCGATACCGCTATTGGTTTATGGAAAATTACTGAAGATCCGGCAGAGCTGGAGGCACAATTACAACTTAGGCCACATGAAATCAATATTTTAAAAGCTTTAGGAAAAGAGAAAAGAAACCTGCAATGGCTAGCAACTCGTGTGCTGTTGCGAAAAATGCTAAATACCGACCAATATATTGATTGCCAGCTAGATGAAAACGGGAAGCCTTTTTTGGTAAACCATCCTCATCATATATCTTTAAGCCACTCTTACGGTTATGCCGCGGTAATGGTTAGCAAAACCCGGAAAGTTGGTATTGATGTGGAAATTATAAAATCGAAGATAGAAAGGGTGCAGAATAAGTTTTTAGCGGATGATGAACTGATGTTTATAAATTCAGAACATAAAATTGAGCATCTTTATGTGTGCTGGTGCGCCAAAGAAGCGCTTTATAAACTTAACGGCAAAAAGGAAACTTCCTTTAAAGATCATATTAAATTAAACAATTTCGCTTACGCCGATGAAGGAACGCTAAAAGCGAAAATTGAAAAAAACAACCGCTTAAAAAGCTACGTTGTAAATTTTAAAAAGGTTGAAGATTACATGTTAGGATACGTTTGCGAATGATAAAAAATAAAAAGGTAATTTTTGAAGATTGGGGCTTGGTGGATTATCAGGAAGCTTGGGATAGGCAAGAGCAGATTTTTTCTGAAGCCGTTGCTATAAAAACCTTCAACAGAAACAATCCTGAGCAGGAAAAGCAGACTACAAATACGCTTGTTTTTGTGGAACATCCGCATGTTTATACTTTAGGTAAAAGCGGTAAACCCGAAAATCTTTTGTTGGATGAACGACAGCTGAAAGAAAGAAAAGCAACTTATTACAAAATTAACCGAGGCGGCGATATTACCTATCATGGGCCGGGGCAAATTGTTGGTTATCCGATTTTGGATCTCGATAATTTCTTTACCGATATTCATTTATACCTCCGCACCCTTGAGGAAGCGGTAATCCTCACTTTAAAAGATTACGGAATCGAAGCTGGAAGGTATCCCGGTTTTACCGGCGTTTGGATTGATGCAGATAATGAAAAAGCCCGAAAAATTTGTGCAATGGGCGTTCGCTGCAGCCGTTGGGTTACCATGCATGGCTTTGCCTTTAACGTAAATGCCAATTTGGATTATTTTAAAAATATTGTTCCCTGCGGAATTGATGATAAAGACGTAACCTCTATGCAACGCGAATTGGGGCATTTAGTTGACATAAATAAAGTTAAAGAAAGCCTTAAACAGCATATTGCCCTTCTTTTTAACATGCAAATTGTATAAATAATTTATTTATCTACGATGAGCCCAAATGATAATGATAGAAGTTAAATAACGTTAATGTTTAGGTTTTGAGCAAAAGAAAGATAAATTTGCAAATTGAAATAAAAATGAAGAATACCTTTTACATTTTATTAATTGCTTTTTTAGGTTTTAGTGCCTGCAAAAAAGAAAAATACATCGACAGAACTGCGCTTGTTTACGAACAATACGGAAAAGATACTGTGATCATCAACAAGTTTATAGCCGATAATGATATCCCGGCGGTGAAAGACTCAACTTTTGATGTATATTATCAAATCATTGAGCCAGGAGAAGGTGATACCATCCCCACTGATTATTCAATAATTACTATAAATTACACAGGAAAGCTTTTGAACGGAACCGTTTTTGATCAAGGAGTTTCCAAGGAATTCCAGTTAGGTACGCTAATCAATGGATGGCGGTTAGGGATACCTAAGATCAGAAAAGGTGGTAAAATACGTTTAATTATTCCAAGCGGTTTTGGTTACGGCGATGTAGCCCGCACAGGTATTCCAGCAAACTCCATTTTAGATTTCGACATCGAATTAAAAGACATAAAATAAATGATTAAAAAAATATTAAGCTTATCAATCCTAGCTGTTCTTGCTTTAAGTGCCTGCGAAAAGGAAACTAGGCCGTTAAAACAGATAGAAGAGGAAAATATACAAGCTTATTTGCAGTCGAACAATTTGACCGGTTTCACCAAAGATACTTCAGGCTTTTATTATAAAGTAATTAGCCAGGGCGATGGGGAAGAAGTTGGCTATCCTGATTATGTGGGTGTTTATCAAACCACTATTTCTATCAATAAAGATGTAAAGTACGAGTTCTCTAAATATAATCCTCAATACAACTATTTAGGCTATATAACGCCGGTAAGCTGGAGAGAAAGCCTTTTAAAAATTAAAAAAGGTGGTGAGGTTAGGGTGATAACTCCGTCGTATTTAGCTTATGGAAAAGATGGTTCCGGCTCTTCTGTACCAGGTAATGCAATCTTAGATACTAAGTTGAACTTGATTAACGATACCGACAGACCGGCGTACGAAGACGCTTTAATTAACACGTATCTTGCGGAAAATAGCTTGACAGCAACTAAAGATGCAAATGGTATTTATTACCAAATTGTTACGGCAGGCACTGGCGATGCAATTACTTCCACTTCTGCAAGTGTTAAGGTTGCTTACACAGGAAAATTATTAACGGGAACTGTGTTTGACCAAGCCAGCACAAGCTCACCTTTAACTATAAATCTTACCAACGTTGTTAAAGGGTGGCAATTGGCGTTGCCTTTGATTAAAGCTGGTGGAAAAATTAAACTATACATTCCATCTAGATATGCGTATGGCGCTAATCCGCCTAGCGGTTTACCTGCAAATGCAATTTTGGCGTTTGAGATTGAATTAATATCAGTAACTAATTAATTCTCGGCTAACACATACTCATAAGAGCAACCTCCGAAGGGGTTGCTCTTATTTTTTTAACGCTTTTTTATAAGTTTCCAAACATCTTTCCCGAGCTTCCTTATGGTCAACAATAGGTTTTGGATATTTGAACGGATCCTCAAATTCTGGGATCCATTTTTTGATATATTTTAAATCTTTATCGAACTTCTTTATTTGTTCCTGCGGGTTAAAAATCCGGAAGTAAGGAGCGGCATCAACGCCACAACCCGCTGCCCATTGCCAGCCACCAACATTGCTCGAGAGCTCGTAATCCAATAATTTTTCGGCAAAATAATGTTCGCCCCAACGCCAATCAATCAATAAATGTTTGGTTAAAAAGCTCGCTACAACCATACGCACACGGTTGTGCATAAAACCTGTTTGGTTTAATTGGCGCATTCCGGCATCAACCATCGGGTAGCCAGTTTTCCCCTCGCACCATGCTTTAAATTCACTTTCGTTATTTCTCCACTGAATTTGATCGTATTCTTTTTTAAAGGAGTCTTTTGCCGAGTATGGAAAATGATAAAGAATCGAAAAATAAAACTCACGCCAAATTAGCTCGCTAAGCCAGACACTGCTTTTTTCTTCTATCGCAGTTTTTACCAGTTCGCGGATGCTCACGGTACCAAAGCGCAAATGAACGCTAATGTGCGATGTTGCATCCATTGCCGGAAAATCCCTATCATGTCCGTAATTTGCTAAAACAGATTTATAGTCTTTATCCGGAAATTTCAGTTCGCTCTCCTCAAAACCCAAATCTTTTAAACCAGGAAAGTTTAATTTAGGCAATTTGAAAAGGTTTTTTCGGTATTTTTTTGTTGGGTAAGCTCTGTAGTAAAATGGGCTTAGTTTTGTTAGCCATTTGTTTTTATAGGGCGTAAAAACTACGTAAGGGCTGCCACTGTCTTTTAAAATCTCATTTTTTTCAAAAATGCATTGGTCTTTAAAAGTTTTGAAAGTGATATCGTTTTTCTCTAAATAGGTTCGTAAATCGGAGTCTCTTTTAATGGCATAGGGTTCATAATCATGATTGGCATAAACTTCTGCAACAGCGTAATTTTTTGAAATTTTTTTCCAAACTTCTGACGGTTTACCGTGTAAAACCAATAAAGACGAGTTGTGCTTTTCTTCTAGTTCTTTTTTGATAGTTAAAAGTTCTCTGTGAATAAATGTCACCCTTGCGTCGGCTTTCGATTCGAGTTTATTTAATATATCCGTATCAAAAATAAATATCGGAAGCACTTTAAATCCGCTTTTTAAAGCATGGTAAAGCGCTGCGTTATCATCTAATCTCAAATCTCTCCTGAACCAAAAAACGGCTATTTTTCCGTTACCCATAAATTTCTTGTAGCGCTTTTTCTATGTTGGGATAAGAAAATTCAAAACCAATCTCTTCGATTTTTCGACTGCTTGCTTTTGTGCTTTCAAGTACAACAGTACTCATTTCGCCCAAAGCTAATTTTAAGGCGAAAGCCGGAACGTTTGGCAGCCAAAGCGGTTTGTGCAACTGTTTTGCAATTGCTTTTGTAAGCGTTGCGTTAGTTATTGGCTGGGGGTTGCACATATTAAAAGCTCCTTGTAAAAATTCATTCTCTACACCGAAGGCATACATTTCCGAAACATCGTTCAAATGGATCCAGGAAATCCATTGTTTTCCGTTGCCTAAAGGAGCGCCGAAACCATATTTTATGGGTTGTGCGATTTTTTGCAATGCGCCACTATCTTTTTCCAGTATTACACCTGTCCTGAACTTTACCACTCTTAAACCCAAACTAATCCCTTCGTCTACCGCTTTTTCCCATTGAATGCAACATTTGCCTAAAAAGTCTTGAGAAGGCTCAGATTCTTCAAACATCCATTCATTTCCTCTATCACCATAATAACCTGTGGCCGATGCCGAAACAATGGTTTGTACGCTGTGCTTATTTTCTTTAAGCAGTTTGTAAATTAAGGCAATAGAATCTGTTCGGCTTTTGATAATTGTTTCTTTTCGCTCATTTGTCCAACGCTTGCCGGTAATTCCAGCACCTGCTAAGTGAATAATGGTATCAACACCCTGGATGCATGCAGTGTCAATCTCCTGATTTTTAACATTCCATTTAAAGGTTTTGTAGAGAGCGTTTTGTTTTGGATTTCTGCTCAGCAATACCACCTCATGTCCTTTTTGAGTAAGTAATGCGCTCAATTTTTTCCCTACAGTTCCCGTACCGCCTGTAATCAAGATTTTTTTACCCATAATTTAATGACCCCAAAATGCTATTTTAGTTCAATGGTTTAAAAACCATAAATGATTATCCCCGAGCACTATTAACCCTTAATATATTGTTCCAGATTTTTGATGGTTTCTTTCTGGTCTTCAATAATAAACTTCACCACATCGCCAATAGAGACCATTGCAGTAAGCTTACCTTCGTTTACAACAGGTAAATGGCGGATGTGTTTATCCGTCATCACTTGCATGCAGTGTTCCAACGTTTGTTCAGGCGTAACAACAATCGGCGACGGGGTCATCACGCTATCAATACGTACTTCTTTTGATGATTTTCCCTTTAGTACCACTTTGCGGGCATAGTCCCTCTCAGTAAAGATACCTTTTAAACTACCGTTTTCGGTAATTAAAATGGCGCTGATGTTTTGACTGTTCATGATCTCCAAGGCTTCGTAAACCATTGAAGTAGGATCAATTGAGATAATTCTGTTCTCTTTAAGACTTAAGATTTGATGTACAGTACTCATAAAAGGTTGGTTTGGTGTAACTAAATATAGCGAAAAAATTTATCTTCAAATATTGAGCCGTTTAAATTTGGGAGTTTTTGTGAACCGCGGAGGGTGCAGAATTCACAGAGCTGGGAGTTGGACTTGAATCAATAAAATGTAAAACAAGCTTTGCGAACTTTGTGGCTGTCTTTGACTCCGCTCAGACTGACAATAAATTGGTCCGCAAACGCTGTAAAAAAACGCTGTGTTCTTTGTGGTGTCCTGAAAAGAAAAAGCGAAGTTTAATTAAAAACTCCGCTTTTACTAATCTAAATTAACGCTCTCGAATATTTGTACGGTAAAAGTTTCAAAAGGTTGTAAATAATTTTTTATTTTTCGTAACAGCCTAATGTTGAGGGGAATATTCTTTCTTTTTGTAAAAAATCTTTGTTTAAATAACTTAAAAAGTAGCCGTTTGTGGTTAAATCTTTTCCGCTGTCATGCGCCGGACTGTTACTTACCAACTGGTAATTTTCTTTACGGGTGCTGATAAAGAATGGATCGGTATTATAAAAGTTACTTCCACCAAAATTCTGTAAATCCGTTTTAATACAATTGTTCTGGAAATCCTGAACAAATACCAAATTTCCTTCTTGATCAAAATCCAACTCTCGATATAAACTGCCGTAAATGATGTTGTTGTAGAACTGGGTCTTTAGTTCGCCAATTTTTGAGACATCAGTATTTAAATAATCTGTAAAATAAACAGACGGTGTTTTACGTGGAAAGTTGAAATTATAGTTAGCCAAAGTGTTCTGATAAAAATTATAATCGCCACCATAAAAACCGGCCACCAAATATTGTCCGCAATTGTACATTAAATTATTAATTGCCGTTACGCTAGCATTGTAGCCTAAAAGCCCCGCAACTTGGTGGTTTTTGATAATGCTGTTAGTCAATAAAAGTTTGGGATTAACATCATGGCTTAACGAATCCACAGTAATCCCTACCAACGCATTTTTTACGGTGCAATAATTTAGATGATTGTTAATGCTCGAAGACAAAAAATGAATGCCATCCCATTGTCCGGGTTCGTCATCATAAATACGCTCTTGCCTATCGCTGGTAAAAGTAATGCTGTCTGTTAAAGCTCCATTGGCCTTTAATGTGCCGGCAACCTGCAAACTCGCATCTTTATGGAAATACAATCTTGCGCCGGCTTCTAAGGTTAAAGTTGCGTTTTTTGCGATGGTAGCATTGTTGTAAATAATATAAGGCTTGCCTTTGGTAAAGGTGGTGTTGCTACTAATGGTTTCTTTATTTAGGTAAATAGCGTTTTGTCCGTAAGCGGCTAAAGGAATCGTGTCTTGATTCCCGTTTAGTGAAATCTGTATTTCATCTTCCACCAAGAAAGGACTGTCTGCATTTGTGGGACTGATGTAAGCCTTTACAAAAACGTAGATAGAATCGTTTCCTCTTATCTTTAAGTTGTTTAAAGAAGTAGCGGCGATACCGTTAATATTGATTTTGAATGCTGAGGCATTGCCACCTTTCAATCGAATATTTGAAATAACCACGCTGTTTTTGTTGTAATTAAAAATTTTTAAACTGCGGTTGGTGGTTCCGGTGCTGGTAAAAACGGTATCAAAGAGTAAAGAATCGGTAGAAAATTGGAGTCTTGTAGTTGCATTGGTATCAACAACCTCGTCTTTTCTGCATGAAAAAAGTACCGACGATATTAAAACTGCAATCAAAAAATATTTCATTGTTGTAAAGATGCTTAATTATTCTGTGAACGCCATGCCCACAATATTTATGTTCTTTATGCCAATTTCTTGCAAAGCAATTGCGCAAGCTTCTAAAGTAGCGCCCGTGGTAATGGTATCATCAACCAATAAAACGTTTTCGAGATTTATTCCGTTTGCTGATGCCGAGAACACTTTTTGCATATTATCAAAACGGTTGCTTCGGTTTTGTTTTGCCTGGCTTTCCCGCTCGGCAGTTCTGGTTAAAATATCGGTATAAACCGGGATGTCCAGCACTTCTGATAATCCTAACGCAAATTGCTCGCTTTGGTTATAACTGCGTTTTTCCATTTTGTGCGGATGCAAAGGAACCGGGATAATGGCTTGCGCTTGCAGGTACCTTTCAATTTCTTTTAGTTGTTGGGCATATAAATTTCCGACAGCAACGCCCACTTGAGGTTGGTTGTTATATTTTAGCTGGTGCATGATGTTTTGCACTTGTCCGCCTTTGTTGAAATATAAAAATGCAGTGGCGCTGGAAATAATCGCCCTGCCCCAAAATTGCTTCGCTAAACGGTTTTCGGCATCTAAATGAAAATTAGTGTACGGGAATTGATGTATGCAAGTATTACAGAAATGATCTTCTTGTTGCGATAGCGAAGTGCCACAAGCCTGGCAAATCTCCGGAAAAAGCAAAGCGCCAAAATCACTGATATATTTACCGATTATGCTCAATCTTAAGCTCCTTCTTTAACTGCTAATTGTCCGCAGGCAGCATCAATATCTTTTCCTCTACTTCTTCTAATCACAGTAGTAATGCCCTGTTTCTTTAAATAATTAGCAAAAACATCCAACTTGTCTTCAGTGGCATTTGTAAAATCAGCAAAAGAAATGGGGTTATATTCAATGATGTTGACTTTGCAGGGCACATGTTTACAGAATTTCGCCAAGTCAACCGCATCCTGTAAATTATCGTTAAAATCGTTGAAAACAATGTATTCGTAAGTAACCGGATTTTTAGTTTTGGAGTAGTAATATTTTAAAGCCTCGGCCAAAGCCTCCAAGGTATTTTGCTCGTTAATGGGCATAATTTCATTCCGCTTTTTATCGTCTGCAGCGTGTAAAGATAAGGCTAGGTTGAATTTAACGCCATCATCACCTAGTTTTTTAATCATTTTGGCAATGCCGGCTGTAGAAACTGTTATTCTTTTATATGACATGTTTAAGCCATCTTCGGCGGTAATTCTGTCAACGGATTTTAATACGTTGGCGTAATTCAACAAAGGTTCGCCCATGCCCATGTAAACAATATTGGAGAGGGGAATTCCGTAATTTTCAATGGCTTGCTGATTGATGAGTACCACTTGATCGTAAATTTCATCGGCGTTTAAATTCCGTTTACGGTCCATATAACCTGTTGCGCAAAATTTGCAGGTCAAACTGCAACCAACCTGTGAAGAAACACAGGCAGTCATTCTTTCTGTGGTTGGAATTAAAACACCTTCAATCAGATGCGTATCGTGTAAAGCGAAAGTGTTTTTAATGGTTTTATCGGCGCTAAACTGCGAACTATTTATTTTAACGGCATTAATTGTAAAGTTTGAGTCGAGCTGTTCACGCAAGTTTTTAGAAAGATTGCTCATCTCCGCAAAACTTCGGGCTGATTTTTTCCAAAGCCATTCGTAAACCTGATTGGCCCTGAACGCTTTTTCACCCATTTCGGTAAACAGTTCTTTTAATTGCGGAAGTGTAAACGCCCTGATGTCTTTCTTTTGCAGCTTTTCCATTATCGGCTCAAAATTAACATTTTATAAAGGGATTTGAGAAAAGGGGCGGTTTTTTTACATAATAAGGAATATAAGATTTATATCGGGTCGTTTGTAAAAGATGTGATTTGGTTTGTAATTAGATAGTACTAAGCGATCATGATTGCATAAAAATTTGACTAGCCTTAAATCTTTTGTGGATTATAAAAAATAAAAAGCCCGATGCAAAAAAAATCACACCGGGCTTTTTTTATGTTAAAATCTATGCTTTTACAGCTCCAATTGGCATTACAGTTTTACCATAAACTTCGTTTAATAATGAAGCCATGCCTGTGTAAATTGCAGATGCACCACATACAATACCTTCGTAACCTGCTATGGTTTTAATTGTTGCATTGCCGGTCGCATCGCCATAAGCTAACAGGAAAAATAAAATCACCAAAGTGCCAAATACTACTTGTAAAGCAACGCTTATTCTAAAAGTTCCTAAAAACAAGAAGAAGGTAAAAATCCCCCACATCATTAAATAGTAAGCCATTGCTGTTGCGTTTGCCGCTTCAACCCATCCTAATTTTGGCATTACCAACAAGCCAACTAAGGTTAACCAAAAGAAACCATAAGAGATAAAAGCGGTAAAACCGAAAGAATTATTTTTTTTTGATTCCATTATCCCTGCAATGATTTGGGCGAGGCCTCCGTAAAAAATCCCCATGGCAAATATCATGGAATTCATTTCAAAAATACCAGCGTTATGAATGTTCAATAAAACGGTGGTCATACCAAAGCCAAGCAGGCCTAGTGGTGCAGGGTTGGCGCTTCTGTCCTGTAGCGCATACTCTTGTACTGTCATGTTTAATAATTTAGGGTTTGAGAAATCAGTAATCAATAATACTATAATTATTAGACAATTAAAACTTGTTTTTAAATCAATTATTCGTTACATAGCCCTTAAGGTAAATTTTTCAAATCAAATTTGAAATCAAAAAAAATCGGCTTACATTGAGAATCGATTATTATTTGATTAAGCATCGAGGTTCTTATGCGACGATTTAGTGCAGATTTGATATATACTTTAGAGGGCGATGCCATTCCACACGGCATTGTTATTACGGATGACAACGGGAAAATACTGAACATAACCGAGGAAAAAATAGCCTTCGACCCAAATATAGAACGATATAAAGGAGTAATAGTACCGGGTTTTATTAATGCGCATTGCCATTTAGAACTTTCGCACCTACACGGAAAAATCGCTCAAAAAACAGGTTTAATTAATTTTATTAAGGACGTAATTTTTACACGGAATGCATCTCAGGAAGAAGTTACGGAAGCTATGCAACAGCAGGACGAAGCGATGTGGAATGCTGGAATTGTAGCGATTGGCGATATTTCAAACCAGATTATTTCTGCGGATATCAAATCAAAAAGTAAAATCCGTTACCATACTTTTATTGAAATGATTGGTTTTGATGCTAATAAAGCAAAAGGAATTTTGGACGATGCCATCATTAAAAAAAGTGCTTTTGATACCCCGGCTTCCATCACTGTACACGCTCCGTATTCTATATCTATAGAATTGGTTAAGCAACTGAGAGCTTATAGTGAAGGCATCGATAATAAAATAAGTTGGCACAGCCAGGAATGCGATGAAGAGGATGAGCTTTACAAACTCCGTTCCGGCCCGTTTTTTCAGTTTTATAAAGACTTAAACATCAACACCGAAACCTTCGCCATAAAGGCAAAAAGCACTTTACAGGCTTTATTGCCGTTTATGCCTAAAAAGCAAAATATTTTGTTGGTGCACAACACTTATACTTGTTTTAAGGACGTTTTTTTCACTAAACGGTTCGAGCAGAATATTTTTTGGTGCTTTTGCCCCAACGCAAATCTTTATATCGAAAATAGATTGCCGACTTTTGAATTTTTTAAGCATTCTGAATTGCCAATTACCATTGGGACGGATAGTTTGGCTTCTAACCATACTTTGTCTGTTTTAGAAGAAATGAAAGTATTGCAAAAGAACATCCCAAATTTACAGTTGAACGAGCTTTTAAAATGGGCTTGTATTAACGGAGCAAAATTTTTAGGCTTTGATACCGATTTAGGCACCATTGCGGTTGGCAAAAAACCGGGGCTAAATTTATTGACTGGTTTAGAGAACGGCTTAGTTAGCGAAAATACACAGGTAAAAAAACTGATATGAACAGAGTTTGTGAACTGTTTGAAATAAAATATCCAATTATTCAAGCCGGAATGGTTTGGTGTAGTGGCTGGGAGCTGGCAAGCGCTGTTTCAAATGCGGGTGGTTTAGGAATTATAGGTGCGGGTTCTATGTATCCGGAAATTTTAAGGATACACATCCAAAAACTAAAACAAGCTACACAACAGCCTTTTGCGGTAAATTTACCGTTAATGTATCCTGCCATTGAGCAACACATTCAAGTTATTTTAGATGAAAAAGTGCCCATCGTTTTTACTTCGGCGGGCAATCCAAAACTTTGGACAGCCAAATTAAAAGAAGCAGGAATTAAGGTAGTTCATGTAATTGCAAACACCAAATTTGCTTTAAAAGCGGTTGAAGCAGGTGTTGATGCTATTGTTGCAGAAGGTTTTGAAGCAGGCGGACATAACGGAAAAGAAGAAACTACTACGCTTTGCCTAATTCCGAAAATTGTGGAGGCGGTAGAAGTTCCTGTAATTGCAGCAGGCGGAATTTCATCGGGAAAAAGCATGTTGGCCACTTTTGCTTTAGGTGCAGAAGCGGTACAAATTGGTAGCCGGTTTGCCGCTTCGGTGGAATCTTCGGCACATACAAACTTTAAACAAGCAATTATTGATGCACAAGAGGGCGATACAAAGTTGAGTTTGAAAAAATTAGCACCCGTAAGGTTGTTAAAAAATGATTTTGCCGAGCAAGTTGAAAAAGCAGATTTAAACGGGGCAACAAAAGAAGAATTGATAGATTTGTTAGGAAAAGGCAGGGCGAAAGCCGGGATGTTTGAAGGCGATTTGCAAAATGGCGAGCTGGAAATTGGGCAAGTGGCTGCAAATTTTGATAAAATTTTGCCCGCTTCAGAAATTTTAATTCAAATTTGGGAGGAATTTATAGAAGAGAAAAACAGGCTCGAATTTTTAAGCTTTTAACTCAATAACAAATGAAAGCAATACAAATAACCATTTCCGGACGAGTACAAGGTGTGTTTTTTAGAGCGTCAACAAAAGCCGTAGCAGACCAAATGGGAATGAAAGGATTTGTAAAAAACCAAAAAGACGGTACCGTGTTAATTCACGCGGAAGGAGAACCCCTTTTCATGGACGATTTTATTGATTGGTGCAAATTAGGACCTGATGACGCCCGGGTTGACGATGCCAAGATTGAAGATGTAGAAGTGAAAAACTATCGTAATTTTGAAATCTTAAAAAGATAATTTGTCAACGATAAAAAAATTTGCCGGGCAAACTGCCATTTATGGAGTTAGTACCATTGCATCCCGCATTTTAAACTTTTTTTTAACTCCAATTTATACCAAGGTTTATCCGGTTAAGGTTTACGGAATTTTTACGGAGATGTATAGTTACGCCTCCATTTTAAACGCCGTTTTATCGTTTGGCATGGAGACTACTTTTTTTAGGTACCTCAATAAAAAAGAAGGTCAAAAGGAACTAATTTACAGCAACACTTTTTTGATGGTTGCATTTGTAAGCGCACTTTTCCTTTTTACGGCATTTTTATTTGTTAACCCAATAGCCGTTTGGTTAAAAGATGCAACCACCACGCCACTGGCAGATTATGTACTTTATGTTAAGCTTTTTAGCTTAATTTTGGTGGTTGATGCTTTAAGCGTTGTTCCTTTCGCCAGGCTACGGGCAGATGGTAAACCTGGCCGGTATTCGGTACTTAAAATCATCAATATTCTCAGTTTTATTTCCTTAAACCTCATCTTCATTTTTGTTATTCCGTATATTATAAAAAGCCAATTTTTTGGAGCCGATTTTTTTGCTAGTTGGTATCAGGAAAAATGGGTGGGTTACGTGTTTATCTCCAATTTAATTGCCAGCGTTTTAACTTTGGTAATGCTAATTCCCGAGCTTTTAAAGCTTCAGTTTAAACCTGATAAAAAGCTGATTGCGGAAATGATGCTTTACAGCTTGCCAATTTTTGTGGCAAATTTATCTTTCATTGTAAACGAAAATCTCGATAAAATTTTTCTTGGTCGTTTACTGCCAGCGTCAATTAGCCAATCGCAAGTTGGTATTTACGGCGCTTGCTGTAAAATTGCCATCTTTCTCAGCATTTTTATCAATGCTTTTAGGCTGGGCGCCGAACCTTTCTTTTTCTCACACGCTAAAAATGCGAACGCCCGACAAACCTACGCCACCATCATGAACTATTTTGTAATGGTAATTACTTTAATTTTTGTGGGTTTGGTTGCCAATATCGAAATCCTGAAACATTTTATCCGTGATGAGGCCTATTGGGTAGGCTTAAACGTGGTGCCAGTTTTATTGTTCGGTTACGTAAGTTTGGGTATTTACATGAATCTTTCTATCTGGTATAAACTATCAGACCAAACCAAATACGGGCTTTACATTTCGGGCGTTGGGGCCATTTTAACCATTATTTTAAATCTAATTTTTATTCCGTATTACGGCTACATGGCTTCGGCTTGGGTTTCGCTTACAGCCTATACCAGCATGATGATTTTGTCGTACATCCTTGGGCAAAAAAATTATGCAATTCCATACCATTTAAAACAAAATGTGTTTTATCTGTTATTGTCGGTTGTAGTTGTTTGGTTATCTTTCGTTTATTTTAAACGCGATTTAATTATCGGCAATATGCTTTTTGTAGGTTTTGGCCTCTTAATTTTATATCTTGAACGTCATCAACTGAAAAAAATATTATCCAGTTTATAAGTACATGATAAAAATGGAACCACATAGATACATAGATTTTAGCTGTTCAAAAGGCCACATAGTTTTGATGAAGCAAGGCTTCAGCTACCTTTGTTTGTCTGAAAGATCCTTTGTCTAAAATCGAACGTCTATGTTCCTATGTGGTTAAAAAATGCCATAGACTAAAAGCCAGTTTATAAAATCATCACCAGTAAAAAATATACAGGATGAAAATAAATATCATCAACAAATCAAAACACCAATTACCAAGCTACGAGACCGAAGCTTCTGCCGGGATGGATTTAAGAGCAGATTTGACCGAAGAAATTACCTTGAAACCTTTGGAACGTCAGCTTATTTCTACCGGAATTTTTATTGAACTCCCTATCGGATACGAAGCACAGATTCGTCCCAGAAGTGGTTTGGCTTACAAATTTGGGATCAGCATTGTTAACTCGCCAGGAACAATTGATGCCGATTATCGTGGCGAAATTAAAGTTTTACTGGTTAATTTATCTAACGAGGTTTTTACAGTAAATGATGGTGACCGAATCGCACAGATGATCGTTGCAAAACACGAAAAAGCCGAATGGCAAGAAGTGGAGCTACTTTCTGATACACAAAGAGGCGCAGGAGGCTACGGACATACCGGCGTAAAGTAAAATTATGAACATGCGAAGCGTTTTTACAGCATTATTGGTTTTGCTTTGCATTTGTTCGTATGCGCAGCGGAAAAAAGCCAAGGAGCAACCGCTAATTATTTTATCGGGCAATAATTTAACCGTTGCTGATAGCAATAAAGTGCTTGATCTTTATTACTCCGGTCTACGGGAAAAAGTGGTGGAAAACCAAACTTTGGCCATCGAAAGTTTTGCGCAGGCCATAAAAATAGATCCGCTTCACCATCCTTCATACTACGAATTAGGGCAAATCTATTTTAAAAAAGGCGATTTGGCCAATGCTCGTATATATGCAGAAAAAGCCGTAACCATTAAAACCGATAACGAATGGTATTGGCTTTTAGTTGCCAACATTTATCAGCAACAGCAAGATTATAAACTGCTTGATTATGCGTTAAACGAGCTTATAAAGCTTTCGCCAGAAAAACTGGATTACAGTTTTGATAAGGCAAACGCCCTGTTTATGATGGGCAATTTAGACGAATCTTTAGTGCTTTATAACGATTTGGAAGCTAAAATAGGCTTAACAGATCAGGTTTTACAGGGACGGCAGAGGATTTATTTAAAAAATGGAAATATTAAAAAAGCCATTGCAGATTTAGAGCAGCTGATAAAAAGCAATCCGGCAGATGTAAGGTATTACCTTTATTTGGGCGATTTGTATTATGCCAACAAGATGCTTGATGATGCGTTGGCAGTTTACCGCCAGGCAAAACAACTGGATGATAGCAATCCTTTTACGCGGATGGCAATTGCCCAGATTTTAGAATCGCAGAAAAAAACCGACGAGGCTTTTGAGGAAATTAAAGTAGCTTTTGCGCAACCAAATTTCAGCATCGATCAAAAGGTTAAAATTATCATTAAATATTTTGATGCTTTTCCGGACGCAACAGCAATTGCAAAGGCCGAGGAGTTATCTCAAATTTTAACCGTTGCTCATCCAACAGACCCAAAATCTTTTTCGCTTTACGGGGATGTGCTTTACCAAAAACAGGATTTTAAAGCCGCAAAAACTGCCTACCAAAAAGCATTGGCGCTCAATAAAAATGTATTTGTAATTTGGGATCAAATACTGCGTATCGAGCTTTTTGATAACGATACCAAAGCGTTGATAAAAGATGGCGAGGAAGCTTTAACACTTTTCCCTAACCAATTTAGCCTTTATTTTTATGTTGGAATGGGCTACCTGATGCAGAAAAACTACGAAAAAGCTGTTGGTTATTTAAACAACAGTTTAAATTACGAGATCGAAAGCAAACCGTTAAAAACACAGATTTATAGCAGTTTGGGCGATGCTTACCAGGGACAAAAAAAATATAAGGAATCCGCTCAAGCTTATGAGCAGGCATTGGCTTTAGATCCAAATAATAGTTACACGCTAAATAATTATGCGTATTATTTGTCGTTAAGAAATGAGAATTTGGAAAAGGCCGAGAGAATGTCAATCAAATCTAATCAGTTAGAGAAAAACAACGCTTCTTTTCAGGATACTTACGCTTGGATATTGTTCAAGCTTAAAAAATATGCGGAAGCGAAAGAATGGATGCAGAAAGCAATTATAAACAACCCGAACAGTCCAGTACAGTTTGAGCATTTGGGCGATATTTTTTATAAGCTTGGTGATGTTGATAAGGCTTTAGAAAACTGGAACAAATCTTTGAAAATTGACCCCAATAATCCTCTGGTAAAAAAGAAAGTAAATGAAAAGAAATATTTTGAATAAACTATATCTATTAGTTTTCTGTGTGGCGATTGTATCCTGCAAAAGCAAGCAAAAATCGATTTCATCAGCTAATAATTCAGGTACTGAGCTTGACGCCAAAGCCAGTGCTAATTTTAAAAAGATTTTATCGCAACAAACAGATTTTAAAACTTTAAACACCAAAGCGGTAACGCAACTGAGTATTAAAGGAAAATCTTTTGATGTGACCATGAACATAAGAATTAAGAAAGATGAAGGCATTTGGGTTTCTGTAACCTACTTTGCCGGAATTGAAGTTGCCCGAGCTTTAATTACGCCAGATAGTATCAAAGTGATGGATAAAATCAATAACGAATACCTAAAAAAGCCATTCAGCTTTGTGCAAAAATACAGTAACGAAAAAATCGATTACGCCACTTTAGAAGCCATATTGGTGGGTAACTGTATCCCTTTTACTTTAAATAATAAAAAAGATTTAGCTGTTGGAAGCCAAGGTCCTGTAATTAAAGGGCAAAATGACCAGATTGTTTATCAGGTAAACTTTAACAGTGATTTAAAACCAGCCTCAACCAGCTTAAAAACTGTTAACGATTTAAAAAACCTTACGATAAATGTAGGTTCGTTTGAAAACCTTGGCGAGGTGCTGATTCCTAAAATGCTTAATATTGAATCTGTTGCGGGTTCGCAATCAATTAAAATGGATATGGAATACAATAAAACGGTTTTAAACGAACCAGTTGATTTTCCGTTTAATGTTTCTAAAAGATTTTCAGTGATTGACTAAATTAAATACCTTTGCCGCAATGAAGTATCTTAAATTCGCCTTATTTATTCTGTTTTTGTTTTCCGGGGTACAGCTGTTTGCCCAAACACGGTCTGAGTTGGAAAGAAGAAAGGCACAGCTGAATAAGGATATTGAGATGATCAACAGAACTTTGTCTAAAACGGCATCGGAAAAAAAAGGTACTTTAAAACAGCTAAATGCACTGAGAGCCCAAATCAGGCTACGCGAAGAAAAAATAAATACAATCAACTCTGAAATTAGACTGTTGGACGGGCAGATTAACGAAAATGTTAATCAGGTAAGGGCTTTACAATCGCAGTTAAAGCAATTAAAATCTGACTACGCCGCCATGATTAGGTTCGCTCAAAAAAATCAGGGATCGTACAGTAAACTCATGTATATTTTTGCTGCTAAAGATTTTAACCAGGCTTATAAACGGTTAAAATACCTGCAACAGTTTGGAGAATACAGGCAAAAGCAAGCGAAGTATATCGAAGATACGCAGGCATCTATCAAACAAAAAATTGCGGTACTCAACAAAAATAAAAGAGAGAAGGACAACCTGTTAGGCGATCAACAAAAAGAGAAAAACACTTTAGGAACCGCACAAAGCAAACAGGCTAAAGTAGTAAGCTCGTTAACATCGCAAGAAAGGCAGTTGAAGAAAAACCTAGCTAAAAAACAACGCGATGCGCAACAGTTAGACCGGGCAATTAAACAAGCCATTGACCGAGAAATCGCGTTAGCTAAGAAAAAAGCAGAAGAGGAAGCAAGGGCTGCAGCAGCAAGGGCGAAAGCTGCCGGTGAGGATGCGCCTGTAGCAAAAAAGGCTAGCGGTTCAATTTTAAACTCAACACCAGAAGCCGCAAAGCTTTCAGCAGATTTTGTGAGTAATCGCGGAAAACTGCCTTGGCCAGTTGCAAACGGCGTTGTTACAGAATATATGGGTACCAAAAAAATCGGAAACGTTACTGTAGACGTTTCCGGTTGGACTATTAAAACAAATCCGGGAGCTTCTATACGTTCGATTTTTGATGGAAAAGTAACTACCGTGATAGAGATTGTGGGTTCAACGGTGGTAATTATCCAACACGGGGAATATTTTACAGCTTATAAAAATTTAAGCTCGGTAAGTGTTTCTAAAGGGCAAAAAGTGAGTACAAAACAAGCAATTGGTACTGCAGACGGACAAGCGGAAATTGAATTCCATATCTATAAATCAAAAACCGAACAGGATCCTAAATATTGGTTGGCTCCTAATTAGGCTTAGAAAGCTTAAAGCTGATTGTACGGACGAATATTGGGTTTTAGAGCTTGCTTTCCAATATTCCCTTTCGTCATGTTGAGGAACGAAACATCTCACAAATATTATCAAATTCAATGAGCATCTTCATGTGATACCTTTTCGTTCCTCAAAGAGACGACTTACTTTTTTATTTATATAAAGCCCCATAATCAATTCCACATAAGTTTGAATGTAATTTATTATAGGTTTTAGCTTTAAGCTTTCTGCTTTCAGCCTTATTTAATTTGATGTTTTAGTAGGCCGAACCTCAATTTTACTTGGTAAAGTCCGCGGATTCATATTCAACAAATCGCTTACTAATTGCCCAATATCTTCTGGTTGAATTTTCCAGGCATCTTTTTTCTTTATCAGGCGTGTGTTCGGCAAAGTGTGTGGCTACAGAACCTGGCATAATGGTACTTACTTTTACATCGTGTTTGCGTAAATCCAACATAATGGCTTGCGTAAATCCGGTTAGGCCAAACTTACTGGCGTTATAGGCTGATCCGTTTTCAAAAAAATTGGTTCCTGCCAAACTGGAAATGGTAATAATATAACCTTTGGATTTTTTTAGTGCATCAACGGCTGCTTTTACGCTGTAAAAAACACCTGTTAAATTTGTGTTGATGGTTTCTTGCCAATCTTCAACGGTTAGCTCGTCAATAGCGGCAAAATGGCCCACACCTGCGTTAGCAATAAGAAAGTCCAACGCCCCAAATTTTTCAATTGTTTTTGCAAGAGCATCTTGCTGAGATTTAAAATCTTTTACATCAGCGGCAATTGCGAGAACATTTTTACCCAGCTTTTTTGCAGCTTCATCGGCGCTTTCCTGAGTCCGGCTGGTAATGGCAACCTTAACGCCCTGTTTCAATAAAGTTTCGGCAATTCCGTATCCTATTCCTTTGGTAGCTCCAGTAATTAGCGCCACTTTATCTTTTATATTTTGCATGATTTTTAATTTTCTGATTTCGTCCAAATACTTTGCCAAGCCTAAATTCTGCACTTAACTAAGCTGCTTTCAGGTATTAATTTATCCCTATTTATTTTATAAATCTGTATCTTGCTTAATAAGCCGAGTTTAAAATTGAAAGCCATTAATATTATTCAATACCATATTATAATTTTATAGATTTGCCCGCTGATATTTGGTGGATAACCTTTTTACCATGGAGATTATAAGTACAGAAGAGTTTGCTAAAGCAACAAAGTTGAATAAATTGAGGATGCCGGGCTTGGCCTCTTTGCTAATGGCAATCATGAAAATTAACGATATTAACGAAACTTTTGCCAAAGCCGCAAAGTACGAAGGCGTTGATTTTGTTGATGAAATTTTGCGCTTAGTTGGTGTAAAAGTAGAAGTAAGTGAGTCCGACTGGAAAAATATTCCGCTGGAAGGTGCTTTTACCGCTATTGCGAACCATCCTTATGGTGGTATTGAAGGGTTAATTCTGATAAAGGTTTTATGTACTGTAAGGCCAGATGCCAAAGTAATGGCTAACTTCATCCTTAAAAAAATCCCCAACCTCAGCGATTTTTTTGTCGCAGTAAATCCTTTCGAAAATATCGAACATTCATCAAGCATTAGCGGCATAAAAACTACGTTGTCCTTGTTAAATTCGGGCACACCAATCGGGATTTTTCCGGCTGGCGAGGTTTCAACCTATAAAATAAATCAGCAACAGATTACGGATAAAATATGGCATCCGGTGGTGGGCAAGCTCATTAGCAAAGCTAAAGTTCCGGTTTTGCCTATTTATTTCCATGGTAATAATGGCTTGCTCTTTAACCTGCTTTCGTTTATTCATCCAACTTTAAGAACGGCAAAATTACCTTCGGAGCTTTTTAATAAAAAAGGGCATACTATTAAAGTAAGAATAGGGAAGCCTATCGCGTACAACGATATTCCAACAAAGGAAAATAGTACCGATATGTTGGCTTTTTTGCGGGCAAAAACTTACGCTTTAGGCGCCGGTTTAGAGAATGAGCGTAAAATTTTCAGCACTCGAAATCTCTTCAAAATAAAATCAAAACCCGAAGAAATTGTAAAGCCTATTGATAGGGATTTGATGGCGCAGGAGGTGGAAAAGATTAAAGATAGTCACCGCGTTTGGGTGGAAAAGAACTACGAAGTTTACATTGTTCCAACCACTTTTATACCAACCATTATAAAAGAAATTGGAAGGCTCAGAGAAATAACTTTTAGAGAGGTTGGCGAAGGAACCAACAAAGCCACTGATTTAGACAGTTACGATATTTATTATAACCATTTGTTTATTTGGGATATTGAAACTAAAATGGTTGTGGGCGCTTACCGCATTGGAAAAGGCGACGAGATTTTTTACAGTTATGGAAAAAAAGGATTTTATACTTATGAACTGTTTAAGTTTAAATCTCAGTTTTTCCCGGTGCTACGAAATAGTTTAGAGCTCGGGCGCAGCTGGATTAGAAAAGAGTACCAACAAAGGCCTTTGCCGTTGTTTTTATTGTGGAAAGGCATTTTAAAATACATTTTAGATAACCCGCAGTACCGTTATTTAATTGGGCCGGTTTCTATTAGTAATGCTTTCAGTAAATTCTCGAAATCTTTAATTGTAAACTTTATTTACCGCAACCATTTTGATAGTGAGATGGCACACATGGTAAAACCGCGTAAACAGTTTAAGGTTGATTTTTCTAAGATTGATGCCGATTTGCTGACAGCTTCTAGCAGTTCTTTGAAAAATTTGGACAGCTTAATAGCCGAAATTGAAACTTCGCATATCAAAGTTCCGGTTTTGTTAAGGCAGTACATTGCGTTAAATGCAAAAATTATCTGTTTTAATATTGATCCTAAGTTCTCTGATTGTTTAGATGGATTTTTGGTGCTCGATTTGCAAAACGTACCGGCTGATATGTTGGAGAAGCTGGGCAAGAACGTGTAATGATGAAAGAAAAAGATAAAAATCCCGAAGGTCAAGTAAACAACCCTTTGCATGGTTTAACTTTGGAAACCATCGTAAGCGATTTGGCGAAATATGTTGGTTGGGAGAAGATGGCCGAAAAAATTCCGATAAAGTGTTTTTCTAGCAACCCAAGCGTAAAATCAAGTTTGACGTTTTTACGAAAAACTCCTTGGGCTAGGCAAAAAGTTGAGTACCTGTATAAATATAATATAAAGCGTATTGAAAAAGGGAAGAACGGTTTGCTGGACGGAGAAGTTTAATTTTAATATAAAAAAGCCTTTAGTTTAATACCTAAAGGCTTTTCAATTTGAAAGTAAATCCCGCTTATCTAAAAGCGGCTAAAGCATTATTAATTCTACTGATAGTTTCCTGAATGCCAAGTTGCTGTGCGATATCGAAAACCTGTGGGCCAAACTTGCCACCAACAAGCATTACTCTTAAAGGCAACATTAGTTCGCCAACTTTTATTCCTTTTTCGGTAGCCAAATCTTTAAAAGTTGTCTCCAATTCCTGGCTGCTTAAGTTTTCTTTACCGATAATCTTTTCTGTGAACGCATTAAAAAATGCTTCCTTATCTTCGTTCCATTTTGGTTTTACCGAGTTGGTATCCCATTTATCTGGCGCAACAAAGAAAAACGATGCCTGCTCGTAAAAATCTGTTAACAATACACAGCGTTCTTTCACCATTTCAATTACTTTCAATAACTGGTCATCGTTAGTAGTATCTATGCCTTTTTGGTTTAAAAACGGTTTCACGTAAGGCAAAAGGTGCGACGCGCTACTTGCTTTAATCCATTCGCCATTATACCACTTCGCTTTTTCGTAATCAAATTTGGCGCCTGCTTTATGTATTCTATCTAAGGAAAACTTAGCGATAAGTTCTTCCATGCTAAAAATCTCCTGGTCAGTTCCGTCATTCCAGCCAAGCATGGCAAGCATATTTATAAAAGCTTCGGGCAAAAAGCCGGTTTCAATAAATCCGTCGCTTTTTTTACCGCTATAAGTATCAATCCAGTTTATGGGGTAAACCGGGAAACCAAAGCGCTCACCATCGCGTTTGCTTAATTTTCCATTGCCGTCTGGTTTTAAAATTAAGGGTAAATGCGCCCATTGGGGCATTTCGTCGGCCCATCCAAAATATTTCCAAAGTAAAATATGTACTGGAGAGGAAGGTAGCCATTCTTCGCCTCTAAAAACATGACTAATTTTCATCAGGTAATCATCCACCACTACGGCTAAATGGTAAGTCGGCATCCCATCTGCTTTAAGTAGCACCTTATCATCTACATCATTACTGTTAAAAGCAATATCGCCACGGATCAAATCGGTAAAGGTTACCTGTTCATCATGTGGCATTTTTATACGGATAACGTGGGGCGCACCTTCTTTTATTAAGCTCTCTACCGCCTCATGCGGAACAGTTAAAGAATTGCGTAAATGCTTTCTCGAAGTATGATCGTACCTAAAATTTTCAATTACTTGACGTTTAGATTCTAGCTCTTCGGCAGTATCAAAAGCATAATAAGCATGACCAGATGCCACTAATTTTTCGGCATATTCCCGATAAATTGATTTTCTTTCGCTCTGGCGGTATGGCCCATATTCTCCTCCGTTAATTGTACTCTCATCTGCCTTAATGCCACACCAATTTAAGCAATTGTAAATATATTCTTCGGCACCTTCAACAAAGCGAGTTTGATCGGTATCCTCAATTCTTAAAATAAATTCTCCGTTATTATGCTTAGCAAAAAGGTAATTGAATAAAATGGTTCTTACACCACCAATATGCAGTCCACCGGTCGGACTAGGGGCAAACCTAACTCTAACTTTATCTCTCATTTGACTTATCCTTAAAGGGTGGAAACAGCAAAAATCATGCTCAATTCTACCGGGCGATAAAGTTAATATTTATGAAGATATGGTTGCTCAATTTTTAAATAAAATAGCTTT
This sequence comes from Pelobium sp., assembly GCA_035496935.1. Lineage (GTDB taxonomy): Bacteria > Bacteroidota > Bacteroidia > Sphingobacteriales > Sphingobacteriaceae > Pseudopedobacter. The sequence continues at coordinate 78,082 of DATJED010000012.1, read as the reverse complement.
GAGAATATGGTTTTAAGGCAAAAAGTGTAGGGTGTATGGAAAAACTTATATATCGGATATGAGTTTCTTTATGAGGAATTGCTTTACAGATTAATTTGGAATTATAATCCCAAACCGGGTCTTTGGGATAAAATGTACCGGCCGTCGATAAATTCTGGCGTCACAAAGGGGTTATTGGAAGTTAGAAAAGGTCCGTCCAAATCTGCCCAATCGCAAAGCGGAGCCAGTGCAGCGCCAGCCAAAGTAGCAATGCTGGTTTCGCTCATACAGCCAATTAGTACTTTTAAATTATTGGCTCTTGCCGAAGCAATCATTTTCGAGGCCTCGTACATGCCGGCAGATTTCATCAGTTTAACGTTAATGCCGTGGTAAACGTCTTTGGCTTTCGCTACATCGGGCAAACGTTGTACGGCTTCGTCGCCAACGGTTGGGATCGGGCTTCTTTCTGTAAGCCAGGCATTGCCATCGATATCTTCTTTGGGCATGGGCTGTTCAATAAGAACCACATTCTTTGTGTTTAACCAATGTGCCATTTCCAGACCTTTTTCTTTATTTGTCCAACCTTGGTTTGCATCTATATAAATTGGCAGATCTGTTACTTTACGGATAGTTTCTATCAGGATTTTATCTGTATCTCGCCCGAGTTTAACTTTTAGCAGTTTAAAGCCATCCACTAAGGCGTCATTTACTTTTTTGATAATGATGGATGGTTCATCAATCCCGATGGTAAAAGTAGTCTGTGGCATTAAATCTGGAGAAGCATCAAATAATTGATAACAAGGTTGGTTTAACAACTTCCCGGTTAAATCATGTAAGGCAATATCTATAGCAGCTTTAATTGCAGGCTGTCCTGGAGCTAAATCATCCAAATAATTGATGATTTCTTCCATATCAAACGGGAAAGCGAAGCGGTTAAGGTCAATTTTTTCGAGGAAGACTGTTGCGGTTTCAATACTTTCGCCCATATACGGAACCATGGAAGCTTCGCCGAAGCCTATAAAACCTTCATATTCTAATTCAATCAACATTAAAGGAGTTGATGTTCTGGAGAATTTGGAGATTGTAAAAGGGTATTTTAATTGGAGATTGAAGGGTTTGTAGGTTAGGTACATTGCGTTTTTAGGGGATTACAGAATCAAAGTAAATCATTTTCCACCAAACCACAAGTTTCGGGTTTTTTAATCTTTGCTGAAGCCTTACTTTTACAAGAGAATGAATACGGAAAGAAGTTTTAACTACCACATCGTTGCAAAAGCAATCGACTACCTTGTTGCTAATTTTAAACAACAGCCAAGTTTAGAACAGCTTGCCGAATATGTAAATTTAAGTCCGTTCCATTTTCAGAAAATTTTTACGGATTGGGCAGGGGTTAGTCCGAAAAAGTTTGTTCAATATCTAAATGTCAACTATGCAAAACAGCTTTTAGATAAAAGTGAAAGCGCAAATCTTTTTAATACCGCTTTGGAAACAGGTTTATCAGGCACAGGCCGGCTGTACGATTTATTTATAAAAATTGAAGGGATGACTCCCGGCGAATATAAAAACGGCGGACAGCAATTGCACATTAATTACAGCTTTGCTTCTTGCTATTTCGGCGAGGTTTTAATAGCTAGTACTAAAAAAGGAATTTGTTACCTCGCTTTTTTTGAGGATAAAAATTCTGCGCTGGAATTACTGAAAAATAGTTTTCCAAAAGCCAATTTTGAGGAGCATTTGGACGATTTACAGCAATCGGTAATTCGGGTTTTGCAGAACGATTTTACCGCTCCGCAATCCGTTAAATTGCATTTAAAAGGAACAGATTTTCAGCTGAAAGTTTGGGAAGCTTTGTTAAATATTCCTTTTGGGGATTTAAGCACTTACGGAACTATTGCACAACAGATTAACTCGCCAAATGCCGCCAGAGCGGTTGGAACAGCAATAGGTAGCAATCCGGTTGCGTTAATTATTCCCTGCCACCGTGTAATACAAAATAGCGGGAAACTGGGCGGTTACATGTGGGGAATTAATAGGAAAACCGCCATTTTAGGATGGGAAGCTTGTAAAGCCAATAACCCCTAAACTATTTACAGTCTACCGGTTTAAACAAAAAGCCATCTTCAAATTTTAACTGAGAATGATCTTTAAAGTAAGTTTTACCTAAATAGCTTTCAATTTCTCCGTAGCCCTGTTTCAAATCATTTCCTGATTTAAGGAAAACCAGCGGATTTTTGGAAACAGTACCTTCTGCGTTAAAAACGTAGTCCACAAATAAAGTATCGCCACTGAAATAACCTGTTATATCACCGTTTGAATCATCTTTTTCTGCAAAATTGAAAGCCAATTTTCCGGTAACTTTTCCGTCTACATTTTCATAAGATAAAGACGCAGAATCGGTTTTTACCGTTGCTTGATAGCATTGCTTAACGTTTTTAGCACTGTCTTGAGTTGCGGTCGCTGTATCTCCGGCAGGCTTGTTTTGGTTACAGGCAACAAATAAAAGAACGCTGGATGATAATAGTGTGATGAATGTTTTCATGATATGAAGTTTATAAAACTAAGTTAGTGAAAAAATAGTTCCCGTTTGTCTTATCAGACTTACGATTTTCCAAAAACTTTGTAAGTATTTCAGAATTTTAATTCCCCAATTCTTTAATCGCTAAATATGCCATCAATCCTGTGCTTGTGCACAAAGCTTTCTCATCGATATCAAAAGTTGGCGTATGTACGGATGAAGTTATTCCTCTTTTTTCGTTACGTGTTCCTAAACGGTAAAAGCAGGCATCACTTGCTTGAGAGAAATAAGCAAAATCTTCGGCAGCCATCCATATATCTAAATCTTCTACATTTTCTTCACCTAAATATGCAATTGCGGCTTCCTTAACTCGGGCTGTCAGTTTTTCCTCATTAATCAAAAACGGATAGCCGTTTACAATATTAAAATCGCAAGTCCCGCCCATTCCCTCGGCAATACTTTCTGCCATTTTTTTCATTTTCACATGCGCTTCTGCCCGCCATTTCTCATTTAGCGTTCTAAAAGTTCCTTCTAAATAAACCTCATTGGGGATTACATTGGTTGCGCCGTTTGCAATTACTTTTCCGAACGACAAAACCGAAGGCGAGCGTGGATCCGCACAGCGACTAACAATCTGCTGTAAAGCCGTAATCATGTGCGCCATAATTACCACTGGATCTATATTTTGTTGCGGTTGCGCTCCGTGTCCGCCTTTGCCTTTTATGGTTACATAAAGCTCATCAGTAGAAGCCATGTATTTGCCAGAGCGTATGCCGATTTTACCGGCATCAATCAAAGGCATTACGTGTTGACCCATCACGGCTGATGGTTTTGGGTTTTCCAATACGCCTTCCTTTATCATCAGGTTTGCGCCACCCGGCAATTTTTCTTCGCCGGGTTGGAATATAAACTTAATGCTTCCGCCAAATTCATTTTTTAACTGCGATAAAATGCGAGCTGTCCCTAATAACGAAGACGTATGAACATCATGTCCGCAGGCATGCATTACACCAACATTTTTTGATTTATAATCTGTTTCGTTGGTTTCTGTAATGGGCAACGCGTCCATATCTCCACGTAAAGCAATAACTTTATCAGATGCTTTTGCGCCTTTTAAAATACCAACAACACCGGTTCCGGCTAATTCCTGATAAGGGATTCTTAATTTATCCAGTTCTGCCTTAACAAAAGCGGAGGTTTTATATTCTTCGAAAGAAAGTTCGGGGTTAGCGTGTAAATGTCTTCTGTTTTTGATAACATCGGCATGAATTTCTTCAGCCAGTGTTTTTATTTTATCTATCAACATGGTATTCATCGGCTTTAAGCGGATTGATGCGCTCGTTAAAAATAAAAAGTGTTGGAAATTGCGGGCGTAATTCGGTAACTAACCTTTGTGCTTCGGCTTTTGTTCTAAAATCGCCGACTTTAACGCGATAGTTTGGCTGCGTATATGAAATATAGGTTGCTAACTCTGGGTATAAAGCATTAAACCTAGCTTGCTCGTTATAAGCTTCTTTCCTATCGTTACCAAAAAAAACCTGTACGCGGTAACCATAAACAATAATAGGCGTACCGTCTTTGGTAACGCCTTTGTTGAGTGCAATTCTTCGGGCTATTAAACTATCTATTAAAGGATCTTTTACAACAGTTACCTTTCCGGCTTCTTGTGCAAATGCACCAGCGGCTATAAGTGTAATTAAAACTGTAAATATGTTCCTTTTAATATCCATTTAAGATTGTCCGTGGCAACTTTTGTATTTTTTACCGCTACCGCAAGGGCAAGGGTCGTTTCTACCTATTTTAACCTCGGCCCTAATTGGCTGTGGCTTTTGTAATTCTCTGGTGTCCTCAATTGGTACGCCGTTGTTTTCATGTACCGTGTCTGATTTGGAAGTTTTTAGCTTGCTCATATCAGTTTTTGGCTGAGGCGCTGCTTCTCTTAACGGTGCGTTGCCCTGTACCGGGATAACACCTTTAAACAAGAAGCTTACCACATCTTTGTTTACTACGCCAAGCATTCCTTTAAACAAATTAAAGGCTTCCATTTTATAAACCACCAACGGATCTTTTTGCTCGTAAACCGCGTTTTGTACGGATTGCTTCAAATCATCCATTTCACGTAAATGCTCTTTCCAAGTGTCATCAATCAGCGAAAGTGTAATGGTTTTTTCGAAAGCTTTTATAACTTCCTTTCCTTTGTTTTCTACCGATTTTTTTAATGGTGCAGCAACTTGTATGCCGTGAGTGCCATCTGTAAACGGAACAACAATGCTTTCTATGCTTTCGCCACGAGTATCAAAAACATCTTTTAATACTGGATAAGCTTGGTTTGCAACTTCTTCTGATTTACGTTTATAAAAAGCAGTGGCTTCCGCAAAAACTTTATCGGCTAATTTATCCGCACTGCTTGAGGTAAATTGGTCTTCGGTAATCTCGCTGTCAAAAGCGAAAATCCTTAACATTTCTAATTTAAAACCTTCGTAATTGTTAGCTTCTTTGTAATCTATCACAACATCGTCAACAACATCTAAAATCATGTTTTCGATATCAACATCTAAACGTTCGCCAAATAAAGCGTTTTTACGTTTGGTATAAATTACAGTACGTTGCGAGTTCATTACATCATCATACTCCAACAAACGCTTACGGATACCAAAGTTGTTCTCCTCTACTTTTTTCTGCGCTCTTTCGATGGAATTGGTGATCATTGAATGCTGAATTACTTCACCTTCCTCAATTCCCATCCTCACCATTAATCCGGCAATACGCTCTGAACCAAAAAGACGCATCAAGTTGTCTTCTAACGATACAAAGAATTGGGATGAACCCGGATCTCCCTGACGACCAGCCCGACCTCTCAACTGCCTATCTACACGACGAGATTCGTGACGTTCTGTACCTACAATGGCTAAACCACCGGCAGCTTTTACGCCTTCGCCCAGTTTAATATCCGTACCACGACCGGCCATGTTTGTAGCGATGGTTACCTGACCAGCTTTACCAGCTTCGGCAACAATATCAGCTTCTCTTTGGTGCAACTTGGCATTTAATACGTTATGTTTAATTCCTTTCATTTTAAGCATACGGCTCAATAATTCAGAAATTTCAACAGAAGTTGTACCTACCAACACTGGGCGACCAGCTTGCGTTAATTCTACAATTTCATCGGCAACGGCATTGTATTTTTCACGCATGGTGCGGTAAACTTTATCTTGCCTGTCTTCTCGCTGAATTGGACGGTTGGTTGGAATTTCAACCACATCCAATTTATAGATTTGCCAAAGCTCGCCCGCTTCTGTAACCGCAGTACCCGTCATCCCGGCTAACTTGTGGTACATTCTGAAGTAGTTTTGTAAAGTGATGGTTGCGTAAGTTTGTGTAGCGTCCTCTACTTTTACGTTTTCTTTAGCTTCGATAGCTTGGTGTAAACCGTCGGAGTAACGGCGGCCGTCCATTATACGACCGGTTTGCTCATCAACAATTTTAACTTTTCCTTCGTCAATGATGTATTCGGTATCTTTTTCAAATAAAGTATAAGCTTTTAAGAGCTGGTTTACCGAGTGGATCCGCTCCGATTTTATGGAGAAATCTCTAATTAATTCGTCTTTTTTAATTGCTTTATCTTCATTGCTGAGGCTAGATTTTTCAATGTCTGCAATTTCTGACCCAACATCAGGCATCACAAAAAAGTGTGCATCTTCACCAGATGCAGTAATTAATTCGATACCTTTTTCTGAAAGTTCAACCTGGTTATTTTTTTCATCAATTACAAAGAAAAGCTCCTGATCTGCTTTTGGCATTTCTTTGTTTTGATCTTGCATGTAATAGTTTTCGGTTTTGTTTAGGATGCCTTTCATGCCCGGCTCGCTCAAAAACTTGATTAATGCTTTGTTTTTAGGTAAACCACGATAAGCTCTAAATAATGCTAAACCGCCTTCACCTTCTTCGGGACCGGTTTTACCTTCGGCAATTAACTTTTTAGCTTCGTTTAATGCGCCGGTCACATAATTTCTTTGCGCATTTACCAAACGCTCGATACGTGGTTTTAAATCATAAAACTCATGCTCATCTCCACGCGGAATTGGCCCCGAAATAATTAATGGCGTACGGGCATCATCAATCAAAACCGAATCTACCTCATCCACAATTGCATAATGTAATTTGCCTTGTACCAATTCTTCCGGCGAACGTGTCATGTTGTCACGTAAGTAATCAAAACCGAACTCGTTATTGGTTCCGTAAACCACATCTGCTTGGTAAGCTTTTCTTCTTTGTGGGGAGTTTGGTTGGTGTTTATCAATACAATCAACCGCTAAACCGTGGAATTCGAAAACTGGTCCGTTCCACTCGCTATCACGACGGGCCAAATAATCGTTCACGGTTACTACGTGAATTCCTTCGCCAGAAAGTGCATTTAAGTAGATTGGCAAAGTTCCAACAAGCGTTTTACCCTCACCAGTGGCCATTTCGGCAATTTTACCTTCATGCAAAACAATACCACCAATCAGCTGAACATCGTAATGGATCATGTTCCATTTTACCTCAGTTCCGGCCGCCAACCAACTATTGTGGTGCACCGCTTTGTCGCCTTTAATTAAAACGTTTGGTTTGCGGGCTGCCAATTCTCTATCGAAATCTGTTGCCGTAACTTCAATCGTTTCGTTTTCTGTAAAACGGCGAGCGGTATCTTTCATTACCGCGAAAGCTTCGGGCAATATTTCTAATAAAGTTTCTTCAAGCTTTTTATTTCTGTCTTTGCCTAAACGGTCAATTTCATCGTAGAAATCGGTTTTTTCATGCAAAGGCATTTCTGGATTATCCAGCACATTGGTTTTTATTTCTTCAATTTTAGCATCAATATCAGCTAAAGCACTTTTTATACGCTGTTTAAAATCTACAGTTTTTGCTCTTAATTCATCGTGAGAAAGGCTGGCTAGTTTTTCGTATTCGGCTTTAATTTTCTCTACCAGCGGTCTCGCTGCTTTAACATCTCGGTCAGATTTGCTGCCGAATATCTTATTGATAAAACTTAACATCTTTTTATTTTGGGTATTTAAACTTGAAATCAACAACTACGCCATCGGTAATATTCCGTCATAATGGCAAGTTGGGCGGTAAAAATAAGATTTTATTTAAGGCTTTTCAGCTTATTGGGGATATGATTTAAGTTTTTTTAACATTTGGTTTTTTTTGCTTGATTTTTTTTGCGTGAAAAACCCTAAATAATATTGGTTGAGCTATAAATGAGCGATGATTATTTCGCTAATAAATTCATAAATAACCTATAAGCCCCAGGAACGCCTGCTGGCAATTCCCTAAAAAATACCAAACCGGTATACACAAATTTACCTTTTCCATATTTGGCAATCAGTAAAGAGCCGTCGCTTTCTTTTTCACCGGTATCTTTCATACTTAAAGGTTTTTCGTATTCTTTAGCAGCATCGCCTGCAAAATAAATTCCGCGTTCTTGTATCCAATCGTCAAAATCAGTTGCTGTAATTTTGTTCGGATAATTTAGTGCCTTGCTCTGTGCATCTATAAAATTAACTTTTGCGTTTTCTTCTGTTACCCTATCTCTGGTAATGGTAAAAGGATATGGGCCGATTTGATCAATCTGCAACGGTCGGTTTACGTTGTACTGCACTAAATAAACCCCACCGTTTGCTACATAATCCATTAGTTTTTGTTGCACAAACTTCATCCGCGGGTTAACGTTGTAAGTTCTTACACCCGCGATAATTGCATCGTAAACGCTCAAATTGGTACTTGCCAAATCGTTTTCTGAAAGTAAGGTTACATTTAAACCTATTTCGCGTAAAGCTTCAGGAACTAAATCGCCAGCGCCTACAATGTAACCGATGTTTTTTGCGGTGCTTTTTAAATCGAGTTTTACCAGTTTAGCTGTTGCCGGAGGAAAATACGTAATTGTAGGAATATGCTCATAGCTGATGGTTTTTATGCCATCGTTATATTTTTTTCCATCTATCAAAACTTCTGCGTTAAGCGAGCCGTTTTCTGCGTTTGGTAAAGGTTGCAACGTAAAAACTAAACTTTGTTCTTCGTCTTTATTTTTAAAACTGAAATCGACTTTTTCCGGAGAAGCCTCCCATCCTTTAGGGGTTTGTAACGTTAGTGTTCCGTTTGCGTTATCTTTAAATGCTTTTAATTTTATAGTGATGCTTTTAGGTTTTTCACCATTAAAAACGAAAGCTTTTGTGCTGATAGTTGCCGTAACAGGAGGCGTAATTGACAAAGGTTGATAAACTTCGCCACGCACCGCATCGGTATATTTATAAACAATCGGGCGCTGAAAATCCAAATCTGTTCCGCCGATGTTTACCGAAAAATTCAGCGAATCTGCCGGTTTCCCTTCCGGATTGTTCAAAAAACTTTGGTTTGTAATGTGATACCTGCCAATTTCATGCGCTTGGGTTAACCAATAAGGCTGACTGATATTTATCGAGGTTTTTTCGCCATCGAGTGTTACTAATTTATTGGGCTGTAGCACCACGCTTTTATCCCAATTTTTGACGGTAATTTTAACATTTGGATTTTGAGAAATTAGCTCAACTTTTACTTTGTAGGACGTATTTGACGCATTAAATGCTGAGGCAGAATAAGCTTCGAACCACGTTCCGCTACATGCTAAAATGGTGTTTTTAAGCTCATTTATTTTATCTTTTACCAAATTAGTTTTTGGCAGTTTTAAAAACACATCGTATAAACTTAAAAGTTGGGGAACGCTTTTATCGGATTGTTGCGGATTAAAATCCTTAACCACAGAAGCAACCATTTCATCAATTTTTTCGGCACCTTTAATTTGGCTCCAATCCGTTGAAATACCTTCCATTAAATCAGTTTTTGGCAATGTTCCTTGCCAAGTGCTAAAATACTCGGTACTGCTACCACGTTGTTTGGCACTGCCGAAACCTTGACTTTTATGCATCGAACGGCTATCCGCTGCAATCTCTCCATAACTTTTTCCTAGCAATTTGTTATAAACGCCCACATCAATTTTGAGCTGATTTTCGGATGTATTATCGTTCCCTCCAAAATTGTAATTATTCCATAAAATGCGTTTTGCCTGCCAAACAGAAACCTGTTTTAGTTGCTCCGGAAACATTTTAGGATCTGCGGCCTTTGAAAAAGCTTCCTGCGCTAAAATAGAAGAAGCGGCATGATGCCCATGTCCGGCTCTTGCATCGGGCGGAAACCGGGTAATGATTACATCGGGCTTAAATTTTCTGATGATAAAAACTACATCGGCTAAAATGGAATCCTTGTTCCAAATTTTAAAGGTTTCTTCTGGAGTTTTTGAGAAGCCAAAATCATTCGCTCGGGTAAAAAACTGCAAAGCGCCATCATTTCTGCGGGCCGCCAAAAGTTCCTGCGTTCTAATCAGCCCTAAATCTTCTGCCTGTTCGTTGCCAATTAAATTTTGTCCGCCATCGCCCCGTGTTAACGCCAAATAGCCAGTTTTATATAGTTTTTCTTTTGCCAAATAAGCTAATAATCGGGTATTTTCATCATCAGGGTGTGCCGCTATGTACAAAACGCTACCGGTAACGCCCAGTTTTTTTATCGATAATAATAATTCGGATGAATTTAGCTGTGGCGATGTTTGTGCTATGGATAGGGAAGTAGTAAAAAAGACAACCAGACTTAATAACTTAAATTTCATGAGAGAAATAGCTTTATAAAATTTGAGCAAGCAATTTACTAATTTAAACGACCTTGGTATTTTACCAGCGAAAAAATTACTCAAACTTCATAAAAATGATAATCAGATAATATCGTTTTTAGTAAAACGACATTAGTTCGACCCGTTTTTTAATTTAAAAGCGTTTTAAAATCATTTTATAACTTAGTGTTTATGAAAAAAAGGCTTTCAATTTTATTTGCGGCGATAAGTACATTGGTTTTAGCCGGTTGCTCAATTGGCGAAAATGCGGATAGCATCATTAAAAAATCCATTGCTTTTTATGGGATGGATAAGTTGGACGGAAAAACCATTGACTTTGATTTTAGAGAAAAGCATTTTAAAGTGAAGTTTAACAATGGAGATTTCTTTTATGAAAGTACTTTTAAAGATGACAGTTTAGGCTTGATAAAAGACCAGTTGAGTAATCATGGTTTTGTGCGGGAACAGAACGGTTTGGTAATTCCTTTGTCGCCAAAAGATTCTATTAAATACGCTGAGTCTTTAAACGATGTGATATATTTTGCTTTTTTGCCACTTAAACTTAAGGATGATGCAGCTCGGCCCAAATTTTTAAGAACTGTGCCCGTTAAAGGGAAAGATTATAACCAAATTGAAGTAAGTTTCGATACCGAAAGGGGAGGAAACCATTCCGATGACGTCTTTTATTTTTGGTTTGATGCCAAGGACCACAGCATGGATTATTTTGCTTATAACAAACACGGAAACAGGTTTAGAGCGATAAACGGTTTGATTAATGCAAACGGGTTGTACCTACAAAACTATGTTAATTTGGAAAATAAAAGCAACCAAAAATCTGCTTTGAAAGACTATTACAAGCTGTTTGAACAAGATAAATTGAGTACGCTATCGTACATTACGTTAGAAAATCTGAGTGTAAAATAGTTCTCAATTTTTAATCTCCAAAATACAAGTCCAGCACCATAAAGCTGGACTTTTTTTATGCTCTTGTAAAAAATATTCCAAAAAACACGTTAAAGGTTAATCCTTAGGAATATTAAATAGTCATAAACGCATAAACCCAATTAACATGAAAACTATTTTAAGATTTTTTTATGTTCCACTCGTTTTGGTTAGTGCTGTTTTGATGCTTTCTTCATTCCTTAATACCAAAGCCGACGGAATTACAAAAGCATATAAAAAAGCAGGTTTAACTGATAGAGAAGCCGCTTTGCATTTACTAAGCCGTTTTACTTTTGGACCTAAGCCCAATGATATTGACGGGGTTTTAAAAGTTGGTGCTGATAAATGGTTTAACCAACAGTTGCAAGCAAAATTTGATGATAAAGATTTAAGAGAGCGTTTAGCCGGCTACTATGCCATTAATTTAAGCAATGCCGAAGTAGAAGAAACTTTCCCTAAAGGAGCCAAAATTTTACGAATGGCTATTAAAGATGGGTTTATTGATAAAGATTCGGTTAACAAAGGCGACAAAAAAGAATACCGCGATAAGTTGAAAGCCTATATGGATAAAAAAGGTTTAAAACCGCCACAAGAGTTATTCAGACAATTCATTAGTCAAAAAATATTAAGGGCAACTTATTCAGAAAATCAATTACAAGAGGTTTTAACCGATTTTTGGTTTAACCACTTCAACGTTTCCTTAACCAAAAACGATTGTGCCAGCTATATTCCAGCTTATGAGCGTGATGTTATTCGTCCAAATGTTTTCGGCAAATTCGGTACGTTATTATTGGCTACGGCAAAATCGCCGGCTATGCTTTTTTATTTGGATAATTTTAGCAGTGTAGGTAATAACGAATCAAAAAATCCGAAAGCCAATTTAGCCAAACTTAAAAGCAAAAGAAGTAAAGGATTAAATGAAAACTATGCCCGCGAAGTGATGGAACTACATACACTTGGCGTGGATGGCGGTTACACGCAAACAGATGTAACCCAAGCAGCAGGCGTTTTAACCGGATGGACCATTTACCCAACCGGTGGTTATGGCGGTGGCGATGCTGTGAAAAAGCTGAACCAAGTTAGCGAAGAAACGCTGAAAAAACGTGGTTTTGTGCATGATGGCGATTTTCTGTTTACACCAAACAGACATGATACCAGCGACAAAACCGTTTTGGGGCATAAATTCTCGGGAAATGACGGATATCAAGAAGGGGTTGATTTGTTGAATATGTTGGCTCATCATCCGTCAACCGCAAAATTCATCTGTAAAAAATTGGCGGTACGTTTTATAAGCGATAATCCGCCTCAAAGCATTATAGATAAAATGTCGAAAACCTTTTTAGCTAAAGATGGAGACATCAGCGCAGTGCTTATTACCATGGTTAACTCGCCAGAGTTTTGGGCAAAAGATGCCTTAGGTGAAAAAACAAAATCGCCGTTTGAATTGGCAATAAGCTCTGTTAGGGCTTTGGATGCCGAAGTAACACAGCCTTACCAACTTTACAGCTGGATCAATAAAATGGGTCAAAAAATTTATTATTACCAAGCGCCAACCGGTTTTCCGGACAAGGCGCAATATTGGATCAACACCGGTGCTTTGTTAAACCGGATGAATTTTGGATTAGCACTTGCAGGACAAAAAATTAGAGGCGTAAAAGTAAATCTGGCGTTGTTAAACAATAACCACGAACCAGAAAGTAGCGCCGCCGCTTTAAAAACTTATGGCAAAATAATTTTACCTGAACGCGATTTAAGCAAAACCATCGACCGGCTAACTCCTTTTTTAAATGATCCAAACTTGGTAAAAAAAGTGGATCAGGCGGCCAGTAAAAATAAACCAACAAACGCTATGGGTGAAACAGAAGACGATATGATGATGTCTACAGAAACTACTGTTAAGAAAAAGCAGACTAGCCAACCGAAAAAACCTGCTTTTGCAAATAATGCGATGTTGGCTCAAGTGGTAGGTGTAATTATTGGCGCACCTGAATTTCAAAAAAGGTAACAATTTTAAATTATTTATCATGACATCTAGAAGAGGATTTTTAAAAGCAGGCGGTTTAGCCTTATTCGGGATTGGATTGGGCGGTTTTCCAACGTTTGTAACTAAAGCCGTTGCGCAAATTAAGCAACCTGGCTTGTTTAAAAGACGAAAAACCTTGGTCTGTATTTTTCAGCGTGGTGCAATGGACGGATTAATGGCTGTTACTCCGTTTACCGATGAACATTTAAAAGCTGCCAGACCAACACTTTTTATGTCCGCAGCAAAAAACGGCACCGGAAAATCTTTGATTGATTTAGATGGAAAGTTTGGGTTGCATCCGGCAATGGCGAGTTTCGAATCTGTTTTTAAAGACGGAAGACTGGGCATTGTACACGGCATCGGTTCACCAAATAATACCCGTTCGCATTTTGATGCACAGGATTATATGGAATCTGGAACTCCTTTTAACAAGGGTACGGCAAGTGGCTGGCTAAATAGGGCAGTGGGTTTATTAGGTCATGATGCGGCAACTCCTTTTCAGGCCGTAAGCCTTACCTCATCTTTACCACGCTCGTTTTATGGCGATAATCCTTCCGTGGCAATTAACAATTTGCAGGATTTTAATATTCAATTGAAGGGAAACCCTAGCGGAGCCGATATGGCTGCAAAAAGTTTTGAGGATTTATACGACCAAACTACTCAAGGCTTATTAAAAGAAACCGGTAAAGATAGTTTTGAGGCGATGAATATGCTGAAAAAGTTGGATACCAAAAATTACAAACCTGCAAACAATGCGCAATATCCAACTACGGCATTAGGAAGTTCTTTAAAACAAATTGCGCAATTAATTAAAATGGATGTAGGCTTAGAGGTGGCTTTTGCAGAATCTGGTGGATGGGATACACACTTTAACCAAGGTACAGACACAGGGATTTTCGCCAGAAACGTAAACGATTTGAGCGAAAGTATAATGGCTTTTTGGACCGATATGGGAACTTTACAGGATGACGTAACCGTGATGACGATGACCGAGTTTGGAAGAACCGTTAAACAGAACGGAACCGGCGGAACAGATCATGGTAGAGGATCGTGTAATTTTATTTTGGGTAACGATGTTTTTGGAGGAAAAGTTCACGGCGAAGTAGATGAATTAGCGGTTGAAAATTTAGAAGATGGACGAGATTTGGCAGTCACAACTGATTTCCGTAGCGTATTTAGCGAAGTTGCCGATAAACACTTAGGAATTAATAAAGACGCCGTTTTATTTCCGGATTGGAATGGCGGTCATATTGGAATGATGAAAGCTTGATTGTAAAATGCTTTTATTGAGTACTAATTTTTAAAATCATCCCAATAGTTAAAATATTGGTTTCCAATTCATTCAATGCTTTTAAACTATTGATGCTGACATTTTCAAAACGGTCGGCAATTTTAGCTAAGTTATCGCCAGCCTTAACCTTATAAGTAATGTAGGTTGGCGCCTTTTTTTCAGGAACTATTTGCTCAGCTTCTTTTTTAATCGTTAGTTTTTGCCCAATAGCAATGGTGTAATTGGCTAAATTATTCCAAACCTTTATATCCTGAACCTCAACTTTGTAATAGTTTGCAATGGCGTTAAGCGTTTCTCCCTTTTTTACAATATGGATATTTGAAACTTTTAAATCGGGGTTTACAACTTCGCTCGCTGATAACATTTTTAAACTGCCATCTTCATCGGCGTTTAATGCATCAAAAAAACTGGCGTAATCTTTAAAGCTAAGCTTTGGGATAATTAATCGTTTAGGTTCGTTCGCGGTTCCGTTGATCAGATTTTTTTTATAAACTGGGTTTAAATCCCGCAAATCACCGGCGTCAATATTTAAAGCATTTGCAATTTTATCGAAAGAAATAAATTTATTTACTGATATGGAATCGGTTTTTAAGACTTTCTCATCCGGAACTTTTATTTCTGGATGTCTTGGATAATAGTTCATTACATAAACCGCTGCTATAAATGCCGGAACGTAACTTTTGGTTTCATTGGGCAGGTAAGGTTGTACGTCCCAAAAATTTCTTGACCCACCAGCTTTGGCAATGGCCCGGGTAACGTTTCCTTTCCCGCAATTGTAGGATGCTAAAGCCAACAACCAATCGCCTAATTCATTGTAAGCATCTCGTAAATATCGGGCAGCGGCGTAACTTGCTTCGGTTGGGTCGCGGCGTTCATCAACGTAATTGTCGATTTTTAAATCGTACATCCTGGCGGTAGTGTACATAAACTGCCACATTCCGGTTGCGCCGACACGGGATACGGCCATCGGATTCATTGACGATTCAATAATCGGCAGGTATTTAAACTCTAAAGGGATATCATAAGCTTTTAAGGCTTTCTCAAATACCGGAAAATAGTATTTTCCTAACGCTAGCATTTGCCCCATTTCTTCTTTACGCTTATCTAAAAAAATATCGATGTAAGTTTGAACAAACGGATTGTAATCCAACGGAATTAACGTTCTAATGGAATCTAAACGATATTTGTAAATAAGATCTGGTTTGTATTTTAAGACCTCTAACTGCAGGTTTGATTGGGCCGGAATTAAACTGGTATCTGAATTTACTAATTTTTTTATCGCCTTAAATTCTTTTAAACTTAATGACGAATACTGCAAACTGTCTCTGTTTATGCCTGCTTTACCAATGTTTGAAAAACCAATAAATAATAACAGAAAGGCAATAAACCTTGAGGATTTAATCATTCTTTAATTTTTTCTTAAGCTAAACAACGTACTTATTTGCTAAAGCTTATTTATACATTTAGAAAAAGCTAATAAATTTTCTTCTTTAAACCTTCTCCCTATAATTTGAATGCCCAAAGGCAGTCCTTCTTTGTTCTCGCCAGACGGGAGAGAAATGGCTGGCAAACCGGCCAAAGAAGCACCTACTGTAAAAATATCTGCTAGGTACATCACCATTGGGTCTGTAATTTCTTCGCCGATATGAAAAGCTGGCGTAGGCGTAGTTGGCGTGATGATAAAGTTATAGTCCTCTAAAATATGGTCCATTTTTTCTTTAATCAGCCTTCGGGCTTTTTGTGCTTTTGAGTAGTAAGCATCATAATAACCGGCGCTCAAAACAAAAGTACCCAACATAATGCGTCGCTTAACCTCATCACCAAAACCCTCGGATCTTGACTTTTTGTAGGTGCTGATTAAATCCTTAGATTCTGGACTTCTATAACCATAATGCACACCATCGTATCTTGCTAAGTTTGAAGAAGCTTCTGCGGTTGTTAAAATATAATAAGTGGCAACCACATAATCCAAATATTCGAAAGAAACGGGTTCAACGGTGTGTCCCTGCGCTTTCAAGTTCTCAATTTGAGCCAATACATTTTCTTTAATTTCGGGATCCAAACCTTCGGCGTGAAGCGTTTCTTCTATGTAAGCAATTTTCTTTTTTGGAACCTCTGCTTTAACTAATTGCGAGTAAGAAGGAACGGCAACATCTGATGAAGTTGCATCATGCGGATCTTTGCCAGCAATAACTTCAAGAATTAAAGCGATATCATCCACAGACTGTGCAATAGGTCCAACTTGGTCAAACGAAGAAGCATAAGCCACCACGCCATATCTTGAAACCCTGGAATAAGTTGGTTTTAAACCGAAAACGCCACAAAATGCCGCCGGTTGACGGATGGAACCGCCAGTGTCAGATGCTAAAGAAGCAAAACATAAACCCGCCTGTACGGCAACAGCCGAACCTCCGGAAGAACCTCCGGAAACTCTTTTTTCATCCACGTAATTTTTTACCGGACCAAAATAACTGGTTTCGTTTGATGCACCCATTGCAAATTCATCGCAATTTAAGCGGCCTATTATTATGGCATCCTCGTTAAGGATTCGCTCAACAACTGTAGCGGAATAAACCGCTTCGTATCCTTCTAAAATTTTAGAAGAAGCCGTCATTTGATGGCCTTTGTAGGAAATGTTATCCTTTAAGCCAATAATCATCCCAGCTAATTTTCCGCCGGTGCCATTGTTTATTTTCGCTTGTATTTCATCCGCTTTAGCTAATGCTTCTGCTTCAAAAGTTTCTAGAAATGCGTTGAGATGTTTGTGGTCTTCAATTCTTCCGATATAATATTTCACTAAATCTTTAACGGTGATTATCCCGGATTTTAGATCGAGTTGTAATTGTGAAAAATTGGAGTAGGATTTAATTTTTTCTGTGACCATTTTATAAAACAAAACCTTGAACGCTCGAAATTACAAATTTCGAGCGTTCAAGGTTAATAGATTCCTAAATAAATTTAGGAAATTTTAAAGTTGTTGTTGATTTTCTTCTGTTTTCTCTGGTTTGTCAACACCGTTTTGGGCGTCTTTAAATTCCTTTACACCTTTTCCCATACCTCTCATTAATTCTGGAATCTTTTTTCCACCAAATAAAAGCAATAAAGCCAATACAATTAAGATAATTTCTGGAGCACCTAAACCCATTTTTTCTATTTATTATGTTTAAAAATCTTTGTTTTCTTCTACAGTGTCTTCTGCTTCTTTAGTTTTCGAAAGCTCTAATTGCTCTTCGCGTTTTAGTTCTTCCGCCGCAGTAAGTTCATTTATGTTGCGGTGTATTTCTCTTTTTACACCGTCAGAAGCGTCTTTAAATTCTCTAATCCCTTTTCCTAAACCACGGGCCAATTCCGGCAGTTTTTCGCCCCCGAAGAGCAAAAGTACAGCAAACAAAATCATCACAACTTCTTGTGTGCCTAGGTTCAGAAATAATAAATTACCGATGTACATGATAAAATGTGTATTAAAGAGAACGCAAATATAAAAATTTTATTTCGGTATGTTAATGCCTTAATTTTAAAAGCATTTACGGTTTTTTTATTCGTTTGGATTCACAAAAACAGATTTAATCAAACGCCATTATTTAGTTAATGTTAATTCCTCATTTTTTGGTAGTGGGTTTTTGGCATAATGCGTATTGAGATTATATCGTCTGGCTTTAAATACATTTAAAGAATAAACAGCTTAAATCATTGCTATAAATAGTCCCTTTTTTAATTACTAAATTGTATTAAAATATTTTTTCGTGGCAGGCAACCTGTTCTAATATTTTGACGTAATCCTAAATTATAAACAAGCTTAAACATTCGATTTTATTTTGCTCGCACTTAACATAGTTCACGGCTGTATAAAAAAAGACAGGAAAAGTCAGAAAGAGCTTTACATGCTTTTTTATGGCTATGCCATGCGCATCTGTTTAAGATATGCTAAAAATAAAGAAGAGGCTGTTGAAGTAGTAAATGATGGTTTCATGAAAGTGTTTAACAATATATCACGTTACGATACGAGCTTGTCATTTCACAGTTGGTTAAGTACAATAATGATTAATACATCAATTGATCATTATAGAAAGCGGATTAAACAAATTCAAATGGAAGAGTTAAATGCAACACAGGAACTAGACACGCAAGAGAATATTCTTTCACATTTAAATTATAAGGATTTAATTGATTTGGTTCAAAAACTTTCTCATTCGTACAGAACCGTTTTTAACCTTTTTGTTGTTGATGGCTATAAACACGAGGAAATTTCGGAAATGCTCCAAATCTCGGTTGGTGCATCTAAATCTAACCTTTTTAAAGCCAGAGAACAACTAAAGAAAATGTTGGCCGAGACAAAAGACAGAGATTATCTGTATGTAGATCGCTAAAAAATGAAAGAGATAAAAGATAAAGATTTTGATAAGCTTTTTAAAGAACGGATGGCGGAAGGGTTTCCTCCCTTTGAAGAAGAATCTTGGCGCAAGATGGAAGAAAAACTCGACCGCAAAGATCGTAGGAATAGTTTTTTGCTTTACAGAAATGCCAGCATTATTTTATTGTTTCTCTCTTTTGGATTAGGACTTTTTATTTTAAATAAAAAAGAATTTACTAAAGTAGCTGTTAATACCGCTAAGATATCGCATGAAAAAAATCTTAATGAAACACCAACGCCAAAAGAAAGGCAAGCTGGTTCTTTTAAAGATTCAGATGTCGGTTTAACACACTTGGATACAGCTTTGGGCAATAAGAAAAATGAAACACTTATTTCGATTAGTCGCAATCCATTAACAAACAAAATAGAGGAGTCGAAAGCGTCAATACTACCTTTTCAGGTTTCTCATGGTCAGTATATAACTGATACCGCAGTAGCTGCATCAGAGCTGCCAAAAATTGCTGAATCTGATAACATTACCAATGCAGCAAATAAAACCAAAGACACTTTAGGCATTGAAGAAAGCGCTAAACCAAGCTTAAAAAACATCAAGAAAGGCAACAAAAGGATTCCCATTAGTGTTTCGTTTAATTTGGGGCCTGATTTTAATTCTACAAACAATTTGATTGGCGGAAAAGGAAATTTCGCAATTGGGGTTAGCGTTGGCTTTGGCTTATTTAAAAGGTTGAGCTTAGAAACGGGTCTTAATTACGGCTCTAAGAATTATACGGCTAATAACTATGATTATACTTTCGGCAATCCTAATGTAGCTAGCAAAATTGCTATGATAGAGGCAGCTTGTAAAGTGCTTGAAATTCCTCTGAGCGCATCTTATCAGGTTTTTGATTTAAAGAAAAGCAGTATCAATTTGAACTTGGGTTTATCAAGCTATTTAATGCTGAAAGAGGATTATAATTTTATTTATACAGCAGCTTCGGGATATAACAACCGACTTGTAGAAAAGAAAAATGCCAACCAACATTATTTAAGTGTGATAGACTTATCGGCTACTTATAACATCAAGCTAAAAAATAAAAAATTTGCCTTTGGTATCGAACCATATCTGAAAATTCCGATGAGCGGAATTGGAGAAGGTAATGTGCCGTTAAAATCCAGTGGAATATCATTAAAACTACGATATGAAAAGAAATAGAAAATTATTTTTAACAGCTCTGTTCTGTTTTTCCATCCCGCTAGTGGTAAAGGCGCAGGTTTATATTGATAAAACCGCACAGGTTAGTATTTTTTCTTCCACACCTATTGAAGATATTAAGGCCACAAGCCATTCAGGCGTTTTGGTATTGCAGCTCCCGAGACAGGAAATCGCAGTTCAGCTGATGGTTAAAACGCTCGAGTTTGATAAAGAACTGATGCAACAGCATTTTAACGAGGATTATATGGAGAGCGATAAATATCCAGTCGCGAAGTTTAAAGGTACGATCGAACCTAAAATAGATTTAACGAAAGATGGCGAATATAATGTGGCGGCCAAAGGAATTTTAAATGTTCACGGCGTAAATCAGACAAGGATCATCAACGGAAAAATAACGGTTAAAAACGGCGTAGTTTCCCTTTACTCCGTTTTTGACATAGCCTGTACAGCACATCATATTAAAATACCGAGCCTAGTTGTTACAAAAGTTGCTGAGGTCATTCAAGTTAAAATACAAAGTAATTTAAACCCTCTTAAATAACAACAATGAATAAACTCACATTATTTAGTTTGCTTTTACTGTTTTTTACAGCAAACAATATAAAGACAAATGCCCAAACCATAGACTCATTGTTAAATACGTTAAACAGCGACCAAAAGTTTAACAAGGTAGAAGCTACATTTAAATCTACACATATAGCGCTGTCAAACTCTACAGAAACGCAAAAAAAGCATGATTTAGAGCTGAGGATTCGCCATCATTTTGGAGATATTGGCGGTGAGTTTGGGAATGCGCATACGCTATACGGTTTAGATGTAGCCTCTGATTTATTTATAGGATTAGATTACGGTGTTAGTGACAAATTAACGATTGGTTTTGGTAGGAGTAAACACGACGAATTGTTTAATCTTTCGATTAAGCAAAAGCTATTGCAACAAAAAATACATGGCACACCTTTAAATTTCACTTTATTTATTCAGGCAGCTAGTGTTGGCAGAAAGCCGTTTACAACCACCGAATTCAAAAATTATAGTGATCGCGTATCTTATTTTATTCAGCCAATTTTTTCCAGAAAATTTTCTCAAGCAATATCGCTACAAGTGATGCCTAGTTTATTATTTCGCTCGGTAACTACTGACACAGAGGACGCCAAAAACCTTTTTAGCATGGGTTTCGCCGGACGTGTTAAACTTAATAAACGTTTATCTTTTATAGCAGATTATACCATCGTAAATGGATTATCAAGACCAAAAAGTTTACCCACAAATTTTTATAATCCGTTAGGTGTAGGACTAGAGATTGAGACTGGAGGACATATCTTTTCGCTCAATTTCATGAATTCCGAGTTTATTAACGAGAATAATTTTATCCCTAACACTAAGAAATCGTGGAAACATGGTGGCGTTCGGTTTGGGTTTACTATTTCTCGGAATTTCAGCCTTTTCAAATCAAAAAACCCAGATACACAATCTAGTATTTATTAAAAAAACGAAATATGGAACGTAACGAATTTATCAAATCATTGGGGCTAGGCATCGCTTTAGTTTGTGCAGGTAGTTGTATGGAAAGTTGTGGCGGAAGCAAAGATGACGACCCAACTCCCAAACCACCTTCTAACGGCGGTGGTGATAACGGTGGCGGATCTTCTGGCACAAAAGTGAATGTAGATCTAAGTACGCAATTATTAACGGTTGGCTCTTTTGCTAAAGTTAGCGGCGTATTATTTGTTAGACTTAGCGAGGGAAGTACAACGTCATCTTTTATTGCCACACAAACTATTTGTCCGCACCAAGGAGGTGGCTTAAATTGGGTTCAAGCAAACAATCTTATACAATGTGATTTACATAGTTCGCAATATAATACTAGCGGAAGTGTAGTTAGGCAACCTTCTGATGGCGGAACCACCACATCATTAAAGTTGTATAGCACTAGTATAACCGGAAATATATTAACCGCAACAGTTTCTTAAAATCTCAACGGATTATTAACCGTTCTCCTAAACTAGGAGTAAAAAAAAGCAAACTTGAAATCACTGTTTGTGTGACCTCAAGTTTGCTTTTTGTAATGATTAAGCGACAGGTTAACCTAATCAATCTTTTTACCGTTTACCACCACATTATTGAAAGTTACGCCGTCAATAATGCTTTTATCGTATTTGTCGTTTTTAGCTTCCACCTTAAGATTTTCAAAAGTAAAATTTGATAACCTGTCGTGTTTTGTGATGGCTATATCATAAAAAACATCACATTTAACATTGATATTGCGTAAAGTAATATTCTGTGAATAAGATAAAGGAGCTTCTTTTCTGCCTTTTAAATCAAAGAACTGCGTCCAAGGTTTAACATAAATTAAGCTGTAGGCATTACCGGTAACGTTTTCAACTGTAACAAACTCGTATTTCTGCGGAGTATCTGGTCTCATTTTTAGCCATAAAACCCGTTTGGCTTCATCCACATGGCAATTACGCATTAAAATATTTTTGTTGTGGATAGATTCGCTACCTAAAGTTAATGCCGAATGGCAGAAGCCGAACTCACTATCTTCTATAATGATATTTGTGTTTTCGCCATTGTTCTTGTCCTCATCTGCCCAAGGGCCTTTGCCTCCTTTTAAAGCAATGGCATCATCATTTACCGACATGTAACAGCCTTTTATCAAAACATTATTACACACATCTAAATCTATAGCGTCTGTACTCGGCGCTTTTACTGTTTTATGTGGCGATCTGATATCGACATTTAAGATTTTCACATTGTTGCATTGATAATAATGACTGGTCCAAAAACCTGAATTGTGCAGTTTAACGTTTTCAACCTGTACATTGTCGCAGTTCCAAATAAATATTAAACGAGGCCTTGAAACTTCTAAGTTGGTGCATAAAGGATTCTCGAGCCTCCTTCTCCAAAAAGCGTCCCAATATTTCCGCCCGTTACCGTCGATGGTGCCTCCGCCAGAAATAGTGAACCCATCTACGCCATAGGCATTTACCAAAGCCGCAAAATAATCGAGATTTTGTCCTTCCATCCGCGATGGGATTTTAGGATAGTCTGCAATATCATCAGAGCCTTTCAGTTTGCCACCTTTGGTAACAAACAAATGGGTTTTAGGCTTAAAAAACAAAGCTCCGCTTAAAAATACCCCTTTCGGAATTAAAAGGGTGCCACCCGTTTTGCTTGCCAAGTCTATCACTTTCTGCAAGGCTTTGGTTTGTAAAACGGTGCTGTCATTTACTACGCCATATTTTGTAATGTCGTAAATTTTGCCGTTTTTCTTGATATCTACACCCGTGGTATCGCTGAACCAGGCTGGGACTTTAGTTCCGTCTGGGAAAACATTTTCTTTTGCCTGTTGTGCAAAGCAGGTAACTGAGGTTGCTAAGAAGATCGTGAAGAATACGAGATTTTTTTTCATTTTTTTTTAAGATGGTAACGATATAAAAACGTAAGATAATATCAATTGTCGAATAATGCATCCCGTACCGTCTTGTAATTGTTTTAGTTTGTTAGATTAATGGCGGACTTATAATCTTGAAGTCACAATTTGTGACCTCAAACTTTAAAGCATATTTATATATTTGATTTTAGATCATTTGGTTATGGCCGATAAACAACTACACGCTATTATTTCTGACGACACAGTAATCAATAAAATTTACGAGATAAGAGGGCTCAAAGTGATGTTGGATAGTGATCTGGCAGAGCTTTATGGCGTTGAGACGAGAGTTTTAAATCAAGCGGTACAACGGAATACAAACAGATTCCCAAAAGATTTTATGTTTCAATTAGCGGATACGGAATGGGAAATCTTGAAGTCACAATTTGTGATATCAAGTTGGGGAGGGAGAAGGAAATTGCCCAATGTTTTTACAGAACATGGCGTGTTAATGTTATCAAGTGTTTTGAATAGCACCCAAGCTATACAAGTGAATATTCAAATTGTAAGAATTTTCTCGAGATTAAGAACATTATTGGCTGAAAATTCTGAATTAAAATTGGAAATCAAAGAAGTAAAAGAACGGTTAATTAGCCATGATAAAAGCATTACCACTATTTTTAAATATGTGGATGAACTGATTCAGCAGAAGGAAAATCCGCCCAAAAGAAGACGGATTGGATTTAAACCGGATGATTTGTAAGTAATTGTCTGAATTATTGATTATGAAACAGTTCGGAATATTAGCCTTAATTGGAATATCAATTTTTCTTAAGGTACCAAAATTGCGCTCGCTTGCAACGAGTGCTTACCGTGGGTTTTCGATTTCGTCGATTTCCAACGATGAAATAATAACGATAAAATCGTTGGACCATTTTAAGCGCTCGTTGCAAGCGAGCGCAAGTATCAAAATGCGTTAGGGATTGAAGCGGATACCGGCCGGTGGCTAATGGCTGTGCAGTATGAGCGGAAAGCCCGATCCCGCCAGCTGGCGGAAACGCCCAAAGAATTTCTATTTTCCCACTTTTTACTTTCCACCACTTAACTTCTGACCGCGAAAAAAAAATCCTTCCACAACTATTTGATATATAAAAGCATAGTTCTATCTTTGCAGTCCCTAAAAAATTAGGGGAAAACTATTTTTTATTAATTTAATACAAAGCAAGTGAATACGTTAAGTTACAAAACTGTCTCTGCCAATAAAAAGACCGTTGACAAACAATGGGTTGTTGTTGACGCTCAGGGCGAGATTTTGGGGCGCTTGTCTTCTAACATCGCTAAGGTGATCAGAGGAAAAAACAAGCCATCTTACACCCCACACGTAGACTGCGGCGATAACGTGATTGTTATCAATGCAGACAAGGTTAAACTGACAGGTGATAAAATGTCTGACAAAGTTTATGTTAGATACACCGGCTACCCAGGTGGTCAGCGCTTTATTACTCCTAAGGAGTTGATGGCAAAGCACCCTACTCGTATTATCGAGAAGGCTGTACGTGGTATGTTACCTAAAACTCGTTTAGGTAGGGCAATCTTCAAAAATCTGTATATCTATGCAGGTAACGAGCATCCACATGCTGCACAAAACCCTAAAGAAATTAAATTTTAAATTTAAAGGAGAAAAGAAATGTCAGTTACTAACACTTCTGGAAGAAGAAAAACTGCAGTTGCCCGTATCTACTTAAAAGATGGCAACGGTACCATTACCGTAAACGGTAAAGATCATACAGAATATTTCCCAACATTGCCTTTACAGTACATTGTAAACCAAGCTTTTATTGTAGCCGAGGTTACAGGTCAGTTTGATGTTACTGTAAACGTTGCAGGTGGTGGAGTTAAAGGACAAGCTGAGGCTGTTCGTTTAGCAATCGCTAAAGCTATTGTAGAATTAGACGCAATTAGGAAGCCGGCTCTTAGAGCTAAAGGTTTAATGACCCGTGATAACCGTATGGTTGAGCGTAAAAAACCAGGTAGAGCTAAAGCTCGTAAGAAATTCCAATTCAGTAAACGTTAATATTCGGAGGACAAGACAATGGCAAGAACAACTTATCAGGACTTATTGGATGCAGGTGTACACTTTGGTCACCTTACCCGCAAGTGGAATCCGAAAATGGCTCAATATATTTTTATGGAGCGTAACGGAATTCACATTATCGACCTAAACAAAACTTTAACAAGAGTTGAAGAAGCAGCTTCTGCTATCAAACAAATTGTTAAATCTGGTCGTAAAGTATTGTTTGTTTCTACCAAGAAACAAGCTAAAGACATCGTTGCAGAATACGCAAAATCTGTAAACATGCCTTTCGTAACCGAAAGATGGTTAGGTGGTATGTTAACCAACTTTGCTACTGTTAGAAAGTCAATCAAAAAGATGACCAACATCGATAAGATGACTAAAGACGGTACTTACGATGTGCTTTCTAAAAAAGAAAAATTAATGATTCAGCGTGAGCGTATTAAATTAGAAACCCTTTTAGGAGGTATTGCTGATTTAAACCGTTTGCCAGCTGCTTTATTTTTAATCGACGTTAAAAAAGAGCATATCGCTGTTACTGAGGCTTTAAAGTTAAACATCCCTACTTTTGCAATGGTGGATACTAACTCTGATCCTTCAAACATCGATTTCCCGATTCCTGCGAATGACGATGCTACTAAATCTATCTCTTTAATCACAGGTATCATCATTGATGCAATTAACGAAGGTTTAGAAGAGCGTAAGCAAGAAAAAGATGCTGAAAGCGACAAAGAAGCTGCTGCTGAAAAAGCAAAAGTTGACGCTCCGGAAGCTAAAGAAGAAAAAACTCCTGCTGAGCCAGGCAAAAGAACCCGTAAAGGTGCTGATGCCGGAACTCCAGTAGCTACTGAAGAAGTTGCTACGGAAGAAGCAAAAGGAGAGTAAATAAACTCAGTAGTGGGTTGTTAGCCGTGAGTTGGGAGTGATTTCAGCTTCTGTTAACAACCCATTGCTTTTATTAAAAATTTAAAAAGGAAAATAAAATGTCTACAGTACAAATTTCTGCAGCAGATGTAAACAAACTTCGCCAACAAACTGGCGCAGGTATGATGGATTGCAAAAAAGCTTTAACAGAAGCTAACGGCGATTTTGAAGCTGCAATTGATTATTTACGTAAAAAAGGTGCTAAAGTAGCGGCTTCACGTTCAGACAGAGATTCTAACGAAGGTGTTGTGATTGCTAAAACCACTGCCGACGGTAAAAAAGGAATTATTGTTGAAGTAAACTGCGAAACTGATTTCGTTGCTAAAAATGCTGACTTTGTTGCTTTTGCACAAGCAATTGCTGATAAAGCGGTTGAAAGCGGAGTTTCTTCTATCGAAGAATTAACTGCCTTAGAATTAAACGGTGCTAAAATCGCTGACTTAATTATTGACCAAACTGGTAAAATCGGGGAAAAAATTGGCGTTTCTAAATTCGAAAGCATCACTGCTGAAAAAGTAGTTGGTTATATCCACGGAAATTACCGTTTAGCTGTTTTGGTTGGTTTTAACCAAAATGGTGCTGGTTTAGACGACGCTGGAAAAGATGTTGCAATGCAAATTGCTGCAATGAGCCCAGTTGGTGTTGATAAAGCTGATGTTGATAGCCGTATCATCGAAAAAGAATTAGAGATTGCTAAAGAACAAATTAGAGCAGAAGGCAAGCCAGAAGAAATGATCGAAAAAATTGCTGCTGGTAAATTGAACAAGTTCTACAAAGAGCAAACCTTGTTAAACCAAGAGTTTGTGAAAGATTCTTCAAAAGATATCCGTAAATTCTTAGATGAAACCTCTAAAGGATTAACAGTTACAGCTTTCAAAAGAATTACTTTAGGAGCTTAGTTTAGAAGAATCAAGATATAAGATGCAAGAATAAAGATTGCTTGCGAATATTAGAAAATCCTCGTCTGTTTTAGACGGGGATTTTTTTTGCAAATGATTTTATATTTCAAGTAAAGTTTTGGATCCGTCTTTCTAAGCGGTTTTGTAACAAAAACATCGAATTTAAATTTTTTTGTCATCTGCTTGTAACTTGTCGATACATACAGTCGTCTATATTCCAAAACGTTAAACAGTTAAAAATTAAGACGATGAAAAATTTTAACCTAAAAAATTCAATCTTAGCCCTAGTGATGATGGTGGCTACAATCAGTTTTACTAAAGCAGATGACCGTACAGAATCTATGCAAAGTATGAGCGCCAGCATAAACAATTATGTGAACCTCATTAAGTTTGGCGATGTAAAAAATTTCAACAAAATATTTACCGACGATGCCAAATTTACCATTTCTTCAAACGGTAAAATTGTTAGTCATTCCAAAAGTGAAGAGCTTAGCTTTTTTACAAAGAACAAAGGTGTAACGCAACAATGTGAGGTATTATCAGCTATCATGGTTAACACCGAGAGTTACACATTGGTAAAAGTGAGCCAAGTTTATGATACTTTTACCAGAGAAAATTATGTCACGCTTGTAAAATCTGGTAACGAGTGGAAAATCAGTTCCGTATCTTCTGAATTTAAATAATAACCATAAAACAATTAACCTTTAAAACGGAGGCTGTTTCTAAATCAGAGACAGCCTCTTTTTTTATGCCGCCTCCTTGGTAAAGTTATTGCTTACTATCAAACAAATATTCCTGAATCCCGAAATAAAGATTAATATGAAAACATTTGATGCAATAATAATTGGTGCGGGTCAAGCAGGGATTCCGTTGGCAAAAAAACTGGCGAAAGCAGGTAAATCCGTTGCGCTGGTAGAGAAGCGATTAATTGGAGGTACTTGTATTAACGATGGCTGTTCGCCAACCAAAACAATGATTTTTTCGGCTCGGGTGGCTCATATTGTTAAGAACTCGAAACACTGGGGCATTCAATGCGATAATTTCGCCATCGATTATAACAGCGTCTATAACAGGAAAGACGAAATTGTAACATCTTTTAGAGCAGGCGCAATTAAAGGGCTAGAGAAAACCAAAAATCTCACCGTCATTATGGGCGAGGCCTCCTTTATTGATCAGGAAACTTTAACCGTTAAAACCGCTAAAGGCGATACAGAAATTAAAGGCAAACAGATTTTTATAAACACTGGTTGCAGTCCGCTAATTCCAAATTTAGAAGGAGTTGCCGACACAGATTACCTCACTTCCACAAGTTTATTAGAACTTAAAGAGATTCCGGAACATTTAGTAGTTATCGGCGGAGGCTACATCGCTTTAGAGCTCGGACAAATGATGAACAGGTTCGGCGCTAAGGTTACCATTTTGGAAAAATCGAAAACCTTGCTTCCGCATGAGGACGAAGATGTTTGTATAGCAATCACAGAGATTTTTGCCAAAGAAAAGATCGAAATACACACAAACGCAAAAGTATCAGCAATAAGCGGCAAAAGCCAAAAGAAAGTAACCGCAACTATAAACGGAAAAAATAAAACCTTTTCCTGCAGTCACATTTTGATTGCTACGGGTAGAAAACCTCAAACGGAAGATCTAAATTTAAAATCAGCAGGAGTTAAAACAGATGAAAAAGGACATATTTTGGTTAATAACAAACTACGAACTTCTGCAAAAAATATATATGCCCTGGGCGATGTGAAAGGCGGTCCGGCTTTTACGCATGTTGCCTACAATGATCACTTAGTAGTTTACAATAACATCATCAATAAAAAGAACAAAAGTATAAAAGGCAGGATAATTCCTTACTGTATGTTCACTGATCCGCAGATGGGGCGAGTTGGCTTAACAGAAAAGGAGGCAAAAGCAAAAAAAATCGATTATCGCGTAACTACATTGCCGATGAAACATGTTGCCAGAGCTTTAGAAACTGGCGAAACTTTGGGGTATATGAAAGCTGTAGTTGATGCCAAAACAAAGCAAATTTTAGGCGCAACCATTATTGGTGCAGAAGGTGGCGAGGTAATGTCGGTTTTGCAGATGGCCATGATGGGTAAAATCACCTATCCCGAAATTAGACATGCCATGTTTGCACATCCGCTTTTTACAGAATCGTTGAATAATTTGTTTATGTCTTTAGACGATTAGCGGGGGCTTTTTGCCTTTCTTTAATTTTACTATTTTTGCAGACTATACGCTAAACACATGTCCGAAGAGAAATCACTCAACTTTATAGAAGAAATTGTAGAAACCGATTTAAAAGAAGGTAAATACGATAAAATTATCACCCGTTTTCCGCCAGAACCAAATGGTTTTTTACACATTGGCCATGCAAGCAGTATCTGCTTAAATTTTGGATTAACACAGAAATTTAAAGGCTATACCAACCTCCGTTTTGATGATACCAACCCGGTTACAGAAGAAACCGTTTACGTTGACGCGATTAAGAAGGACATTGCATGGTTAGGTTTTAAATGGGAGAACGAAAATTACGCTTCGGATAATTTTGATACGCTTTACGGATATGCCGTTAAACTGATTGAAAAAGGTTTGGCGTATGTGGATGAGCTAAGCGCTGAGGATATGGCAACGCTAAAAGGAACGCCAACTGAACCAGGAAAAAACAGTCCTTTCAGAGACCGCAGTGTGGAAGAAAACTTGGATTTGTTTACACGGATGAAAAACGGCGAGTTTCCCGACGGAAGCCGTACTTTAAGGGCGAAGATTGACATGGCGCATGTAAATATGATTATGCGTGATCCTATTTTATATCGTATCAAACACGCAAAACACCACAGAACCGGCGATGCCTGGTGCATCTACCCGATGTATGATTTTGCCCACGGACAAAGTGATGCTATTGAGCATATAACGCATTCGGTTTGTACTTTAGAATTTATTCCACACCGCGATTTATACAATTGGCTGATTGAAAAACTGGAAATTTATCCATCCAAACAATATGAATTTGCCCGCAGAAATCTCAATTATACTGTTACCAGTAAAAGAAAGTTATTGCAGTTGGTAAATGAAAAATTTGTTTCTGGCTGGGATGATCCGCGTATGCCAACCATCAGCGGTTTACGCAGAAGAGGGTTTACGCCTTCGTCTATCCGTAACTTTTGCGAACGTATCGGTATTGCCAAACGAGAAAATTTAATTGAATATAGCCTCTTGGAGTTTTTCATCCGTGAGGATTTAAACAAAACTTCGTGGCGCAGGATGGCAGTTTTAGATCCCATTAAAATGGTGATTACCAACTACCCAGATGGACAGGAAGAAATGTTGCATGGCGAAAATAACCCAGAAGTGGAAGGACACGACGGCGAGCGCCAAATTCCGTTTAGCGGAGAACTTTGGATCGAGCGTGAGGATTTTATGGAAGAACCGCCAAAAAAATTCTTCCGTTTAGGACCCGGATTAATGAGCCGTTTAAAAAACGCTTATATTGTTAGGTGCGATGATTTTGTGAAAGATGCAGATGGAAATGTTACAGAAATCCATTGTACTTATTTCCCAGAGTCAAAATCGGGCGAAGATACATCTGGACTAAAAGTTAAAGGAACCATGCACTGGGTTAGCGCTAAACATGCAAAAACTGCTGAGGTAAGGTTGTACGATAGGTTATTTACCGCAGAAGAACCCGACCGCGAAGAAGGCGATTTTAAAGATTACCTTAACCCCGAAAGTTTGGTGGTGATAAAAAATGCTTACATAGAACCAGATTTGGCAAATGCCCAACAGCAATTAGCAGAAAACCCCGACAGACGTTACCAGTTTATCCGCAAAGGCTATTTCTGTTTGGATGCAGATTCAACTGCAGAGCATCTGGTTTTTAACAGAACGGCAACCTTGAAAGATACTTGGGCTAAATTGGTGCAGTAGAAGAGTGAGTTCACTGGTTCATTAATGATTTGCGGTGGGGTTAAGAATTCATTAGTTATTAGTACTTGTAGGAGGGAAAGGGTTGATGGAATATTGGATTGATGGAGTAGGTGTGTATCTTGATTCTCACCTCTCAAATCTCCGCAGTCCATTGCCTGCAAGGCTCTTGATACTTGATACTCGTGTCTCGATATTCAAATCTCCCGCCTCAAATCTCACCTCTAAAGCAAGTCAGGGATTTATTTTTGCAAAAATTAGTCCCGCAAACATGGCCTGCATTAATCCGTATAAAAACCAGCTGAGTACGGTAGCAATGGTAATATCTAAAGAGCTGAAAGTGATCCACATTACCGGGAGTAAAGCTACCATTGCGTACACAAAACCAAACTCTATGCCTCTTAAAACAAATGTTCCTCTAAATAAGCCCTTAAACCTATCCCAAAACCATGATAGTGCAAAACTGATAATAAACGGATGCAAGTAAAAAAGCAGATCTCTGCTTCCGTCAGAATTAAATAGTGGACTATTATACTCTATGAACAGGCTCGGGAAAAACCTGACTGAAAGATAAAGCCCCCCATAGCTTATGATAAATAATATTATGCCGGCAACTAATCCAGGTAATGCAATCTTTTTCATCTTATTTTAATCAAGTTGTGCTTCGCTAGTCATTTGTTGATTGCTTGCGCTCACATTTTTGTAAAGAGTAAAAAGTTCTTTTTTTATTCTCTTAAGGTTATGGTTTAAATCCCGTATTTCGTCCTCAATACGCTCACTTTCCATCTTTAAAAAGTCCAAACTTTTTACAAGTACTACATTATTAATTACGCTTTGCAGGTTTCCCTGATGCACCAAGATATCTTTGGTTACGTTATCCATCACCAGTTTCAACTCTACTAACCTGTTGTTCAGCAGGTGAGGACGGCTGATTCTTAAATCGGAAAAAGTGCTTGGATAATTCGATTTTAAAAAATGTTTCAGAAACATTACTTCATCATGCAAAAAGCTTAAATCTGAATGGTACTCTTTACTTCTCTTTAAAAAAGACTGTAAGTCATATTGTAAGTCCATATTCTTATTTAGTTTAAGTGGGTGAAAAATCTGCCTTTCAGCGTTGCTAACGCCTTTTTAATTTAAAACCTTTAGCTGTAAATTAAATTCAATGTCTAATTCGTTGTTTGTTTCTATCATGCCACCTAATTTTCTTGGCGGAGTGATTTTAAAGTCAGAGAAGTTAACTCTTCTTGTACCCACAAGTGTCAATGCATTTACTCCGGTTGTCAAAAAGTTGTAGTTTACATCAAACTGCTTTACCACTCCGGCTAATTCTATATTAACCTTTCCCTTAATTTCACCGGTTTTATCTTTAAAATCCGGATACCTGTCTAAAGTCAAAAAATTGATGGTTAAATGGGGAAAGGTTTTTGCTTTTAAAGTTTTTCGTAAATCCGCTGTCATTACCGGGTTATGGCAATCAAAATTGTTAATCTCTAATTTCATTTTTCCCGAGATTTTTAAGCCATCGGTGCTATTTATTTTATAAAGGGTTAAAGTATCAGGTTTGTAATAATTGGCAATCTCGCAATTGAACTTATTAATGTTTGTACTGCCTGCAACTTTTAAAGAACAGCTCCTGCTGATTGTCCATTTAGTAGCTTTTGGTGTTTGGAAACTATAACCCAAAAATGCAAGTAAGCAAAGCGATACTAAGAATGGTTTTCTGCTCATGGTTACAGATGTTTTTGAAAAAGGCGGGGGCAGATTTAATCCGTCCCTGCCTATTTTGTTTTATCAGAATCCTACTACAGCCTGAATCACGTAGCCGCTAAATTCGCCACCGTTGCGATAATCTGCGGTTGGCAAGTCTTTGTATTGCTGTTTAACATACTCGCCTTTTAGCAATATGTTTTTGGTTAAAAACCAGCCGGCACCATAAGCAATTCTGTTTATTTCCATGTCTTTGGTATAAACAATTGCCGGGTTTGTTCCGTTTGCCGCAACATTTGCCATTTCTGCTGTTACTACATTGTAACGTATACCAACAAATAAGTTTTCTGTTTTACCGAACCTGTAAACGCCGTCAATAGCATATTGTGTAGCATCTCTTTCTTTTGTTTCTGCTTTGCTTCTTCCGTTAGCGGCTTCATAGGTTCCAAACAGTTCTAAACCTTGGTATTTTGCAAAAGCATTTAATTGAAAGGCTTCAACTTTTTTACTGAAACCAGGGTTAAAACGACCAGAGAAAGCATTACTTGCATAAGTAACTCCGGTTCCGGCTTTTTCCATTACCATAAAGTAATTAGATCCGGTACGGTCGCCACCGTAAAGTGTTTGTCCGCCAGAGCTGTTGTTGTTATAGTAAGATCCAGCAAGTCTTACCCTAAAATCTTCGTTAACTTGTTTGTCTAAACCTAATTTGAAATATAAAGATGGAGATTTATGAATGTTGTCATCCTGTGGCGTAGCAATTAAACTATCAATGTTACCTTTGATCATCCCGTTAGATACACCTACCAAACCGAAGAACATGCCTTTTCTAAGCAATAATTCTCCGCCAATTTCTGTAGTATAACCATCCATAATATAGTTTTCAATAAATGGATTATAAATGGTTTGCCCGCCGTCTGACCTTCTGAAGTGTTGATCCCCGTAATTGATTTCCATGTGACCAACTTTTAAGGTGGCGTATTTCATAACGTTATCCCATACTTCACCTTTAAAGGGCAATTTGTCAAATTGGATGTAACCGCCTTTTACCCATGTTTCGTTATGGTGGCGTGAAGAAAGGTAGCTGGTTAAGTTTAACAGAATACCATCAGCCAGTTGCACATCCATAAAAAGGTTAGCATTTGCGGTATTAAATCCCGGAGACATTTTATACAGCCCACCAGAAGCATTTTCATGTTTCAGCCCTTGGAAAGATTGCGTAAAGCCAGCACCGAACTTAACTTTAAGGTTCTCGAAATTTGCAGTTGAATCTTTTGGAGCCTCAAACACGTTTATTCCTGATTTATCGTAAGGTCTTACATTGGCAACCTCGGTTTGTGCATTGGCCATTTGTGTACCCAAAAGCAATATAAATGCTGATGCGGTTAAAATTTGCAGTTTAGTTTTCATTTTCTTATGTGTTAAGGGTTTGATTTATAAGTTTTTAATAATTACTTTTTAAGTTTTAGAAGAATGTTTATGGTAAGGTCATCGCCTGTTTTAAGTGCGCCCATCATAAACGACGGGGCTTTTATTTTAAAATCGCTCATTTTTATGGCTTTAGTTGCTTTAAATGCCACACTTTCATCATTACCTACTAAATAGTTTGATTGCAGTGTAATTACTTTTGTAACGCCAGCTATCGTTAGGTTGCCGGTTACTTTCACTAGCTTTTGTGCTTCAACAACCGTTGCATCGGTAAGTTTGAAAGTCATTTTATCGAAACTTTCTTCGTTTAAAGCTTTGTAAGCTCGGGTATCCATTAAACTTTCTTTGCTTTTTAGGTTTTGCACTGGCAAAACGAAGGTTAAAGCGGTAATATCTTTTAGCTGACCGCTGGCTATCACCAACTTTCCGTCGCAAGAAAACTTACTGGCACTCATTGTCCAATCGTGTAGATTTGATGTTCCATCTACAGTGATTGAAGAACCTGGAGCAATGCTATATAAAGTTTGGGCTTTTAATTGAAAACCGCTTAAAGTTGAGATGATAAAAAATGCAAGTACAATTACTGCTTTTAAACCTCGAGTGTTTTTGAAACTTTTCATGATGTTTAGTTTATATCTTATTTCCTGTTTGTACAGTCAAAGGTATATGCCTGTACAGCACCAAAGAGTGATTATAGGCTCGAGAAAAAGTGATATAAACTACTAAAAAGCATTAATTTAGAATCTATTTAAATAATTGTAAAGATTGATGCTTGAGGCGAATAGGTGTTTGTTTAACCCAAAGTTTTGTTTGGTGTAAAGGAAGGCGTTCCTTTTTATTTTTCAGTTAAATGACGAAGGTCACTTTTATAGGCAAATTTAGTTGATAATAGGGTTTTTATGCCTTATGTATTCGGTGTTGGCTTATTGCCGGATTAATCATTTCCTGAGCGAATATTTTTTTCGGCTAGTATTTTTTATACAGATTATAGAGTACGCATTTGTCCCAACCGGTCATTACCGCACTAAGTTCTATCTGCACAAAATGACGTTTAAAGGCAATAATTGTGGCCGGTAAATTACTGGTATCGTATCCAATTCGGCGTAAAGCATTTTCCACATCAAAATCGGCGGGCGGTAAAACGTTCGGCAGGTCATACCACAAGCCGAAACCATTATCAGCTAATTTTTTCCATGGAAACAAGATACTTGGGTCGGCTTTTCTTTTCGGTGCTACATCGCTATGAGCAATAAAGTTAGCTGTTGGAATATTATACGTTGTTTTCAGCTTTGCAAGTAAAATCAACAAGCTATTAATTTGGTCTTTGCTAAACGGTTCTATGCCATTATTATCCAGTTCTATACCAATAGAACAGGAATTCATGTCATAATTGTTTCCCCATTTGCTGGCTCCGGCATGCCAAGCTCGTAAATCGTCACTTAACATTTGAACCACTTCTCCAGTTCTGCTCACAATATAATGGGCGCTTACTTGTGTATGCTCTAATGTAAAGGTTTTAATGGTTTGTGATAAAGAATCCTGTGCCGTGTGATGTATGATTACAAAATCCGGTTTTCTGCTTCCAAAGTTTACTGTAGGGATGAAAGATGTTTTTAGGGCATTTCCCAGCGTATCATAAAGTTCGGGCGCTTGATGTTCATCAATTCTTGTAATTACTTCCTTCACTTTTTCTTCCTGAATTTTTTTTGCCTTTTGATAAGGTTTTGGCGAACAGCTTGCCAGCAAAACTATTAAGAGTATAAATAATGAAGAGGAGCGCATTTGTTTCTATTTTATTAAGCTACAAATTAAGGGAAATTCATCAGGCTATTCCAATAAATCTTTCTTAAATAGCGATTTTAAAAAAGGTTGGGGAAGCCCAATTAGCTTATTTCCCAATTATTAGCCGTATCTTCGCAAAAAATAAGGTTTGCCTTTTCAAAATGTTGATATGTGCTTTTCCTTAAAAAAAGATATATGACATTTTCAGAATTAGAATTAATTGAGCCTATTCAAAAAGCGCTCAGCACCCAGGGATACACAAAACCTACGCCCATACAAGCACAAGCAATCCCTTTATTATTACAAGAAAAAGATTTATTAGGTTGCGCACAAACCGGAACCGGAAAAACGGCCGCCTTTGCTATTCCAATTTTACAGCTTTTACATCAGCAAGGACCTCAGCAAAAAGGATCTCGTAAAATTAAGGCCCTAATTGTTACGCCAACGCGTGAACTGGCAATACAAATTGGCGAAAGCTTTGCCGATTATGGCAAAAATCTTCATCTTACACATACCGTTATTTTCGGCGGTGTTGGACAAAAAGCACAAACGGATGTTTTGCAAAGAGGTGTTGATATTTTAGTTGCAACTCCGGGTCGTTTGTTAGATTTAATCAATCAACGTTTTATCACCTTACGTGATATTAACTTTTTTGTATTGGATGAAGCCGATAGGATGTTGGATATGGGTTTTATTCATGATGTAAAAAAACTGATTGCTTTATTGCCAGCTAGAAGACAATCGTTGTTTTTTTCGGCAACTATGCCACCGGCAATTACCAAACTGGCTAATACCATTTTAAATAACCCGGTAAGGGTAGAGGTAACCCCGGTTTCTTCAACCGCAGATACCATTAACCAGTTTTTATACTATGTTGATAAAAACAATAAAAATGCACTGCTCTTGCATATTTTAGAAAACAAAGCCATTAAAACCGCTTTGGTTTTTACCCGTACCAAGCATGGTGCAGATAAGGTGGTGAAAGTGTTAAATGCCAAAGGCATAAAAGCGGCCGCGATCCACGGAAATAAATCGCAAAATGCTCGACAAAACGCTTTAGCTCAGTTTAAAGATCAAACACTTAGGGTTTTGGTAGCTACTGATATTGCTGCCCGCGGAATTGACATTGATGAACTGGCTTACGTGATCAATTATGAAATCCCAAACATTGCCGAAACTTACGTTCACCGAATTGGCCGTACCGGAAGAGCTGGAGCAAACGGGACCGCGTTTTCTTTTTGCGATGCCGAGGAGAAAGAATACCTAAAGGATATCCATAAATTGATCAACAAAAATATTCCGGTTATTGATGAACATCCCTTTCCTTTTACGGGAGCAATACCAGAAAAGAAATCTAACGATAGAAGAGGGCCAAAAGGTTTTTCGCAAGGCAATAATAGAAACGGTGGCGAAAACAAGCCTTCATCAGGTAATTCGAGAGGCGGAACTTCGCAGGAGAAACCTACCGGTGGGAGCGGGAGAACCCACACATACTTCAAGCAGAAAGCAAAATAACATTTTAGAACCGGCGCTTAGCCGGTTTTTTTGTGGCATAGTGTGGCAACCCTGCTAGTGGGATGCTTCGATTCCGCATCCATGACGCTGTGGGTGCTCTCACGCAATAATTTTTAAAAGACTTTAAAATATAAATTTAGGTAGCTTCTTAAAAGATTACTTTATCTTTTTATAGCGTATCTTAACATTTCCAACCCCTTCGTCTTTCATACCAATCTTTCGGGCAGCTTTTCTGCTAAGGTCGATGATTCTACCGGCAACAAACGGACCGCGGTCGTTAATTCGGACCTTAACTGATTTGCCATTGCGTAGGTTGGTGACCTTTACCTTAGTACCAAAAGGCAGTGTTTTATGCGCTGCAGTAAGTTTAGAGTTTCTGAATCTTTCGCCCGATGCTGTTCTGCGTCCGTTGAAACTATTTGCGTAGTAAGAAGCTTTGCCTTTTTGTGTAATTTTTGGTGAACAAGCGAAAAGTGTAAAAGATAAAAACAGGAGAAGCATTTTGTACATGTTCAAATTTGTTGAAATTGATATGGAAAAGCAAATGTGAAGATTGTAATATGTTTGAACTTGCTTTTCTATATCTCTTTCATTACCGGGGTACAGAAAGCTACTTCACAGTCCTTCTGTCCCGGCCCCAATCCAAAAATCCAGAGGCCGGCTTTACTGGGCGGCTTTGCTGTTTGAGAGCGCCTATAGGACAAGCTAAAAGTACAACCCTTCCATAACCGACAAATTCGCCCTTGGCGTTTGCGGTACAGGTGCAGGAAATAAAGCACTTCCTTCCCTAGCAAAGGGCGCAGGCGAGAGTTTTTTTGGATACTTTTTTTGCGGAAAAAAAAGTTTCTAGCCCTTCCGGCGGCAATGAGCCGGGGCGATTTCAGCGAGAATACAGATATTTTGTAAAAAACTATCTAATACCTGCTTGATTCATTTAGTAGAAATCCCAAAAAACAAAATAAATCCTATCTTTAACCATCAACACAATCAACAAAAAATTGGCTAAAATAAAAACCTCTTACTTCTGCCAAAGCTGTGGCTTTGAATCGGCGAAATGGTTGGGAAAATGCCCTTCCTGCCAGCAATGGAATACTTTTGTAGAAGAGATTGTAGATAAAGGTCCCAAAAATGCGCCCGACTGGAAAACCGCCTCGCAAAGCACTTCAAGAATAAACAAACCTGCCAAGGTTCAGGAGATTGCTTATACGGAAGACCACCGCTTAGTGACTCCCGATAAGGAACTGAACCGTGTGTTGGGAGGCGGAATAGTAGGCGGTTCACTGGTGTTAATTGGCGGAGAACCGGGAATAGGAAAATCAACCCTAATGTTGCAACTGGCTTTGACTATTCCAAAACTTAAAATCTTGTATGTATCAGGAGAGGAGAGCGAGCAACAGATTAAATTACGGGCCGAGCGTATTCTGCCCAATCCTATTTCAGATTGCTATATCCTCACAGAAACCTCTACCCAAAACATTTTTAAACAGATAGAGCTGTTGGAGCCGAGTATGGTCATCATCGACTCTATACAGACCTTGCACTCAGCTCATATCGAATCTACGCCTGGAAGTGTTTCACAGGTAAAGGAATGTACAGCTGAACTGCTGCGTTTTGCAAAGGAAACCAATACGCCTGTTTTTTTAATCGGACATATTACCAAAGACGGGATGATTGCAGGGCCTAAAATTCTGGAGCACATGGTAGATACGGTTTTGCAGTTCGAAGGCGACCGACATCACGTTTACCGAATTTTACGAGCCATTAAAAACAGGTTTGGTGCAGCTTCTGAACTGGGCATTTACGAGATGCAAGGTAGCGGTTTAAGAGAAGTTTCCAATCCTTCAGAAATTCTGTTATCACAAAGAGAAGAACCTTTAAGCGGTGTTACCATTTCGGCAACGATGGAAGGAATGCGCCCGATGCTGATAGAAACCCAGGCCTTGGTGAGCACTTCGCCTTACGGAACACCACAACGTTCGGCAACTGGATTTGATACCAAACGGATGAACATGCTTTTGGCAGTGCTAGAGAAACGTTGCGGATTTAGATTAGGCGCAAAAGACGTTTTTCTGAATATAGCGGGCGGGATCAGAGTAGAAGACCCGAGTATTGATTTAGGTTTAGCGGCTGCCATTATTTCTTCTCACGAGGATATGCCGGTGCCGTATAAAGTTTGTTTCGCTGCAGAAATTGGCTTATCCGGAGAAATTAGAGCCGTGACTCGTATTGAGCAACGCATTGCCGAAGCAGAAAAATTGGGTTTCGAACAGATTTTTATCTCTCGGTATAACAAAAAAGGCCTCGATTTATCGAAATACAGCATCGAAATTAAAACCGTTGCTAAAATAGAGGAGGTTTTTAGTTTGTTGTTTGGGTAGGATTGAAGAAACGGCATTTGCTCACAAACCTTTCCGCCTCTCATTGGCGAGGCAGGCCTAGTCACTTTTTTCATTCTTTATTGTTTTTTTCAAAGGCATTCAAGCATGCTCCGCAGGTTTTCTTGATAAAAAAGTTGCCAAAAAATCAAGGCTTCCGAATCTTTGTTCATTCAACCTCGGTAAATCTTTTGAGCGCCATCCAAGCCGTGGGAACGGAAGTGCGTTTACCAAGTTTCTGCACCACTTCTGCGGATGGCTGATGTCCGTCGGTTAACAGAGGAAGTGCAGAAAGATTTATCGGGCTCCAATCCAAACATTCAGATGCCGGATTTACTGGAAGGTTGTGCTACGTGACTTTGCTGTTTTAGAAGCGCCCATGTGACAAGCTAAAAGCACAACCTTTCCGTGACCGATAAATTCGCCCTTGGCCTTTGCGGTACAGATGAAGGAAATAAAAGCACTTCCTCCCCTAGCAAAGGGCGCAGGCGAGAGTTTTATTCAATTTATTAATTGTTTTTAAAGGCTTTCATGTGTTCGCTCCGCTCGGGTTTTGGTGACTTTTTTTTGCGGAAAAAAAAGTTACTAGCCCTTCCGGCGGCAATGAGCCGGGGAGATTTTGAAATTAAAATTCGACTTTATCAAAAGATTTATCCCAATCAAAGAAGGCGGTCAAGAAGCATCTAAAGCAAAATGTTCAACCTTTGTTTACCAGCAAGGATTTAATAACTTTATAAACACATTTAAAACATGAAAAACAAATTTCTCTACTACGCTATAATCACACTACTGCTTACCCAAGCCTGCAGCGCCCAAAAACAGGAGCAACCTAACATCTCAGAACAAGAAGTAACCAGGGTTTTAAAAACGCTTTCAGCGGATGATATGCGTGGAAGAAATGCGCTCAAACCTAATGACATCGCTAAAGCGGCAGATTTCATTGCTGAAGAATTTAAGAAAGCAGGATTGGAATATTTCAACAGCGCCAACAGCTACCAGCAAACCTTCGACCTTAAAAATGTAATGCCTCTTGGCGGAAGCTTGGAAATCAACGGAACGGAGGTAGCTACGGATAACTACGTTGTTTCTGCTGATCAAGAAAAAGTGGAGTTAACGAGCATCCCAAAATTGATTAACATAGAAAAAGGTGATGACTTTTTTGCAGAATATGAGGAGGTGAGCAATAGTAAGGAAAATGTGCTGGTACAGATTGATGAAAGTTTTAAGTCCTCGTTCGATAGGTTGAAAGCTTACTTAAGCCAAGGAAATATGTCCATTGGGAAAACAGAAAGCCCGACGATTATTTACCTGCTGGGCAAACCAAAAATTGAAAGTCTTGCGTTAAATTTCACCAACAAAGTCTCCATTGTCCCGATGTTTAATGTTTTGGGCGTGTTGCCCGGAAAATCTAAACCGAACGAATATGTGGTGTTTAGCGGACATTATGACCATTTAGGAATTATACCGGCGGTTGATCGGGATTCTATCGCAAACGGCGCTGATGATGACGCCAGTGGAACAACGGCAGTTATTGAACTGGGTAAATATTTTGCAGCTAAAAATGATAATGAACGAACCCTTATTTTTGTGGCTTTTACAGCTGAAGAAATTGGTGGTTATGGCTCGCAATATTTCTCTAAACAGTTAAACCCCGATGAAGTGGTGGCGATGTTCAACATTGAAATGATAGGGAAGGCGTCTAAATTCGGGAAGAATAACGCTTTTATTACCGGATACGAACGTTCTGATTTCGGGAAAATTCTACAGAAAAACTTAAAAGGAACAAACTTTAAATTCTATCCAGATCCATATCCCGAACAAAATCTATTTTACCGTTCGGATAATGCAACCCTCGCGAAATTAGGCGTACCTGCACACACCATTTCCTCCGACCAAATCGACACCGACAAATTATATCATTCCGTTGATGACGAATTTGAAACGGTAGACGTGAAAAATATCACCGAGATTATTAAAGCGATAGCGATTAGTGCGGGTTCTATTGTAAGTGGAGAAGATACACCGACGAGGGTAAGCCTCACCCCAGCCCTCTCCGAAGGAGACAAATAGGTATAAATAACTCCTTTTACTAATGACTAATTACTCAATTAGTACTTCACTCGATCTAGTCATGCTGAGCGGAGTCGAAGCACCCTCCTTTTCAATCCTTCAACATTATCTTAGATCCTGCTCACCACAATATCTCCCATCACCAGCATATCCATTTTTGTTCTCAGATAGCAAGCCAAAGCTTCTTCGGGA
Source organism: Pelobium sp. (assembly GCA_035496935.1). GTDB lineage: Bacteria > Bacteroidota > Bacteroidia > Sphingobacteriales > Sphingobacteriaceae > Pseudopedobacter. Next base: position 35,815 of record DATJED010000012.1, on the reverse strand, counting down.
GTGTTTACGATAGGTTCGTTTTCATTAAACGAGGTATTTAGTAAGATTGGAACACCAGTCTTCTGACGAAAAGTTTCTATCAGACCGTAATATTTTGGTTCAATTGCTTTGTCCACCGTTTGCAAACGACCGGTTCCATCAGCGTGGGTTACCGCCGGAATAGCCTCATGCTTTTCCCTTTTAATAGGGAAAACCTTTTCCATAAATGGAACATCGTCCACTACTTCAAAATACTCAGCTACATATTCTTTCAATATAGAAGGAGCAAAAGGTCTGAACGATTCACGGCGTTTAATCTTCGCGTTCAAAATGTCTTTAGCATCGCTTCTGCGTGGATCAGCAATAATGGAACGGTGACCTAAAGCTCTCGGTCCAAACTCAGCCCTTCCCTGAAACCACCCCACTACGCCGGAGTTGATTAAACAATCGCTCACATGGTTAAACAGTGCTTCGCCTTCCAGTTTTGTATATGCAATATTTTGTTTTTCAAGCACCTCAATAATTTCCTCGTTAGAAAACTGACTGCCCAAATAACCGTGATTGGTAATCGGTAATCTCGGTTTATCCAGAACTTGGTTATAGATCCAAAGTGCGGCACCCAAGCAAGTTCCCGCATCATGCCCCGCAGGCGGAATATATAATTTCTCGAAAGTGGTATTTGCTAAAACTTTCCCGTTGGCCACCGAATTTTGCGCTACACCGCCAGCAATACAAATATTTTTTAAACCCGTTCTTTTTTGCAGATGATTTAAGATGTGAAAAATCAACTCTTCGGTAATACGCTGAACGGAGGCAGCCAAATCTTTATGGTACTGCGAAAGCGGTTCGTCCTTTTGGCGCACTGGCCCAAATTTATCTACCAAATGTTGGGTGTAAAGGCTGTCCATATTTGGAACTCCACTTTCCCAAACCATCTGTACACCTTTTTTTGGATGGTTAAAATAATCAAGGTTCAGCTCAAAAAGCCCGTTATCCTTAAAAATCAAAACATCCTTTAACTCCTCCACATATTTTGCTTCGCCGTAAGGTGCTAGGCCCATTATTTTATACTCATCGCCATAATGCGGAAAGCCTAAATACTGCGTAAAAGTGGTATAAAAAACACCGGCAGAATGTGGATAAGATACCGAATCTAATACGGTAATTTTATTGCCCTTTCCGGTAGCAATCATGGTAGACGAGTAATCGCCAAACCCATCGATAGATAAAATAGCAGCTTCTTCAAAATCCGAAGCGAAAAAAGCACTTGCTAAATGACTTCGATGATGCTCCACATTAACAATCTTAGCTTTTAACGATTCTTTACCAATTTTAAAATGACTAAGAATTTCGTCTTCTATGCTTGCCGCCTTTTTAAGGTTTTTTGCCCTATTTAGCATATTGCTTAAGCTCAATCTGTTTTTTATTGCGGTAAAAACCTTCTTGCTAAAATTCGCTTTTGGATCTCTAGAAATTCCTATATAATCTACATCACTAATGCTAATTCCAGCTTCCTTTAAACAGAACTCGATAGCAACAGTTGGAAATCCCGCCCAATGTTTAATTCGGCGGAAACGCTCCTCCTCGGCAGCGGCAATCAGTTGATCGTTATGGTAAATGCAGGCTGAAGCATCTGCGTGGTAAGCGTTAATTCCTAGGATGTACATTATAAAAGCTATTTCACAAAATTATTGCGAATATAAGATATAATTTGCTTTTGCTGAGTAGCTTTGTTATTGGATGATTGTAGGAGAACTAAAATTTAGGTTTCCTATGATCCTGAAAAGTATTCCAGAAGGTAAGCAAAATAATGGAGGAGCTATTGACTTTATAATAGACAGTGATTTGTCGGGAAATAACGCATTTATGGATGTTGTCTTTTTTATTATAGTGCGGAAAGAGTTTTGGATTGAGACTTATTTTTCTAAAATCTCATCTACTCTGTCAATAAAATTTATTATGGTTTTAGTATCCCACTCTCTTTCTAAATATTCCAGATTATTTTCAAACGTGAGTTCTGCCTCATTGGACCATAATATATGGTAGTTCATTGCTCGTTAAAGGTAACGGGATTTTATTTTTGCCATCACTTCCTGATGAGGCCTTACCATCTTACTTTTAATGTCCTCTAAACCGTTTTGTATTGAAGCTTCCAATAAAGGGTTATCATCTTCAGATAAGTTTTCTGTACCGTACTCTAACAGTTTTTTCAAAGCAATAATTAATGATAAATCATTTACCTTTTCGAGTTGCTTAATTAACGTAGTTTTTTCAGTTACCAAATCCATATTTAAATTTACAAGTTTTTTTGGCGATAAACAATTACAAAAATCCAATTTATCCAGATGTTCCAGCTGTTCGAGATGTTATCCGCCAGCTGGCGGAGCATCCCAAACTGACAAATCATGCGGATTTATAATCCACGAGGGTAAAAATTAATAGATGTCAACCTTTTAGTAAAGCTCTGCCCAATCAGGGTCTAGCTTTGCTGACCCTGATTATTTTTCTTCATCTCGTAAATCTTAGCGTCAATTAAAAACCTGAACCAAAAGCCTTGGAGGAAATGGAAAATCAGTCCTTTGGCTCCATCTAAAAATCCCAACTTGATGACGTAACGGATAAAAAAATAGATGAAAGGGCGAACGAATAGCGGGAATTTTTCATAGATAGATTTAGCATATCTTCTTCGTTGTTGAGCATTACCCGTTGCTTTTGCTTGCACCAAATCAGCTTTGTTGTTTTTTGCATATTTATAAAACTGATCTTCTGCTTCCAAGGTGGACCAGCGGTTGTGCCTTTCCGTAAATGAGGAAAGAGAGTCCGTAAGGGTATCAATCATATCAGCCTTGATGGTTTCGCAATGTCCAGTTACCACAAAATGCTGGTCGTACAGTTTATCCTCACACCGTCCAAAACCTTTTCTAAACAAAATAGCGTGATAAACCGGATAATGCCCGCCATATTTCATCCATTTACCTAAAAAGATAGTTCTCCTGCTGATCAAAAAACCATGAATATCTTCTGAAATATCCTGCGAAAAAATAGCTTCAATTTCCTTAGCCAATTCATGTGTCATCCTATGGTCCGCGTCCATGTTCAAAATCCAGGGCGTCTCAATAGGGAGTTGATCCAGAGCCCAGTTTCTTTGTTTCCCGTAGTTCTCAAAAGGATGATGGAAAATAGTTGCCGGGTATTTTTCCACAATGCTCAATGTGGCATCCGTTGAACCCGAATCTACAATAAACTTCGGGCAATCCAGTTCCGCAATACTCGCCAAACAAGCATCGATGTTTTTTTCTTCGTTGTGGGTAAGGATGATGATAGAGAGATATTTGTTCAAGTTTTCGAAAGATTAGGGTAGGCAGTTTTAAAACAGCCCTTTATTTAATCAACTCAGCAATATTGGGCATATACTTTATAATTTCGGAATGTCCCAAGTAGAATCGTTTGTAAAATGCCCTTCGTAAACGAAGTGGTCTTTAGTTTCAATTGCTTTATTAACCAATTCATCAAACTTATCTGAGACATATTGATATGCAATCTTTGTAGCTTCTTTAGGAGATTTGGTTTGTGTAGGGAAGAATTCTTTCTTTTTTGAGTAAAAAGCAAGTCTCCATCAAAAACTACATAGTTATCACGAATATAGTCTGGCAAATATTCTGGACCTATAGAAGATTTTCCAGCACCATTAGATCCTGTGATAATATATAATTCCGGTGTCAATTTAGATTAAGCCGTGTTTTTTTCTTAGCAATGTGGCTTCTGATGGGTTTAAAGTATTTAGTATAACAAAATCATGTCCATTTGATGATAGCGTTACAATTTTTATAGAACGGTCAGGAAATTCAAGGTAGGTGTGTTTTGCAGGTAAATCTTTTGAGGTAATCATAAAAGGTTTACCATTAGCCAATTTGGAATTTCTCAATCTCCTTACCGCATCAGAGCCAATCTTTTCAATCAATTTTATTCTATTCATGACCTATGATATTTTTCTCTAAGATAATAAAAAAACAAAGTTAAAGCGAAATTTAACATCATTGATTACAATAGATTAGGAATCAATCAAGCTCAGCAATACTTGCTAAACAAGCATCAATGTTTTTTTCGGTAAGGATAATGATGGAGAGCTGATTGTGCATTTTTAACTGATATATTAAAGGGCTAATTTAGGACAATTAGTGAAATTGGTGGTTAAAAGAATGCTACAATTCGTGAACACAGGAAACATTAACCTCCCCCAGAGACACCTACCTGTATGATGGAATCGTTAAAAGTGCGTCTAACTCCCAAATTTTCCACACTATCAGTATCCCCCGCCGGCGGGGGTAGGGGGTGGTGAATAATTGTCAGCATTCAGCTCCATTACAGGAAACATTCATTATACATTTCCAGATATTTGTCAGTCAAACTGCCGTTATCAATCAAACCCATGCGATCTATCGACAACCTGCCTCCAGAAAATAATCGATAAGCATTATCCAAGCTAGATTTTAGCTCATCTAATTTAAAAACCAAGCCGTACTGATTAGCTTTTACATAATCCTGTAAACCTACATGCTCAGAAAGTAAAACCGGCGTACCCACCGCAATGGCTTCGATCACCACGTTGGCAAAATTCTCATTGTAAGAAGGAAGGATAAAGGCATCATGATCAGCCAACAACTGGTACTTTTCATCACCATATACTGCACCAACCCAGTTGATATATCCGTCCAATTTTTCGCTTACAGCTTTTCGCTTTAAGTTTTCTGCATAATCAGGTTCCCCTTCACCAACAATACTCAGTCGAAAAGGAAAATCTACTAAAGCTAAAGCATCCAATAATAATTCTATCCCTTTTTTATGATGAATTCTGGATAGAAATATCAGATTTAAAGTTCCGTCAAATACCCTTGCCCTTAACGGAAGCTTCTCCGGCAATTTTACCAGGTTATGGATAATAAAGAGCCTCACCCCAGCCCTCTCCGAAGGAGAGGGAGTGCCTTTCAAGCTATTCTCTACTCTTTGCTCTTTTCTTTTTGTTCCCTGCTCTTTGTTCTTTTTACTTTTTACTTCTCCCTTTTTACTTTTTTCCTCCATCAAATCCACTACCTCCACTTTACCATCAAACACCCTTTGGGCAATTTCCTTAGCCTCCATCGCAGTAGTAGCGTGAAAATTGCATCTTTTTAGCAGCTGTTTCCCCACTAACCGGTGAAACAGTGATTTCCCTTTGCTCATGGTATAATCTCCCAGCATCCCTCTTGGGGAAACAATAGGCTTTACTCCTCTGCATAAGCAAACTATAACCGCACCCATGCTCACCAAATTCCACCAGGAATGGATATGGATAACATCAAACTTTTTAACGTTCTTCCAAAGATGCATTAACAAAGCAGGGGAAAAATGGCTGTGATCTTTAGTGATCCGTTTAAAATAGGTTACGCTTACGCTATCTACTGTTTCAGTTTTTCCACTAGAGTACGGAAGTTCTATGTCTCCGTTGGCCAAAGTGGTATAAACCGTGACGAAAACTTTGGACTTCCTTTTATCATCCATTGTCCATTGTCCATTGTCCATTGACTGCTGACTTTCAACTTTGCACAGCTCCTCACACAAGGTTGCCACCGAGTATATCGGACCACCGTAAATAAAGGCAGGTTTGTAAGAAGCGGTGATGTGGAGGGTTTTCAAAAAGAAACGTATTTAAGGGTTGGGAAATTTCTTTTTTGGGTGTTGGCGAGTATCAAAAAAGGTTAAAAGGACGAGCTTATTATCTTTGATTTTATAAATCATTAGATTATGTTTTGTTACAACAGCCTCCCTTATCTCTAATGTGGAGGAAATCGATTTAAAAATCTTAGGTTGAACCGTCAGAGTTTGTATTAGTATTTCAGTTCGTCTTACAAAATCTTTAGCAACTTGATTGCCCCAATTTTCATCAAGATAGCTTATAACACTATGAAACTTTTGCAATGATTTCGGAGACCATCGAACTTCTAAAGCCATTTTTTATAAGTCTCCTGAGCATCTGAATGAGTTATTGTTTGCCCTGCGTCAACTTGCCCGATAGCTTCGTTAATGTCTTCAATTACTTCACTTGGAAGATTTGCCCAACTATCCGAGCTTTGTGTTGAGCCAGAAAGAATAGATTTGATGGATTTAATAATGTCAATATCATTGGTATCCAATAATTGTTTTACTAACGCTATCTTCTCTGCCATAATATTCATATAGTAAATTTAAGAAATTTAATTTGAGTAGCAAAAGCGATATAGTTTTGTAAGGGTAACGAAAAGTACTTTTCATTCCAACTTTTTTTGTAGGGACTCGTGGCTAGATAAGATAATCTGGACTTTTTAAAAGAAACGATATTCATTAACCCAAAACGCTTTTTATTTGGGAAAGCATTTCCGGATAGCCCCATTCACTTAAAATTGTTCTATTTGTAATATTCTTTTCGCTTCGATCAATTTTAAGCGACGCTTCAATAGCTTGAGCTAATCCCACAGCATTTCCAAAAGGATAAGTAAAACCATTTTTCCCTTCAACAATCAAATCTTTACTGGATCCTACTTTATCAGAAGTAATCACTGTACAGCCACAAGCTAAAGCTTCATGCACCGAAACTCCCCAAGGCTCGTCTTTCGCAGCATGGATAAAAATATCGGCAAGCCCATAATAATAGCCCAATTCTTGATAGGGGATATAGCCGGTAAATACAATTTTTAAATGCGGCATCCGTCCAGCATAATTTTCTAGGGCTTTACGCTCTTCTCCATCACCGACTAGTATCAAAGCCAGACCCGTGTCGTTAAGTTTCTCAAAAGCCCTTAGGATATCCCAAGGAGATTCGCGAGGAACAAATTTGGCAACGCTTAATAAAACCTTTTCGTTGTGGATACCTAATCGCTTTTTTAATGCATCTATTTTTTCAGCATCGTTTGCTGTTTCCTTAAACCAATCTTCATCCACTGAATACGAAAAATAATTGATCCGCTCATCCTTAATGCCCAACCAGTTTAAAAAGCGCTTGGTTTCTGAACCTACGGCAAAAAAATGATCAAATTTCCGATATGCAAAGGGGAGATAAATCCGCTTCAGAAACTTCTTTATCGGACCCAAGTTATAAAGGACCGAATCTATCCGCAAAGCGATGGGAATATTCTTTTGCTTGCACAATTCGGGCAAGCCAGCATAGGAATTCTTATAGCCGTTTAAGATGACGTAGTCATAATTCCCCTTTTCTAAAATTGCTGAAACAGAATTAACGATATCATTTTTGTCCGCAATAAAATAAGTATAGCCTTCATATAAATTAAAGCCCCAGCCTACCTTTTTACCAAGCTCAAAATCATGGTAATCCTGCTGATCGGTGTTGTTGTAGATTACATGAAAATGCCAGTCCTCAACTTCTTTGTTCTTTGTTCTTTGCTCTTTCTTCTCTTTGTCACACTGAGCCATGTCACACTGAGCGGAGTCGAAGTGGGAGTCGACGCCCCCTTTGTCAGACTGAGCGGAGTCGAAGTCCTTTGCTCTTTCCCCTTTAACCTGCCCCGCCACATACTGATAAAACGGCACTTCAAATTGGGTAGGAAATTCAACTATAAATGCAACCTTCATCTGATATCATTTAAAATCGCCTTAAACGCACCACCCAAGTTAGCGTAATAATTCTCCCAAACCATTTCTTTACTGCTTTTAAGTACCTGGGCCTTCAGTTCCTTTCTTTCTTGACCGTTCAGCGATAGGTATTTGACTAATATTCGATACAAGCTTAGGCTGTCCAGTTGCTCCATGATAAATCCATCTATACCATTTTTAATCATTTCACCAGCGCCCACAAAAGGCGAAACCACGTTAGGAATCCCCTGCATCATGGTTTCTGGAACCACCATGGCAAAAGAATCAAAGCGGCTACATTGTACATTCAAATCAAAAGCTTCTTGTTGTAAATAGGCAAACAATTCCGATTGACTCATTGCCGGCCGATAAATCAATTTAACATCCTGATTAATCACCTGTTTTGGCATGTGTTCATTGACCCATTCCTCCCTGATCCGCCCAATTAAATGCACCTCTAAAAATACAGGGTATTCATAAGCGTAAATACTCTCCAAAAAAATATCCAATCCTTTACGATACTCTAAATTAGCGATAAACGAGACTTTCACTTTTTCAGAAGTATCATTTTTTTCCTCTTGATACTTGCTACTTTCCTCTTGATTCTCCTCGTGGCTTTCCATAAAATAGGCATCTTGCTTCTTGCTACTTTCCTCTTGATTCTCCCCATCGTTTTCCACAACATAAGCTTCTTTATTCTTTATTCTTGGCTCCTGACTCCCCCTTCCTTCCGCCCCCAAATAAAGCACAAAATCCTTTTTAGCCGAGGTCAATCCTTCAAAACTTTTTCTGCAAAAATCCGAACAATAAAAACCATAGTCTATCAAAGCTCTTTCCTTTACCTTCAAATTAATCCCATACTCTGTTTCATTAATCCCCAAAGTTTTCGCTTTTTCGTGACTGATAGATGCAAAATCCATCACCACTGGAACACGCCATTTTTTACAATATTTCACCACAGGCCAGCCGGTCGTTTCAAAACAAACCACTAAGATATTCTTTCGTTGAAAATAAAGACGAGGTAAGCACAATACGCCAAAAATCTGTTGCCAAAAATAAATGGGATTGTTATGTCTTTGGTTGTGTGGGTTGATAAAAACTTTGTTGTAAAGGTATCTACTAACAGTGAATAAAAAGGTATAAAGGTAGTGGTTGACGATACGCACCTCCTCATCAATTGGTTTTACCCTTTTCTTTAAAAAATCCATTACCTTCTGCTCCGGTTTAAAAAGCACACTTGTGAGTAAAGTGACTTTTTCAAACAGTCCAGTCCGTAAGGCACCATTAGCTAAGCGGGGGGCATGTTGTACACCGGGATGGATGATGATGAGCTTCAAACTATTTTGAATTTATTTTTGACTTTTAAAAATGGGGTTTCTAAAAAATAATAGGAAACAAAAGCGGTGAGGAGGGCTAAAGCCAAGTTGACGTAGCTTGGTAATGGTATTATCCCACTGCTAAACAATTGTTGCCAGATATAAATACTGTAAGATATTACCCCAATTTTCACTATAAAGCGATGGTTTAAAAATTTATAAAAATAATCATTACTCGGTTGAATATTGGCAATAATGAGAACTGCGATTATAAAAGAATAAAACGAATGATTTGCAAATATTTTTAAATAGATAATATCAGTCTCGTGATTTAAAAATAGAATTAGGGCAAAACCTACAACGTTGATAATATGTTTGTATTTCGTGAAAAATTCTACAGGAATTTTGTTCTCATAATAAACTACCGCTAGATAGGAGCCAATTATTAAACCGTCTAAATTTCTGGTAATATCAGTAAAGAGCTGAAGAACGAAAATGTCGTTAAACTGAGAGTTTAAAAGTCGAAAAATGAAGGATGATAGAAAAATTAGAATAAGTATTTGCTTAAACCTTTTTGTATTTAGTTTAAAAAAAGACGGAATTAAAACATAATATTGTTCTTCCGCAGATAAGGACCAATAATGGATAAAGACATAGCTGACTGTACCCAATCCACTTATATTGGACAGATACAGTGCGGGAATCCAATAATTTTCTCTTATTTCTGGTTTGTGAATACATAATGAGATGATTATGATTGCAATTACGTAAATAATAGACAAGGGTACAATGCGTAATATTCTCCTGATATAGAATTTCTTTAAATCGACGGAAGAACTCTTGTTTTTTTCTTTAAAAAGTAAGGTTGTTATTAAAAATCCACTAATAACAAAGAAAATATACACCCCCACAATACCTGCATTCACTAATAAATCTAATACCCTCAAATGCCAAAAGTGATTGAAGTGCGCTAAAATCACTATAAATATTGAAATTGCTCTAAGCCCGTCTAAAGAAGGTATACGTTGCATATTCGCGGTTTAGTTGTCTTTGGTGCTTTCTAATCGACTTACTCTATCAATTAATGCAATCCCCAGCATAAAAAAGAATGCGTTATAGGTATTATATATTATGCTGAAAACAAATAAGGAAAGGGTAAATATGGTGAGTTTAAAAAAGAAATTACCCTTCAAAAATTGCATCAAGTAAAAAAACATTACAAATCTTAAAATTAACAGAATATATCCTCCCTCCAATACAACACGTTTAAATTCAGTTTCAAAACCTTCGCCATTTAGATTACGATTGAAGCCAAACAGTGCAATAGCACCCTGATAAGTCGACCCTAAGCCAACACCTATGATGTCATGTTCAAATTCTAAATCAACTAATTCATCTATTGCGCCCGTAATTCGTCCTTTGGTATTGTCGCTTGTCCCTTCCGCTCGGTCTTCAAAATTTTGAGAACTTTGAGCGAACTTTTCATATATATGTAAAGGGTCTTGTAATACGAAATTAAAAAAGCCTCCAACAAACACAACTAGCAATGCACCTCCAATTAATTTACTATTGGCTTTAATATTTACAGAGGTTAGAACATATATTCCGATTATAATCAAATAAGAATAGGTGGTCCCGCGTGATCCTGAAATTAGGCACCCGTAATAACCAATAGCCAAAAAAGGGATCAATATGAAGGGCTGATAACGTACTTTTATTAACACGCAAGCAAGTAAGGTGTAAAAAAGCATAAATGAGTTATAACCACTAATGTAACTGAATGTCCCAGAAACTCGAACTGAGTCGCCGACCAATGCATCCGCAAAACCTTCACCTTCAGTAACCGCATAGCGATTTAGCCAAGCTTCTGGCGGTAGAGCAGATTGTATGGACCCCAAAACAACCTGAGCGAAACAGAAAAGAATTAATAAAGGAATCAATTTCTCGAGTTTGAAAGCTTCTGGATCTTTAACATAGATAAACATAGGTAACCAAAATCCTAAATGCATTACTAACCCTAAAATACCATGACCTAAAGTTGCGCCGAGTGGATTTGCTGCAAGTAATAATAATACGAAGATATAACTTAGAAGTACCACAAAAATATTCCTTTGCCTGTAATCGAAGTGAAAAGCATTTTTAAAAAATATAAAGGATAGCGGAATTAATAGTTGTATCCCCAAAATGGCATTTGAGATAATTTTGGAGTCAATCCCCCATTTCCGGATTGCACCTGAAAGGGTGGTGAAAAGAAATAGATAAAGAATAATACGAAGTCTTTTCTCATTTTTAAGTCCTCGCCAAGTATCTATGATTACTTTAAACATCTATTAGATATTTTAACTGTTTAAAATAATTTGAGTAATTATATTTATAGACTTCTGCTTCAATGTGTTTTTGGACAATTTGGTAGATGTCAGGGCTTGTTAAAGTATTTAATTTAGCTACTAGATCATCTAAATTTCCAGATTCAAATATCAAGGCCTTATGTTTAATAGATTCCACCAAAGCAGGTTGTGACGATACTAAAACAGGAACGCCCATAACTAAAGATTCTGCCATGATTAGGGGAGAGCCCTCTATATGATGGGTAGAAGGGATCACAGTCAAATGTACCGAGTTTAACCAATGTTTCAGCTCTTCTTTTGAGACTGGAGGATGATAAAAGATGTAACCAGCATTTGAGTGATCTGTTACATACTGTTTCTCAGGTCCATCACCGATTACATGTAAATGAATAGACTTTTTATTTTTATTCATCTTTCGGATTGCAGTTATCAATAGTTTAATTCCTTTTCCCTCAATTAACCTCCCCGCAAATAAGCATTGAAAAGGTAGATTAGCTGTGTTTTGATTTGTTGCGCCCTTTAAGAATTTTGGATCAGCTGGATTAATTAAAATGTCTGATTTATCTTTACCGAAAATTTGTTGCAATTCTAAGAAACTATATTCGCTGACACCGATATTTTTTTTAGCGAAGGATGCAAGGACTTTTCGGGCGTTATTAAGTAAGCTGGTTCTTAAACCCTTGCTTCTTATGTCCCTAAAAAGTGTCGCCATTTGATAAATGATAATATAAGGCTTTTGCGCAATTAATGCAGGAATGATAATTTTAAAGGAAACTCCGCCGTTCACAATCAACAGATCGTGTTTTTTGATTTCAGATAAAAATTCTGTTAATGAAGAACTTTCAATAACCCTGAACTTTTTATGCTTTAAAGCATCTTTTTGTGGAGTGATTAAAGTTGTAGCAAAGCCTAATAATACTAGAGATTCGCATAGTAATTCAGTATTGTTTTCTAACCCACCGATTGATGGTAAATAGTTCTCAGTATAAATTAAGATTTTTTTATCCATAACTGATTTCTATAACCACTCTCTTCTACTCTATCAAGTGCTAATTCGAAATTTTCATTTCTTAACTGAGAATGATTTTGTGATAATTGTTCGCCACTATAATGAAACTCTACAATAATCGCTCTCGCTGATTTTATCCACATAAAGTAATTTTCAAACAGCAAAGATTCAGCGCCCTCGATATCAACTTTTAGAAGATCTGGATTTTTGAATAAATTGAAATCTACAAACGGAACCATAGTTCCATTTTCGCCTATCGAACTTGCTAAAAGGTTTCGTTTGTTGGGATTAAAAGACATGCTTTCGTTTGGTCCAGCAATACCGTGTAAAATAGTAAGCGTTTGATGGTTTAAAGTTAAATGAGATAGATTATCTTCTAAGGAAGATATGAGGTTTATATTTGCTTCAATCACGGTAAAATCAACTTTCGAAGTATTTGATTTATATGATAAGACTTGGTGACAAAGGCTGGTAAAGAAGCCGAAATTTGCCCCTAAATCGAAAACATTTTTTGGAATAAAGTTTAGTAGCATTAATGCCTCCCAATAAAATGGGTTTAAATAAACATCTTGAAACGAAGCAATATTGTGTTTATTACTTAATTTAATATTACCATTTTCCGGTAAACGTAAAACACATGGGACAAGTAGTCCTAAGCGTCTAAATAAAAATCCTTTATTCACTCTCTTTTTTTAACATTAAAAAACACATCTTTTCTACATAGGCTTTCCAAGCGAAACTCATCTCATATAATTCTTTGCCTTTCAATCCTATTTTTGTTAATTTCTCCATATTATTAATAGCGCTAAAAATAATGTCTATGGACTTTTCAACATTTTCATGGTTTAGAAGGACGTAATTTATGCCTTCTTCAAAAACTTTTTCTTCCGTGAAGTCACCTTTAGTAGAAAATATTGGAATACCCATACATAAAGCAGTAGCGCTTGCTCCACTTTTTGTGTTTAGACCACCTCCGCCGTCAGCCCGTACAGGTTCTAGTAAAATAAACGCATCTAATTTGGCTAGATGTTGTACAATGTTGCTATCTGTTAGTTTTCCACTTCTAGTAATCTTGATCGTCAACAGTTTTTTTGTAAGCGACTTGATTTCTTTGATATATTTTGGTTGATAATTCCCTATGAATTCAAAATCACAAACTAACCCTTTAATTTCTAAGCCACTGATAATTTGTAATAGAAAATTCGGATCTCTATTTCCGAAAGTGCCGATTCGAAGTTTTTTATTTGGACTTGGAGGCTTTAATGCTTTAACATAATTTTCAAAATTAGAGGGAGTGAACAGCACCTCACTTTTACGCCCTAAATCTTTTAACTGTTGTTGATATAAGTGGGTAGTTGTTACAATAAGTTTTGCATATTTACTGGAAATACCCAAACTTCGTCTTTGCAAGTACCTATATATTTTTAACTTTAAACTTTCTTCTGGACGTATAAAAGTCTCATGGACTACTAAACATAGTTTAGCATTTGTGTAGTGCGAAATTTTTTTAAATAAGCCTCTAAGCCAATTGGGTGCGCCAAATCTATTATAGCTATAACCGTTATACTGGAAAATTACCCAATCAGATCGATGACGTTTAATTTTATTGACTAATATCCCAATCTCTTTCTCTTGCAAAGAAACAATACCATCATCATAAATTACCTGCACTATATGGCCTGCGTCAATTAGATGTTGATTTAAATAACCACTATGATGACCGATACCGTCTGGAGTGGGATGATAATAACGGGTAATAATGGTAAATTTCAAATCGTATCTTATTTAAATTTAAATCTTTTACTATTGGATGGTAACCTTTAATCTGACTATGAAATTAACAAGCGAAAATAGTATTAAAAATCAGGATGATGGACATCACTTTGAAAAAAAACAGTAACGTAACGTCAAGTATAACTTAACGCCCAATATTCTTTGGCCCGTTTTGCTAAATGACGAACCTACTTTCATATCTATTCTTCCATTTAAGTTTTTCACTTCAAACTCTGCTCTTTTAGCTAGATCAGGGAATTTTTGGTATGACCAATAAAAAAATAGATTATACTTCCTTATTACAGACCGCAATAGTTTTGGGTGGTCAGGAAATTTTGTTACAACTAGTTCTTTGTAAGATTGGGCGCAATTGAAATTTGATTCGGCGGATTCTAAATTTGCTTGATGACTCAAGGAATTGTTATCTCCTCTTCTGTAATAAGCTATAGCTTTATCTGTATATAGTATTTGCTTGCAATGGGCAATTGCCCGGTTCATAAATTCTCCATCATCGCCTAATGATATATTTTCGTTCCATAAACCAGCAACATACAGAAGAGCTTTTGGGATTAGATAACTGTGTAGTGGCGTCAGCATATTGAATTCGCCATTTAATTGTGCTAGATAGTCGTCTGGCTGCCAATTTTTATACAAAATCGACTCGTCTTTTTTATACTCTGAAGTCGACTTTTCAAAAACACCCCATCTGCCCATCGCAATAACGTTGTTATAGTTCCCAATAAGTTGAAATTGGCTTTGTAGTTTATTGTTCGAAATTAGATCATCCGAGTCTAAAAACTGTAAATATTTACCCCTTGCATTCTTTATTCCTAAATTTCTATTTGAAGATGCACCTGCATTGCCAGTGTTTTTGAAAAAATAGAACTTAAAATTGTACGGCTTTTTGAGAATTTCTGGATTTATTGACCTGCTGTTTTTATCCTCAACTAAAATAACCTCGAAATTTTTAAACTCTTGATTTTCTAAAGAATCCAGTGTTTCTTGAATGGTGAGATGATTATTGAAGAAAGGGATAATCACACTAACAGCGACATTATCAGCAGAATAAACGGTCATAATTCCAGATAAACTTTAAAAGTTGTAATATGTTGCTAAACTTACTTTTAGATACGCGAAATCTATTTTTTGACGATGGTAAATGCAATTTTTTAGATAGTGGACGACTCTGTGTAAAAGCACCTTTTTGGTATCTTTATAAAAATTTGCTTTCAAATAACTCTGATGTGTTGGAAAAACATCATTTATCCAACTTTTAGCTTGTTTTAAAGGTTCTTTGGATGAATTGTTTGCATGCATTCTATAGTGACCGCCAAGATTTTTGACATAGTATAATTGAGGATTCTTTTTAGCAAAACGTAATAAAAAGTCAAGGTCTCCAACCTCCGTGTTTAAAAAATTGTCATCATTAATCAACGGAGTTATAGCACTCCTTTTAAAAATCGTAAAACAAAGATGGAAGGGATTCTTAAAGAAAATGGTACTAAATAATTTTTCCTGAATCCCTTCATGTAAAGATTGGTGCACACCAGTCTCTCTGTACCGAAGGGTGCTAGTTTCTAAAATGTCATATGCTAAAGCAACAGCATCTACCGTGTTGTGTTGATTAAATACACTAATTGCAGTTTTAAAAAAACCTGGTGCTAAGACATCGTCTGCGTCTAGTTTTAAGATTAAATCGCCATTTGCGTCCTTAAATAAGCGATTCCAGTTTTCACACATTCCTAAATTATGCTCGTTTCTGTAAATGGCAATTCCAGTCTTTTGGTTTAACTCTAAAAGCAGTTCCCATGTTCCGTCAGTTGAACAATCATCTCTAACAATAATTTCTTTATCTGGATAGTCTTGTGCAAAAACCGAATTAATAGTTTCTTCGATAAAATCTATCGTATTATAGCAAGGTATCACTATGCTTATTTTAGGTGTATACATATTAAGATAGTTTGATCATTTACTTGAACAAGATGTTTTGCTTTACGCGCTTGCCTAATTGCTAATTAAGTATCTTTACGTTCGAAAAGATAAGATTTTAATTTGTTTTTAATAATACTAAAAAAGCTGTTATATAAGTGTTTAAATATATATTCCAGATAAATATATTATTATGATTACCTAATGATGTTTAATTCTGATATTTTGGAAGTTGATCATGTATTTTATAATAAATTTCCAAAATACATTTACTTCTAAATAGCTAAGGTTAGAGGTAAAAAATTTAAAAAAGTTAATCCGGTTTTTTTGTTCAGCAGGCATTTCAAGCCATCTTTTTATTTCTTTATTAGCTTCAAAATATTTGAGTACTTTTCGTATAAGCCTTCTTTGCGGTCGATAATCCTTTGCGTGGTATAGTCCTTGATAGAATTGGATTATTTCAGTTTGACTCTTGTTTTGAATTAAAGTGGTTTTTGATTCTGAGTGAAACCTAAAATGTGCAAGAATGTTATCCGTGTAGATTATCTCTTTATTATTTTTAAAATGATTGATATAGAAGAATAAATCGAAATAATAGTGATTTTCAGTATCAAGATACAATCCTTTAATATGTTTTAAGTTAAGCCAAATGCCAGGTTGATGATAAACGCTTTTTAACATCAAAAAATTTAAAAAGTCTAGATTTTCATTTTGGGTATAATCATTTAACTCGCTATTGTTTTCATAGAAGTTATATACCCTTCCTGCTACAGTGGCGTTTTCCTTGTATAAAGATGCTATCGTAAATAAGGCATTTGGCGCTAATAAGTCGTCACTGTTAATCCAATTAAATATTTCCCCTGTACAATGTGCTAACCCTTTATTAATAGCATCAGCTTGCCCCTTGTCTTTTTCACTTACCCAGTATGAAATATGCTTATCATATTTCTCAATTATTTCTACAGAATTATCGGTACTTCCACCGTCTATAATGATATATTCTAAATTAGGATAGCCTTGGTTAATAATAGATAGAATGGTTTCTTCAATATACTTACCTTGATTGAAGTTTGGGGTTATAATAGATATTTTAGGATACATGGTAAATTAAATTAAAAGAGCTAAATTTTTTCTTCTTTTAAAACGCTAAGTATATGTGCAAGGTTTAGAAATTTGTTTATTATCCTTTCTGGGACGTATCTGGCTATTTTTTGTATTCTAAGCACTTTCTTCCTATCCATTTGCTCCGAAAATCTCCGCTTTATTAAGTTTTCGCTCGTTATGCTATAATATGGTGCTATCTTTTTATAAAAAGAATAATTATTGGTTTCTAACTGTTCTTTGTAAGTTTCCATAATCTTTTTGATAGACCGTGTATCCCAAATCGGATTCGAATATCTCCTTTTTGAAATTTTCTCCAAACTCATATCAAACGAACTAAAATGGAAGAAGATTAATTGAGATGTGTTATTAACATACAGTACATCATTTATATCTTTTATTTCACGTTCATTCAAATTCCAATATGCCGCGTTTAATCCAGGATTCAAAGAGACCTTAACATTTTTAAAAAAAATGGGTGCTAAATTTAACCAAAGTTGATCTACAAAGAAACCGTCTTTAACATTGTCTACGCCAAGCTTTAATGTCCGCTCTTCCCACCAATTTAAAAGCTCTAAACTATTTGCATCTGCTTTTAAAGCGATAAATCCAAGATTGTAAATACCGTAATTCAAAAAAGTATTTTCAAAGGGGATAATATTTAAACAGGCGGGTTTTAAAAGATGAGGAGTTAATAAAATGGATGAATTACCAATTTCTTGCTTTACAGAACCTTCAATGTTTTGTAGAAAGTATAAGTCTGGATCTAGGTAAGCGAATAAGATTTCTGTAGAATACTGATTAAAAAGGTATTTAAAAACGGAAGGTTTTACAGCGGTGTTTAGCTCTACAATATCGTAATACGAACAAATGTCCGTAAAGCTTGGGACAACCAGCTCGGTAATTGGAACAACCTTAAACGGAATGCTGCTATAATCGATTTCTTTGCTCTTTTTGTCGACTAAAAAAATGATAAAACTTGCTGGTTCGCAGTTATTTGCAACTAAAGAATTACCTAAGGTAATAGCTTCTGCTAAATAATTATTCGAACAAATAGTAAAAGAAATCATAAATAACTTCTAAATTTTCTAAAAATTTTTTGAATGCTTATTTTATACAAGAATAAAAAAAAAAGATTTACGGATAGCCATAGTTTTCCCTCTCTATATGTGCTAATAAGTTCGGCAAGCAAAGTTTTATTACTGATATTTATTTTATAAAGTAGGTTATGATGATGGGCAATCACTATTTTATCATAATCTTTAACAAATAACTCATCCGTAGAGGAGCTTTTACCACCACCGGTAAAGTTAGCAACAATGATGTCGATAAATCTATACTTAAAAACTCTAGATGCTCTGATATTAAAATCATGGTCTGCACAAATTTTATATTCTAAATTATACATACCCATTCTATCAAAAACAGTCTTATGATAGAATATAGATTGATGACATATATTGCGGGTTATAATTCTATGGATAGAAAAAAAACCGTCATAAATATGCCCATCTTTTGCCCAGCCCGCATCCCCCTTTAATTTTACATTTCCATAAAAAATCTTAGCATCCTTATTGGCTTGGATATTTTTCCGAACCTCGTTTAAGACATCTTTGTCAAAAAGCGTATCATCACTACCTAAAAAGTAGAGCCATTGTCCTTTAGCGTACCGGATACCTTTATTCATGGCGTCATAAATCCCCTTATCTTTTTCGGAAAACACCTTTATTCTATCATCTTCAAAAGAACTGGCGATTTTGATTGTATCATCCCTAGAAAGGCCGTCAACTATTAATACTTCAAAACTTTTACATTTCTGAGTTATAATACTAGTTAAACTTGTGGCAATAAATTTTTCCGAGTTATAAGTCGGTATAATTATAGTAAAAAGGGGGTTGTCCAATTTAAATTCTTTTAATTAGCTTCGCTGGGTTTCCTCCATATATAGAATTAGCAGGAACATCTTTTGTGACTACACTTCCTGCTGCTATGATGCTTCTTTCTCCTATTGTCACACCTTTTAAAATTATCGCATTAGCTCCTATCCATACGTCGTTTCCAATATGAATAGATGAATGAGGGATTTTGTTAAGGTCAAAACCCGGGTTTTCTCTCCTCTCTAGATAATCAATTGGATGAAAATCTGTATCGTAAATTCGTACACCGACACCGATATTTACGTAATTTCCGATTATGATTTCATTTACTGCACATATATATGCCCCAGATATACCTACATAGTCACCAATAATTAATTTAGATTCTTCGGAAACCGTAACTATAACAGACGGACTTGCTATCCCTGCAATATTCTCCGTGGAATTATTCAATATGGTACAGTTAGCACCAATTTTAATTACAGAATTAGGATATTTTCTTATAATTGGTAGTGAATAAATTCTTAAAGAAGAATCATTAATAATGCCCTCTAATTCTAGTGTGTATTTTAATTTTACAATCTTATTATGAATTTCCTTTTTTGATATAGATTCTTTTAGTCTTATAAAAAAACTATTAGATAAGAAATTCACTAAATTCCCTTTAACACCCATTCTTCCGGTTTAGCTATGAATAGCTTTTTTGTATTTTTTTATAAAACCTTCAACGTCATCAAAATGTCGTTCCACTTCTTTAAGCTCATCCTCATCGAAATCCCACCAAGCTATACTTAGCAACTCATCTATTGTAGTTTGATCAAACCTATATTTTATTATTTTGATAGGGTTACCAACTGCAATAGCATAAGGAGGTATGTCTTTGGAAACAACTGTACTAGCGCCAATTACAGCCCCATCTCCTATAATTATACCATCTAATATAACAACATTCATCCCGATGAAGACATCATTTCCAATCCTAATGGGTTTAGTTTCTCTTATTTTATTTATATAGGAGAGGCTAATTCCATTTTGTTTCCGTACAGAGTAAAACATAGGAGACGTAGATAACATATCAGTAGGATGGATGCCACGTCCACTCATTAAATTTGGTCCAATACTACAGAATTTCCCTATTTTAGTTTCGGATACATTAGCATTGTGTGCTACATAACTATAATCATCTAAATAAGAAGCGACAAACCTATGATTCCCGTAAATTTTCGCTTTTTTTGAGATATAACTATCATGAATATCATTTTTATTAGTTTCGATTAGTGGCTGTTTATGATTTAGAGAATAAATAGAAAAGAGTTTATGGATAACTCTAGCTAGTATCTTATAAACTTTTGATTTTATGGTTGTCTTAAAAGGAAAAATATTTAAAAGTCTTTTCTTTTCTTTACTTTCAACTTTGTAGAACGAATTAATCTTTTCGAGAAACCCATTTTCTTCATCAGTATTACCCGACTGTGAGATATTCACCTCCAATGCTTTAATGTTTGTCACATAGTTTTTTCCGCCTCTGGAGTGTGTACCGCTTCCATCAAAACCAATGTTTTTAACCAAACTTGTTTTTGGAAAGAGTGAAGTGCCGTTTTTAAAATACCACGAAGAATACCATCTTACTGCCCAAGTGTTTAATAGCCCATCCTTATTTTGGAGAAGTTGATTATAAAATGGACCATTACCTTTAATGTTGAATTTAGAAATTTTTTCAGGGGTGTCCAACTGAGCGATAAAATAACCTAAATCATCAGAATAAAATTGCCAAGCTCTTTTCCAAGTTGCCCATCCCCAACACGACATTACTTTTAAAAATATCGTTCCATCAACTATTTGCTCAGAAATAGGGTACATATAACCAGAAACATGCATGACTTTTTCATCATCTTGAAAACGGTTTAATGCCTCGTTCATATATTTAAGGAATCCAGCGGAAGAGACGATATCATCCTCTAAAACTATAACTTTACCATATTTGTTTACTATCTCCGTTACACCGTCTACAATTGAACTCGCTAAACCCTTGTTAAATTCAGACGTTATAATATGCACTTCTTTACACCATTGTTTTTTTTGTAAAACAACACGTGTTTCTTCTATTTGCGCATTAAGTTCTGGCAAGAAGTTTTTAGGTCCATCTGCATAAATATAAAGAATAGAATCTTTTGACAGCTCGTTCGCCATCAGAGCTTCCAAGGTCTGCTCGGTATGCCAGGGTCGATTGTAAACGAATAAAACTATTGGGGCGAGATTCACTTGGAAATGATTTATCTTGTAATAATATAAAGTAGCTTTACTAGAAAGCGTCCTAGTTTCGACTTTACTCTTGTCGATATCGAATTGTTAGCGAAATAATTTTGCCATGTAAAATGTTTGTTGAAATCTCCGTTAAAAAAATTCTGAACAATTTTCTGATTGATAATGCGGTAATTACAAAACTCTAAAGTGAAGGCGTATTCATATCCGTTTGGTAAAAACCTATAGTTGTGCTTGTCATCCTTAATTGCTGTTTGCAAATTTTTGTGGGAGTAATCGTGGTTTTGGTGATACAAAAGATAGGAATTTGTTATGTCAATTACCGGAATTTGAACTCGTCTAGCGTTGTAAATCATCCACAAATCCCAACCCGGTCTTCCAACTAATAGGTCAGGAATGGCACCTAGGCGGTATTGATTTTTTGGAAAAATGAATATATCGCTTCCCATAGGTGGATGCAGTTTAAAATCTTCTCCGTTTTCTTTTATAAATGAATCTATCCAATTATCCTCAAAATCTATTTCTCGTGTGACGTCAAAATCAAGACGCTGACCAACAGCTAAGTACTGCTTCATTCCAGAGCTGAATAAGCATTGTATAGTTTTTATAAAAGGACTGGTCAAAATTATGTCGGCGTTTAAAAAACAGAGATGATCATATTTTGCAAGACGTGAAGCTTTATGAAACATGTCATTAATGTAGGGGATTCGTCCTTCAAAACTATTAACTTCTTTTATCTCGATAAACGAGAGGTTCTGCATCTTCGAATCTTCCCCTTCAATCTTTCCAAATATAATTATCTCAACAGGTACTCCGAGCTTTGTCCAGCTAGTAATTGCATTATTTTGTATAACAGCTGTATGTCCTACGAACTTCTTTGTAGTGGTAAATATAGTTAACAAAACTTTGTCTAATTTAAATTTGCATTTTTATAAATAACGTCCCATTCCATCAATTTATCATCTCGCCTGATACTCGGTAAAATATCAAAAAGGACAAAATTATTTTCTCTTAAAAACAAATCAATTTCGCTATAAGAAGGCGCATTTTTATAGAAATCATGATTCATTACTTCAGTTAAAATAAAGTGCGTATTTTTAAGATTTTCGACAGCTCCTCTAAGAACCTCCAATTCATAGCCCTGGACATCTAGTTTTATTAGGGAAATCTCTACATTCTCTTTGAATTCCTCATCCAAAACTCGAACATTAATTTCTTCTAACCGCTTTAATTTTAAATTTTTAGAAAAAAAACTATCGGTGATTTCTTCATTTATTTCGTACAATGAAGAAGAGGTAATGCGCTCGGCGACGTTAATTCTAATAGTTTCTCTTCTAGAACCCAAAGCAAAGTTGTGTGAATTTATATTTGAAATTTTACTTGTCTTGTTCTTTAAATCGGAGAATGATTTAGCGATGGGTTCAAAACTGTGTATGGTAGATAAGGGTAAAGAGTCGGAAAACAACAAAGCTACATCGCCGGCAGCGCCTCCGATATCTAAAATTGTCAACTTATCTAGTTTATTTTTTTTAATTAAATTAATTACGACTTCTATATGCCTATAACCATTATTTATTAAAGAAGGGTATTTCCTCGACTCTAAGAATAACAGCGCATTGTTCGCTTTAAATATTTCTACAACTTTATTATTATCCTCTTTGAAAAGACGTATATGAAACCTAGGATAGAGTTTCCTAAATAGGAAATAAAATATGGTATTAATCATTATCAAATTAAAGGTGTTTTGGAGAAAAAATAGTTATAATATTTGTCATTATGTTGGTAATAATGGGTGGGTATGTTATCTTTGAACACATAAGCGTGATATCCAAATTCAATCATTTTCCTTATAGTTTTCTCCGCGTTAATATTCGAATCTGTTCCCTTGTAAATTTCTATAAAGAATGTGGGCATAAATTTTCGTATCGTGTCTTTCGCGCCATCAATTACCTCATCTTCAAACCCCTCCGTATCAATTTTTACGAATCTAAGATCGTTAATGTTGTTTTCATTAATAAAATTATCTATCGTGGTTACTTGAACGTCGTAAACTTTATTAACAGATTTACGTTTTGTGTCTTTTAGTGAGTTATAAGCATCGTCAGAAGTTTCATAAAAGGAGGAAATCCCAACTTGGTTACTAACGGCTTTTTCTACGGTGATGATGTTTCCTCTTTGATTGTTTAATTTGATATTTTCAATCAAAACTCTGTGTACAAACTTGGTGGGTTCAAAAGCGTAATAGTTATGTGATGGAATTTTTTGCGCCCAAGTTATAACATGCAACCCTACGTTTGCACCTATATCCAGAACGGTACCAGATTCATATTCAGAAAGTAAATCTGTAGAGTATTTAATTTCGTCATCTTCAAACTTACCAGTAAGATATAAATTTCGACCAATGTCTAGTTTTGGGTTATAAATAAACTTTTTTAGCAAATCTAATTTATACTCTCCTTGAAATGGTTTAACACGAATTAATAATTTGGTCAGTAGGGGATATTTCCAAACAGATTTAAACTCTGTCGTATCTAAAACTTGTCTTCGAGTATACAAATCTAAGGCGAGATTTCCTCGTTTAAAAAATTTGATTAGTAAAATAATTACTCTCATTAAACCTCGTCATTATGAATTAGAATAAACTCTTCTGTAAGTAGAGGTGAATCGAGTTCAATATGTGAACCTATAAAGAATATTCTACTGTGTGACATTCCTTTTGGAGAATTGGTCCAATCTTTCGGAAACTGATCGTGATTTGGCTGTGTTAACGGAATATATACATGTTTAAATATCGTCTTCAATTTAATGTACAGCCACTTTCGATTCGGACGGCATCCAATTCCCGAGATAGCTTGCGTGGAATTTTTTGAGTCTTCTGCAATTAGATTTATGTCATCCAAAGATTCGTTAGAAACAATTGTTTCCAGTAACAAAACATTTGCAGTTTTGGCTACTGAATGTAAAAACTCTTCTGGATTTTTTAAATGGTAAAGTAAACCAAAGCAATGTGCAAAATCATAATTCCTATATTGCTCTAATAAATTTAGCTCCTCTTCGAAGTTTACGCAGCTTGCGCTGAGATTCAATCTTTCATTTATAAAATCGACAAGATCTTTTCTCCCCTCTAATGCGGTTACTTCGCAATTTTTATAAAGGTAGAATAATGAGTGATCACCGATTCCTGCTCCTAAATCCAAAATTCTTTTTCCTTCGACACCTAACCCTAAAGTGTCCAAATGCTTTAACCTCTCAATATTTATGTGCTGATACTGGTAGGTTAGAAATGTAAGAGCATCATTATTAATTTTTACTTGTTTGCCGGGTTCTTTCTTTTTAAACATTTTTAATGATTTAATATAACTTTAAAATCCTCTATGTATAGGCCTTGCGAACTTTTTGGTTCGATAGTAATTCCAAAATCGCTAGTATATTTGACGGAAAACTGTTTATAACTATCGATCCTTTGTATTTCCCTTCCTCTACTTTCTATGTATGTTACAATTTCGTATTCTCCAGGCATGAGCTTAAGTTTACTAATCTCAAACGAGATTATAAATTTATTGACATTTATATCAAAAGTTTTAGCATTATAACTCGTCCATAAACTAGTAATCCGCGTGTCATGAATATCTGTGAAACATACCGCGAAAGATACATCATTAATAAATTCTGACGCTTCACAATACATTTCTATAATTGTATCCTGAAAAGTAGTTAAAAAACTTAACTCTTCACCATATCTGTCTTTAAATAACAAATTCGTAATTTTTATCTCTTCAGATGAACTAGACGAAATTATATGCTCATTCTTTTTAGATGCAAGATATCGATTCACTACTTCGTTCATTCCTCCATCCATCTTAATGGTACCATTGGATAATAATATCCCTTTACTACATAACCTAAGGATTGAACTCATATTATGGCTAACGAATAGAATTGTCTTTCCTTCCCCTTTACTAACTTCTCCCATTTTACCCAGACATTTCTTCTGGAATTCAGCATCACCCACTGCCAGTACTTCATCCACAATTAAGATTTCAGATTCCAAATGTGCCGCTACGGCAAAAGCCAGCCTTACATACATTCCAGAAGAATAACGTTTAACAGGTGTGTCAATATAACGTTCCACACCCGCAAAATCCACAATGGCATCAAAATGCTTTTTAATTTCAGCCTTGCGCATCCCCAAAATAGCTCCGTTTAAAAAAATATTCTCTCTGCCTGTTAATTCAGGGTGGAAGCCCGTTCCTACTTCCAGTAAACTGGCTACCCTACCTTTTACTTTTACTGAGCCTGTGGTGGGAGAGGTCACCCGGCTTAATATTTTTAGTAACGTACTTTTACCTGCACCATTACGGCCAATAATCCCTACGGCATCGCCCTGTTCAATCTCAAAGTTGAGGTCTTTTAGGCTCCACACCATGTCGCTTTCGCCTTTAGTGGTACGGTCATTGGTTTCTCCTATTTTTAAAAAAGGATCTTCTTTACCCCGTACTTTATAAGCCCAGCGTTTTAAATCGTTGGAGAGCGTACCCGTACCAATCTCACCCAATTGGTAAGCTTTTGATAAATTCTCTACTTTGACTGCTGTTCCCATCTATTATCTTTATTAGACTTTAATTCCATTCAGCTCGTATTTTTTTGTGTGCTACTAATGCATCTTTTTGCCATGATAGTTTTCCAGCGATTTCCGATCTATATACCGTTTTTTTGGGTTTGCCTCAAAGCGTAATTCTAAAGCTTTTAGCAACAGCTTTAATGTTTGATGTTGCTCACTCTTCTTTGGATATATTATGAATGTTTTCACGGTCCTAAATTAATCAAATTTAATCATTGTCTGTCTTGTACTCCGCTCACAATCAAATCCCCTAGTCTCCAACTTACTGTGAAACCTTTCGCACCCCTTAGATAGAGTGAGGCATTTAGCACTCTTGGTCTCTGATATTATATTATTCAAACCTTCGTTCCTTTCTCCAAAACAGAAATTACATAAAACTATGCGCCACCTGTAGATACTTTTTATTGATACCGATCACAAGTTCTCCAGCTTCCGTCAACACAAAGTGATGCGCTAAAAGAATATCAGTAATCACATCTTTTGCGATGTAATCCTCATGGATTTCAATAGCGATAACTTTTGTTTTATTTAAAAAGGAAACATCACCTTCAAATACTTGTTTTTCGGCACCTTCGATATCTATTTTCAAGATATCTACAGTTTCTAAAGTGTAATCTTTGATTAGCTCTGCTATAGTAACGGTTCTTATTCTGTTTTCAGAATGGTTCTCATTATATACAAAAGTTTTGCCCCAATCGCTTTCTTCTTCATAAGAAGGAGTTAAAAAAGTTTTGTATGGCCAAACAGCTGAATTTATTGTAAATAATTTTTTTAAAAATGAAGTGTTCTTGTTTAGCTCTTTGAAGTTGTTTTCGTCAGGTTCAACCGCATAGATGTTTGCCTCTTTAAAAGCTTTACGCAGGTAGATAGACGTAAAGCCTACGTTTGCACCTAAATCTAAAATATTTTTTATTTCCAGTTTATTGAACAAACAAAAGTTCACTAACAGTAAATACTGTTCATTAAAAAACACTTGTAAGAAAACGGAAAAGTCGCTACTAGGGCTTGGACGAAGTTGTATAGCCTCAGGAAAAAACACTTGATGCCCCGCTTTATTGAATTTAAACAGAATGTTTTTGTCTTTGAGCTGGGAAATTAACTTTTTATCGAAGGCCCGATTTAAAATAAATTGATTTATTCTTTTTAACATTTTTTAATTATACAGTGTCAACGAATGTTTTTTCTACTTTGTTAAATATCACCAGCCCAAAGAATGTTAAAGCGAGGGTCACTAAAGTCACATAGCCCAAACTTGTCCAGGTAAAACTACCTTCCCCTAAAAATCCTAACCTAAAGCCTTCGATAATTGGAGTCATGGGATTATATTCGATGATCCAGGCATATTCGGGATATTTGGTGACGGCCGTACTTAAGGGGTAAATGACAGTGGTGGCATACATTAATAATTGTACCCCAAAAGTCACCAAAAAAGCTAGATCACGGTATTTAGTAGTCATGGCAGTGATCAGCATCCCTAAACCTAAACCTTGTAAAGCCATCAGGATCACCAAAATCGGAAATAAGGCAATATAAGGTGTAATGCTAAAATGTGCGCCACTGAAATAATAGACACCCATTAACAGTAAGAATAGTAGCATTTGCACCCCAAAGCGCACTAGGTTGCTCACCACGATGCTCAATGGCATAATGAGCCTTGGAAAATAGACTTTCCCGAAAATACCCGCATTGTCTCTGAATACCGTACTGGTTTTGGTCAAACAGTCGGCAAAATAATTCCAGGCGGTAATACCGGCCATATAAAATAGGGGCTGGGGCAAACCATCGGTAGAAATGCCGGCTAGATTTCCAAAAATAAAGGTATAAATGATGGTGGTAAAAAGGGGTTGTATAAAAAACCATAATGGACCTAAAATGGTCTGCTTATAAAAACTCACAAAATCTCTGCGTACCAGTAAGGTCAATAAATCGCGGTAGCGCCAAACGTCTGACAAATGCAGTTCAAATAAATGATTCTGAGGCCTAATTTCTAAATCCCACTTTTCTTCTGCAAGGTTTTCCATTTAATTGAGTAATAGGGTTTCTAAGTTTTTTTTGTATTTTGTATAGCCAAAATTTTCGTTCACTTTAGCCATGAGCAGATCTGGTTGCGAAGATAAGGGGTGCTGACGATAATTCTTAATGGCATCCACCAACTCCTCGGCATCGTTCGGGTTAATGAGCGTACCCAAGTTTCCATTGATTAAGGCATCTACCGAACCGTCCAAATTCCCTGCAATCACAGGTAATCCACAGGCCATAGCTTCGATAAATACAATTCCAAATCCTTCTTTTTGGCTGGGCATCACAAATAGATTAGCCAGGCTAAAATAGCTGCTGATTTCTTCGTCTTTGATGTAGCCACATAATCTAACATCTTCCGTTAAACCTAACCGCCGGATTAAGTCGGTGACGCGTGTATATTCGAGTTGATCATATTTTCCCAAAATCAGGTACTTATAACTTTTACCTCCTTTTTTGAGTTCGGCCAAGGCCGAGATCACTTTATCGTAACCCTTGTATTTTTCTGAACTGACCAATCGGGTAAGGGTGACTAAAACACAGTCGCTTTTTTTGATGCCGTGTTTTTCCTTTAAAGCGGTAACTATTTCTTCATTGGGATCAGTATTAAAAAATGGATCCAGACTGTTATGAAACACCACACATTTATGGGGATCCAGCGCATGATGTTGTACCAGATTATCTTTGGTAAATTGACTGACCGATAAGACAAGGTCTGCCTGTCTTAGAAAAGACTTTTTTAAAAGGCTCTGTTTTCCCCAAACTTCAATCCCATGTGCCTGTAAAATGATTTTGGTTTTCGGGTTCAAAAATTTAATGAGCAAACCTACAAAGGCTAAATTGATATGGCTAAACATCACCACATCGCATTTTATGCCCTTTTTAACGCTTTTAAAAATAAAAGAAATGAGATTTCCCTTAAACCCTTCAAACCGCCTTTTGGTGATATACTTTTCATCCGGTTCGCCATCGTACAAACTTTTTGCGTGAAACCTGATTAAATGATTGGATTGGATATCTGTACCGGCTTTCATTAAAACACGGTTTACCTTCTCAATCCCACCGGTATGACTAAAAGTTTTGAGCGTTAAAAAAAGGGCGTCCTTTTGGGGGAGAAAATTTTCTATCTGTAACAAAGCATAGCACCGGCTCCAATGCAATTTATTGCATAAAAAAAGCTTACCTAATTTAGCAACTTGTTTGTTGGAATGTAGGGCTATTTTATTGATGCCCGGATGAGACTTGTTCCATTCCTGAAACGGAAAGGTAAAGCCCATTTTTTTTCTTTGGTAAACTTCAACAGGTAGGATATCTTTAAAAGAATTCACCAACAGTTGTTTCGGTAAATCGCCTTTAAATTTGATAAGCGGATCGATGCGGTGTACCAGTTTTAAGAATTCTTTGTCCAGAAAAGGTACTCTTACCTCTACCCCATGTTGCATGCTCATGTAGTCGGTATCACGCAACAATTGCGAGCGCATGTAGATATTTTGCTCCAACCAGCTTACATAGTTTTTTGGCGCAATCTGATTCCTCGGGCTGTTGTATTTTAAATTCCCAAGCGCTTCGTGTATTTCGCCCTCAGTGGCATCCAATAATTTGCTGATGGTTCTGGGCGTATAAAACCCGCGTAAAAACAGGTAATCGGCATAAGTCCGCTCTTCTTTTAAGAAAAGCAATTTTTTAAGCTTATCATCATGCAGATGATCGGCAATATTGAATATCCGGAGCGGTAACTTTCTTAGGGCAATGGCAGTATCTATTCTTTTAAAAGAGGGGTAGCCACCAAAAAGTTCATCACCACCCAAACCCGAAAGCACTGCTTTTAAACCGTTCTGTTTGGCGCACCTGGAAATAAACCAGGAATTAACGGCGTCATTGCTGGGCTGGTCAAAGGCGTTCTGCAATTGTGGCAATGCTTCTAAATATTCCTTTTTGGTAATGATGTAATGGGTATGCCTGCTGTTGATTTTTTCTTGAATGATTTTTTGATAGAACGACTCATCATAAGCATTTTCGTTAAAGCTGACCGATAGGGTTTGTATCTGTTGTTTGGCGTTTTGTGCTGCCAGTAGGGAGATGATGCTGCTATCAATCCCGCCACTTAAAAAAACACCGATGGGTGCATCGGAAATCAGGTGTCTTTTTACCGCATCACTTAAGGTGGTATGAATGAGCTGTTCAACTTCCTTTTCGTTGGTTAAACCGGAACTAAATTCCAGCTTTTCGAAGGTTTCAATTTGGCTTTGATAGCTTCGTAAATCGTAGATGAGCACCTGACCTGGTGCTAAAGATTTTACATTTTTTAAAGTTGTATGGGGTTCGGGTATAAAGCCGAAGGACAAAAAATAAATTTTCCAGTTAGGGTCTTCATCAATGATGAGCCCCGAAGTGGCAAAGGCTTTTACCTCGCTGGCAAATATAAACTGGTTTTGTTGCTGGAAATAATAGAGTGGTTTAATACCGGCCACATCTCTGGCGAGCATCAATTTTTTAGCCCTTTGGTCGTAAATAGCGAGGGCAAACATCCCGTTAAAGCGTTTGAAACATCCGGTCCCCCATTCCGCATAGGCATGTAGAATAACCTCGGTATCCGAGTGGCTCTGGAAAACATGTCCTTTGGCCAATAAATCAGCTTTGATTTCCTGAAAATTGTAGATCTCGCCATTAAAGCTGATGTGCAGATGCTGATATTGCATAGGCTGATGCCCTAAATGGCTTAGGTCAATCAAGGATAAACGACGATGCCCGAGTGCTAAATTAGCCTCTTCATCTACAAAATAACCTTCACCATCCGGTCCGCCATGGGCCTGCAAATCGCACATCTTGCGAATGTTATGATGCAATGCGTCTTTCAGAAAAAAAGGATGGACTATTCCAGCAATTCTACACATCCGTAAGTAAAAAGTAAAAAGTAAAAAGTGAAAAGAAGATTACCATAATTTTTTTAATCCAATGATTCAATGTGCTTTCAGCCCTAAGCCATTAACCTTATGCCATTAACCTTTCCTTCTAGCTGTTTTTCTTCTTTTTGAAATGGTATTTAATCTGCCCTACCAAATTCCACCAGCTCGGTTTCACATCATCATAATAGCCATAGCCGTAATAACCGCTATAATCTGCATAATAGTAATAGCTTTCGTAATAGCTATTGGCGTAATTGGTGCTGTAATAACGGCTGTATAACGAATCGTTACTGAAGGCATTGAGAATAATGACCATATTAGAAAGGCCAAATTCTCTGCTCAACTTATTCGGGATGGTAGAGGCGCCAATGCGGGAAACTCCGGACCGGATCACAAAAATATTAATGTCTGATTGTCGGATCAAAGGCACCGAATCGGAAACCAAACCTATAGGGGCGGTATCAATCAGCACATAATCGTATTTTGTGGACAAATAATCGACTAGCACTTTCATCCTCTCCGATTGAATCAATTCTGATGGATTAGGTGGGTTAGGTCCCGATGGAATAAAATCCAGTCCCTCCACATGGGTTTGCAAGAGCACATCTTCCATCTGATGTTGATTGGCTAAATAGGTACTCAATCCTTTATCATTGTCCACCTCAAAAGCTTTGTGCATTTTAGATTTACGTAAATCCGCTGCAATAATCACCACCTTTTTATCAATTAGAGATAGTGTACTGGCCAAGTTGATAGTCATAAAGGATTTACCTTCCCCAGAGATTTCTGAAGTGATACAGATGACCTTCGAATTTTTTTCCGAAGCTAAAAAGCTTAAGTTGGTACGTACCGAGCGTATAGATTCCGCAAATACTGATTTCGGTTTTTCTAAGGAAAGCACCTGCTTATTGGATTTATCCAGTTTGGTCGGGAAGGTCTTTACCACGCCGATGATGGGCATATTGGTGAGCGACTCTACCGTTTCCTTATCATATACATAAGGATTGACCACCCTTACCAGTACAATAATGCCGATACTAAGGATGATGCCAATTAATAGGGCAGAAGAATAGACTCTGGCTTTTTGTGGTTCAACAGTTTTAAATGACAGTTCTGCGAAATTTACGATACTTACTCCAGCTGAGATAGCAGAGAGTGCGATTTGTGCCTCTAATTTCTTGTCAGACAGGTAGGTATATACTCTTTCATTGATGTCGTATGTACGTTGTAGGTTAGTGAGTCCTTGCTCTGTCTCTGGGATGATTTTTAGGTTGTTATTGGCAGTTCTTAACTCCTGCTCTAAATTTGCAATAAGTTTATTTTGCCGTTCTCGTAGGCTTTTGATGTTGCGAATAATAGCCTCCTTAATATCAAAAATTTGACGGTCTAGCTCTAAAATGGGATTTGATTTTTCATTATAGGTCACTAACTTTCCAGAGCGCTCAATGAGTAAGACGTTTAATTTATCGATTAGCCCCTTTAAAAATCCACCCGTTTCTCCTTCGAGATTAAAATTGAGATAAACCTTATCTTGGTTGTTTTTGATCTGCTGTTCAAAAATATCTAAGTTGATGTTCTGGGTTTTTAATCCAATCAATTGCTCTTGATAATTACTTAATCTTTTTTCTTTCGAAGTACTATAAAATTCAATACTAGATATTTTATTTTGGACCTTAAATTTTTTTACATCGTTTTGGGCTAGGTTTAATTCATCGGACATCTTCTTTAATTGAGTGTTGATAAAAGTAATGGTGGAGTTCGCCCCTTGGCTTTTGTTTTGCCCATCAAAGAATACATATTCTTCCATTACTGCATTTACAACGTCTTTAGCGAAATATGGATTCTCATCAATACTCGTTAACATCAATATGTTAGTGCTTTTGCCTAATTCTCTAAGTGATAGACCGCCACCGACTCTATTTAGTAGATCTTCACGATGGTTGATTTTGAAATAGTAGTCTGAAAGATCAGTTGTTGGAGCTGCTACGACTGACATGGTATAACCTAAAAGTGTAAAGATTTCTCCAAACTTTTTTTTCACGGTCATATTGTGATATTCGTCTTTAACACTAATCTTGAAATTTTCGGAATCAATCTTCTTGAAAAGATAAGTGCCTCTATATCTTTGTAGTGTATCCTCCTTGATTACTTTTACTTGAAATGGTTTGTAAGGATACATCTCTTTTGTTCGGAACCGTCCAACAATAAAGTAAGAGACTCGATAATCTAACCGCCCAATGGCATTGGTAAGTAATGGATTTGATTTGATGACGTAACTTTCTGTTGCGAGAGATTTTGTGTCATCAATACTGAATTTGCCTCTCAATAAAGAGCTTATTTCGCTACTATTATTCTCGAACTTCAGTGATGCAGAAGTAGTATAAATTTGCGGAGTATACCATAAATAGATATAAGCGCATATTGTGCAAACAGCTAATACGCATGCAATCCAATACCATCGACTCCATAGAATCTTGAAAATTTTGATATAATCAATTTCTTGGTTCAGTGTCAGATCTTGATCTTTTCCTTGCTTCAAATCCATGGAAGATTAATTGATGTTTTTGATGAGGATGTAAGTGTTTAAAAGTAAGAATGCTATCGAAGTAATCGAAGTAATGGGAGCCACATTTTTGCTGAGTACAGCGAATTTGTTTCTTTCTGCAATAATGATATCGCCGTCTTGCAATATTAACTTGGGGTTTGATAGTGTATTGATATTCGATAAATCTACTACTATTAGTTCAGGGTTAGCTCTATTGCCACGGATGATTCTTATATTTTTTACATTCGCGTCATCACTAATACCCCCAACTTTTCCAACCATATCCATTAAGTCTATTTTTTGATTCTCTAATACAAAATTTCCTTCACTAGTAAACGCTCCCAACATAGTGACTTTTAGAGTATTGATAGTTAGTTCGATAATGGGGTCTTTGAATAATGCTTCACCATATAATTTTTGTATTTTATCTCTTGCTTGTTCTTTTGTTAAGCCGAGAACCTTTACGCTGCCTAGGGCAGGTAAAATAATCTCTCCATTTTGGTTAACATCATAACTTACCCTAAGTTCTGTTGGCGTTCCCAATCGTGAGCCTAATAGTTCAGGATCTTGAAGGTTCTTGACACTTATCTTGTCGTATGTTTTAATTCGATACTCGGAGTAGTTGTTTTGTCCATTGAATACCGCTATTGTTTTTAGCGTGTCGGTATTAAAACTTTTAGGATACTGTAAAATACGAGAAGAGTTTTTATAACTACAAGAACTCATCAAAACCACTCCCAATAAGAACAAAAAAGTAAGATTTTTCAAGCGGTAAATACTACCATTCATACGCATATCTGTTTCAGCTTCAATTGTTAAAGCATTTTTTTGCAATTATACCCAAAATTTCTGATTATCCATTTGTGCAAACGAGGAATTTGTGCGCTATTATCAAGATAAAAAATGCTGCAAAAATTTAGTTCTTAGCCGTTTGCCATAAATAAGGAATTGCAAGGCCGGTACTTGAATTCATTGCTACATAAAGGGTCATGACTAAAGGGAGGAATTTTAGAATTATCTTCACTCCCTTCGTGTCAGATCAGGGAAATCTCACATTTTATTAATTTCAAAATTTTGACGCCCATCAATAAAATCCTACCGGATTCTGCTTAAAGTCTCTGCGCTCATGTTCAAAAAAGACGCAATGTCTCCACGCTTCAACCTGCCTACCGCCCAAGGGAAATACTCGGCAAAGCGGTGATAACGGTCGGTACTGTTTTGGATGGTCAATAGCGAAATCCGTTGCTGATGATAGCTCAGATAGTAGTTGAGCAGGTTTTTGGCGACGATGTTGGCTTCGGGAAAGGTATAGTTGATCATCTGCAGATCCCGGTAACTGAGGCATAATAGGGTGCTGTCTTCCGTGGCAATTACGGTGTGTTTAGCTGGTCTTTGATGGTAAAGGCTGTCATGGTCCTTGATAAAATCATGCTCTTTTAAAAACCAGCATACCGAACTTTTGTGCGCTTCCAAGCGGTGCCCCACCAACAAACCCTTTACAATAAAGTAGGTTTTGTGAAGCCGTTCATTCTGTTTGTAAAGTGTCTCGCCTTTCCGAATGGTTTGAAGGTGTAGGTTAGCTTGCAAAACCTGTTTGAGTTTGTCACTCAGAAAATGGATCTGGTCCCATTTTTCAATAAATAGTTGTTTAGGCATAAATGATTTTTTTGATGTTCAACAATAAATAATTTAGGTAAATGGTATATTTTCGTATAGCAGATATAGAAATGATGCAAAATAAATTATTTGTCTTTTTTATCAAATAAAAATTTCTGTATTTCTTTTACAGTACTATTATTGATTTTTTAGAAACCTCGGTGATGTTTGATAGTACCGTTTAACAGGGGAGGAGGCGAAAGGTGTTTGGGTGATGCTATTGTAAATTTAAACCTTTTTATAGATGAAATTTCTAAACCGTTTCATTGAGATTATGTTGAGGATCGAAGAGCTTTTGGTGTGTTTGGTCACCATTGCAAACAACAACCAGCTCTCCGAGGTTAAAGAAAACAGATTGGCAACCTACCAGCTAAATTACCTGGATAAACAAGAGGTGATGCAGTTGCTCAAAATCAGCGACCGCCAGCTGTACAACCTCCGAAAGAAAGCCAACCTGCCTTGCAAAACCATCAAGGGAAAGCTCTATTTCAAACTCAGTGACATCGAAAGGATCTGCCATCGCTGTTGATCGCCCCATTTTGTTTGCTTAGGAGCGGAAAATTAAGAAGCAATCTTGAATGTCAAGCGGTACAGCCGGGAGGATTTTAACATCAATACCAATCTCAAATAGCAAAACCATCGATCTGCAAAATACAATAGCTAAAACGCAGGGTCGTTTGCAACAGACCCTGCTTGGACATCCAATCCAAACATGCTAATGCCGGCTCTGTTAAACGTTAAAAAAGAGTGCCAGCATAGCTTAAAAGCACAACCTTTCCGTAACCGATAAATTCCGCCTTGGCGCTTGCGGTATCGGTGAAGAAGCAAAAGCACTAGCATTGTAGCAAGCGGCGCAGCGGTGGCTCTTTGTT
>DATJED010000011.1:0-286976 GCA_035496935.1 Pelobium sp. | reverse complement strand
ATCTTCTTAAAGAACTTCCGGCCACCCCTCACGGTTCGGCCTTTTTTATATCTTTCCGCCCAACGGCGTATTCGAGTCTTCCTGTTTTTTTACGGCCCTCCGGGAATCGCTCCCTTCTTTCCTGTTTCCCGTTCTAACGGGGTGCAAAGATAGGGACTTTTTTCTCTTCCCCAAATTTTTTTTGATTTTTTTTATCCCCCCTCTTTCTCTCTCACCGTTCCCGCCAACTTCGCGTTTGCGGAGTGCAAAGATGCATATCTTTTTCCCTCCCGTCAAGGGAACAGGGATCTTTTTTTCCGGCCCCCTTGACCTTACACCGTAAAACCCTGTAAACCTGATAGAAAAAATTACAGGAAGAAAAGGGGAAGAGACAAAAATAATGCTCATCTATAAATAACAATTGAATATCGCGTCCCTTTCGTTCAAAAAACATTGACGAAATAAGATATAAATATTCGTTAGATTTCGTTAAAATTGCTGGCAAATGCTAATTTAACTAAGAAAAGATGAAAGCTATTGGTTTTAAAACATCATTAACTATTGATGAAAAAGACAGTTTTATTGAGTTTGAACTTCCTAAACCTAAACCCGGTAATCGTGATTTACTAATTAAGGTAAAAGCGATTGCAGTAAATCCGGTTGATTATAAAATAAGAAAGAACAGTGCTAAAGACACTGTTTTAACAAATCCGAAAGTTATAGGATGGGATGCAGTTGGAGTAGTTGAAGAAATTGGTAACGAAGTCTCTCTGTTTAAAGTAGGTGATGAGGTTTTTTATGCTGGAGATATTACACGCCCAGGGTGTAACGCTGAATACCAAATTGTAGATGAACGTATTGTAGGGAAAAAACCGGAACTTTTAGGTTATGGAGAAACTGCAGCGATGCCTTTAACAAGTTTAACTGCTTGGGAAATTCTTTTTGACCGGATGCGAATAGATCCTGAAAAAGATGCTGGGAAATCAATACTTATTATTGGCGGAGCGGGTGGCGTTGGCTCTATAGCTATACAGCTGGCAAAACAAATAGCGAATTTGAGGGTTGTAGCTACAGCATCAAGAAAAGAAACAACAGAATGGTGCGCTAAATTTGGAGCGGATACGGTTATAAACCATTATAACTTGATTGAAGAAGCAAAAAAAGCTGGCTATTCGGATTTTGACTTTATAATGGACCTTGTTGATTTAAACGCTTATTGGGATGTAATTGTTGAATTAATAAAACCACAAGGACACATCGCATCGATAACCGGAAGCGACAAACCTATTGCATTAAATAAGCTAAAAACGAAAAGTGTCTCTTTCTCTTGGGAGTATATGTATACGAGACCGATGTTTAAGACCGAAGATATGATAAAGCAACATCATATACTTACAAGAATTGCTGAGTTAATGGATAAGGGAATCATCAAATCAACAGTAAATACCGTAATGGAAGGATTGAACGTGGGAAATTTGAAAGAGGCTCACCGACAATTGGAGTCTGGTAAAACAATAGGCAAAATAGTAATTGTATATTAACAAGAGTCGGAATCTTCGCTTTTTATTTTGTTAGTTTCAAAATTCAATGACAAGCCGGAAATTCCTATATCCCACTTTTTAAGCCCAAAACACTTTTCTGCTTATAATGTCTTAAGTATTAGCAAATTCATTAAAAACGATTAAAACAACAAAATCTGTTTAACTTGCAGGCTTATGGAGAATAAGGAAATTTCTAAAAAATTCAAGCTTTTAGGTCAGCTAATGGAGCTTAATGAGGAAAACTCTTTTAAGATAAGAACTATAAACAACGCTTCGTTTAAAATCGATAAGCTACCTTTTAAATTAAAAGAAAAGCCTCTTGATGAATTAGAAAGTATTGATGGTATTGGCAAAAGTACTGCATCAAAGATCATAGAATTACTTACCGTTGGACACATTGCAGAACTGGATGCATTTATTGCGAACACCCCGGATGGAATATTAGAAATGATGACCATTAAAGGTTTAGGTCCTAAAAAAGTTAAAATAATTTGGGACGACCTGGGGATTGAAAATGTTGGGGAACTGTACTATGCTTGTAACGAAAATAGGCTGATTGAGGCGAAAGGTTTCGGCTTTAAAACTCAAGAGGAGATTAAAAAAGCCATCGAGTTTAAGATGGCAAATGCCGGCAGATTTTTGTACGCTAGGATAGAAACAACAGCGGAAGATTATCGCTCGCAATTTGAAAAAGCCTTAAAAAGTTTAGATATAAATGGTGAGGTTTTAATATCTGGCGCTTTCAGGAGAAAATGTGAGATTATAGATTCTTTAACGTTTTTAATGGTGAGTGAACAGTCTGTTACCTCGATAGTAAATCTGTTTAGCGCAGAAATATTTGAAATTTCCGTTTTGGAAAATAGAATTAATTTAAAGGATCACGCTGGTTTAGTCATCAGTATTTATTTATGTGGCTTAGAAGAACAGGCTTTTAAATTATTTGAAACCACCGGTTGTGATGAGCATGTAGCAAAAATCAAAGCGCTTTTAAAAGGAAAAAATCGGTTTACAAGTGAGGACGAACTTTATAAAGTTGCAGGAATGGAGTTTATAGCCCCAGAATTAAGAGAAAACGGCAACGAGATAGAAAAAGCCTTAAAAAATGAAATCCCTAAATTGATTGAATTTTCGGATTTAAAAGGCGTATTGCACAATCACAGCACTTGGAGCGATGGAATACACAGTTTAAAAGAAATGGCTGTGTATTGTAAAGATGTTTTGAATTTAGAATACTTAGGAATTTCGGACCACTCAAAAACTGCAGTTTATGCAAGCGGTTTAAGTATAGATAGCGTACTGCGGCAGCATGAAGAGATTGACGCATTAAATAAAGAACTTGCCCCGTTTAGAATATTTAAAGGAATTGAATCGGATATTTTAAGCGACGGTAGCCTGGATTATCCGGACGATATCTTAGCAAAGTTCGACTTCGTAGTTGCCTCTATTCACTCGGCGATGAAAATGGATGAAGATAAAGCGACACAAAGGCTGATAAAAGCTATTGAAAATCCATATACAACAATTTTAGGACATCCAACAGGAAGGCTTTTATTGAGCCGGGCAGGTTATCCAATAAATTATCAAAAAATTATAGACGCTTGCGCTGAAAACAATGTTGCAATAGAAATTAATGCAAACCCGCTACGGCTTGATTTGGATTGGAGATGGCACCAATATGCGTTGGAAAAAGGCGTTTTATTGGCAATAAACCCAGATGCGCACCGGAACGAAGGCTTTAAGGATATGCAATATGGCGTTTACGTAGGGAGAAAAGGAGGTTTAAGCAAAGAAAAATGCTTAAATTCTTTTAACTTAGCCGAAATTTCAGCGTATTTCCAAAACAAGGTAAAACAACCAATTTAATATTTGTATAACAATGATCAGCAGCCTTTGCAATAAAATATTTGAACAATCAATCAGAGATTATCACATCAATAACGAAATTGATCTTTCTTTTGAGAATCCATACAAACCGGCTACAATTGAGTTTTTGCTATACAAAAAAAACTGGATTGATACGACGCAGTGGCACATGGAGGATGTGGTAAGAAATCCAAATATTGATTGTAACGAAGGTTTAATGTGGAAAAGAAGGATTGATGCCTCAAACCAGGAACGTACAGATCTAGTAGAATATATAGACAGCTATTTTTTAGAGCAGTTTAAGGATATAAAAGCAAAAGCGGAAGCCAAAGTTAATACCGAAAGTCCGGCTTGGGCTATTGACCGTTTGTCAATTCTGGCTTTAAAAATATTCCATATGCAAGAGGAAGCCGAAAGAACGGATGCCAGTGAACAGCACCGCACCACATGTGGCGAAAAGCTATCGGTTTTATTGCACCAGCGCACCGATCTTTCACAGTCTATTGATGAACTCATCAGCGATATAAAAAATGGCGATAAATACATGAAGGTTTATAAGCAGCTGAAAATGTACAACGACCCCAGCTTAAACCCTGTTTTGTATAATTTAAATAAACCCAAGAATGGAGGATAGGCAAAACGTCCTAATTATTCGTTTTTCGGCAATGGGGGATGTTGCAATGACGGCTCCCGTTGTTAAACAAATTGCGCAACAAAATCCTAATGCCCAATTCATTTATTTAACTCGACCATTTTTTAAGCCGTTTTTTAGCGATATCCCAAACCTTACCTTTCATCCTTTTAACCCAAAAGACTATAAAGGGTTAAACGGATTATACCACTTATATCGAGAATTAAAAGAACTAAACATTACTGCTGTTGCCGATTTACACTTCAATTTACGCTCACGCATTATCAGTCTGTTTTTTAAAACAGCAGGAATTAAAGTTGCCCATTTAAACAAAGGCAGAACGGAGAAAAAAGCGCTTACCCGTAAGAATAATAAAATTCTGCAACCGCTAACGCCTATGTGGTTTCGTTACGCTTCTGTTTTTAAAGCCTTAGGATTTCAATTTTCGATTAAAAACGAGCTTCTCGCTGAAAACAAAAAACCGATTGACCCCGAGGTACAGCAACTGACGGGCACTAAAGCAACGGATTATTGGGTCGGTATTTCTCCTTTTGCACAGCATCTACAAAAAATTTATCCTTTAAATAAATTAGAGGAAGTTATAAAAGCTTTAAACGAGGCAAACATCCGCATCTTTATTTTCGGTGGTGGTGAAGATGAGAAATCTATCGCTGAAAAATGGCAAGAAAAATATGAGAACTGTTGCTCCGTAGTCGGGAAAATCACATTGGAACAAGAGCTTAACTTAATTAACCAGTTAGACGTAATGATAAGCATGGATTCTGCTGGCATGCATCTTGCGTCTTTAACCAGCACCAAGGTGGTTTCTATTTGGGGAGCAACTCACCCGTTCGCAGGTTTTTTAGGATTCGGACAAAGTAACGACAATTGCATACAATCAGAAATCTATTGCAGGCCTTGCTCTGTTTATGGAAACAAGCCATGTTTTAGAGGCGATTTAGCCTGTATGCAGATGATTGAGCCACAACAAATTATCAATAAAACATTACATCTACTTAACTCATGAGCAAAAAACTACTACTAGTGCGCCACGCAAAATCTGATTGGGCAGATGTTAATTTAAGCGATTTTAACCGCCCATTAAACCCTCGCGGATTAAGAGATAGCGTTGAAATAGCGCAACGCATTACCATGAACAAACTTATTCCCGAAAAACTGGTAAGCAGTCCCGCTTTACGAGCAATAACTACTTGTCAATTAATGGCTCAAAACTGGGGAAAAGAAATTAATAGCATTGCGCAAGACGCAAAAATTTACGAAGCAAATGTTCCAAATTTGCTAAAAATTGTAAATGAGTTTGATGACGCAGACGATTATATAGCGCTGTTTGGGCATAACAATGGTATTACAGATTTTGCAGTTTATTTAACCGATGCAGATTTGTTTAACATCCCTACCTGTGGTTTGGCCTTAATTGAATTTCCGTTTGAAAGCTGGAAAATGGTCAGCAAAAACACTGGCGACGTATTGTTGTATGATTTCCCTAAAAATGAGATCTAATTTTGTTTTCAAGTCCACTTGTTAATTTTATTCAAATTCAAATCGACGACCTTAACTTTACTTTAAACGGAACGCTTATTTGCCTACAACATCCTGATTTTACAACTTCGGCAGTGAGCTCGCCCATTTGTTTAAAATCTGTAGAAATAGTTGTAATGCCGTTTAGCAAAAACTTTTTCCATGGTGTTTCATTATAAGAAATGATGCCCACATCTTCTCCGGTTTTTAAACCGAACGACTGTACATGCCCAAGTAGTGACGCTAGGTCATCTTCCATTAAATTGATAAAAACCTCACCTTTTTTAATTTCTTCATCAGATAGCTGATCGAGAATTTTATAAGAAAAAGCGTATTGCCTGCAAAATAGTTTAAAACCCGCAAGAATCTCTTTAGGATAATAGCTCCTATTCGGAAAAATCATTTTTAACGTATGGTATTTGCTCAATTCGTCTTTCAGCTCATATAAAGCATTGTAAATATCTTTCTCAAAATCTTCATAAATCACGGCATAGTCGCCGGTTACGCCTTTAATGTTTTTATCTAAAAGAATTAACTTTTCTTTGGGAATGGTATTGATAATTTCGTAGGCTTTCTCCCCTCCCTCTACAAAATGCGGAATGATAATATAATGTGAATAATCTGATTTACGATTTTGAATTAACTTTTTAAATAGCGAAAAATCGTTGTTGTAAATATAAAAATCTATAAAAGCATCATGCCCAAGCTCGGCAACCAAGGTATCATATATGATTTTTTTATGTGTTGAAAGCTTGTTGAACAACAAAAAAATACGGCTATTCCGTTTTACCGAAGGCTGGGCGATGTAATAGCCCTTACCAGGAACAGAAACTATGACCCCAGTAGCTTTTAAATACTTATAACCTTTTTCTGCGGTATCCCTTGATATTTCTAATATATAACTAAGCTCGTTAATAGATGGCAGGATATCATCTTTTTTCAAATGTCCCGCCTCTACCGCAGAAATAACAGAGTCACTAAGCTGCATATATTTCGGCGTTGCAGAATATTCATCTATCTGTACATATTTTAAAAACTCTGAGGGTTTCATAAAAGATACTTTTTACAGTTTATCTATTTATATATTTTGATTTTTACCGGCCCTTCCAGGCCAGAAGGCATCACTTCCCAGTTTGAAGCATCAAAGGGTTTATAGTTGATGTTTACAAAATTTATTTCGTGATAGTTACGCCAATGGATATTGTTTTTATCCATATATCGGATGCGGTTTGCCATTAGATTTGCGACTTCTATTTTTAGCTCGTTTTTTCCGCTTTTTAATGCGTTACCTAATCTTAATTCAAAAGGAAAACTCCAAACCAAACCTAAATCTTGTCCGTTTAACCAAACGTGAGCACTTTCTGCTACTTTCCCCAAATCCAAAACATAGGTTTCGTT
This sequence comes from Pelobium sp., assembly GCA_035496935.1. Taxonomy (GTDB): domain Bacteria; phylum Bacteroidota; class Bacteroidia; order Sphingobacteriales; family Sphingobacteriaceae; genus Pseudopedobacter. The sequence goes on along the minus strand of DATJED010000011.1, from coordinate 280,025 downwards.
GCTTTTAGGCTTAAAGTTAAATGTGGTTGTATAAGTTGCTAATCCAGAGAAGGCATCGGCTTTCGCGTCGTTTAAAGCTGTCCACGGTTTCAGATCTATTTTATCATAATCTTTAGGTTTCTCCGGGCCACCTTCGCCAAAATCTAAATCCCATTTGGTGTTAATTGCAAAGGAATCGACCAAATTATCGGTATAAACCCATTTCGGCATATCTTCTGAGCTTTGGCTCACTTTTAAAATACAAGCTTCGCCAGATTTCAGAACTATCTTTACGCTTGTACCGTTAGCTTGTTGATGAAAATCGGCCAGACCAAATTTTCCGGTCTGTGGATCCATCATTATTACACTTTTGCCCGCTTTGTTGAGTGTTATTCTCTCTGAAATGGTATTTGCCGTATGATTTACCAAGTAATAATAGGTATCGGCACCGTTAACTCTACGCAAAAACTGTAGCCCACAATCTGTTAGTTGCTCGCGGTTGATGCTCAATTCATGTAAAGCTGTCTCTATATCCTCAGCTAAAATAAACGAACCTTTTCCAATCTGCGCTTTTTGAATTCCGGTAGTTGAAACGAAGTTCAATTTGCTAAGCATTATTTTAAGCGCTTTACGACGCTCGGCTAAACCGTTTAAACCAGGTACATCTTTTGGCAAACTCTGAAAAATAATATTTGCACCGCCATCTGCTAATTTCATTAGGTTCTCTAGTGTGCCGATATTCATTAAATTTAAGGTTGGCACTATCAGTGTTTTATAAGGCGTTGCGTTTGCATTTGTAATTAGATTTCCGTTATCCGTAACCGTTTGCGCTATCACTTTATCCGAAACAAAATCAAGAGAATAACCTTTTTTAGTTAAGCTTACCGCATCTTTATAAAAAGCTGTTGGATGCAACCAGTCATCAACATCATGCACTGCCAATGGCATCATTAAACCTTTGGAATCATTCCAAACATCGTAAACAGGCCAGTATAAAAGTATTTCATTATCAGCTTTTGCGCTTTGTGTAACGGATTGAACCCGAGTAATATATTGGTTTAAACCGTTCAAATGATTCCAAAACGGGTTGGCCGGAACAACGTTGGTAGAAGCGTAAAACAACCAGCCCGGAAAAGGTACATCTTGCGGAGAATAAGTAGTTCCGTGGTAAAATAAGTGGTTTACTCCTGTTAAAAGCAACTGTTCTGCTTCGGGTTTCATTTGCGACAACGCTGTTTTAAAATGCTCGGTTAACCACGTAAAAGTTTCTGAAGAAGTGTATTTTTTCCCGTTTACGTTGGCTGCCGAAGTTGCAAATTTGAACATCATTGGGTCTGGATCAACATTGCGAACATCTGCACTATCGCGGCGTAAACCGGGAATTTTGAAATAACTGGAGCCAAATGTTTCGCACTCTGGGATATCAACAGCACCATATAAATCCAATAAATTACCAGGCGAACCATGCGACTGATTTTTGGAAACACTGTTATATTTATGCGCCCAATTTGTCCACTCTTTAGTGAAGTTATTGAGCAACATTTCGCTCATTACTTCACGATAATCAGATTTTACGCGGGCAACTTCTTCGCTACTGTCGTCAGTTGAAATTAGCTGATCGATATGATCTTCTAAATTATAGCCTTTAATTGCTTTAAAATCCTTTAAAAAATCTGCAGACCAAGTAGAGCCATATACTTCGTAACTATCATTAAAAAAGGCTCTAATTCCCGGTGATTTTTGGTTAAATGCGTCATCAAAACGTTTTAAATAGGTATCAACCGATGCTTTGTTAAAATGGTCTAAGGTAAAACCTTCTCCGCCCGGAGCCGCTCTTTTCACCATTTGGCGGGTTTTTCCGTTAAAAATGGCGTATAATTTCCAATCACCACTTTCGGGTTTCCAATTTAAATTACCTTGCCCGTCAACCTTATCTGTAATGTTTAAAACCTGATTATTTGGCCCAAAAGCCATTACTTGCTGTAAAACCGCGTTTTCTTGTTTTGGTTCTTTAACTGCAATTTTCTCGGCTAAAGTTTTATTTTTACTGATGTTGTAAACCGCTACAATAAGTTTTGAAGCTGCATCTTTAGGGGCAATTTGTGGACCGCCGAAAGGCCAGCCGGTTCCGGTATTCATATCCACACCCATACCTAAGCTTTTGCCTTTTTCAACGGTATGGTTTAAAACCTCCATCCATTTTGGCGAAAGAAAATCTATATATCTATTTTCAAAACCTTTGGCTCCGTAAATTGGCGTAATTTCTACTCCACCGAAACCAGCATTGTGATATTGAGTCAGTAACTGATCGATATTTTTATCATCAACTGCACTGCCCGGCCACCACCAGCGTGTCCACGGATGTGTTTGCATATCCGTTTTTGGCCATGGATTATTTTGCGCCAACATAAAATCGGCTTTAAGCATAAATGCACAAAGAAATAATAGAGAGAGTAAGGCTTTTTTATTCATGAGCTTTAAATTTTAATATGGTAAATGGACTAATCCATGTGAAAAACTTGCGGTAACGGAATGCTTACAGGCGAATTATCCGGATTTGTTTCCATTATATCTGCCATAAACGCCCACCATTTCTTTACGATTTCGGTATTGCCCAAATCTTGCGAAGACTGTCCGTTTTGTTGCTGAACTGCAAAAAGCGTATCCGTTTCTTCATCTAAAAAAATAGAATAATCACTCACGCCGTTTTCTTTTAACAAAGCAACCAGCTCTGGCCAAATCTGGCTGTGCCTTTTTTCATATTCTGCTTTGAAACCGGGTTTTAGTTTTATTTTAAATGCTACTTTCATTTTATTTATGGCGCTTTATAAATTTCTGCTTCAATAATCCCTAATTGACCTTTTGCATCATTATTTATTTGATCAAGTCCGTCGTCCAACGTTTTTCCACCCATTTCTTTCATCAGTTCTTTACCGTCTTTTTTGGTTTCGCTAGCAAGAATAATTTTAACTACTTTTCCGGTTGTTGGTTTACAAACGGCAGTATAATAACCTAATGTTTGCGCTGTGGTTCCGTTAAAGACCAATTGCTTATCTACAAATATTTTTAAAGGATATTTTTTTGTGCGGAAACCGTTAAGTTTTAATACCACTTCGCTCACTTTCTCTTTATTGGCGAGTGTATAACTAATCCAAGCGGTTGAAAGTTTACCGTCGTTTGTCCATGCGGATAGCTCGTTATTATCGAAACTTAATTTGGCTTTTTCTTTGTTGGCTCCCGCTGTTACAGAAACTACCGGCAAAGCAATTCTGGTAATTTCGTACGACGAACCTTTCGGTGTTGGCCCTCTATCCAAACGGGAAGTCAAACCTGCATCGGGATAATCTAAAGACAAGCCGTTAACAACTTTAACCGGTTTTGAGGTAACATTCAGCTGTGCCGATTGTAAACCGTTTGAAGATGCTGAAATATTTATAACGCCAGCTTGGGTTGTAGAGCGGACTAACACTCTGTTAACGCCACATTCTACCGGTAAAGATTTGGCCAAAATATAATTATTAGGCCCTTGGGCAATTCCTCCACGCCATTCGGCCGGACCATCCAACTTAAAATCGATCATGTTCAAAGCGGTTGGGCAACGTTGTCCCGAAGCATCCACCACTTCAACCTGAACTAAAGCCATATCTGCGCCATCGGCTTTTAAACCTTCTGGGGCATTTTGAACGGTTAAGCGCAAAGCAACTGGCGTTCCAGCTGTTTTAAGAGTTTGTTCTGCTAATTTTTCGCCTTTAGCATTATAAGAAACTGCTTTTAATTCCCCAGATTGCCAAGCAATATTTTCAAAAGTGAATAAAAAATCGTGGCTCTTTTTGCCGTAACCTAATGATTTCCCGTTCAGAAACAATTCAACTTTATCTCCGGTAGCAACTACATATTCGTTTTTTACAACGCCTTTTTCATAATTCCAATGCCCGATAATGTGTATGCCTTTTTTATCGGGATTTACCCAGCCATCCCACATTACCTGATGCGCATAAAAACCATCTTTCGGGATACGCATGGCATCAACTTCGCCACTTCTTCTGTAGTTTTCTTCCCCTCGATAATGTGTGTTAGAATCAGAAAAAACAATATTTACACCGCCAGAACTTACGCGTTTGCCGGTTCCCGGGCGTTGGTCATAATATTCTGCCCAACGTATTATATCCTCTATCGCGTGAGAATCCTGGTTGCGGTTATAATCACTTGCGTCCTGACCTTTATACAATGGGCCAGCTCCATTTTTATGATAAGGAGGCGTAAACTCATCCCAATATTTCCGCAAACCTTCATCTCTGGAATATTCCATAGACCAAAGTGGTTGCGTATCGCTTTTGTTAATGTAGAGCATTTCTCCGCCATATTCCGAGACTTTACTGTCCAACATTTCGCGAGAGCCAATTGCCCTACCACCAAATGGGTCGTATTTATCCCGAATATTTTTCATTTCTTGCATGTGCGCTTCGCTGATGGACTCGTTACCGCATTCGTAAAACAAAATACTCGGACTGTTGCGGTTATAAATTATCGCATCACGCATTAATTCTGTTCTTTGCTCCCATCTTCTTCCTTCAACATCTTTCTCGGCATCGCCGGCTTGCATAGATTGTATTAATCCTATTCTGTCACAAGACTCAACATCCTGTTTCCAAGGCGTAACATGCATCCAACGCACTAAATTCGCATTGCTTTCCAGCATTAAATGGTTGCTGTAATCGCTCATCCAAGCGGGTACGCTCATCCCAACGGCCGGCCATTCGTTGCTGGTACGTTGGGCGTAACCTTTCATCATCAACACCCTGTCATTAAGGTAAACCATGCCGTTTTTAAATTCGGTTTTACGGAAGCCAGTTTTGTTAACAACCTCATCAATAACCTTATTATCTTCTTTCAAACGCGTGTAAACGGTATATAAATAGCCATAGCCCCAGCTCCAAAAGTTTAATTGGCTTAAAGCCGATGAAGCCTCAATGGTTACAGTTTCTCCGGGATTGATAAGCTGAGGTTTTGTTTCAAAAATCTTGATGGATTTGCCCTCCAGATCCTTTACTTCGACTTCTAAAACGATGTTCTTTTTTTCCGAAGTTTCATTTTTAACCTGAGAAGAAGCAAAAAAATCAGCGGTACGTTTATCTATATCGATGTTTTTACTGTATAAGTAAGTTCCGGTGGTTTTTAGGTTCGAGTATAAAGGTAAAGTTTGATACACCTTGCCTGTAATATGCAACCACGAGTTTTTCGGAATACCGCCGTAATTAGCATTAAAATTATTGTTGTTCCATTGCCAGGTTGAACCTGTTGCAACTTCATGGTAGTTCCATGCGTTATCTGTTTTAACGGCGATGATATTTTCTTTATCACCAAAAAAAACGTCATCGCTGATATCGAAACCAAAAGCCATTACACCGTTCTCATGCCGGCCGATAAATTTACCATTTAGGTAAAATTCGCCACCAAAGCGGATGCCTTCCATTTCTAAAAACACTTTTCCTCCTTTTTTATCAGCCGGAATTTTAAAAGTTTTACGGTACCAAGCTATGCCGGTACTGTGCTGGTCGATTGGTTTTAGAAAAGCGTCGTCCTCGTTCCAAGCATGTGGCAAGGTTATTTTTTTCCAGTCCGAATCGTTAAATTCCGTAGCTTCTGCTCCTTTTGAATCTCCAACGTACAGTTTCCAACCTGAATTGAAATTGTACTTAACACGTTCCTGAGCAAAAGACTGTGTGGAAATAAATAAAAAAAGCAATATAAAAAGCTGTTTAAAATTCATCTTTAACGGAGTTCTAGTTGGTTAATCACTATTCCAGGATCTAGTAAATATATTTTAATGGTATTTTTTCCAGCGTTAAACAGGTGGGTAGTTTTACCCGATGCAAAACCTTGTAAAACATTTTTTTCCCAAGTACTGTTTTCAGATTTTGGTGCGATGTTTATAATTTGTGGCGTTTGGTTATTTACGGAAATAGCGTAACGCACTCCACGTCCATCGTAAACACCTTGCGTTGGCAAACATTTCACTTCCACTGAGTGTTCACCTTCGGTTGCATTAACATTGTAATTTACGGAAGCTGCTTTATCCAAATCTTTGGCTTCCACCGCATCAAAATAAAATGGAATCAGGGATATGCTTTTTGGCGATATACCCAAATTGACTAACTCGGTTACTTTTGTGTTTTTTGCATCGGCTATCGCTGAGAAATCACTAGCTTGAATAATCAAAGGTTGAGGTGCTGGTTTTTCTAAAACGGGATTGGACTTTCCTTGAGCCAGCATTTCTGCTGTAGCAACTTCTGGCATATTAAAAACAGGGCGTTTACGCGGACGGTAATCCATTATTCCGTTCCATTTACCACCGGCAATTTCCTCGTTATAAACACGAGTTAAGTCTTTTATTTTTTCAAATGTAGTTTTTGATTGTTCTGCAAAATCCAAAGCTTCATCTTTTCCAGCTTTTGCCAATGCGATGCTTTTTTGTGCGTAAAAAACCTTATCATTCATATAAGTTGCACCCATCACCGGATAATAAATCAACTGAAAATAAGCATCTTGCAAACGAGCAGGAATTTTACTTTTTAAGGCTTCCGTTTTTTTAGCCAAACCGTGATAGTCTTGTAAGCGCTGTTGAATTTCATTATCTGAAAAATTGACGTACGGCAAATGTTCTGGTTTTCCGGAAGCGGCTAAAGTGTAATATTGCATTTTAATGTCCGCAACAGCTTGAGCAAATTCATTACCGAATGTTTCCTTAGCCCAAGAAAGCGTGTAAAGACTGGCATTTTCTGGCTTCCACTGTTCCACATCCCAAGCTAAATCCATTGCAAATTGCGTTTCCAACTCCGCAGGTTTAATATCGCCTACATTAATAACCCATAATTTTTTAGCATCGTAAGCGTAAGCTTTAGACAGTTCGTAAGAAATTAAAGCTGGCGAAGTACTGGTTAGCCATAAATAATCCTGAGGTTTCCCCCAATAGGAAATATGATAATAAACGCCGCTTCCGCCGGAACGCTTTTGCTCCTCAGGATTAGAAAGTTGGCGCACATAGCCGTGGTTATCATCTGCCCAAACAATAGTTACATCATCCGGAAGGTTTAAACCCATGCGGTAAAGCGTTAAGACTTCTTTGTACGGACAAAAGATTTGAGGAATTTGACTTACGTCTTTTGTGAAATTTTCTTTAAAAAGCTGACGCTGATTTTGAATTACTTCATCCAAAAGTTTCAGCTTTGCTTTGGGATCTTTAGGTCCTGGCATACTTCCATCGTGAATGCCACGCATACCAATGGTGTAAACCGACTCGTAATTACGGCTTTGTTTTAGTCTGTCCGTCCAGTATTTATCAATTTCATTTTTGTTTAAATCGTAACGCCATTCGCTGGGCTTTTTGCTGTACTCGTTCTCAAAATTTTCGCTCCACTCAAAAACATTGTTGCGCAACATGGGTTCGCAATGGCTTGAGCCCACAACAATAGCATATTTATCTGCCATTACCGGATCCATTGGGTAATGATAAAACGCTTTTGTGGAAGGATGCATCGCTGGCCAAATGTAATTGGCTTTTAGGCGAAGCAATAATTCAAAAATTTTGGTATAAGTTTTTGGGCCAATGTCTTTTACATCCGTATCCATATTTTTGGCGGCCCAAGGTTGCAAACCCCAATCCTCATCATTCAAGAAAATTCCTCTGTACTGTACTGAAGGCGATTCGATAATCGGTTTTCCGCCAACAATGTAAAGGTTGTCTTTATGTTTTGGAGCAACATCTGCCCACCAAACTAGCGGAGAAACGCCCAACATCCGCGAAAGCGTAAACATCCCGAAGGCAGTTCCTCGCCTATCGCTTCCGGCAATTACCAGCGCTTGTTTTACACCTTTTACCGGTTGGTTAACTAAAGAAATCTGAAATTTCTCCCAAGTATCCGAAGGGAAATTATCGATTTTCTTGTTTTTGACCAAAGCATCTATCAAGCTAGACTTGCCTTGAGTGCCCACTATTATTACAAAGTCATCGAGGTTTTTATCTGCTGTTTTTACAGTTGGCTTAACGCCTGTTATCTTAAAAACATCATCCGCAACAGCATCCGAAGCAATTTTAACTACTTCGGCATCATTGGCATCGTAAATAATGTTAACCGCTTTTTTTTGATGAACCAACGGAAAAACATCTGCACCAAATTGTGATGAAACATGCAATTGTTCTTTTTGCGCAAATACGTTCGCAACAAAAAAAACAAAGACTACCATCAACCAACTTCTCACAAAAACTCTCAAAAAACCTCCTGATTATTTTAATTTATAAACTTCGGATCCGGCCAAAAGGAAACATCCTAAACCGTAATCTTCAAAATCGGGAACATTGGTATAACTTACTGGTTGTCCGTCTTTTGGTTCTTTACCTGTTCCTTGCACATAGCCTAAGAAACCATTTTCATGTACCGCTTCGTTTTGAAGCGCATTCCAAGCTTTTGTTAAAGCAGGTTTGTAAGTTTCGGCATCTAAAATCCCTTTATTTATACCCCAAGCCAGTCCATAAACAAATAGTGCTGTACCGCTGGTTTCCTTGCCACCAAAATGGTTGGCATCATGTAAACTCACATTCCAAAAACCGTCCTCACGTTGTATTGGTAGCAATGCCTTCATCATATCTTTATAATCCTGTAAATATTCGGCTCGGTGGGTTTCGTTCTCGGGAATTAAATCCATCACCCTAACCAAGGCTGCTACTACCCAACCATTTCCGCGACTCCAATAACAATCTTCGCCGTTGGGTTCTTTATAAGGAGGAACAAAATCTTTATCTCTCCACCATAAGCCTTCGGCTTTGTTATACAAACCACCACCTTCTACAAATTTGCTGTGGTGGTACATTTTGTACATATAATCAAAATAGGTGGTGTCTTTATAGATTACGCCCAATTTAGCAAATACGGGCATAGCCATTTGTATGGCATCAATCCAAGTCCAGTCATCAACTTTTCCGGAAGCTTTCATTAAATCTATAGAAGCTTTGATGTCTTTAATGCGCTCTGGCTGAGGATCGATTTCATATAAATCCAGGTAAGTTTGGCCACAATCCTGGTCATCGGCATTTCGGGTTTTTATTCCGTTTCTTAATCCCCAATTGTGGCTTTTGCCCCAATCCACGGCATAATTATAATAAACCGGATTTTTATCTACGTTATAAAGCGCCATCAACCCTTCGTAATAAACGCCACGAGTCCAAATGTTACTTGGTCTTTCTCTATTTGTTACGATGGGTTTTCCTGTATCGGGCCATTTGTCCATAAAATACTGGTTTGTAGTGCGCATAGCATCCATAACCTTTGATTTTTTAATTTGCTTTTTTGAGGCACATCCAGCTAACATAGTCGCTGAAAGCATCAATATCGATACGGGCTTAAAAAAATTCATCTCTCTTATAATTATGTTTCTATTTGGTTTTTTCTTTCTGATTTTGATTCGGCCTTAGCTCGTCTGGGCTACCTTTTGTAAAAGTATCAAACTGCTCTTTTGATGGCGATTTGAATAAATCTTCAACGGTTTCAATCTTTATTGATGATTTTGGATTGAAATCGGCGGAAGCCATATATTTTGTAAGGCTATGATACAGCTGTTTAGCAGGTGTTCCATCGGGTTCGTCAGCAGATAAATCTGAGCTGGAAACCATCAATTTTCCGCCACCAACGTTTGCTTCAAAAACTGATGCTAAACGACGGTTCATAAACCACGTATCAATTGGCTGTACCAACGGTCTAAAATCCGTAGGGAAATCTTCCATATTCATTACCTGTTGTTTATTTACAATCTCCCACCACTGCATATCACTGTGGTATTTTGTTGGGAAATCTGCGAAAGCTTTATTTTTTGGGTCGACCAAAATGCCTAACGTATGTGGCGGACGCATTTTAAACCACGAAGTATTCCAGAAAACAGGTAAAAACGTTTGAACCACTTCTTTTCCTTTTACTATTTTTCCGGAAGCATTTAAAAACACTTTTCCGCCTTTTGCCAAAACCGCTTTGGCTTTAGCATCTAAAGATGTGGTGTAATAAACGTCGTTTTTTATTTCGGGGAGTTTTGACGTATAAACCCAAACGTTCCAATTATTTACATAGCTTGTGTTTTCAATGGAAATCTCTAATTCCAACTTTTCTGCTTGCTGAATCGGTGCTAAACTATAGCTTATTTTGCCCAAATTGGTAAAACCGATTGGCAATGTTTTTTTGTATTTATAGGTAAATAAAATTTTGCCGTCGCTGTTTTTTAAAACACAAATTACCGTTGCGTTTTCTAAAGTTTTAGCGCTATAATTAGCAACATCAACGGTTGCTTCCAAGGTTTCTGAATTGTTGAAAGTGAACTTTTTTAAGCTGGAAAGCGGTACAACTTCATTGCAAAACTGTGAAAACTCTTTTGCGTTGATGTAACCTTTCTCATCCCAAAAAGCATCCAAAACACCCACTAAAGCAGTTCCTTGTCCGGGATAATCATTTAAAGAAAGCAACTGAAAACCCGAGTAATTTGGGGTACGTAGGGCTTTTTCGATTTCGTATTTGTAGCAAAGTGCCTGTAATTTGCCCGATGCCATCATAAATTGATGTGCTTGATCTGCCATGTGATGATCTGCCAAATCTTCCTGAAAAAGTTCGAAATTTTTAGCCCGATAAACGCCGGTGTATTTTTTTATTTCATCAAAATTTGGAAACACACAATATTGCCCCATTTCATGTGCTACAAAAGGCACATCAAACTGTTTTATTTTATCAGAATAATCCGAATAACTTTCTGGCTGGCGGTTCCAATCCAAACCTCTGGCACCAGCCCGCACCATATATTGGTTGTTTGGAATTACAGGCCAACTACCGCCTACAGAAGCGCCGGTGTAAAGTCGGCGACTGTCTTTTGCCTTCCAATAATCAACAAATTTTGTTAAATATTCTACTTGCCGACCACGAGGCTCGTTACCATAAGCCATCATACAAAATGAGGCGTAATTGCCAAACTGTTTGGTCATTCGATTGGTTTCATCGTAAATGAATTGGTCTATCGGCTTATCGTAACCTAATGACGTACCGTGGTTTGCCCAACTTGGACCTTCGGGTTGCAAATACATTCCCACAATATCGGCAGCTTCAAAAGCCGCTTCTGGCGGGCACCAAGAATGATAACGGATATGATTTAAACCGAAAGATTTACATTTCCTCATGATTTTTAACCACGAATCCAAATCAGTATCCGGGTAACCGGTTAAAGGAAAAACAGCGTTATCAACCGTTCCTCTTAAAAAAATCTTACGCCCGTTTATCGCAAGATAATGTCCATCAACTTTAAATTCCCGCATCCCGAAAGTCACCTGCTTTTCAGCGACTTGCTTGCCTTTCACCATTAGCTTAGCAGTTAAACGATATAAAGCCGGAGAAAATTCATCCCAAGTTAAATAATCTCCCATTGGCAATACGGCTGTTAAAGAATCAGTTCCTTTCGCATCAAAATCTATTGAAATAGGTTTAACAACGCGGGTTTCTTTGCTATTAAAGCTTTCGGCAGAGATTACAATTTGTCCTTTTGTTTTAGCACCAATCTGGTTTTTTAAAGCAATGCTTATTTTTGCTTCTGCCGATTTTAAGTTCGGGTAAACCTGCAAATCGTCTATATAAACCGGGTTTTCTGCAATAATTTCCATACGCCCGTTTATTCCGTTCCAATTGCCTTGCGTATGGTCGGTTAAACTGTGCGAATCCGGGCCAACATTAATATCTTTTATTCTGTTGTCAATTCGGATAGTGATGGTATGTTTACCCGGAGAAAGGAAATTGCTGAGGTTGTATTGATGCGGTGCAACCATACTGTTTTGCAGACCTATTTCTTTATCATCGACCCAAATAATGGTTTCTGTATGAGCCTGTTCTAAAAACAAAACCAAATGTTTCCCTTTCCAATCGGTAGGAATTTCTACATCTTTTTGGTACCAAGCCGCTCCCACGTAATGCTTTTTAGGCGTTAACCAAAATGGAATTTTGATATTTCCTTCTTTACGATATTTGGCCAAACGAGGGTTAAAATAAAAAGAGCTATCGTAAATACTGCCTGTCCATTGGGTTTTTAAAGTGATATCATCGCCTTTGTTATTTTCTGCCATTGAACCGGGCAAATTCACTTCCTCATCTAAAACTTTCGTGAACCATTTATTGGCAATTCCTTCGTCATTAGCGTCAATTTTAAAGCGCCATGTTCCAGCCAAAGAAATATTATCTGGTTGCTTAAAAGCAGAAAACACCAAAATAGAACAAACGAGCGCAAATAAATATCCTAAGGAATTATACCTTTTAAAGTGCATAGCTAGGCTTTATAAATTGGAAAATGGTTATCGGCTACTATAATAGACTTTTTATTGCCAACAGGCAACCTGTTGCATCCTGTAAGCGCTAAATTTTATTGCTAATTACTGACCCGAATATTACCCAACTTCACAAAATTACCCTTGCTACCGTAGATTGAACGCCTTTTATCTGACCAATTGCAGTGTTCGCCCAAAACCGAAATTTCTAAAATATAAGTACCCTTGCTTAAAACCGGGCTTACATATGTTAAGTCTGTTACGATATTTTTACAATAGAAATCTAAAATTGAGGTTGCCAAAATATCTCCTTTTTTGCTGAGCAGTTTTACACTTGCGTAACCGCCAACGTCATCGCATAAACCATAAAGGTGGATTTGAGTTCCTTTAAAACTTACGGAAGCGGAAGCATCCTTTTCATCAGATGCCCAGACTTCCCCAATCCCAGCAACCGCTAAGTTTTTCCATTTGCCTTTAAAATTGATGTGTTTAGCCGGTTTAGCTTTTGCGAAGTTTTCTTTATCTGTTGATGCAGAAACAACACCCGTTTTAGTGTCAATTAACCAGCCTTGGCGCAAAGTGGGAATTGACATGGAATTGCCCGAAACATTAATAGGTTGCCAAACATAAGTGGCTGCAGAAGCCTGCTTAGGAAAAGACCATCTATCGCCCATAAACATAAACGTAGTGTCTTTTGTACCAATAATAGGCAAAACAAAACTAGTTTGGGAATTCCAGGTTAAGGAATATTTAGGAGCGAAAATACCTTTATTTTCCCAAGGGCCGTAAATGGATTTAGAGATGTAATAAAAATTATCGTTACGCTCCCAACTGGTGCGGTGCGAAGCTAACCAATAATAAATGCCATCTTTTTTAAACATCGCCGGCGATTCCCCTTCTGACTCTACATTTTTAGCTACTTGCTCTACAATGCTTTTATAATCATCACTTAACTTATAAATATTTCCGCTATGGACAAGTAAGTAGCCGTTCCCATCGTCATCCTGAAAACTGCCCATATCCCATTTTTTAATAGGCTGTCCGTTAAAGAGAATTGGCCCTTGAAAAGCGTAAGGTCCGGTGATGTTTTTTGATGTGGCGTAACCTACGCAAGGATCTTTGTAGGTCAACGTATCGGTATGCATTAGCATTATAAACTCGCCAGTTGCGGGGCATTTTAAAACTTTTGGCCTTTCGCCTACCCGGTTTGGTCCTAGTCTGCCGTTTGTTTGTTGCGGTAAAGCCACACTTTCAAACTTCCAGCTATATAAATCTGTTGATGAATAGCAGTTGAAACCAACAAAAGCATTACTTGTATCTGAATGAGCTTCGCCAAAAAGGTAAAATTTACCATTGTCTTTGATGATGTTTGCTCCATGTGCGCTTACTGTGTTTCCACGGTCATCCAACCACGGCGTTCCGGAGAAAATCCCTTTGTAATTTCCAGGTATTTGCGCAAATGAAGTGCCTAGATATCCACAAAAAACTATCAGCAAAAACAATTTGGATATAAATCTCATGAACGAAAATCTTAATTCATAGTCTTTAGACCCTTCCAAACCACTTCCGCAATTTCTTTTTGTCCGGCCAAATCTGGATGTAAACCATCGGCATAATTAGGTTTGCTTACGGCATGTAAAAGTGAGATAAATCCTAATTCTTGGTCTTTTGCAAGTTTATGATAGCTTTTGCGTAAATGCCGTAAAGACGTTTTTGTATTTTGATTATATTTCTTTTTCACGTTTACCGAATCCATGGTCTTTAGGTTGATGTCTGTTGGAGCAAGCAAAACAATTTGTGCTTTCGGGTTTACCTTTCTTATTTCGGCTATCATCCACTTCATGTTTTCAACATTGTTGTTTACCATGCTATCGTTGCCATCTTTTAAATCATTTACCCCTAAAAAAATCAGGTATTTATCTGCTGATGGATATTTTTCCAAAACTGGCAAAAGTTCTTTTTTATCGGCAGTTCTTCTTCCGCTTCTGCCTGCGTTCACAAAGTCAACTTCGGGATGGTCTTCTTTTAAAAAAGAAACCCAACTATGCCCATCTACCTTAGCTCCGTAGGTTATGGAATCGCCAAAACAGACAATTTGTAAAGGTTTCTGCTGCTTAAACGCAAAAAGCGTAACGATAAGAAGTGACAGGCAAATTGAGGTGATGTAGTGTTTGATTTTCATTTTTAATATCATTTGTTTTGTTTGTTTTGTCTCGATGGAATCGAAAAGCCATATTAAGCACTCGTTTGGAAACGAGCGCAGGATTATCGGCTGTTAATGTTTATCTTGGAAACGAACGTAAGCTTATAGATTCTGTTAATATTTATCCTGTTTCCGCTTTTTATCCAACTGCTCAAAAGGGATAACGCCAACCCTTGAAGCCCAGTTGTTATAAACCGCAATTAATTCTTCCACCTTCTCGGGATTTTCTGTGACCAAATCTTTCAGTTCGGAACGATCGTTTTTAAGGTTATAAAGTTGCCATTTATTTTGAGGATATTCCGAAACCAGCTTCCAATCTCCCTGCCTGACGGCTCTGTTTCCTTCATGCTCAAAACATAAAACATCGTGACCTATCCACTTACCACCTTTAAGCAAGGGCAATAAGCTTGTTCCTTCGGTTGGTGTAATTTTATTTCCGTTGTAAGTTGTTGGGTAAGTTGCACCGGCTAAATCCAAACAAGTCTGCATTAAATCTATAATGTGTGCTGGTTGGGTAGATTGTTGTCCCGCTTTTACAATACCCGGACCGTAAGCAATAAAAGGTGTTGCGGTACCACCTTCGTACTCCCAGTGTTTAAACAAACGAAAGGGCGTATTGCTTATGTTTGCGCCTTCAACACCTATTGAAGTAAATGAGTTTGGATTGCTTGCCGGTAAAAAGTTTGCCTTTAAAATTTCTGGTGTAAAGCCTGTGTTTGTGATGGTTTCGTTGCTTCCGCCATTATCAGATAAAAACATAATTACCGTATTTTTATCTTCTCCGATTTCTTTCAGTTTGTTCCGCAATTTACCTATGTTTTGGTCCATACGATCAATCATCGCATAGTAAACTGCCATTTTTTCATCCCAAACTGCTTTCTCTTGCTGAGTTAAAGATTCCCATTTTCTACATGCCGAATCTAAAGGAGATAATTTTGTGCTTTCATCAATCACGCCTAAAGCCAACTGCTTTTTATAGCGTTCTTCACGCATAGCGTCCCAGCCTTTCATAAACTTGCCTTTATATTTTGCAATGTCTTTTGGCAAAGCATGAAGAGGCCAATGTGGCGCTTGGTATGCTAAATACAGAAAAAACGGTTTGTCTTTTTGTTTATGAGTGATGAAATCTATCGCAAAATCGGTGTAAGCATTTGTTGAATAATAACCTTTACCGGGTGTGTAAGGTTCGTTACCTAAAGCAATGGTGAGTTTTTGATTTGGACGGTACGGACGATTTTCGAAATAGCTGTTGGCGCCATCTATCAAACCAAAGTATTTATCGAAACCGCGTTGCAAAGGCCAGTTTTCTTTTGCTTGACCAACATGCCATTTTCCACCCATAAAAGTTTGATAGCCATTTTGTTTTAAGGCTTCGGCAATGGTTACACAATTTTTGTTCAGATAACCTTGATATGCCGGTTGCGGACGGGTGTTCATCATATCGCCCACCCCCGCTTGGTGCGGATAAAGTCCGGTTAAAATTGACGAACGCGAGGGGCAACATCTGGAGGCATTATAAAAATTAGTCATTTTTAACCCGTCCTTTGCCATTTCATCTAGGTTTGGCGTTTGTACATCGGAACCAAAACTGCCAATATCCGAATAACCCATGTCATCCGCCAAAATAATAATAATGTTTGGTTGCTTTTTTTGAGCTTGGGCTTTTGAGCCTGTCGCTCCTAAAAATACGAGCAAAACAAAAACGGACGAAAGTATATTCCTCATTTTATTTAATTTTAAAATCAATTTGATACTGTGCTTTTACGCTGATAGATTTTAGATCTGCTGGCGTATTTTCAACAAAATCCAAAGGTGTTTTAGGTTCAAAATGAATTGGAAAATCAGGCAATAAAGGCGTAATCTGAAAAATAAAATCATCGTTTGCTAAAGCTTCGCGATGTCTCCGCAAGCTAAACGGCATACTTACACCACTGTAATACTGGTCGGCAATTAAAGTTCCGTTATCGTAAATCTGAGCGGTATTGCCCACATAATTAAACTCTAAAAGCAAATCGTTTACCGAAGCAGGAATTGCCTTAGGCATATTAATTTGATAGTTTTTATAAGGCAAACGGTTGTTAAAAAAGATATTATAAGTTGGCCCTTCGGGAGTTTTACCGTCGAGCGATTTTACATATTTGTTGAGGTTATCATCAGCAGAGAACTGTTTAAATGTAACTTCAGAAGCATTATAGCGAGGTAAGTTTACCTGATAGGTATAAAAAATTCCGTCTTTTTTACCTGATTTTAGATCAGCTGTATTTAAGTTTAACGTCGGAAAAGTGCTGAACTGATAAACCGGCTCATCCACCGAACGGATGGTGATTTGCTGTTTAACTTCATCGTAATAGGCTAAGTTATGGGTAAGCAACAAAGTTTTAATTCCATTTAAATCAAACACATAAGAACTTAACGCTTCCTCTTTAGTTAACACCAGAATCTGAATGTTTTTTCCACTTTTGGTTTCAATTTGAATAACCGCATTTTTACCAGGGTTTAATTGATTTACAAGGAAAGCATTTGCTTGCTTTTGGATTTTACCAGTTTTGGTTTTGATAGATTCTACAGTTGATTTATCGAACTTAAACTCTGGAGTTATGCCATCCATCGCATAAAAGCAATAAGTTTTGGTGGCATTATTTAAAATGGTAGCTGGGTGCGCAGTAGCGTATTTAAGCAATGCGCCATCCATATTTTGGTTAAAAGGAATTACGCCGTATAAGCCGTTTTTAATATTAACACCTCCACTTTCTGGAATGTGTAATTCCTCGGTTCCGTTTTTGATGATAAAGGATACATTTTGATGATCTGCCATGTTAAAATGACGGACATAATTGTTAAAAAACACAAAACCCGCACCATCTGAAGAACGCACCGAGTAGCGCAATTTTTCTAAATCTTTCTCACTTTCCGGATTATCGGCCGGAATAACCGGTACCATTGGCGCTAAAGTTTCGCTGTAACTGCTTACAAACTGGTGCATCAATTTAAAATCGTGGTAGTAATCCCTAATGTAACCCCACTCCGTTATCGGCGACTGAAAATCGTAGGAGATCATCGGATAATCATTGGGGTAAGGGAATAATCCTGATTTGGTTTCTTGGGTAGCATATTCTTTGTGCCAGCTTAGCGGATGTTGTGTGCCATGAAAAACGTAATAGCCCAACATATTTGCCCCAACTCCTAATCGGGTGTAAACCAAGCCTAATAAATCTTCGGCTTTTAAAGTCGGTCTTCTGTGATAAGTCATCTGCATCCCTCCGCCCAGTTCCACGGTTAAAAAAGGATGGCGATAAAAAGGTGTTTTGGCACTTTCGGTCTGATAGTTTAAAATATCGTTCCCGATGTTTTTATCTCTCCTATCTGTAACAAACGCATACAGTTTATTTGCGGGTAAATCTTTAATATTTTGCGTCCAAGGCGCATCCGGATAACCGCCCCATAAAGGCATCAAGTCATCTTCGGGAATTTGTGGCCCCGGCCAGCCAGTTGCCACATAAAGCGGAACATCAATTCCGCTTTCAACAGCCAGTTGTTTTAAAGCCGAAAGGTATTTATAACCGTCGTTACCCGGTCTAGCGCCCATTTCATTATCAACCTGAACGCCGATGATCGGTCCGCCATCTTTAAAATATAAACCTTTAAACTGCTTTGCGAGTTCACCGTACCAACGTTTTACTTCTGGTTCTATACTTCCGTTTTTGGTTACCCGATCAAACCCGTTACTGGCTTTTTTTAAAAACCATTCGGGAAATCCTCCGTTGCGGGCTTCGCCATGCGCCCAAGGTCCTAATCGGGCTAAAGCGTATAAATGGTGCTTTGCGCAGAGTTCAACAAAATATCTAACATCGCGGTTATCATCAAACCTGAATACACCTTCATCTTCTTCATGGTGATTCCAAAAATCGTAAAAGGCTACTACCTGTATGCCCGCCGCTTTCATTTTCAACAAGGCCTCCTCCCACTCGGCTTTTGGGTAGCGGCTGTAGTGTATTTCGCCCATAATGGGCAAAATCGGCTTTCCAGAAAGTGTTAAAAAATAATTGTTTAAGCTAAGGATATCACCTTGGGGATTGGTATTTGTTCCTTGTTTAAAGTGGTTATCTTCCACAAAGTTAACCTTACCGGGAAGTGTGATTTGATGTTGTTCCTGTGGCTTTTGCTGAGCCACCCCAGAAAAAGCAGAAAGACATATCGATAAGAAAATGTAACCCGTTTTTACAGTAATAGATTTCATTATTTATTGAGGATTTTGCATAATTTATAAGACTTTTCGCCTTGTAATTAAGCCGTTTACTTAAGGTATTTTGCCAGTTTCAAACCGTTTGTTGCTTTAATGCCTTCAACTACTTTCTCAGCGTTAAAGATTGCGCCATCTTTAACCGTGTGCGTATGGTCTGTTGCGCCGAAATACAGTTCACTTACCTTAGCCTGGCCTAAAACGTTATATTCATCGGCAATGAGTTTATTTAAATTGATGAAATACGCATTTTCCTGCTCTGCCGCTTCCTTTGCAAAATCGACGTAATTTTCTCGATTAACCTTGCCGTCTTTCCACGAATTTCGTGGTATTAATGAGCAAACAATCGGGATACCGCCTTTAGCTTTTGTTTCTTTGATAAACTGACGAATGTACCAGCCGTAAGAATAAACTGTTTCCTGTTTTTTTAGGATTGGATTATAAATTACCTTGCTTTCGTCGCTGTTATTTTTGATGGTTCCTCTGGCTCTGGCGGTATCATCCAGCGGACTTCCGTCATTATGTCCGAACTGCATCATCACATAATCGCCCGGTTTTATTTTAACCAAAACGCTGTCCCATAAACCCTTGCTTCTAAAAGTTCGGGTACTTGTGCCACCTAAAGCATGGTTTTCGACATTAATTTTATCTATATCGAAAAAATCAGGAAGAAAATGCCCCCAGCCCCATTGACCGTTGGATCCAGTATCGCGGCCATTTTTCACGGTTGAATCCCCAATTAAAAAAAGCGTTGGCTTGGTTGCTAATTTTTGCGCAGCGCAAGCTGTTAATATCGTTATCAAAAAAATAGATGAGATTTTCTGTAATTTATTCATTGTTAGCAGTTAGATTTTTTAGTTTGTTAGGTGGTTAGTTTGCTACGTGATTTATTTAAGTAAATACTTTTTTAACTGTGTTAGGTTAGATGTTTTAATACCTTGTGCTACGGATTCCGCATTTATTCTTGCGCCTTCTTTACTGGTGTGCGTATGTTCATGAGGGAAAAGCGGTTTTACTTTCTCTGGCCCCATGGCATTGTATTTATCAGCAGTGATTTTATTTAAATTGATAAATGTTGCTCCCTTTTCTTCGGCGACTTGTTGTGCCCACAGACCAAAATCTTTATCGGCTAAAATTACTTTTCCGTCTTTCCAATCGTTACGTGGAATCATGGATAGCACCACGGGAGTAGCGCCTTTTGCTCTGGCTTCGTCAATAAACTTGCGCAAATAATGCCCGTAAGTATAAACCGTTTCTGGCTTTCCATCGGGCCAAACTAAATTTACAGAATCCTGCCCAATTCCTCTTAAAACACCACGATAACCGCTTTTTGTAGTATCGGGCCTGCTTCCTTCGTTATGACCGAACTGCATAAAAACGTAGTCTCCGGGTTTTAGCATGCTAAGCACTTTTGCCCAACGTTGCTCTTTTACAAAAGTGCGGGTACTACGGCCAGCCATTGCTTGGTTATTGATGCTTACTTTGGTGGTATCAAAAAATTCTGGAAGCAGAGTTCCCCAACCCCAAGTATCTTTGTTTGAGTTTCTAACGGTAGAATCGCCGATGATATAGATGGTTGGTTTTTCTGCAGGTTTTAAAGCTACACAGGCTGTAACCGTAAATATTAAAAAGAAAATATAGTTTTTATAGATTTTCATTCTGCTTAATGTTATAAAGGTTTAATATTCAATATTTTTAGATTCGATAATGTTATAAACGGGCTTTTCTCCTTTACTATTCTCTACGTTTTTAAAAGTAAGGTTTTCGCAGTTTTTAATCCGGATTTGGGCATTTTCTGGCAGTTTAATATCCTTGAATATCAAATTGCGAGTGTAATGCGCCGCATCAGAAAAACCATTAATGTCCATAACCGGCTCTTTTGTGCTGGCTTTTGTTAAATCCAGATTTGAAAATTCCATATCACTAAACTGTGGTAAAACCGGTGCAGCTTCGCCATCGTTATTATAATTTAAAGCGGTGTAAAGCGTGATTTTCAACAGTTCGCAATCTCTTACTGTTACGTTCTTTACGTAACCTCCTCTATCTTTTGTTGCTTTAATTTGCAAGCCATGAAGTAGATTTCCAATTTTGCAATCCTGAATAAAAACATCACTTACGCCTCCCGACATTTCGCTACCTACGGCTAAAGAATGCCCTTTGATAAAATCACAATTGGTAATACGGATATTATTGGTTGGTTTGTTTACGATATTTCCTTCCGGATTTTTGCCCGATTTTATGGCAATACAATCGTCGCCGGTAGAAAACGAGCAGTTGAAAATGTACGAGTCTGTAGAAGAATCCGGGTCAATGCCATCGCCGTTACGGGCAGTGCTGTTAATATCTAAATCATGTAAAACAACATTATCCGAATAGATGTAATGGATGGTCCAGCAAGGAGAATTTTCTATCCTTAAACCTTGGATGTTGATGTTTTGTCCGTTCATTATACAGATTAAACGTCCGCGACTTCTGATACCACTATCAGCAATCATGGCTTTACCCAACTCGCCACCTGCACCGGAAATAGTTCCCTCGCCCTCGATACTTAAATTTTTCACATGATAATTTGGTTCTCTATCCAGCTTGCCCGCATTAATTAAACTGGCGTACGTTTCCATTTCCCAACCTTCAAAACGGTTGAGGTAAAAAGGAAGGTAATCAGAAGTTTTATTGCTCCCTTTTAAAACCCCATTTTTAGCGATACGCAAAGTCATATCGCTTTTTAGGTATAAAGCGCCACACAAAAATTTGCCTTCGGGAATTAAAACCGTTCCGTATTCACCGCAGGCATCAATGGCTTTTTGGATAGCTTTTGTATTTAACGTGACGCCATCGCCTTTGGCACCAAAATCTGCCACGTTAATGGTTTTGGCTTTAGGCTTTGTTGTACATTTTATGGTATTGCTTACCGCAGATAATTTCCCGTTGCTGTCTTTTGCTTTAACAGAAAACACATGCGTTTCATCAGGATTCATCGCCGTAGCCGTATAATTTGTTTTAGTTGACGATGCCAGCCATTTGCCGTCTTTATAAACTTCGTAAGTTTTTACATTGTTGTACTGCGTAGGCTTATCCCATAATAAAGTAACAGAAAATGCCGTGATACTCGCTTCTGGCGCTATTAAATTACGGGGTGGCAAAGTTTGGGTAAAGCCCTTAGCAAAAAATGTAAGTGCTATAAGTATAAAAATTGAGCGTTTTAAAATTGCTTTCACTAGAAGTTTATTGTTTATAAGGAACTAACATAATATTTGGCTTTGGCGCTTTATCCATGCCGGTACCGAAATAAAAACCGGTATGTGGCGGTTGGTTATAGCCTACATTTTGCCAAGCGACGCTTAACCGATACTGCGGGTCATGCATTAAAGTGTAATTTCTATATTTTGTTGGGATGGTTGTGGTGTAGATTCTAAGATTTTGATTATCATCTGATCTTAAAACCATCTCTTCTCGCCAATCGCCTAATAAGTCGGCGCTTACAACCGGAGTAGCTTTTGAGCCGACAGCAAATGTTGCGCCTGTAGCCGTAAATATCCGACCTTGTTTGTATTTTTCGATAACGTTA
This sequence comes from Pelobium sp., assembly GCA_035496935.1. GTDB lineage: Bacteria > Bacteroidota > Bacteroidia > Sphingobacteriales > Sphingobacteriaceae > Pseudopedobacter. The sequence goes on along the minus strand of DATJED010000011.1, from coordinate 257,698 downwards.
GCACTCAATAGTTCTCGGCTCAAATCTCCATCCCACCAAATTAAAAAGTTTCCACTACGCGGAGCCGGACCTACATATTTCCCTTTTATATCGTACAAATCTTTGCCCCACCACATGTATGCGCCTTTATGATTTGGGTCGATATTTTCTGCAACGCCACGTCCCACGTCTCTATCTTCTTCCATCCTTACCAAAGTTTGTCCGGTACGGGCATCATAAACTACCATTCCAGGTCCTTTAGTTTCTTCTTCAATCTCATGGATGCCAAAAACCTCTAAACCCGGCCTATCGGGATCTAAATCTCCAACATGAAGCGCATCGCCATGACGAAAACCTGTAGTGTATAAGCCTTTGCCATTATCATCCACACACATGGAGCCGTAAATAATTTCGTCTTTGCCATCGTTATCCACATCAGTTACGCTTAAATTGTGGTTGCCCATCCCCGAAAAAGGGCTGTCTCCGTCTTTGGTATCAAAAACCCAACGAGAAGTTAGCTTTCCGTTACGCCAATCCCAAGCGGCCAAAACCGTACGGCCATAATAACCACGGCACATCACAACACTTGGGTGTATCCCGTCTAAATAGGCGATGCAGGCTAAAAAACGATCAACGCGGTTGCCGGTATTGTCATTGCCTCCGTTCCCGCCATGGCCTCCCCAACCGGCAGTGTTTCCTCTTGCAGGGATATAATCTGTGGTAGCTAGAGTTTCGCCAGTTTTACCACTAAAAATGGTAAAATACTCTGGGCCTTTCATAATTTTACCAAAGGTGCGGGAGGTTGAAATGGTATCCCTCCAGTCTGCCTTGGCATCGCCAATTACTTTACCTTTACCGTCTGTAGTTCCATCGGCAGTTTTACAGGCAAACTCCGCTATGCCGTCGCCATCCAAATCGTAAACCATAAACTGGGTGTAATGCGCTCCTTCGCGGATGTTTTTGCCGAGATTAATTTCCCACAACATGGTACCGTCCACTTTATAAGCCTGAAAAATGGGCGGAGTTGTTAAACCGGTAAAACTATTATCGTTACCCCTTCCAATTTGGTGCAATACAATTTCATATTCTCCATCACCATCTAGGTCTCCAACGGAACCATCACCGGGGCGATAACCGTCGGGCGTTTTCAATGGAATATTAAGGTATTGTCGTACAGGAGTATTTGCTTTAAGTACAAAATCTTTTTTGTTATCTTGCTCTTTTCCGTTTACAATTGCGGTTACCTTATAAACATTATCTTTTGTGGTATCTATCTGCGTATCAATAAAAAAAGTAGCACCTGAGATTGGTTGATTATTTAATTTTTTTGTTTCAGCACCTGTGTTGCGATAAATATTAAAAGCCAAGTTAGGGTCTTCTGTGCCCAACAAACGCCAGCTAACAAAAACAGAATCTTGCGATTGACGGACAGCTACAATGCCTCTGTCCAGATTTTCCATTTGTCTTTGGGCAAATGTTTGTTGGAAAAATGTGGTTAAACAAGCAAAAACAAGGAGTTGCTTTAAATATTTATACATGTTTTATGAATTTGGCTAATTGGACTTAGAGCAATAAAAATACAAAACCTATTTCTTACTGGCATCATGCTCTGTCATGGCATAAAAGAACACGGAATAAAACCAGTAAATTAAAATTTTGACATAAAAAAGGGCATCCAAATTAAGATGCCCTTTTTAAAATTATCAATTATTTTGCTTACCAACCTGGGTTTTGCATAGCTTGCTTTTCCTCAGGTGTTAAATTTCTTCCATCTTTTCTGTTATCTTCTAGAAAAGATTGGGGAATTGGTCTTAACAAGAATTTTTCGGCAATGTTAGGCGCCGCTTCTGGATTAAAAGCTTTATCCCGCATTACCAATGTTTTGGTACGGCTTAAATCTTCCCATCTATGGAACTCGCCCATTAATTCGCGAGATCTCTCGTTTAAAATAAAGTTGATAAATCCATCTTTTTTAGAAACTACTGCGGCAGGATATAATTCCTTTGCTGCCTCTGGCGTACCCGGAACAAATGAATTTTCGCTAATTTCCATTGCCGATTTAGTTTCTCCGGTAGCAGTAACAGGTAAATTTTGTGCTCTGAAATATACTTTGCCCCTTGCTTCTCCATTTGTATAACCTGCCCTTCGTCTTAAATCATTGATATAACCTACTGCAGTGCCGTAATCTTCTTTGCGTCCATAAGCCTCAGCAACAATAAGATAGGTTTCACCAATACGAGCGATTATACCGTCTCTTGTTCCTTTTTGACTAGAAACCGAAGTTCTGAACGGATCCAGATACTTAGATAGACTTGGATATTGGCTTAAAGTCCAATTGGTTTTTACGATTCCGTTGTCTAAATAATAACGTACAAATAGAGAAGGTGCCGATTTATCGATAGTTTCAGCAGTAAAACGAGTATCAGTTGGCGTGTTTACAATATAAACAATAGAGGTATCGCCAACATTAAACTTCGGCAATCCTACCTTGTCAGGACTTGGCGCATTGCTAGAGGTCCATTTGGGTAAAGTTTTGGCGTTATTAGAGAAGTAAACGGTTTTAAAACTTTTGTAAAACCTTGAGTCGTTTGTTCTATCAAAAATATCCATTGCGTAGTCAGTTGGTCTTAAACGCTGAAACTCTCTTCCATTGGCAATATCTCTGGTCATGCCCGGCAAATTTTGATAAACAGATAAAAAATGAAGGTGTGTTTGGTTACCATATCTACCTGCAATTGCGTCGTTATTGTCGAACTGAGCCCCTAAAATTATTTCGGGATTGGTTTCGTTAGCATCGTTAACTTTAGTGTATTTGAAAAGATCTGCAAAATCTGCCGCCAATTTATATGGCGAGTTTTTTATAACCTGCTCGCCATAATAAATAGCACTATCTAAATCAGTGCTTTTACTAAATGCAGCATTTAACTCACTGGCCCGGTACAAATACGCTTTTGCCAAAAAGTGTTGAGCTGCACCTTTTGTAATACGACCAGTTTGTGCTGGTGTTATAGGCAATAAATCCAGTGATGTTCTTAAATCGGTAATTACCCTGGCATAGGTTGCTTCGGCAGAAGCTCTTGTAAACTCAGTTTCCAAACTTGTAGTTGGCTCAGTTCTAAGCACAACCCCACCAAATTGTTTTACTAGCTTAAAGTAATCAAAACCACGCATAAAGTAGCACTCACCTAAACGAGTATCTGCCTGCGCACCTTTAGGGTAAACAGCAGGGATCTTGGAAATTCCAATGTTTGCCTGATTAATGTTTGCATACATATTAGCCCAAATTGCCCTAACATCTCCATCCTGAGAATTTAAAGTACTGGCATACGTGTTAAAGTAAACACGATCTAAACCACCACCGTTTGTAAATTCGTCCACGCCATAATTTGTGGTAGCGTAGGTCCACTCGTAGTTAAATTGAAACCTAAGACCGTCATACATTCCCGAAACCAATTTATCTATACCCTCGGGACTATCATAGTATTGGTTGGTTAATGTTGACACTAACTCTTCGTTTATATATTTTTTACATGCTGGGGCCGCTAAAACGACTAAGGCCAGCATTCCGTAAGCTGCTTTTTTTATTCTTTTCATGATAAACAATAATTAAAATGTTGCACTTAAACCTAAAACAAATGTGCGTGATGAAATAGAACTGTTGATATCCGGGTCTATGAAATCGTTTTTGGTATATAAAAACGGATTTAAAACCTGGGCATATATTTTTGCATTTTTTAACATCACCGGCTTCAATAATTTATCGGTAAAGTTATAGCCCAAAGAAATATTTCTAACTTTTACATATAAACCATCCTGGTAGTTCATAGAAGAATAAAACAAAGGTTGACCGCCGTTTCCATAGTTTGCTGCAGGATATTCGTTTGAAGGATTATCTGGTGTCCAGTAATTTACTTTTCTAGATGCATATCTTCCTTGCAGATCTACTGCGCCACCTTCCACCATAAATCCGCCACGGGCAAATACAAAAACTGATAAATCCCAGTTTTTATAGCTAAAGGTATTAGTCATGCCGGAATTCCAAGTTCCAAATCTGTTTCCTAAAATTTGCTGATCGTTATTGGCATCAATTTTATAATCTCCATTAACGTCTTCCACTCTGATATCTCCCAATTTAAAGTTAGATCCGTTGGCATTAAACTTTGCCAACTCATCAGCATCAGAAGTTTGCCATACGCCTATTTTTTTATAGTCGTAATAAACAAAAAGAGGCTCATCAATAAAGAAGCGTAGATTAACAGCATCCTCCTTACCATTTTGGGTTTCAACCACTCTATCTTTAGAGTATGAGTACACAAAATCGGTGCTCCATTTAAAGTCTTTACCATTTACGTTGATAGAAGAAATGTTAAAATCAAAACCTCTGTTTTTGGTTTTACCTACGTTAAACAAAGTCTTGCTAAAGCCGGTAACTTCGTTTACAGGCCTTTCCATGATTAAATCATTAGTTCTGCTGGTGTAATATTCTATACTTCCGGATAACCTGCCGTTAAAGAAACCATAATCTAAACCATAGTTAACCTGTGTAGTTTTCTCCCAGCTTAACTCTTTGTTTGGTAGATAACCTGAATCTGATGCTTTGGGATCTGAAGGTACATAACCGGTACTTACCTGTGTTCCAAAAACTATTGGCGTTAAAAGCAAGCCACCTTGCGTTCCGTATGGAGGAACCGAAGAGTTGCCGGTTACTCCAAAACCAATTCTTGGTTTTAACTGGGTAATCCAATTGATGTCTTTAATGAAATCTTCTTGTTCCATTCTCCAGCCAATAGATGCAGAAGGGAAGAAATCCCATTTGTTGCCTTCTGCCAGTACCGAAGATCCATCCCATCTGCCCGCAGCGGTCAAAAGGTATTTATCCGCTAAAGTATAATTTACCCTTGCCATGTACGATAATAGATTGTACTTAGAATACCCAGAGCCCCAACCTTGTAATTTACCTTGAGAAGTAGAACCTAAATTATACCATAACTGGCTATCGTAAGGAAGGTCTATAGCCGTCATATCAGAATTTTCGACCCTGTTATAAGTAGAACTTTGCAATAAAGTTACGTTGATTTTATGTACATCGGCGATAGTTTTGTTGTAATACAATAAATTATCCCAAGTGTAAGCCAAGTTTTGTGTTTGAGCATACCGGGCATAGTTAGTAGAAGTAGCCGCACCGCCGCCTCTTAAAATAGAAGCAGCCGTTTGGAACTGACCATTTCTATAATTTCTTACATCGGGGCCAAAATTCATGCGGTAAGTGAAGTCTTTCAAGAACTTAATCTCAGTATAAAAACTTCCTAAAGCCCTTAAACTTGTTCGTTCGTTAATTACATTTTTATCTTCCATTATCGGGTTTACGATATTGATATCCCCGCCGGGGTTATAGATAAACTCGCCATTGCTATCATAAGGCACTGCAAAAGGTAACATTCCTTTGGCCGCCGCATAAATGCCGTTGGCTGCTCTGCTACCGCTACCTATATAACCGTAGTTTTGAATACCATAAGTAGTTGTAATTGAACCGCCAAATTTTATCCAATCTTTTGGTTTGTATTCAAAATTTGTTTTAAAGCTATAGCGGTTATAATCCTGCCCATTATTGGTTCCTATTTGTTTTAAATATCCACCAGAAAAATATCCACTAATTTTATCAGATCCCATACTTACGCTCAAGGTATGATCTTGTGTAATCCCCGTCCTACTTACCAAATCGGTCCAGTTGGTGGTTGGTATTAAGCTACCATCGTAAACCGGCACCTCTGCTACACCCCACAAGGCTTGTTCGGTCGCGGTGGTAGGTCTCATTTTAGGAATTAAGTTTGCCTGGTCAATCCAAGTATAACCTTTTGCAATATTTTCCCACGCACTTGGATCGCTTCCCAAAATCCGCTTATCTTCTGCCGGGTTTGGGTATGGCGTAGAGTAACCAGAACTTGAACTAGAAGAAAATGCTCTGTAAGCATCTCTGCGGTACTCAGCATATTCGCCGGAGTTAAAAGTTTTGTCCAAATCGTTAATCTTCTCGAAATTGGTAATTACATTATAGCTGATTTGCGTTGATCCATTTTTCCCCTTTTTAGTGGTAATCAATACTACACCATTTGCTCCTCTTGAACCATAGATAGCCGTAGATGCAGCATCTTTCAACACATCTATAGTTTCAATATCATGCGGATTAACAGCCTCTATACCTCCGGCAGTCAATGGTATTCCATCTACTACATAAAGCGGAGAGTTTGAAGCAGTTAAAGAGCGGTTACCCCTTATCCTGATATCTCCAATTTCACCCGGACGCGAGTTTGAGGTCACATCTACACCGGCAGCCCTTCCTTGTAAAGCTTGCACTGCGTTTTGTACCGGCACTTCTTCTATATCCTCTGCGCCTACTCTGGAAATTGCTCCGGTAACTTCTTTTTTAGCAGTTGTTCCATAACCAACAACAATTACCTCGTTAAGCAACTTATTGTCTGTAACTAATGTAATCTGCAAATTATTACTGTTAGCAGTTACATTGACTTCTTTTGTAACCAATCCCAAGGCAGAGATAACTAATACATCGCCAGCGGCAGCGTTAATAGTGAAATTTCCGTTCAAATCCGTTAAGGATGCGCCTTGTTTATTTTTAATACTAACAGATGCCGACGGAACTCCCATTCCTGCCTCATCTTTTACTTGACCTTTGATCTGTTGCTGAGCAAATGCATTTGCACTTCCTAGCAGAAAAAGCAGAAATGCAAAGATTTGAACGTGACAACAAAAGCTTTTAATTTTTTGTTTCATCTTTTGATAATTAAATGGTTTATAAAGTCATTACTGCATCATCTCAAAATTTTCTTGATATCTTTTGTAGTCGCGAAAATTATACGTTCTATGCAATTGGTTATTTTAAGAATCCAATTTATAAGTGTTTCATAACTGTGGCAACCCGTTCCATCATGCCTAATTCATTAAGTATATTGAATACCAGCATTCTACATACATAATTCGTGAACCAGCCCCCTTTAATTAACCGGAATGTCCCTTCGATTTTTTTTTGGTTGAAAAGAAAAAACTTGTATTTACATAATTGACCAATCAATTTAGTAGGAAAGTAAAAGGATAAGTATTTGTTAGCCATACTACAAAAGTCTTTAACAATTACTGAATCCTCTTTTTAAAAACTTTAAAAGATTTATCTACTAATCTGTTCGTTAACCGCAACCTATATAACCTGGAATGTGCTGAGTAAGATTGTGCAGTGAACTCCTTTAAATCCACACCAAAAATTAAACACTTTTCACCAATTATTGAAAGCCCCAAACCAACTCTCCGCTTAAATTTGGTATCAATAATCTTCTTTAGTATTCGGTTATTAATTGGTTCAGGATTAAGTTCAAAAGTTCAGGTCGTCTCCCGATCTGGGCTTTTAACTTAACCCACTAAAATCTACCTACCAAAAACTAAAGAAGTCAATACGATCTAAAAGTATTGCACCAAACGCCAATTATAAATTATGTTAATATGAATCGAAAATTTCTACGTTTCGCCTTTGCGCATTTTTTTTTAGTCTACACGCTATTTATAAGCTTTAATAGCGATGCCCAAACATTGGCTTTCCCTGGGGCTAAAGGCTTTGGACGGTTTGCTCCCGGAGCAAGAGCGGCGGCCAATCCGCAAGTATATATCGTAAATAATTTAAATGATAGCGGACCGGGGTCGTTTCGAGATGCGGTAAGCCAGCCCGGCCGAGTAATTGTCTTTACCGTGAGCGGAATTATTTATTTAAAATCAGAAATTGGGGTGGCTGCTAATACTACTATTGCAGGGCAAACAGCTCCGGGAGAAGGGATTGTTTTATTTGGAAAACGGGTGACCTTCTCTTCTTCAAGCAATACAATTGCCCGTTACATCCGCATCCGTTTGGGTGCTACGGATAATGCCGGGAAAGATGTTTCGGGAATTTCAAACGGTGCCAATATGATATTTGACCACATGACCTTTACTTGGGGAATGGATGAGGTATTCTCTATCAATTGGGACAGCAAAGGCACCAGTCCAGATAATATCACCATACAAAACTCCATTATTGGGCAAGGTTTACATCGTAATAACCACTCTGCAGGCGGGTTAATGCAACCATCGGGCGGAAAAATAAGCTTGATAGGTAACCTCTATACAAGTAACAAAACCCGTAACCCAAAAGTTAAAGGTATAAACGAATTTGTTAACAATGTGGTTTACAACTGGGGCAACTTTGGTAATACTTACGGACATACAGAATCTGGCGAAGCCTATATTATGGGCGGTGATTCTGAAGGAATTTCTAATGTAAACATCATCAATAATTATTTTATTGCCGGTCCGTTAACCAGTACGTCAACTTCTACGCCTTTTAATCGCGGAAACGAAAACTTTTATTTGTACGGCTCGGGCAATTATTTTGATAACAACAGAGATGGTGCGCTTAACGGAACGTTGGTTCCAGAAAATTTAACCGGCTACCCAACAGGCGATGCTTCTACTATATTACCTACGCCTTACGATTATCCGATGAAAAGTCCGGCACTTACCGCCGAACAGGCTTTTGCAAAAGTAGTTGACAGTGTGGGCGCATCGTACCCGAAACGTGACCAAGTTGATAGCCTATTGGTTGCACAGCTTAACTCAAAAGGTACCGAAGGTATTTATTTATACCGCGAAAGCGACATGCCTTTTACCAACGGCGGTGTTGGGAATGTGTATAGTGCACCAGCGCCCCTAGATACCGACAGCGACGGTATGCCGGATGCTTGGGAAGATACAAACGGACTAAACAAAAACAGCGCAAGCGATGCGGTAACCCGTACACTAAACGCCGACTATTTAAATATTGAGGTTTATATCAACGGCTTATTATCGGTAACACCGCCAACGTTTATCATCCCTCCATCAAACGTTACTTTTACCTCAACTTCTGTAGAAACACCGCCATCAAGTTCGGTAGTTTTAAAATGGAGCGATAACTCCACAAACGAAACCAGCTTTGCGATAGAGCGATCTGCTGATAACATCACTTTTGTAGAGATTGCGCAGGTAGCAAGCAATGTTAAAACCTATACAGATGAAAATCTTATCCCAAATAAAACATATTATTATCGGATAAAAGCAATAGCAAATACCGAGTCATCTAGCTATAGCGCAACGGCAACAGTAGCTACTGCTCCTATTCCAACTGCGCCAACCAAAGCAAGCAGTCCAACACCATCAAATAGCTTTCAATTCTCTGATTTAAACGGAGGAACCAGCATTGCTTTAAAGTGGACAGGCAGTACAAACACTACTACTTACAGTGTTTATTTTGGTACTGATGCGGGCAATCTTACAAAATTAAGCGATGTAGCTTATGTTGCAAATCCTAGTTATACCGCAACAGGTTTAACCGCTGGTACTACTTATTACTGGCGTATTGATGCCACCAATGATAAAGGTACGGCAACTGGCGACGTTTGGAGCTTTAGAACCATTGCTGGCATTCCACCGGGTATGGTTGGTTACTTTGCATTTGATGAAACTTCAGCTGATGGCACAAAAATAACAGATTCAACTACTTATGAAAACCATGGCGTTTTAGGTTTAGATGACGACAACGCAAGCATTAGAGTAGCTGGTAAAGTTAAAAATGCGCTAGATTTCTCTACTGCCCGCACAGATATTTATGTGGTGAGTGTACCCAATCAGGATCAGCTTTATTTAGATAAGAGCTCTTTTTCTGTTTCCTTTTGGATGAAAGCCGATGCTTCATTATTTCCTGCTGGATCAACAAGTTCATATCTGCTGTGTAAAGGTTCAATTACCGAAAACGCGGCCACTGGTGCAACAGGAAAACGCTTTAATGTGGAATTTAAAAGTGGTCAGTTCCGCTTTGCTATTGATGATAATGTAAAAAAATCGGAGCTTGGTTACGATATTACCACTGATCTTTTCAACAACACGTGGCAACACGCAGTAATTATTCGTGACGTATCAGCCAAAACTTTAAAGCTTTATATTAACGGAGCTTTAAAAGCAACGAAAACAGATGAAACCGGCGGAATTGGCGAAGCGAGTGCTTTAGTAGTAGGAAACATTGGAGAATTAGAATTTCTGTCTTCTGCAAACGCACCCGCTCCTTACAAAGGTCAGTTAGATGAACTTAAGATTTTCAATTATGCACTTACACCTCAGCAGGTATTGGAGCAATACGTTGTAAGCCCTTTGCCACTACAAGCAAGCAATCCTTCGCCTACGGATGGAGGTACCGGAAATAGAGATGTGACAACCAATGTAAGCTGGAATGGAGGAATAAACACTAACACTTATAAAATATACCTTGGCACTACTAGTGGTGCACTAAATTATATTACCGAACAAGCAGTTAGTACCTCAAGCTATGAGTTTACAGGCTTAACAGCGAGCACCAAATATTATTGGAGAGTTGACGCTGTGGGCGATAAAGGCACTACAACCGGTGTTGAATGGTCTTTTACAACAACCGCTCCACTAAAACTTGTTGCCAACTGGCATCTTGATGCAACAAGCGGAACCACCATTACGGATAGTAGCCCCAATGGTTTTAACGGAACGTTGGATAATGTAAGTGCTTATCAATGGGAAGCTGGCCGTTTAAATAACGGACTAAACATCCAAACCAATACTAACGGCGCCATTACCATTGCGGATAACCCACAGATCAAATTCGACAAAACGTCTTTCAGTATTTCATTTTGGATAAAAGCAAATGCTCCGGCATCCTCCAGTACATCTATGTATATCTTAAACAAAGGCTCATTTTCTAAAAACGATGCTACCGGAACAAATGGCAGATGGTATGGCGTAGAAGCGAAAAACAATTTAATTTATTTCTCTGTTGATGATGATGTCAACAAAACACCCATTAGCACAAACAGCGCTTCTTTCTTTACAAATAGCTGGGTACATGTAGTAATAATAAGAGATGTAGCCAATAAAAAATTAAAGATTTATAAAGATGGTACTTTAGCAGTTTCGGGAACGGAGAATGCAACCAGTCTTTCAAACGGCATAGGCAATGCGGATCCTTTATATTTTGGAAATGCTTATGGTTTATCTGCCCCTTTTACAGGTTCATTTGATGAAATCAAAGTGTTTAATTACGCATTATCAGAAGCAGAAATCACCACTTTATCAAATGCACAATCTTTACCTGTAAACCTAACAGCTTTTACAGCTAAAGCCGATGGCAACAGCGTCCGGTTAAACTGGACTACCCTTTCTGAGCAAAACAACCATCATTTTGCCATTGAAAAATCTGTTGACGGTATAAACTTCGAGAACCTCGCTACCGTTAATGGGCAAGGGAACAGTAATGCCGTTTCAAACTATTCGGCTGAAGACCACTCCCCTATTATTGGTAATAATTATTACCGTTTAACACAATTCGATAATGATGGCACTGCAAAAGTGCTAGGTACCAGAGCAATTAAATTTGGGTTAAATGCCAATGAAAATTTCCTTGTTTTTCCTAATCCCGCCGTTAAACATATCAATATAAAAGTTCCCGAAAATGTTAAAAATGCCACGGTAACTATAAATAACCTAAACGGTATGCAAGTTTATAAACGCATGCTAGCAGTACAAAACCAAATGTTATTGGTTGATTTAGATGAAAAACCAAAAACAGGCATTTATATATTAACTGTAGCTGGAAGTGGATTCGAGACGCAAGCGAAAATAATTGTCAAATAAATCAACAATAGCTGTCTTCTATTACGATAGAAAGCGGGCATTTTCAGGATTAGAATCCCTTTATAACAAGCCTCTATTAATTAGCACAACAATCAATCTGAAAAGCAAAAAAATCACACATAATGAGCTTTAGGCACCATTTCTGTCAAATTTTAAAAGTATTTCATCAATTTTTTAAAGCCTCTTTTATAGCATTCGTTTAAGTTTGCTATACAATTATAAACAAGGTAGCTTCAAAACACTATCGTAATTTATCAACAGTAAAAACGATAACGGTCCGTTAATTATTTTACTCTTGTCGGATTAAGGTTTTAAATGGAGACAACTACCCGAAACTAAACCAAACATAAAATGAAAAATTCAAGGACGAATTATGACCCTTTAAGGCTCTTTTTTTTAGACGCTAAACTTCCTACCTAAAAATAGTTGCAAATAATTTTGATCTAAAACTAGATACGACTATTTATATAAACCAATTATCAATTTTTTACAGTAGAGGAAAATGATTAAAATTTCAAACACCTATTACCTAGTGCTTTTTACCACCTTACTATTATTTGGTTGTAAAAAAGAATTCAGTCAGTTTTACGACCGGCCCGAAAATCTTGGACCGCCAATTTACCAGCAACTAGAGCAGAAAGGCAACTTTAAACACCTACTATCAGCCATAGATAAAGCCGGTTACAAACAAATTTTATCAGAAGCGGGATGGTGGACTTTTTTTGCCCCCACAGATGCCGCTTTCGAGAAATTTTACCAGGAGAACAACATCAGTGGCGACGAAGCTCTTTCCGATTCTTTAGCAACTGCCATTATCAAATACGCTTTAGTATATAACGCTTACCGTGATGACCAGCTGAGTAACTATCAAACTTCAGACAACCTTGTCATCGCCGAAGGCATGGCCTTTAAGCGCAAGACAGCATTTTACGATGGAGTTCTACAAAAAGGTGATGAGGTACATAGTAAAGTTATAGCTACAAACCGAAATGTATCCGTTAGTTTAAGCGGAAATGTATCTACCAATGTTTCTAGGTTTGCAGATGGAGACAATAACAATAAATATATCCCTTATTTCACCAGTTCATTTTTATCTAGCAATAACCTAACAGCAGCCGATTATGCTGCTTTTTATCCGGACGCCCCTGCCTTTAACGGCTTTAGCGTGGCAGGTGCGCAAGTTGATACGGAAAATAAAAATCTCGCTGCCGAAAATGGGATGATCCACGTAATTGACAAAGTAATTACCCCTATAGACAATATTGATCAGTACATCAATAAAAATCCCCAATATTCAGAATTTGCAAAACTCTTAGACTCTTTAAAATATTACACAGCCAATGCGTATTTAACTCATCAGAACGAGGTAGCTACAGGAAATAGCGATTCTGTGTATGTTAAAGGTTATGATGGACGTTTGGCTTTTTCGCCAAACAATGAGAACTATCAAGTTCCGGGTGTAGCTTCCTTTATTGCTACTTTAGCCCAAAAGGAAAGCTGGAGCATGATGGTACCTACCAATACTGCCTTAGCGCAATACCGTTCAAAAATACTCGCTAAATACAATAATACTTTTTTCGGAAACACTCCTTCTAGCATCTTAATAGACTTTTTGAACTCGCACATGTGGGGAGAGCCTTTATGGCCAAGCCAGTTTACTACCAACATAAATTATTTAGAAGAAAATACTACACTTACTTTAACTGATGCCGTTGATAAAAAAATGCTAAGCAACGGTTTATTTTATGGCGTTAACAAAGCCAACGAAGCGAACGTTTTCAGAACCGTTTTCGGAGTACCATACTTAGACCCCAATACCAGCTTAACTTATAACGCATTCAGAGATTTATCAACCGGCATAAAAGCTTACACCTTACAACCGGGCGTTAGGCAAACTATATTGGTAATGCCCGATGCCGTTTTAGATGCGGCCGGTTGGCGCTATAACCAATCAAGCGCAAGTGGATCAAATACGGCGTGGGGATACAAATCGCCTAGCTCGTCAAGCTATTCTCACAGTGCTATCCATCGCGAAAATATTTTACGGATGTTTACCACCGGCGTATTGATGACCCCAACTGCAGAAATAACTAGTTTTGCCGGCGAAGGTATCGTTGAAACTAAAAACGGTGCTTATATAAAATATAAAAACGGGAAAATTCAAACTTCCGGAACGCTTGACACTGGCGTTGATTTAAACATTACCTCTGTTGATAATACATCCGTAAATGGCTCGGTGTATTATGTAGATGGTTTACTTTCTTTTACAGAAAATAACGTTGGCGATCAAATTGAAAAACTAGCGACGCTTTATCCTGAGAATTATGGTCTGTTCTTTCAACTACTTCAAGAAGGTGGAACAGATGTATATACTGAAAGTAACAAGTCCGTAACAGGTGTAAAAACCGGCATTGATTATAAATACACGTTTTTTATTCCAGATAATGCGGCAATTACACAGGCAGTAAAAGATGGCTTATTGTCTGGCGACAAAACCACGGGTATTTTAAAGAAAACCAAGGATTTAAGAGCTCCTGACTTTGATCTCATCAGAAAGTTTGTGCTTTACCATATCGTTAATGGCGAATCCATCGCATCTGACGGAAAGAAAACCGACAGCTACATCACTTTATTACAATCAGACGATGGGAGCCCTACCCTATTAAGTGTTTCCAATGATCCGGCAGATTTAACCGTGGTTGGTTACCAAAATTCTAGCGCAAAAGTAATAGAAGCTGTAAGTAACCAATTAGGGAACAGATCTGTTATTCACTCAATTAATCACTACTTAAACTATAATAAATAAGCTTAAGCCGAACAAATAAAGTATGAAAAAAATTTTCAAGATAAAACTGTTGCTTTTGATCTTATCTATCTCCGGCGTGTGCAGCTCAAACCTATTTGCACAAGCGATTGTTGTAAAAGGAAAAGTGATAGATAAAGTTGATAAGCAACCGGTTCCCGGTGCGTATGTTACCGAGCTCGACAAGGATAAAAGAACGATTACCGCGGTTACTACCGATTTAAATGGTAATTTCTCTATCAGAATATCGAACGTGGCCAATCAGATTTCGATTTCTTTTATTGGTTATAAAACATTTCTAACAGGCCCAATAAATAGTCGAAGAGAAATTAATATCTCACTGGAGTCCAGTATAAACCAACTTCAAGAAGTTAGCGTAGTTGCTCGTCATGAAGCGCCAGTGAGCGATTTGCCGGTTCTTGCCAGAAACTCGACTCGGGCAACTTCAACAATAAACGCTGCAAAAATAGATCAGCTTTCTGTAGGATCTATAGATCAGGCCTTACAAGGAAGGTTAACGGGAGTCGATTTCGGCACTACTTCCGGTGATCCGGGAGCAGGAATGTCCATCCGTATCCGCGGTACATCTTCTATCAATGGTTCTTCTCAACCGTTAATTGTTTTAGATGGTATGCCTTACGAAACCGAAGTACCAGACGATTTCAATTTCGGAACCGCAGATGACCAGGGATATGCTCAACTATTGAACATTGCCCCTTCTGATATTTTAGATATTACTGTTTTGAAGGATGCCGCTTCTACTGCACTATGGGGTGGCAAGGCAGCTAATGGCGTATTACTCATCAATACCAAAAGAGGAAAGATGGGTAAACCTTCAGTAAATTACAATTTTAAAGGTGCTTTAGCTTACCAGCCTAATTCTATACCGTTTTTGACCGGTAATCAATACTCATCGCTTATACCCGAAGAGGTTATGAACGCCACAGGTTTACCTTTAGATTTTTTAGGAAATAACGGTCAGAATAAAGCTTTTCAATACGATCCGTTAGATGCCTATTACTATTATAATTACAGCAATAACACCAATTGGGCGGATTTGGTGACACAAACCGGAATAACGCAAGATCATAACATTTCTATGAGCGGCGGTGGAGATAAAACCCGTTACTATGCCTCTGTGGGTTACTTAAACCAAACAGGAACTACCGTTGGAACTGATTTAACCCGTATAACCACAAAAATCAATTTAGATTATGAAGTTTCAGACAGACTTAGTTTCCGTACCGATTTAACATATACACATTTAAACAATAATTTAAGCTATACCAGCAGTCTGCGTTCGGTCGCATTTAATAAAATGCCAAATATGTCTCCTTACGAGTATGACGAATACGGCAACATTACCGACGTTTATTTCTCACCCGAAGAAAATATTCAAGGAAAATACAGCGGTACGTATAATCCTTTAGCAATGGCTAATGAAGGTTCTAGTAAATTGTACGGAGAACGCATTACCCCGCGTTTCAATTTAAGATACAGCGTATTACCCCAAAACAAATTATATTTTACCGGAGATGTTGTTTTTGATATCAATAACAATAAATCAAAAACGTTTTTGCCACAAATTGCTACCGGAAGACCAAGCAATGAAACTACCGTAAACAAAGCTTCAGATTCTGACGGCGATTCTTACAGTATACAAACCAAATTAAACCTTGTTTACACGCCGTTTTCTACTGATAAGAACTCATGGCAAAATTTAGTTTCTTTTCAAACTAGCGACTCCCGTTCATCCTCATACGGCGCAACAACATCAAATACGGCATCGTCTTATTTACAGGATCCCTCCGTACTATCGGTTACCAATGGCTCTGGGCTGGGCTTAAATTCGGGCAGGTCACAATCACGCTCTATGGGTTTAGTGTTTCAATCGCAATATCAATGGTTAGATCGCTACATTCTTAGTTTGAATGCTCGTATCGACGGAAACTCTAAATACGGTCCCGATAACCGATTTGGTGTTTTCCCAGGAATTTCTGCCCGGTGGAGAGTATCAGGAGAACCGTTCATGCAAAAATTCAGTACATTTTTAGATGATCTGAGCATAAGGGCGAGTTATGGTTCTACACCAAACGCACCAGGTAGCAATTATGCTTATTTCAGTCGTTACAGTCCTTTTTCTTACACCTATTTAGATAATTCTGCGGTAGGCAGAGACAACATGGCTTTAACGCAACTAAAATGGGAGACTATTGTAGGTAAAAACTTAGGTTTTAACTTGTGGATGTTCAATAACCGGGTGATGATAGATGCTGAAATTTATCAAAACACCACTAAAGATTTATATTTCAACGACCTAACCATCCCTAACATTACGGGTTACACTTCTGTTGATATGAACATCGGCACCATGAACAATGATGGATGGGAAATCGGTATCCAAACTACACCAATTAAAAACAAAACTTGGCGGGCAGATTTTGATTTAAATATTTCAAGGAATGCAAACAGCATTCAGTCTATTTCAGAATTTTATCCTCGCGAAAGTGTAGTTGGACTTCCAAACCAAGGTCAATACAAATCGTATTTAGTAGAGGGCAATCCTTTCGGCTCATTTTATGGCTTTAAGTTTAAAGGAGTTTATAAAACGCAGGAAGACACCAAAGCCAAAGACGCCGACGGCAATGTAATTATTGGCCCTAACGGTCAAGAAAAATACATGAGATACAATTATCCAACGGTTGATTACATTTTTCAAGCCGGAGATGCCATTTATGAAGACGTTAACTATGATGGCAACATAGATGAAGCCGATATGGTTTATTTAGGAAATGGTATCCCTAAATTTAATGGAGGTTTTGGTCCAAGTATTACCTATAAAGGAAGCCTAAAACTAGCAGCCTATTTTAACTTCCGTAATGGTTACGACGTAGTTAATGGGGCACAAATAAGTACTACCAATCTCTACGGATTTAACAACCAAAGCACCGCTGTGTTAAGAAGATGGCGCAACCCTGGTGATGAAACCGATATGCCAAGAGCCTTATACAAAGAAGGATACAATTGGCTCGGATCCGACAGATATATCCAAGATGGTTCTTTCTTGAGGTTAAATTCAGTAACATTTACCTATATGTTCGGTAAGTCAATTCTACAAAAACTGAATATCAAAAGCGGAAGAATTTATGTAACAGGCCAAAATTTATACACTTGGACAAACTATACCGGGCAAGATCCTGACGTAGATATCAGAGGAAAAAACACACCTTTTACATATCCGGTTGATAATGCTTTAACGCCACCGTCAAGAACATACACATTAGGTTTAACTGTTGGCTTTTAATAATTAGAAATATGAAACAGAATATAAAATATATAAACACTAAAGTACTGTTAGTTTGTATGCTGTTGCTGTGCTTAACAGGAAGTTCCTGCAAAAAATGGCTAGAGCTTAAACCTGAGGACGGTTTAATAGACCAGGAATATTGGCAAACAAAAGAACAGCTGAAAGGCGCAGTAATGGGTTGTTATGCTTCGTTACTTAAAGGCTCTGCTATGCCATTAGCCAAATACCTTTTTATATGGGGCGAATTACGTGGCGACCAAGTTACTACGGCTACTGATAACGGAGGCGGGGAAGATCTTTCGAGTTTAAACAACATAAAACGTGATGAATTATACATGTTGCGTACAGAACTTTCATCAACCAATAGTTTGGTAAACTGGGAAGCAGTTTACAGAACCATTAACTACTGTAATGATGTAATCCAAAACGGTCCAAAAGTTCTGCAGAAAGATAAAACCCTTACAGAAACCCAGTACAAGGCTTACCTTTCTGAAGCCTATGCGTTAAGAGGTTTGATGTATTTTTACTTGTTAAGGAATTTTAAAGAAGTTCCTTTAAAGTTAAGCGTTACCGAGAGTGATACGGATATCGAACAATTACCGAAAAGCACAGATCAGGAAATTTATCAACAGATAATCAGCGACGTTAAATATGCGTCGGAAAATGCGCCCGAAACTTATGGAAATTTGGCTGAAGACAGGGGAAGAATTACAAAATACACAGCCTATACCATTTTGGCCGATGCTTATTTATGGATGGAAGATTACCAAAACTGTATTGATGCTTGTGACAAGGTGATTGATTCCAAGAAATACCAGTTATTTCCTGTTGGTACACAACAATTTGCGTGGTACAACAGCGTATTTTTTAAAGGTAATTCCGTAGAAGGTATTTTTGAGTTCCAGTTTGATGATCAAGTAACAAATCCTTTTTGGGATATGTTTGCTGTATCAGCAGAATTTAAAGCCGTTGACCCTATTGCAGAAGGAGATTTATTTGGTGTTGATGTTTTCGATCCAAATAACCGAGACATCAGAGGAAATAACACCTCTATGTCTGAAGCTACTAGCGCCATTGTAAAATACACCAACGGAAGAACAAGCAGCACTTCATTTTCACATTGGTTTGTGTATCGTTACAGCGATGTATTACTGATGAAAGCAGAAGCGTTAGTTTGGTTAAACCCTGGAGACGAAGCCAACAATACCGAGGCTATTAACATCGTAAACAATTTACGTCTATCAAGAAATGCGCTGGCAAACTTAAACTCCGGAACGGTAGAAGTACCTTTGCCTATAGCAGAAACCGAAGATATCTCTAAATACATTTTTGATGAACGCTCTCGTGAATTTGCTTTTGAGGGCAAAAGATGGTACGATATCCTGCGAAATGCTAAACGCAACAATTACGAAAACGAGCAATTACTTTTAGATATTGTAGCGGCTAAAGCCATTCCTAGTAAACAACAAACTGTTATTAATAAATTCAAAGATCACCGTAGCCATTACCTGCCTATTTACTTTACCGAGCTGCAGGCAAATAAAGCATTGGTGCAAAATCCATTTTACCAATAATTAGGACCAATTATAATTTTATGAAACATTTAGTTAAATTTTCATTGGGATGCATGCTTATAGTAAGCATGTTGGCGATGTTTTCTGCATGTCGGAAATCTACCATCGTATCATCTGTGGTAAATAGACCAAACATTACTAAATATTTACAGGAACACCCCGACGAGTTTTCAGAACTTTCCAAAGTTCTTAAACTTTCGGGTACGGCGTCCTTTTTAGATGCCTATGGCAGTTATACACTATTTGCACCAAACAACACTGCAATTAAAGCCTATTTGCAATCGCAAAACAAAGCGACAGTAGAAGAAATTAATGGCGATGATTGGAAACAATTTATTCGTTTCCATTTATTGGAAGATTCTGTTTCTACCGAACAATTTACCGACGGAAAGTTGCCTCAATTAACCATGTATGGCCAATATTTAATTACAGGTTCCGAAACCAGTAATGGCAATACAAAAATAAGAGTAAACAGGCAGGCAAATATCGTTACATCTAATATTTCTGTAGGGAATGGTTTAATACATGCTATTGATGATGTGTTGATTCCGTCTAGCTTAACACTGGCACAAACTTTAGAAACCGACCCTAATTACAGTATATTTACCGAAGCCTTAAAAGCTGCAAATTTATATGACCGGTTAAATATCAATCCGGCAGATAATACAGTAGAAAGCGAGAAATTTTTGACCGTAATTGCGGAGACCAATAATGTTTTCGCTTCGGCAGGTATTAATAGCTATGCGGATTTAGCTACCAAATATTCCGATACGGGCGACCCTACCCTACCGGCCGATAGCTTACATTTATTTTTAGAATATCATATTTTAAATGATGCAAAATATCTTGCAGATATTGTAAACAGCACAGCACACAATACTTTAGCTCCGTTAGAAGTTATAACAGCTAAATTGAGTGGCGAAACAGTCTTAATTAATGATGATATTTTTAATGGAGTTCACGAGCTTGGTATTGAGTTGCCCCGTAACACCAGTGATGTATCCGCAACCAACGGAGTTATACATAACGCAGCAACAAACTTTACCATCAAAAAAAGGTCTCCTTACCGTGTAGATTTTGATGTTTGTACTTTCCCAGAACTGGTAAAAAACAAAGAATATTATGGTGTAAAAAACTATGAATTTAGTGTAGAAGAGGCAGGAACCTTGTCCGAAATCAAATTTTCGGGAGACGAGAAGGGTTTAATTTACAGATATGGTTCCGGCCAGGGAACCTCCAAATACGGATATAATCAAGATTGTTTAGTCGTACCTCTGACTACAGGAGGAAGTTCTTCAAGACCTGGATGGGTAGAATTTAAAACACCATTGTTAATTCGTGGCAAATACAAGGTTTGGATTGGCTATTATACCCAAAAACAATCATCAAGTAACGGAGGGACAACTACCGAAGTACAGGCCTCTATAGGTGCTGATGAAGGTGAGGATGCCCAAAGGACGGTACTTTCTAATGCCCGAGTTTTAAGCTTCATCACTAAAAGGCCAGGACAACCGTCGGATGTGGAGGAAGCTATCGGCTATAAAACCTACATGGAAAATAC
The DNA here is from genome assembly GCA_035496935.1 of Pelobium sp. Taxonomy (GTDB): domain Bacteria; phylum Bacteroidota; class Bacteroidia; order Sphingobacteriales; family Sphingobacteriaceae; genus Pseudopedobacter. Next base: position 236,744 of record DATJED010000011.1, on the reverse strand, counting down.
TTCTGGTTCTGTAGTTTCTCGCCAAATGGGTATTGCAGATATTGGGCAAACAGGCAGGTATTGGTTGCGTTTAACGGCTATTAACGGTTCACAAACTACAAACAACATAGATCTGATCCAGTTTATCCCGGTAAACGACGATCAACAATATCCGAAATTTAAAACAGATGGAACACTAATTCCTAGACCTTAACCTTAGGATTTCAAAACAAATACAAGATCAAGCCATTGAAGACCCATTGAACTGGGTTTTCAATGGAGATTAAACGAAAACAAAAACGAACGGATGAATTCAATTAGAAAAAGTTTAGCATTTGTAGCAATGTTCGGAATGATACTTATCACATCCTGTAAAGATGTATGGAAAGATCATAACGAACTGAACATGCAGATGCTTGATAAAACGCTGGCCTCCCAAATTAGCGAGGAAGCAGATTTAAGTTTATTTAACAGTTACCTGGTAAAAACCGGTTACGATAAAGTTCTGGCAAGTGCAAAAACATTTACAGTTTGGGCACCATTAAATAGCGCATTAGAAAATTTGGATCAAACAATTGTAAATGACGATGAAAAGCTTAAGGCTTTTGTTGGCAACCATATTTCTTACCAATCGTATTTTACACAAAAACCAAATCCATCTTTAATTATTAGAACGCTAAATGGAAAGAACATCACTTTCACCGCAAATACTTTTGAGAACGCGAATATAGTAACTGCCGATGTTTACCTTAAAAATGGCGTTCTGCATACCGTAGATGAAGCCGCTATTCCTAAACCGAATGCTTGGGAATATTTACAATCATCCGCATTAGCGCAAAAACAGGCTACCTATATTGCAAGTTTAAACTTCACCGAAATTGACACCACACAGGGAGTTCCCTTATTTATTGATCCGGTAACCGGAGAAACCGTATTCCAAGAAGGCACCACGTTCCCTGTAGTTCGCAATCAGTATTTTAAAAAAATAGCAGATCTTTCTAGTGAAGATAGTACCCTAACGGTAATTATTTTAAATGATGCAGCTTTTGATTCGGAAGTAGATAAATTGAAGCCTTTTTACAAAACAACAAGCCCAGAAATAACCGATATAGAAAGCAAATTTAGCGCGGTAAGGGATCTAGTAATCAGAGGGACTTATGATTTGAACAATCTTCCTGATTCTTTAACTAGTGTTACAGGAGTTAAAATCCATTTAGATAAAAACGCTGTAGTGGAAAGCCGACAATTAAGTAACGGAATAGCTTATGTGGTAAACAGTATTGGATACAAAGTTTTGGAAAATAAAATTCCAACTATCATTATCCAAGGCGAACTAACCGATTCCATCCGCTCTCAATCCGCTGTAGTTTATAAAAGGCAAAAATCTCCGGACGGATTCTTATTTGATGAAATCCAATCTACAAGTATCACCTCATCGCCGAATCCTTTATACCATTACCGTTATAAAACCGTAGTAAACTCTACTAAATATGCAGTTTACTGGCGTAGCATTAACGATATTTTAACTACCTCTTTTTCAATGGCTGTTAAGTTTAATCCTGCCAGAAAATATAATGACTCAATGGCGGGAACGGAATATAAGGAAGTGCTACCTTTTGATTCAGCCAACCCGGTTACTTATAGGGAGACCTACCTCGGAGAATATACTCCAGAAAATTTTGGTACACTCTACGCCTTTTTAGTTTCGTCTTTAGGAGCTTCAAGTACCGAACCAACAGCACTTTCTCTTGATTATATAAAATTGGTACCTATTAATTAATATCAGAAAAAACTCTATGCATATATTTAAAAAATCGGTAAAGAAATTGTTGGTGCCAGGCCTGTTGTTAATTACGGCCGCTACACCAGTATTTGCACAAACCGAGGTTACACAAAAAGCAACCCCTGCGAAAACAGCTAGTCAAAAAATAAAAGTAAGCGGCGTGGTTATCGATGCGGCAACAGGCAAACCACTAGTAGGGATAAATATTAGCGTACCTGGCTTTTCTGCTGCTATTACTGATGACAGCGGGAAGTTTAGTATTAATGTTCCTAATTTAAAAGGCGCTATTATGGTTTCGGGATCCAACTATCAAAACAAAGAAGTTGCGTTAAAAGGCCGGTCGTCGATAAATATTACCCTTTATGAAGATGCTTTCGGTTCTGTTTATGATGTAGCCGTTTTACCTTTTGGCGCTGAACTCAAAAGCAGAATTCCTTACGCCGTAAATACAGTAAATATCAACGGTGGTTATAACAAACCTACCGAAACACCCGACAGTTATTTACAAGGCAGTTTTGCGGGTTTAGATGTGGTAAGAAAATCAGGTACTCCGGATATTGGCGCTAATATGTATTTAAGAGGTTATAACTCTTTATATGGTACCAACCAACCACTTATTGTAGTGGATGGAGTGATTTTTGACAATAATGCCTACGGTGCTTCTTTAGTAGAAGGACATCAAAACAACCCTCTTTCAACAATTGATATCAAAGACATTGACAATATTACATTGGTTAAAGATGGAACAGCTATGTATGGTACACGCGGTGGAAATGGCGTTTTATTGATTACTACTGGCAAGGCAAAAGATGCCGCTACACGATTAGACTTTTCTGCTTCTGGAGGCTTAAACTTAGATGTAAAGAATTTACCGGTAATGCAGGCCAACGATTATCGGATCTACCTTTCTGAATTACTGAAAAGCCAAGGGTTAACAGATGCCCAAATTCAGGCACAACCGTATATGAATGATGACCCCAACGCAGATTTTTACACCTATCATAATAACACCAACTGGCAAAATAAAGTTAAGGACGATGCAACCAGTCAGAATTATTATTTAAAAGTAACTGGTGGTGATGACATTGCAACTTACGCCCTATCCTTAGGTTATACCGATAACGATGGAATTGTAAACAACAATAATTTAACCCGTTACCAAACCCGTTTTAACGCAGATTTAAACCTAAGTAAAAGGGTAAAAGCTTATACAAACTTGTCTTTTAGCCGTAGCGAGCAGGATTTGAACAACCAGGGCTTGGAAAGCAAAAAAGCACCTTTATATCTTTCTTTAATTAAATCTCCTTTCCTTTCTCCGAATGTAATGTCCGAAACGGGAGTAGCTTCTCCAAATTTTGCAGATACCGATATTTTTGGAATCAGCAACCCTGCAGTTGCGGTTTCGGATGCTTTAGTTGCCCAAAGTAGCAGTTACCGCTTTGCTGGTTCGGTAGGTTTTAATTACACTTTTAATCCAAAATTCACTTTAAATACTTTGTTAGGTGTAAGCTTCAATAAAGTGAGAGAAAACATGTTTTTACCAAGCGTTGGCATCGCTTCTGATACCTTGTCTACGGCTGTTGGTTACAATGAAACCTCTGCTGCGTTGCAACGCCTATTTACAGTTTATAACGATACATGGCTAAGTTTTAAACACAATTTTAACACAAATCAAAATTTAAGTGCAAACGTTGGTTTTAGGTACAACAGTAGCAAATCAGAATATGATACAGGTCTAAGTTATAACACCGCTAGCGATGATTTCATCACCTTAAACAGTGGACAGAGCACTTTAAGAACCATTGGCGGTTCGTTGGGGAAATGGAACTGGTTAAATACCTATCTCAATTTAAACTATGCTGCTTATAGCAAATATTTCCTTGCTTTTAACCTTTCGGTAGATGGATCTTCTCGTTTTGGCCAGCAAATCCCCGATGTATTAAATTTAGGGAACTACCGTTATGCCGTATTACCCTCAATAGCGGCATCGTGGTTAATCTCTTCCGAAGATTTTATGGCCAACAATAATTTTGTGGAAAGCCTAAAATTACGTTTGAGCTATGGCTTGGCCGGAAATGATGACTTCGGAAATTATACCGCTAAATCCTATTACGTTTCTCAAAACTTTTTAGGACGCCAAGGTTTGGTAAGAGGAAATATTGGCAATCCCGAATTGAAATGGGAAACCAACGCTAAATTTAATGCCGGTATAGATGCTTCTTTCTTAAACGAACGCCTTAACGTGAGCGCAGATTTTTACCATAACAAAATTAGCGATATGGTAATCTACGAGCCCGTTTATACTTCAACCGGATTTAATTTTGCTGTTACCAATAGTGGCGGTATGCAAAATACGGGTTTCGAGCTAGGCATAACCGGTCGTATCATTAACAAAAATGATTTAAAATGGGATATGGGTTTAACCCTTGCCACCAATAAAAACAAAGTAAATACTCTACCCGGCGGCCAGGATTTATTGACCAGTTATGGCGGAGCTACCATTTTAACAAGAGTAGGAGAAAAAGCAAATCTGTTCTACGGTTATAACACCAATGGCGTTTATGCATCTGATGCTGAAGCTACTAGCTCAGGCCTGTTGAACAAAACAGCCGATGGCGCTTTGGTTCCTTTTAAAGGTGGCGATGTACGCTTTGTAAATACCAATAGTGATAATATAATTGATGAGCAGGATAAACAGATTATTGGCGACGCCAACCCCGAATTAGTAGGTTCATACAGCAATAAATTAAATTACAAACGCTTTACTTTAGATGCGATTTTCACCTACAGTTTGGGCAATGATATTTATAATGGTTTACGGGCAAACCTAGAAAGCATGTCGGGCCACCAAAACCAAACGTTAAGTATCAATAATCGCTGGAGAACCGACGGTCAGATTACAACTGTGCCAGCTGTAGCATTTGGTGATCCTATGCAAAATGCTCGTTTCTCTGACAGGTGGATTGAAGATGGTTCTTATCTGCGTTTAAGATCGTTATCATTAGGCTATAATCTGCCTTTAAAATCGAACTTTATCAGAAGCGCAACGGTTTATGCCGTCGCTAACAACTTATTTACCATCACCAATTATTTAGGGTACGACCCAGAATTTAGTGGCAATGAAAGTATTTTTGCTCGTGGGGTTGATTTAGGAATGAATCCTCAGTATAAATCAATGCAATTGGGCATTCGTATAGGCCTATAATTTAATCAGCAAAAGAATATGAACATGAAAATATACAGAAGCATTGTAATAGCATTAGTAGCCACAAGCAGTTTGCTAGTCTCATGCAAAAAAATGTTGGACGTTGCGCCAGAAGATGTTTTAGAAGCAAAACAAACCTATCGAAATGTGTATGATGCAGATGCCGCTGTTTTAGGTATCTATGGAAAATTTTCGGGTTTGGCCGAGCGATATATTGTACTTAACGAACTACGAGGAGATTTACTTGATGTAACCCAAAATGCAGATGCTTATTTAAGAGAGCTGAACACGCATAATGTTTCCGTAGATAACCCATATGCAGACCCACGCCCATTTTACGAAGTGATTATCAATTGTAACGATGCCATCAAAAATTTTGGGATCATGCATGACAATAAACTTTTGGATAATAATCAATATTATCAGCGTTACACAGAAGTAGGTTTACTACGATGCTGGCTTTATCTGCAACTAGGCATTCAATACGGCAACGTACCTTACGTTACAGATGCCATTGACAATGTAAATGATTTAAAAGACGAAAGTAAATTTCCAAAGCTATCTTTAGATCAGTTACTGGATAAGCTGATAGAATTTACCGAAGCTATTCCAAAAGTTTATCTGAACCAAAATACTTCGTCTGCCAGTCCAACACTAATTATGGCAATGAATAACTATACAGTAAAAGATGGCGTCTTTAAGTTTTTTATTCAAAGAAAGAGCCTTTTAGGAGATATTAACCTTTGGAAAGGGAATTACGAAAAAGCGGCATCGTACTATAAAGAAGTGATGGAATTAGGTTCCACGAACACATCAAATAACGACCAAAACATCGAGATTTATGATACTTACCGAGTAACAAATGATAACTCGGGCAAAAACACCTTGTTAACTATCGGAACCAATAATCCGTGGCCAACCATTTTTACCAATGCGCTAGATGAAAAGGAAACGAACCGCGAACGCATGTGGACTTTGCCATTAGATAAAGATTTTGCTCCCGGAAACCCATTTATAAAACTGTTTTCTTCTACGGGAGATTACCTTCTAAAACCGTCAGATTTAGCAATTCAAGATTGGGATAAACAAGTGCGTTTAGACGGTGGTTTAACCGATAGACGTGGATTTAACGCTTCATACAGGCTTAATGCCGGTAAACCGGAAGTTTACAAATACCTGGGCAATTTTAATATTACCGACCCGTTTGAAACTACAGGGCTATGGTTGCTCTACAGAGCAGCAATATTGCATTTAAGATTTGCAGAAGCAGCAAACCGGGCAGGATACAGTGAGCTTGCCGGAGTAATTATTAACGATGGATTTGCAGATAAGGGCGTAACCTATGCGAGCAATCCAGCCCCTTTTGATTTTAACGCTTTCAAAGGTACGGTAAATGGAAACTGGTACAGAAGCATTGGTATAAGAGGTAGAGCCGTAAACCAAGATGTTACTTTTGACGCCAATAACTTAGTCCAAGATACCGAAGATAAAATTATTGACGAAGAAGGTTTGGAAACCGCCTTTGAAGGCTACCGTTGGCCCGATTTATTGCGTATCGCTCTAAGAAGAAAAGCTTCCGACCCAAATTACCTAGCTAATAAAATAGGTGCAAAATTTGACGCGGCAGGCAGTGCAGAAGCGGCAACTGTTAGAGCTAAATTAAGCAATGAGGCAAACTGGTACCTGCCTTTTAAATGGAAGTAATCGTTATAAGGCAGGGTTTACCTGCCTTATATTTCCAACATTATTGTCATCTACATGAAGAACAAAACAATTTTTATTAGCCGAATCCTTACAGTTATTCACAAAAAAGAGCTCCTACTCCTATTAATTATAATTTCACCTTTTTACGGAGTCAGTCAAGAAAAACCATTATGGCATAACACCCAACGGTCAGTTCGTTACCAACCCACCGACCAAGGGTTTAAAGGTGTAAATCTTGAAAGAAAGTTTAACAGGGCACTGTACGGTACAAATACCGGTTTTAGAGTGGAGGCCGGCGACCAGCCCGAATTTGCTTTATACTTACCGGGCATGGGCGGAAACCTAAAACTTGGTTTTAAGATAGGCAACATCCAAAAATGGTTAACAGATGCCGATTCTGTAATCGCCAACTATAACCCAGGTGAAATGTTTTATGAAATTAAAGACAGAGCACTTGGAAAGGCAATCATTCATTTAGAGCTGTTAGCTTACGCTGATACAGAAGGCATGATTTTAAAAATTACAGCCGAAGGTTTAAATCAGCCTATTACAATGTTTACCAGTTATGGAGGCGTTAACGGTCAAAAATTCTCTCGTGATGGAGATTTAGGCGCCGATCCAGAATCTGTATTTTATTTAAAACCAGAATATTGCCGAGACAATCAGTTTAAAATCAACACCAATCAGTTTCAGTTAGATTTTTATGATGCCACCGCCCGTAAAGAAATAGCGAAAGGAAATAAACCAAATTACAGCCAAGTTTATGGGCAATTCCCTAAAAACGCTCAACTTAAAGTTTCTGATGTTAGTTTAATTGCAAATTTAAATTCCTTTTCAAAAGGAAATGCTTCAAATGCTCCAGTCTTAACTGCAAATTTCCCTTTAAAAAATCAGGAACCGACCTATATCGCTATACAAAGAACGTCGAAATTCAATCTTCCGGAACAGGAATTTGTAAAAGCTAAAACAAAAATCAAAGCCTTAACCGATAGGGTAATTTTAAAAACTCCAGACAAATGGCTTAACAATTACGGAGCAGCTTTGGCCATAGCGGCCGATGGTATTTGGGAAGAACCCTCGTACATCCATGGTTCTGTCGCTTGGCGTATGCACTTAAACGGCTGGCGTGGCGCTTACGTTGCAGACCCATTAGGCTGGCATGACCGAGCGAAAATGCACTTCGAAAGTTATGCCGCCTCGCAATACCTCGAGCCAAAAACTGGTCCGGTTGTAGCCGATACAGCTTTGCATTTAGCTCGACAAAAAGAAGTGAAAGGAACTTCGTTATTTAGCGAGGGCTACATCAGCCGTAATCCGGGAAAACAGTCTCCTCCACATCATTACGATATGAACCTCGGTTTTATTGACCAATTGCTCCGCCATTTTTTTTACACCGGAAACCTAACAGAAATAAAAGACCTATGGCCAGAGGTTAAAAGGCATTTGGCATGGGAAAAACGGAATTTTGATTCAGATAACGACGGACTTTACGATGCTTATGCATCCATTTGGGCAAGTGATGCTTTACAATATAGTGGCGGTGCAGTCACCCATTCTTCGGCATATAATTACAAAGCAAATTTGTTGGCAGCCAAAATCGCAAAACTTGTAAATGAAAATCCAGCACCCTATCAAAAAGAAGCCGATAAAATCTTAAACGCCATTAATTCAGTTTTATGGATGAAAGATTTAGGTCGCTATGCCGAATATAAAGACGCTTTGGGCAACCAACTTTTACATTCCTCTGCGGGGTTGTGGACCGTTTACCACGCCATAGATTCTGATGTTCCCAATCCGGAGCAAGCCTATCAGCTGGTAAAATATGTTAACGAGAATATCCCACATATCCCAATTAAAGCAACAGGTTTAACCGAGGATTTTTACACCATTAGTACCACCAATTGGCAACCCTATACTTGGTCAATCAATAATGTAGCCACCGCCGAGGTTTTGCATACGGCATTGGCTTTTTGGCAAGCTAACCAAGCTGACGAAGCCTATAAACTTTGGAAAGGCAGTGTTTTAGAAAACATGTATTTAGGTGCAAGTCCTGGTAATTTTGGACAGGTTTCTTTTTACGATGCCAACAGAGGCGAACTTTACCGGGATTTTGCCGATCCAATAGGTATGGCGGCCCGAAGTCTTACAGAAGGTTTGTTCGGTATTGATCCAGATGCTATTAACGATACATTGACCATCAAACCCGGCTTCCCAACAGATTGGAATTACGCATCACTCCATTTACCTGATATTGAATTTGATTATCAGCAAAAAGGAAGCGTCTCTAATTATTCGGTAACGCAACAATACAGCCATTTGCTTAACTTAAAATTGCAGCTCTACGCTAAAAGTTCCAAAGTAAAATCGGTATTGGTAAATGGTGAAAAGGCAAATTATCAAATAGTAGCGGGTGCAGTAAAGTATCCGATGATACAAATAGAAGTTCCAAAAAACAAAACCTACCAAATAGTGGTAGAATGGGATGGAGATGCCTTAAAAACGGAAGAACAGATAGTTTCGGTAAAAGACGGATCTGTTAAAATAAATCTAGCAGACTATCAATCAACAGTACAAAACGAAGTGTTCAAAATCGCTGATAAAGTAGATGATGGCTACCTTTTCATCCCGGTAGAACAAGGCGATATGAGCTGGCAACTTCCGGTAAAATATGTAAGAGCTACGCAAAAAGTTAAAGTACAACCTGCTAATTATAAAGCTAAAAATCAGGTTAAGGTCAACCTAAACAGCTATTTTAATTCAAACGTAACCGATATTTTCAAAAACGAATATTTAAGCCCGAGGCCAAAAGTGCCAACGCTTCAATTGCCTACACAGGGAATCGGGAATTGGTGTTATCCTTTGGTAACCGCTAATATTGATGATTGGGGTTTCCGGAATAAATTGCAGAACAATGCATTCACCTCGCCAGAAGGCATTATTTTCAGTTCTCCGGCAAAAGGGAAAAATATTATTTATACCTCCATGTGGGACAATTATCCCGATTCGGCAGTTATCTCCTTACAAGGAAATGCTACACATGCTTATCTGGTAATGGCGGGTTCTACCAACCCAATGCAAAGTCGCTTTATAAACGGTTTGGTAAAAGTGAACTATACCGATGGTTCTCAAGATATTCTGGAACTTAAAAACCCCGAAAATTGGTGGCCAATAGAGCAGGATTTTGTTAACGATGGTTTCGCGTTCACTACCGATGCACCTAAACCTTACCGCCTGTATCTTAAAACCGGAGAAATAACCAAAGACTTTAAAAATTACACCAGCATCAAAGGATTTAGCAACAAAGCGGTTGATGGTGGCGCAGCCACGCTTTTGGATATGCCATTAAATCCGAACAAAAAACTTAAAAATTTGGTTTTGGTAAGCCGAGCAAACGATGTAGTAATAGGCCTGATGGCGCTAACATTAACTAATTAAAATAGACAGAAATCCCAATAAAAATGAAAAACACTTTTAAAGCGACAGCTTTTCTATTAATAATAGGCATTGCTCCTGTTTTAGCTCAACAATTGGCTTTTCCAGGCGCCATGGGAAAAGGTAGATTCGCAACTGGCGGACGAGGAGCAGAAACAGTTCATGTTAAAAATTTAAACAATGATGGCGAAGGATCATTTCGGGAGGCGGTAAGCAAACCCAACCGTACCGTAGTGTTTGATTTGGGCGGTGTGATTAAAATAAATTCCAAAGTTCAAGTAGCATCCAACATTACTATTTTAGGGCAAACCGCACCCGGTGACGGCATTGTAATTTATGGTGATGCTGTCACTTTTTCTGGTTCTAAAAATGTAATCGCCCGTTATCTACGTCTTCGCGGAAGCATCGCCATGTCTCGTGGAACCTGTACTTTAATCATCGACAATGCAGAAAACATGATTTTCGACCACTTATCCGTACAATGGGGACGCTGGGACAATTTGCATATTAAAAAAAGCAATAACATTACCTTACAACATTGCATTATTGGCGAAGCCATCGACCCGCAACGTTTTGGTGCGTTATTAGAAGTCCCTACAAACATCAGCATCTATAATAGTCTTTGGATTGATAATCAAAGCCGCAACCCAAAAGCTAAAGCAAAAATTGAATTTGTAAACAACGTAATCTATAACTGGGGCGTTACCGGTTTTGTAGGCGGACACTCCAGCGCACATCATTATCAGGATATTATTAACAACTATTTCATTGCCGGTCCAAACTCCAACAGTTCGTACGTTGGTCAGTTTACGGCTACAGATCATGTTTTTCATCGTGGAAACAAAGCCGATTTAAATAAAAACGGCGTATTAGACGGCATCGATGTCAACGATGCGCCTTTTGAGGCGATGAAAGCCACTTTAGAAAAATCACCTGCCACGTTTGACTTATCCACCAAAATTATGTCTCCAGAAGAAGCGCTGGAAAACGTAATTAAAGAAGCCGGTTGTAGCAACAAAAGGGATGCAGTAGATCAGCGCCTGATTGGCTACCTCAACTCATTAGGTAAAGAGGGAGTTATCTTCAAAAAAGAGGAAGATGCCGGTGGGCAGCCCACAATAAAATCTGGAAAAACATTAAAAGATAAAGATGGCGATGGTATCTCCAACAAATGGGAACGCAAAAACAACCTTAATTTAAAGGACGGTAGCGATGCGAAAAGTATCTCGGCAATAGGTTACTCCCACCTTGAAGAATACGCTAACAGTTTGGTAAAATAATTAGAATATTATAATGATAAAAAATATAAAAGCCAGCTATGTGTTGCTATCGTTGATTGCTTTCTCAACACTTAGCTATACAGCTTGTAGTCAGAACCAGCAAGGAAAAATTGACCGTAAAAATTTAGTAGAACGACATAACGTTAAAATCACCAAAGCCGATTCGTTAAGCTCGTTAACCGTTGGTAATGGCGAGTTTGCCATGACTGTGGATGTAACCGGCTTACAGTCTTTTCCTGAGTTTTATTCACGTGGAGTTCCTTTAGGTACACAGTCTGAATGGGGATGGGACAGTTTTAAAAACACCGAAGATTATAAAGTAGAAGAATCTTTAAAAGATTATGACCAATATGGCCGTAAAGTGAGCTACATGGTGCAAAGAAAAGAACCAGAACGTAGCAAAGAAACATCAGATTGGTTTAGGGTAAATGCCCATCGTTTACAACTGGGTAATTTTGGTTTAGAGTTTTACGACGCAAAAGGAAATATGCTTCCAATTTCTGCCATCAAAAACATTAAGCAAGAGCTAAATATGTACACCGGAATAATCCATTCTGAGTATGAAGTAAACGGCGAAAAGGTAGTAGTAGAAACTTTGGGAAATCCTAAGGAGGACGGCGTTTACGCTAAAATAGAATCCAATCTTATCAAACAAGGAAAGCTAAAAGTAAAGTTGCGCCTGCCTTACCCAAACGGCGCTTGGAAAGATGCGGGAGATTACTACGAACATGATGACTTACACCAAAGTACCGTGGTTACCCAAACAAAATCCAATGCTACTATTAAGCATCAGCTACAGGGAACAACTTATTTTGCTACTTTAAATTGGGATGGATCAGCCGACATTGCCGAAAAGCAAAAGCATTATTTTTTAATTACTCCTGATAAAAACAAAACTGAATTTGCTATAAACATCCGTTTTTCGCCCGAAAAAAAAACATCAAAAGTTGATTTGGCATCAATGGAAAATGAAAGTAAAAATGCGTGGAAAGCTTATTGGGAAAGCGGTGCAGCGGTAGATTTTTCTGCCTGTACCAATCCAAAAGCAAAGGAATTGGAACGCAGAGTAGTACTTTCGCAATACTTAATGCGAGTGCAGGAAGCGGGCCATTTTCCACCTCAAGAAACCGGATTAACTTACAATAGCTGGTTCGGGAAACAACATTTAGAAATGCACTGGTGGCATGCGATACATTATGCACTTTGGGGCCGACCAGAATTGTTAGATAAAAGCGCTTCGTGGTATTTTAAAGCAGAAGATAACGCAAAAGCAATTGCAAAAAGACAAGGATTTGAAGGCGTCCGTTGGCAAAAAATGACAGATAATGATGGGAACGAATGCCCATCCAGCGTTGGCGCCATGCTCATTTGGCAACAGCCCCACCCCATCACATACGCCGAATTATTGTACCGCAATAAAACGGATAAAACGGTATTAGAAAAATATAAAGACATTGTTTTCCAAACAGCGGATTTTATGGCATCTTTTGCGCATTTAAATCCAAAAACCAATAAATATGATTTGGGTCCGGTATTAATTCCGGCGCAGGAACGTTTTAAAGCAGAAGATACTTTTAACCCTACTTACGAATTGGCTTATTGGAAATGGGCTTTACAAACCGCACAAGAATGGCGTACCCGTTTAGGTTTACCTCGGGATAAAAAGTGGGACGATGTCATCAACAATATTGCTCCCCTACCTGTACAAAACAACGTTTATTTGGCTGCGGAAAGCGCAACGGATTCATACACAAATCCCGAATATAAAACAGATCATCCATCCGTTTTTGGTGCTTTTGGAATGTTACCGCAAACCGGAATGGTAGATTCTACTATCATGAAAAATACCTTTAACCTCATCTGGAAAGATTGGAGCTGGAAAGAAACTTGGGGCTGGGATTTCCCGATGACGGCCATGACGGCTGCCCGTTTAGGAATGCCAAATAAAGCTGTTGACGCCCTGTTTATGGATGTACCCACAAATACCTATTTGGTAAACGGCCATAATTATCAGGAGGAACGTTTGTCTATTTATATGCCCGGCAACGGTGGTTTATTGACCGCAATAGCGATGATGTGCGCCGGATGGGACGGAAATACGGTAAATAACCCAGGATTCCCGAAAGACGGAACTTGGAATGTACGCTGGGAAGGTTTACAGAAAATGCCTTAAAGAAGACGATTGAGGTGTAACTACCGTTGCTAAGCCCGAGCACTGACCTTAAATTAAGTTTTTGATCGCCCTTGGCGGTTGTGGCAGTGGTGAGAAAATAAAAGCACTGCCTTTGTAGCAAGCGGCGCAGGCGAGAGTTTTTTTGATTACTTTTTTTGCGGAAAAAAAAGTAATTGCCATTGCCCGGCATGAGGGCAGGAAAGGCTGTGCTGAAAGGGCAAACACACTTTAAATAAAAGAAAACTAATGCAACGGAAAACATTTATCAATCAAATTCTGTTAGCTGGTGCAGCATTAGCTTTGCCAAAGTTTTCTTTCTCCGAAGAAATTCGTGAGGGAAAGAAATCCTGGCTTTATAAACACCTGCATCCGCTCCACCGAATTTTAGAAGAGGAAGGTTATTATGTTTGGTGCTGTAGTCCAATTTTGGCCGATGATGGAAAAGTACATGTGTTCTACTCTCGCTGGGATGCAAAAAAAGGAATGGGTGGATGGATCAATGGCTCCGAAATTTGTCAGGCTGTAGCCGATGGTCCCGAAGCAGCGTTTAATCATTTTAGAGTGGTGTTGAAACCTCGTGGCAGCGAATTTTGGGACGGAACTACTTGCCATAATCCGCTCATCAAAAAAGTAGATGGTAAATATGCGCTTTTTTACATGGGCAACAATAATGGAAAAACTAACACCAAACGGATAGGTTTAAGCATTGCCGATAGTTTATATGGCGATTTTAACCACGCCGAACAGCCTTTACTTTTACCCGGACCAACCGGTTCTTGGGACGATCACTGTACCACCAATCCTGCTTTTGTAAAACACCCCAACGGCAAATATTATTTGTTTTACAAAAGTTGGAACACCGAAGAATACGAGCATCCAAAATTCCCCATCAGAGGCAACCGTAAATATGGTTTAGCTATTGCCGATGCTTTGGAAGGTCCTTATACTAAATCATCGACTAATCCGGTAATTGATTTTTCTGTTTTAGGAAATAACGAGCAGTTAGAAGATGCCTACGTTTGGTGGGAACATCAAAAATTCAATATGATTTCCAGAGATATGGGCTATTACGGCGATAAGAAAGGAATCTATATGAACAGCAAAGATGGTTTACATTGGAGCAAGCCCGAATTTGCTTTTGATGAAGTTGCCCATTACATTCAACAGCCACCAAAACCCAAACACCTCAGTAAATACGGCAGGTTTGAACGTCCTCAGTTATTACTGGATACCAAAGGAAAACCAATTTATCTATTTTTGACCACGCAAGGCGGAAGGTTTGAAACTTCTTCACCGTTTGTAATGAGGATTGGTTAGAGAAATACAAGCTCCCTATTTTATTGTAAATTTTATAGGCAGTTCATCATCTCCTGATTGCTACAATAATCGCCATACTCATACAATTCAACAAATAACAGGATAGTACGGGTTGCCATCGTTATCGTCACTTTTTAACTTGGACAAAATTAAGCCATATCCGTAGAAAGTCTACCTAATTTTAATTTTCAAAATTTAATTATTGAAAACAATTATGAAGTCTGCTTTCAACCGGATTATGACTACTACCAGTGTACCCCAATCACACTGAACTATTTAACCAATTTACAAACTGTTAACCAAATAAAATGAAGAGAAGCCAACTATTTATTAGGATAGTTTTATCCTTAACAATGCTGTATTTAAGCTCGTTTAAAAGTATCGCTCAAACTTATACTTGGAGCGGGATACAAGACACCGTTTTTTTTAACTCAGCAAACTGGGAAGGTGCTCCAACCGTAACCGATTTAAAAACGGCTTGGAGAAATTATGTAATTCCTGCGGGAACGCCAAATATTCCATGTTATACAGAAAATATATTCGGCAAAAGCGGAACTGTACAAACCGAAAATATCACCGTTAACAACAGTGCTACTTTTAAAATTTATTCATATACCATATATACCAATTATGCATCCGTTAATGGTAATCTTTTTTTAAAAAACGGGTCGTTAAATATCAGAAAAGCAACCACTACAGATGTTTTTACCGCCGGAAACGCCAATTTAACTATGGCAAACAGTACTTTAAACACTAAATATAAAATGAATATTGCTACAGGCACAGGAAACGTTACCGCGAACCTTGTAAGCAGTACCATTAATGCCGAGAACAGTATGCCCTTAACCATAGCAAACAGTTCAACTTCTTACGCTACAATTAATGTAGGGCAAGCCAGTAAAATCTCGACCGGAGGCAATTTAACAATTGGCACTAATGCTACAATTAACATTACCGCTACAGGCACTATTTCTGCCGCAACACTAACGCTTAACGGACATATAAATCTCGCAGGGCTAGCCAGCGTTTCGCTCAACGGAGATCAAAAAACCACTATGGAGGGCTGGGTAAGTGACGGAAAAATCAGTAGTTCGGAAGGCAAAAATATTACTGTAACTTATGATGCAACTACCAATAAAACGTCTGCTATCTCAGGCACTGCTACACAATGGATTCATAAAGAAGGCGCTTTTATCGTTCTAACTAATGGCATTGTTACAGCTAAAATAGAAGAAACATCCTCTAAACTGAAATCATTCTCTGTAAACGGAATCGAGCTTTTAGCGCAAACCAACGCCACTACAGCAAACCGCGTAGGTGCTTATCATGATTTCACCTATGGCTCAGACGATAGTGGCGGATTTGAGGTGATAGATAACACTGTGTTTTCAATCAAAGAATCAAACGATGATTATATCGATGTTTCATTCAAAAAAACATACAGTGGCACTGGTATTCCGCTAGATGTTGACATACACTACGTACTGAAGAAAGATGACAACGCATTGTACACTTACAACATCCTTCACCATTCATCCACCTACCCGCAAACAAGTATAGGTTCTTGGCGACAGGTTTTTTGGATTGCGAACAATGGCTCAAACTATACCACCGACAAAATTTTTGTCACAGAAAAAAAGAAATGGGAGATGCCAAGCTTATTGGATACTTGGGAACCAACGGGTATTGCAGAGATCATCAAATACACAAGTGGTGTTAAAGCTGGCAAATACGATGGCAAATACGAGTACACTGAAAACCTGATGGACATTCCGGCCTATGGCTTCGCGAGCGATGTTAACCATGTTGGTTTATTTGCCGTTATGGGCAGTCACGAATATTTTAATGGAGGCCCAACTCATAACGATTTAAATGCTGCCGCAGGAATTATTCACGTTTGTATGAATGGTGTCCACTACGGCGATGCTGGATTTTCAGTCGCAGAAGGCGAAGAATGGTCTAAAATTTACGGTCCCTATTTGATTTACGCACCCACAGAAGCTACTGCTGAAGAAAATTGGACTAAAGCAAAAGAGAGAGCTGTAACTGAAAAAAACCAATGGCCTTATTCATGGCTTACCAACACTCCCGAATATCCACTAGCTGATGAACGTGGACATCTAACTGGAACATTAAAAATAACCGATAGTTATAAACCACAGGTTACTGGAAAAAACGCATGGATTGGGCTTGCACAGCTTTCACCTGATAATACCAAAGGCTGGGAATTAGAAGCTAAAAATTATCAATACTGGGTTAAAACAGACGAAAACGGCAACTTTGACATTTCTGCAAGACCCGGAAGTTATACTTTATATGCTTTCGACGAAGGGATTATTGAGGAATACAAAATGGACAACGTTACGGTTACCGGCAACGCAACCAATAATTTGGGCAATGTAGAATGGAATTTAAACAGAACTAAAACATTGCTTTGGGAAGTTGGTGTGCCAAACCGTAGCGCTTCTGAATTTAAAATGGGCGACTTAGAGTACAGTACGGGTTTTACTTATGAAAAATTCCGTGGTTACTTTGGCCAAAACATAGAATACAATATAGCAGAGAAAAACTGGTCAGATAAAATACCTTACGTACATGCAAGATACCCGATAGATGATGCATATTCTGATTTTCAGCCTTGGGTATGGCAGCTAAATTTTAATTTGCCTGATACGTTTAATCCATCCACAGGTGGGAATGTGGATTTAAACGTTGGCTTCGCATCTGGTGCAAAAGCACAATACTGGATGTATGTAAACGATAGAAACAGAAATGGCAGTCCTTTAATTCACGGATATCCAGAATCAGTAGAATCAAACACATACATCAGACAGGCAAATCATGGAAAATATAGTTACAATATTTTTTCTATTGCCAGAAATAAATTTAAACCTGGCGCAAACACCATCACATTAGTGATGCCTTCTTCAAACGGAAATGTATCTCATGTAATGTACGACTATATAAGTCTTGCTGGAGACAATTCAATGGTATTACCTATAACGCTGACTAGTTTTAAAGTAAAAAAAGATGCGGATGACGTAAATGTATTGTGGGAAACATCTCACGAAGAAAACGCAGACAAATATATTATTGAGCGAGCCACAGGCGATACAGAATTTAGCAAAATTGGAGAAGTAACTGCAAAAAACAAAGCAGCTAACTATCTATTTAAAGATAAAAACCCAAAAATTGGCGTTAATTATTATCGACTGTCACAAATTGACTTTGATGGAAAAATCACGAAATATAGCCCTCAATCTATTTATATCGGCTTAAATAAAGACGAGTATTTTATGGTTACGATCGAAAACGATAAATTTATCAATGTAGTTATAAACGACGAAATTAGAGACGATAAAACGGTAATTATAACGGATATCAGCGGAAAGACAATTTTAAAGAAAAAAATTATCGGTAATAAAACAAAAATAAATGGAAGTACTTTTGCGTCCGGTATTTATATTGTCACTGTAAGAACTCCATATCAATCCTACTCTAAAAAAGTAGTGCTTTAATAAGTCTTTATCTTAACCGCTATTAATAGATTTGTTTTTCAAGTAAAAAGCCACCAAATAATGGTGGCTTTTCACTTGAAATTAATGAATGATATCATCAAAACTCAGTAGAACTTATTTAATTCTCTAAAAAAAAATGGACAGCAAATTGCCACGTCCTTTTATTATACCGCGAGGCTTTCAAAGCATGTTTTGATGTATTTTAACACCAAGGTGCATAGCGTCGAGTTTTAAAGCTTGGCTAAAAACTTTATTAGCTTCATCAGTTTTATTTAGTCCTAGCAAACCCAACCCAGCTATATATAAGCAGTGGACTTTATTTCTTAGACCCATATCATCATCAAAAATCAGCAGATTGGGCAAGGACACCGCAAAATAATCCAGGCTTATCTCATCACCCATATGATCTTGACCGTATTTTAGCAAGTTGTTAAATATTACATTCGCTTTTGAAATTTCGCCTAATCTAAGCCATGCCAATCCCTGATAGAAAATTTTATCAGGTTGCTGATCATTATAAAAAATCGCCGCACCAGGCTCGGATAAACCCACCGTTGCCTTCGTCCAATACTCTTCTGCGA
Organism: Pelobium sp.; assembly: GCA_035496935.1. Taxonomy (GTDB): domain Bacteria; phylum Bacteroidota; class Bacteroidia; order Sphingobacteriales; family Sphingobacteriaceae; genus Pseudopedobacter. The sequence goes on along the minus strand of DATJED010000011.1, from coordinate 217,772 downwards.
GTTTTTGCTCATTAAGTCCTGCATAAGCGCATCCTAGCCAATAGTGAATATCATTTTCCTGTGCGCCATATAACTTCCCTTCGCCTAAATTATGCGGATAAAATTGCGCCAGTTCCAATTGTTTAACAGCTTCAATGTACCGCTCGTTTCGGATATTGCTTTTCGCCATTTCAACTAAACTTATGATGTATTGAGCCGATACTTTCCCTTCTCCTCCTTCCCAAGGGTGAAATTTTCTGCCTATAAGCAGTTCGTAAGCATGTTCGTATTCGCCTAAGAAATTGTAGAGAGAAACTCTTTCAATGTAAACATCATCACGTTCTAAGGCAGTTATGAGGTTTTTCTCGAGGAAAGCTAAGCGTTCAACTGGGTCGATATTTAAACGTTTATACAATTGGTCTAACTCCATTAACACCCTTGCGTCAGTAGGGTCTAACTCAAACGCCTTTTCAAAAAATTCAAGCGCCTTCTCCGGTTGTTTTAGTTTATTGAAATAAGCAATCGCCAGGTTTCTATAAACTGTTGGAAATGCAGCGTCCCGGTTTAAAGAAACCTCCCAGAAGTTGATAGCCTCTGTGTATTGCCTTTTATCGTAAAACAGGTTTCCTAAATAATAAGGGGCTTTTGCATCACAAGGGTTAACCTCCATAGCGTAATTTAGCGCCGCCACATCTTCAAGCCGATTGGGAAAACATAGGTATGAACTTGCGTTTTTAGCTTTTTCCAGATGCTCCGTCACCGATTTTCCTAACTTATTATTCCAATAAGCTAGATAATAAAAAACTAAAGGAGAAGAGTTGGGCTTAACGACATAGCCAAGCAGTTCAATTGCGTCTTCATATAATCCTGCGGCAGCATAATCCAATGAATATTCAATAAAATTATGGTCGGTGCCTCGACCCAGCACAATTAATTCAGTTTTTATTCGATCCGCTTTTTCATAATTGCCTAATGAACTAGATGCTTTTGCTTTTTCAAACAGAGCGCTGAGGTTGAAAGCATCTTTGGACAGCGCTGATTCACACACAGCTATAGCTTCTTTTGTATTGCCCAATTTCCTGAGTATTGCGGCTTTAAGGGCATGGGCTTTTCTGTTTCTTGCGTTTCTATCTATTGCCCAATCAATATGAGTCAATGCCTTTTCATAATCGCCCCGTTCAACATCTATCTGTGCTAATGAAAAATAGGCGCTATCCTGCCAAGCGCTACTCCAAGTTGCTTTATAAAAAGCATCATAAGAACCATCTATATCGCCCATATACCGCAAACAAAGCCCTAAATTATAATAAGTCTCACTTTCATAAGGATTTGGATTTCTGGAAATAAGAGTTTCAATGGCTTTTCTGAAATAAGGCTCGGCTTTTGCAAACTGTCCTCTTCTTAAAAACCACACACCTAAGGCATTGTTGTTCCTTATATCTTTCGGATCGCGTTTTAATGCCTCTTCGTAATACGGAACGGGGCTATAAGTAGCATGACGATATTGCTCCAGGTGTTGTGCCGTTAAAAATAATTGCTCCGTATTTTCCACATCCTCGGGGGCTAAAGCAGGTTTTGCAGGCTCGGGAATCGGATTTTGTTGGTCTTTAGCCGGTTCGTACCGGATAAGTTCTTTATCATCATTAGTACTAATCGTCAATACAAAATCCTTTTCATCTGCAGCCGTATTTAGCGGTATAAATCGCTCATAAACCGTTTCTGGAGCAAAATCAACCGTTTCTTCTAATAGCACAGCATCTTTCAGTTTAAGCAACACCTTACACGATTCTTGCCCGGAGGTAGCAAATATTTTTACTACCACATTAGAAGCTACATTTTCAACATTAACCAATATATCTTTTGTGGCATTTTTTACCATATCCAATTCCCGATAAGGTAGAAAATATTGCGTAAAAGATTTCTCTTCATAAGGCATCAGCCATGAGAAATCGGGTTGGTTATCTGTAAACACGCCCGTCATCAGTTCAATATACGGTCCATCTTCATCGGTAAGGTTCCTGTCCCAAGCTTGCCCAAAATCACTGTGCCCCCAAGTCCATTGCTTTTTACCCGGTGAAACATGATGATTTGCTACATGCAGTACTCCCGCCTGTGTATCATGTTCATAACCTCCCATAAAGTCATATTTGGAATTGATGGCCATATATGAGGTTGGCACTGGGATATTTTTATAGCGTGAGATATCCGTTCCGGGAGAATAATCTACCTTGTAGTAAGTACCGATTGCGATGGGAAACGTAGAAACATCCCGTTTGCCATGATCAAACACCGCATTCACATCGGGCGGAAAAACCGACTGGTAATCATCGTTAACCTTTACGGCAGGATTGGCCCACCATAAAAACGTTTGAGGCAAATTGGTTCTGTTATAGAGTTTTGCGTTGATTTCCAGATAAGCCTTATCGGGATAAAGGGTAAAACCAGCCATTCCCTTTGTGCGGAACATCCGTTCTACTTCATTAACCCATATAGTTTTACTTCCATCTTCATGCTCTTGCAACTTATAATCAATTGGTTCAAACGTACTTGGGCGGTGGTGTTGTGGCCAATTAAATTCAATTCCACCAGAAATCCAGGGCCCGGTTAAACCTACAAGAGCCGGTTTTATTACTTGGTTATAATAAATGAAATGGCGTTCCTTTAATTTGTCGTAAGCCATTTGAACTCTGCCACCTAATTCTGGAAGAATCATTATTTTGAGGTATTTATTTTCCAAAAAAAGACCGATGTATTCCTGATCTACTTTTTCATCAAATATCTTCTCAATTACGGGATTTGGATAAACCGCTCCGCTACTTCCCTGATATACCCGCTTTTCGAAAAACATGGGATTTTTTTCGGGTTTACCAATTCCATAGGTTGGGATAACTACTTTCTCCTCCCAAATCTTTACAGCAGAATCATTCATATTAAATATTGTGTCTAATTATTCTAACGCCAACGTGTCGGTCTTGCTGACCAACGACGTTAATGACTTACAAAATTGCCTTCCAGTTGTTCAAGGGTTTGACCTTTAGTTTCTCGTACTTTTTTTAGGATAAACAGAAATCCTAAGAAACAGATTGCAGCATATAAATAAAACGGCCCGAAAGTGCCCATTTTTTCTGCCAGTATCGGGAAGGTAAAAACAAGGATAAAATAGGCTCCCCAAAGCGAAACAATAGCTACTGAAGATGCCACTCCACGGATTTTATTAGGAAAAATCTCTGAAATTAGCACCCAAGTAACCGGAGCAACGGACGTAGCATACAAACCAATTGCCACTAGTACAAAAATTGAAACTATGCCGGCTGCTGCTTGGCTCTGCAAAAGATAGGCGAGGATTAAATAAACAACAGATAAACCTATAGAACCGATTAACATCAACGGGCGACGACCTAGTTTATCTACCTGCCACATAGCCAGAAGTGTAAATACAAGATTAACAACGCCAATTGAAACCGTTTCAAACAGTTGGCGATCCAGATTAGCCCCAACTGATTCAAAAATGGTGGAGGTGTAATTAAATACCACGTTAATTCCGCAGAACTGTTGGAACACGGCTAACGTAATACCTACCAATACTGCTGGACGCACAGCCTTTGCAAATACGGCACTATAAGATTGTTTATTAGCGCCACTTAAAGATTTTTCGACAGCTAAAATTGTGCTGGTAACAAAACCTTCGGATCCTATTTTATTTAATACTGCTTGTGCCTGTTTGTTTTTCCCGACTTGTATAAGCCAACGCGGGCTTTCGGGCAACCAAATTACGCCTAAAAGAAATAAGGTTGCAGGTACCAAACCCAGTCCGAACATCCAACGCCAAGCATCAGGACCGTTATCGGCCAGCATATAGTTCACAAGATTTGTTACCAAAATACCTACAACAATTGTTAGCTGGTTTATCGCAACATTCCGACCTCTTTTATCTGCCGGAGAAATCTCCGCAATATACATTGGGCTTAACATTGATGCCATTCCCACACCAATTCCGGCAACAAAACGCATGGATATAAAAATTGTAAGGCTCTCTGAAAAAGCCATTCCAAGGGAAGAAACCGCAAATATGGCTGCAGAAAGCATTAATCCTGGTTTGCGCCCATATTTATCTGCCAATTGCCCCGCTATAAGACAGCCAATTATGCACCCTAAAGCCAGTGACCCGGTTAAAAACCCTTCCCACCATGCATCTAAAAGAAATTCTGTTCTTAGAAATGGCAGGGCGCCCGAGATGACCGCAAAATCAAAACCGAACAGGTATCCGCCTAAAGCGGAAATAAAAGAAATACCGAGAATGTAACGATGATTAAAAGTTATGGAAGGATTTGTCATTGGTTATCAAATAATATGATTCTCGAAAATAATGCAATTTACCATTGCAGAAAATGGATATTTTAATGTTATAGATGGACAATTATACCATAGTTTTATTTGCTTTGGTATTGCTATAACCGAGTTAAGAATTACCTTGCGATTCGCATAAAAAACTACCGTTCTTTACAAATCACTATCTACCATGAATACAAACCGGTTAAAATAACTACTGCAACTATTTTTATCAGATTATGAAGCTATCTTGCGTTTAACCATAAATGGATATTTTCGCCAATAGATAGATTATAAAATCATTTAATTTATAATCATTTTACTGATATTGTAATCTGTTATTAAACCGAAACATGATTTCCGTAGAAAAAACCGAAAAGAAAATAAAGGAAGGTTTTATAGGTCAGAAAATGATTGTATTGCCCCCTAATATCAAAAATAGTGTATCCAAAAACAACCTAATTAAGCGGTTATATCTTACGGCTATCGGCTTTTATCCACATGCGACTTTTCATGATAGAGAAAGAAAAACAGGCTGCAGCCAATACATTCTGCTTTATTGCACTGCGGGTTCGGGTGCGGTTACGGTTCATGGTAAAACGTTCAAGTTAATCCCTAATCATTTCATAATCCTGCCAAAGAACGTTCCCCATCAATACAATTCTTCTCAGGATGATCCCTGGACAATTTACTGGGTTCATTTTATGGGAGAGTACGCCGACATATTATACGAGAAGTATTTGACATTAAAATCAAAACCTTCGTTTTTGATTTATGATGAGTATCGTATTGCGAAATTCGAACGCATTTTCAATTTATTGGAAGATAGTTTTGAGGCAAGAAATGTGGAGGTAGCCAATATTGCGTTAATGGAATTTATTTCAGACTTCATTTACGCACAGGAAATAAATCCAGCCACTCCCGGAAGTGATAAAATAACTGATTCAATATCATTTATGAAACAAAATATCAATCATCAATTCTCGGTACAGGAATTGGCGCAACAACAGAATCTATCAGTTACGCACTATTCAAGAATGTTTCGTAGTAAAACCGGAAGTTCTCCTAACCATTATTTCAACGAGCTGAAAATTCAAAAATCATGTCAATACCTGTATTTTACAGACAGAAGTATTAAAGAGATTTGCGTAGAACTTGGTTTTCATGATCCCTACTACTTTTCGCGTTTGTTTAAGAAGTTGATGGGGGTTTCGCCTATAATGTACAAAAATAAACACAAAAAAGGTTGAAACGGGGTTGTGTTGGTAAAAGCTTTCAATTTGGGTTATTATCAAACTCATAAAAACATAGCGCCTTTTAAGCCATTTTTTCTTTCAGATAATCACTCGGAGAAATTTTGTAAGCTTCTTTAAAACAGGTACTAAAGTAACCCGAACTGCTAAAACCAATCATATAAGCAATTTCAGAAATATTATGCTCTCCCCTATCTAACAGTTGCTTTCCACGCTTTAAGCGCATATCACGTACAAATTCAACTGGCGATCTTTGAGTTAAACATTTCAGCTTTTTATAAAAAGTGGTTCGTCCCATCCCTATCGCAACAGCTACTGAATCGATGTTGAACTGCGGATCTGCCATGGCGTTTTCAACGATGGCAATGAGGTCTTTTAAAAAGGTTTCGTCCTTAGAAGTGATTTCTAGTTCGCTTGGTTCAAGTTTTAGTACCTTCTTTTCGCTAATTAAATTTTGGTAAAGATTTTTACGTTGCTTTATCAAATTCTCCATTGAAGCCAAAATATGCCCAACATCAAACGGTTTGGTTATGTAAAAATCAGCACCATATTTTAATGCTGTAATTTGGTTTTCTATAGCCGATTTTGCGGTTAACAAAATCACTGGGATATGGCTGGTTTCGAGATTGTTTTTTAAGTTATCCAACAATTCAATACCATCCATATTCGGCATCATTACATCGCTAATGATTAAATCCGGAATTATTTTTTTCGCCAGCATCAAACCTTCTTCCCCGTCACAAGCTTCAGTAACCAAATAATGTGCTACTAATTGGTCTGCTAAAAAGCTTCGTAGCTCCGTATTATCTTCTACCAATAAAATTGTTGGCTTTTGTTTAAAATCACTGACTTCTTCAATTTCCAAAGATTTTTCAGGATCTGCCTTATCTAAAATAGCCTCTGTTGAAGCAATTTGATACTGTACTGCGCCTACATCATTTTTCTGTGTATAACTGTTTCCTTTGGGCAGCTCAATTTTAAAGCTCATTCCAACCTCATTGTTTTGGGCAGTAATTTGTCCGTGGTGACTAAGGACAATACTTTTTGCCAAAGCCAAACCAATTCCGCTACCCTTTTCAATTTGGTTTTCGGCCTCGTAATACAATTCAAAGATTTCGGAAAGTTGGCCTTCTGGAACACCAACGCCTTCATCAATAATCTCGATGGTGAATTTATCAGAAAAATTTAAACAGCTAATATTGATTTCAATTGTTCTGCCGGCTGGTGTAAACTTAAAAGCGTTGGACAATAAGTTATAAATTACTATGTCCATTTTCTCTTCATCCAAAACTACCGCACAGGCATCTACATCTGCATGAACCAAAAAATTGATCTTTTTTTCTTCTGCTATATCTTTAAAATAGCCTGCAATTTCTTTCACCAAAGTAATTAGTTCCACTTCTGCATATTTCAACTGCACATTGCCACTTTGTATTTTTCTAAAATCGAGCAATTGGTTAACAAAGCGCACCATTCTGTTGGCATTTTTTGTTACCACCGCTAAATATTTTTCTCCTTTTGCAGACAGCTGTTCGGTTTCCCCAATTTTTTTTAAAGGACTTATGATTAAAGTTAAAGGCGTACGAAGTTCATGAGAAATATTGGTAAAAAACTGTAATTTAAGTTCGGTAAGCTTGTGCTCTAACACCACTTTATTGCGCAGTTTAATCATGGTAATAATGATGTTTCGGGCAACCATCACCAAAAAAATTGCGACAACAAAATAGGCTAAATATGCCCAATTAGTTAACCAAAACGGAGGTAAAATATGGATAGCAACGCTTTTAGTAGGGATGTTAGAAAATAAATCGTTGTTTAAACTTTTTACTTTAAATACGTAATTCCCTGGTGGCAGACGATTATAAGACGCTCTGGTTTGGTTTTTTACATAGTGCCATTGCTTATCATAACCTTCTAAAATATAAGCGTAAGAAAGGTTATAATTTGTGCGATAATCTAAAACCGCATAATCTATATTTATAACGTTTTGGTCGTAATTTAATTCAAGATTTTTGGTGCTATTTAATGAAGTTTTTAAAACAGAACCCATTGCGCCGGTATTGATATCGTGATTAAAAAGCTGGAGATTGGTTAATGCCATAGAGACATTGTATTTTTTCGATTTAATCTGAGAGGGAAAAAAGGTAATATACCCGTTTATACTACCGAAACACAAGGCTCCATTGGCCATTTTAAAGCTAGATGCTTCTGAAAAGCCCTCTTTTGGCAAGCCTTCGTAAGAATCAAAATTTCTGAAAGTAGCGGATCTTTTATTGAATTTACTCAGTCCATATTCCGTGGCCATCCACAAATTACCAAGGTCATCATCTAAAATATTCAACACAATATCATTTGGCAAACCTTGTTCTTTGGTGTAAACATCAAATTTAACCTGTTGATTTAAAGAAGGTTTACCCTTTACTTTATTTAAACCGCCACCAAACGTTCCAGCCCACATTTGCTTTTGGTTGTCTTTATAAATGTATTGTACATCGTTATTTCCCAAACTGTGGATATCGCCCGGGATTTTCTGTGTTCTGTAAAAAACTGCTTTATCCTTTAATTGCGGATTAAAGCGCAGTAAACCGTCCGTTGTTGCTATCCAAATTACTCCGTTTTCGCCTTCTTCTAAGTGCCTTATCACATTGCAGGTTTTTATAGGATAATTTTCATAGTAGTTCTCGGCGGTTTTAAACTGTATTTTACCGTTTGTTTCCACTGCTTGGTTAATTCCTCCTCCAAAAGTACCTACCCACATTAAGCCGGCTTTATCTTCCAACAAAGCGTAAATCATATTACTACTTAAACTGTTGCTATCAGCAGTATTTTGCAAATAACGGGTTGCCTTATAGCTGTTGCGTGTTTTGCTTGTCGGATTTAAAATAATCAGTCCCTGCCCTTTTGTTCCTATCCAGATGCTCCCATTTTTACGCTCAATAATGGTATAAATACTACCAAAACCATTGCTTTTTATGTTGGTGAACAATTGCTCATCGGGAATTTTTTTGCCCTTATCAAAAACATAAAGCTGACCAATTTTGGTACTTACCCAAAGTCTTTGTTGGCTATCTTCAAAAATTGCTCTTACCTCGTTCTCGAACCTATTGTTTGAATTAGGGACCAAAACCTTATGAGAGAAATTGTTAGGTGGAAAAACAAATTTATTGATACCGCCGAACCTGGTACTTAACCACAATACGCCGGTTTGGTCTGAATAGGCGTTAATTACGTCGTTAAATTTTTGATTGCCCGAACCCGATTCACTGGTGAAGTCGGAAATCTGGTTTTTTGAAACATCGTAATAACCAAACCCACCACCTTTCAAATTTGTCCATAAAACACCATTTATGTCCTCAAAAACATTATAGTTTTCATCCTGATTTGATTTGCTAAAAACAGCGTTGGGCGTTTTTCTCTCTTGCTCTTTTGTAAACAGTTTAAATTGTTGTGTTGTTGGAGTATATTTTACAATTCCGCTGAATTCCGGCTCAAGCCAAATATTGCCCAACCGATCTTCATAGATAGACATAAAGCTCCGAGCGTTTTGCTGCGGATAGCTGAAAGCAAGTGTTTTAGGATTTAAAATTGCTAACCCCTCCCCTGTTGTGGTAATGTAAACCACGCCAGATTTTGCGACTTTTATATCGTTTATCGATACATTTTCTGATAGCTTCAATGTGCGAAAAACAAGTTTTTCGGCATCATAAACAATTATTTCTCCAGTGGCGGTTCCAAAGTAAACCAAATTACCTTTTCCATGGGCGCAGGTAAATTGCTGGTCTGGTTTAAAAAAATTGGAGCCATTTTTAAATTTTAAATATTGGCGATAAACGATACCGGTTTTTGTCAAGCAAAACAGACCCTTATCAGACCCTGCCCAAACTTTTTTATTTGCATCTTCAAACAAAAAATTAATTTGGTTGCTAGGAATTTTAAATTTGTCTTTTCTCCGATTCTGAAAGTTATATACAAAAGGCTGTTTGGCTAATTTACGATCTACAATGCTAACCAAACCTTGATCCTCTGTAAGCAACCAAGTATCCCCTAAAGATGTGCTCACGGTTTTTTCGACTACTATATTGTTTAAGGGTTCGCCACTGGTGGTTGCTGTAATTGCCAAAAAACTTTCGCTACTTTTATCAAAACGATAAACTTTGTTATCATAAGTTTTTATCCATAAATAACCATCTTTATCCTCAACAATATTCCGAATTTTATTGTTCTTAAGTTTTGATTGATCCCCTGGCCGGGCTTTGTAGGTGACAAAATTAGTGCCGTCAAATCTGTTTATGCCATCCCAAGTACCAAACCACATAAAACCTTCGCTGTCTTTGGTAATACAAAGTACACCATCATGAGACAAACCATCCTCTGTTGAATAGTGCCTCATTTTGCTTTTCATTGGTTCATCTGCAAAAGCAGAAAAACATAGAATAGCAAAAAAGAAAAGGAAAAAATTAAACTTTAATTTTTGGCTTATCATAAACCGCATTCATTTGAACAAAAGTTGGAATCTTAATACCAGTCAATGCTAAGGTATAACTACCTCCTCAGAATCCTTTATCTCTACCTTGCTGTTATCTTTAGTTTTTAAGGTAAAATCATTTAAAACCCAATTCTTGCTATATCGTATAGTACCCGCTGTAACAGCTTCTATAGAAACGTTATCAAAGTGTATATTTTGAACGTAAGAATTTTCCATTCCCATTACGTTGATTGCCCTACGGGCACCTTTAACATGGATATTTTTCATGTAAATATCTTTAAAAGTTGGCGTACCGTCTTCTGGTTTAACCTGCATCAATAACTTTTTCCAATGCGGAGGAATGTTTTGCGGATCGTAACCTGCCGGAAGTTCGGAGTAGCTATAACTCGGATTCCAATTCATATTTACTTGTAAAACTGTGCCCACACTGTCCATTGTCACGTTTTCAAGATGAATATCTTCCACCGTTCCTCCACGTGTAAATGCCGATTTAATATTTAAACAATTGCTGGTGGCCATACCTTTGATGTTGCTGGCGTAAATATGCCTGATCCCGCCCGAGGTTTCGCTTCCACAGGTTAACAAACCAGCACCTTTACGGGCAATGCAGTCTTTGATTACCACATATTCTGTTGGCCTGTTAACTCTTAAACCATCCCAATCTCTACCTGCTTTTAAACAGAAATTATCATCGTTACAATCAATATCGCAGTTTTGCACCAAAATCCAAGATGAAGAATCGATGTCAATCCCGTCTGTGCTTGGACCATGCCCGCCGATGTTGTTTTGTATAGTAATGCCATCAACCGTAACGTAAGAGGAATATAAAACCTGTACTGTCCAAAAACCGGCTTGTTGTACGGTAATATCTTTTAAGGTGATGTCTCGTGAATCAGAAATTAAAATAGTTCTTGCTCGCTTCGCATCGTAATCCACAATCCAACGCAAACCTTTGGGGTCGTAATCTTCCTTGCGGATTTTCCAGTAATAGTCCCAAAACACCTTTCCTTGGGCAAATATTGTCCCTTTTCCGCTGATAGAGGCGTTTCTTTGTTCAATTACATTTACCAAAGCTGCAGGCCAAAGCATTTCTATCCCCGCAACGCGAGTATTAATTTCGGGATAGTCTTTTATGTTTTGGCTTCCCAATAAGGTTACGCCTTCACCGATGTGAAAATCAACTCCATTTTTTATAAAAACAGAACCGGTAAGGTATTGTCCTTTATCAAAAATCACTTGTCCACCTCCATTTGCTTCAGCAGCATCAATTGCTTTTTGTATAGCCATGGTGTTCATGGTTTTACCATCCGCTACAGCACCGTAATCTTTAACATTAAAGGTTTTGGTTATTGTTGGATACTTTTTTGCACCAACTTTAGTTGTCCACTCTAAGTTACTGGGGCTTATTGAGTCATTTTGCGCTTTAATGGTATTACAAGCGATGAATGTTAGTGATAAAAACGATACAATTAGGGTTATTCTTATGTATTTAATCATGAGATTGAATGAGTGAGTCTTTTAAAGAATGAATTCCGAATGAGTGAAGGATTGAATGGTCTGTTTTGTGTCTCAAATCTTGTATCTTTTGTCTTGTATCTTGTGTCTTTTAAAGCCCTTCCGTTTCCCACTTCCAATCATCTGTTTTAAAAGGAGAAGCTGGCAAACCCGTACTGTTAAATAAATTTGGATAAGGAACATTTTTCCACGCAAACCTAACCGCTTTTGGCGCCGCAACTTCCGGACTTTCTACTACAATTGTGTTTCCGTCAATTTTGGCTTCGGCCGGATAAAACTTTTCATCTGCACCGGCAATAGTAAATTCTTTTAAATCGCCGTTTTTAGCAACCAAGCCATCAGCTAAATCAGTAAAATAAAGCCTAATTTTATTACCCTCTATTTTATAGGTTTGATACATTGGACCCGATGCTACAATATCTTTAAATCCATATTGCTTTTTTAAAGCCCAAAGCGAAAGCCTGTCTCCTACCAATTTTTTATTGCGAGGATGAATGTCTAAAGCGTCCCCGTTATCTGTAGTAACCACCATTCCGGTAAATGCATCGTTTAAAAAAACCAATCGCTGGGCTTCCCTAATTTCTGGATTTTGTGAACGGTGCGGAGAAATTTGAACGAAATAGAAAGGCAGTTTTTCGTTGTTCCAATCATTTCTCCAGTTCTTCATCATTGCTGGGAAAAGCGCTTTGTATTGATAAGCTCTTGTTGCATTATTCTCTCCCTGATACCAAATAACACCTTTTATTGTAAACGGTTGCAACGGCTTAATAATGCCGTTATAAAGTTTATAAGGCGATTTATTGCTGTTTGGCCCGATGGGTTCAACCGGTCTGGATGGTCTCGCTGTTTTGTTGGCCTTCGCTACCGAATCCTGAAACTGGTAGGCTTTATATTTACTGCGATAGGTTTCGCTGATACTTGCCCAGTTTGCAACGGTTTTATCGTAATCTGTTAATATCGGTTTAAAATCTGCGTTGTCTTCCAACACTTTCTTGCTGGTCCAAGCTTCTGCGGGAGTACCGCCCCAATTTGCGCCAATTAAACCTACCGGGAATCCAGTTTTTTCGATCAGCTGTAAAGCAAAAAAGTACGAAACCGCAGAGATATCACCCGAAGCGGTTTCGGGCGTACATACCAGCCATTCGCCCTTGGTATCTTGTTGCGGTTCGTTGGCTACTTTACGTTCAACTGTAATAAAGCGCAGTTTTGGATGGTTGGCTTCTTTTAATACCTCATCAGCATTTTTTAATCCGCTGTAATGCCCGGGAGTGCCTTTTATTGGGAAAGACATATTGCTTTGCCCACCGCAAATCCAAACCTCGCCAAATAAAATATCATCTATTGTAATTTGGTTTGTAGCCTTAAACGTAATGCTGTAAGGCTTTAAATCTGCTTTTAAAGTTTTTAAAGATGCTGTCCATTCTCCGTCGGCATTCGCACTGATCTTGATTGCTTTTTGTTGCCACGAAGGTAAAATTTCAATCTTTTCGTTCGGGTTTGCCCAACCCCATAACTTTACAACGGTATCTTGCTGTAAAACCATATGGTCGCCAAATAAAGCTGGCAGTTTTACATCGGCGAAAGCCTTTTGAAATAAAAATGCACCGCAGGAATAAACAAGGACACAAATAAGTTTCTTCATCATGCTTTAATCTGTAAGTATATTTTCTTTAGGCATTACAAACTGGTTATTTGCTTCGCCTTGTTGTTGCAAACCGAAATAAAACCAAAGCGTTCTTTTTTGCTCGCCCTTGAATTCGTTCATATCACCGGCTGGTCCATAAATTTCTGGATGAGGCGTAATGCGCAAACCCAATTTACTGCCAATTGCAGGGATGCCGTCCAAGAAAGAGATATCACCAATGGGTAAACTTGGATGTGGTTTAATACCGGTTAATCCATAAAAATCAAACAGGCGCACAAACATATTTTCTTGTGGCGTTGCTACGGTAAACTTGCCCTCAACTGTGTTCAACTGAATCCAGCTGATGTTAGAGTAATACCCTTTAAATTCGGGGAAAACCCAGGGAGATGAACCTGTTTGTGTATTGTTATTAAAACTTTCCCAAGTATTGTAGGTTACACCCTGCAATCGGTTTTTCCATACGCGGTACGGACCTTTACCCAACCATTTAGCGCCTAAAACATAATTTTCGGGATAGCTAAAACTTATTCCTGCAAAAGGATATTTGCCATTTAAGGTGTAGCTGTAATCCATTTGAAGCCAACCACTTGGATACATTGTCCAAGTTACGGCTTTCATATCGCCTTCATACTTTGCTTCAACCACTATTTTACCACCGTCTGTATGTTGATTTAAAGAAATGAATTTTGCATTTCCGCTCACTAAAACAGGTCCGTTGTTGAAAGATAAAGAAGCACTTTTACTGTTTGCAAGCGCAACAATTTTCCCCGTATTTTTGCTGAAACTTACGCTAATATCGCCACCTTTAACCGTTATAATACTATCTTTTTCCGTTAAACTTGTTTTACTTTCCGCATCTGTTTTAGCAAACAAAGTGGCTACAATATCCTGATTAGGGGTGATTTTCCAAACCCAGCGGTAAAGTTCTTCTCCGTGTATATCCGTTGCGGTTAAAGCAATTGCTTGCGCCGTTTTCCAGTTTTTTGGCAGTGGGATTTTAATTTTTCCTTTTGCAAATGGTGCAAGATCTAGAGATTTTACCGTACCACTTTCTACAACTTTATAGCCAGCTTCTTTATCATCCGGGAGGTTAAAATTGATTAAATCCCATTTTAAGGAAACCGTGTTAAGATTCAAAAAATTATAGCGATTTTCAACCTCAATGGTTCCATCAAAATTAGCCGGAAGTTTATCCATTGTTATTTTAAAGGGCGAATAAATTTCTTTGATGGCATTGTAACTGCCCTCCTTTTCACGGTGTGGGCCTAACACGCCATCCGGAGCATTTACGCCATTTACATCTATCATTCCGTTTCTATCCGTACGCACAATTCCTTCATCGGCGAAATCCCAGATAAAACCACCTGCGCCTCGTTTAGAATTCCAATGCAAATCCCACATATCTGATAACCCGGAGGCACCGCCACCGTCATCTTGAGCATGCATAAACTCGGTAACCATATAAATATTGGAATCTGCGAGTATCTTTTTCGAGCTGTAAAAATCCTCATAATGGTTGCAATCTATTCCGTTAAATGCGTTGCCCGGTTTATGGTGGGCGTGGATTACGGTACGATTGGATAAATCGTATTTACCATAATCATCGTCCAAATCAAAATTGTGTCCGCCCTCATTACCATTGCTCCAAAAAATAATAGACGGATGATTTACGTCTCTAACCACCAATTCTTTTACCAAAGGTTCACCAGCCTTGGTACTATAAGCTTTTTGCCAGCCAGCCAACTCGTCTAAAACATATAAACCCAAAGAATCGCAATAGTTTAAAAAAGCTTGATCTGGTGGATAATGCGAACAGCGTACGGCATTCATATTCATGCCTTTGATTAGTTTTACGTCTTGTAAATCCAAACGGGCGTTTACGCTTCTGCCGGTTTCTGGCCACCAAACATGACGATTGATGCCCTTCATTTTAATTTTATTGCCGTTTACATAAATGCCATCACTTTTGCGGACTTCAATTGTTCTAAAACCAAATTTATTTTGCGTTTGGTAAACTGTTGTATTGTTACTTTTTAAATAGGTTTTAACCTGATATAAATTTGGCGTTTCTGCGGTCCACAAGTCAGGCTTTTTTACAGTAGTGTTTAGTTTAACCAATTCGCTTCCGTTGGTATTGATGGCTTTAGTGGTTGCGATGGTCTTGCCTTTTCCGTCGATAATTTCTGCAAAAACCTCTGTTCCTTTTACGGGTTGTTGGAGGTGTACATCCATTGCAAAAGAGCCATCGGCTTTGGCATCAATAGCAGTCCATTCGATATGCTGTTTGGGAGTTGCCTCTAAATAAACCGGTCTAAAAATCCCACCGAAAATCCAGTAATCTGCCAAACGCTCGGCATTATTAACCGATTTATCCGCCGACATTTTGCTTACCGTAACTTCCAATAAATTTTCTTTCCCAAAATTCAGCTTATCGCTGATATCGTATTTAAACAAATAAAATGCTCCTTGATGAATTGCACCGGCAGATTTGCCGTTGATTTTTACTTCGGTATCCGTCATGGAGCCTTCAAAAACAATTTTTACGGTTTTATCTCTCCAATCATTTGGGACACTGAATTTGTACTTATAAAGTCCTTTTTCATCAGCAAAACGGAAGTTTTTACCGTAGGTTACATAATCTCTTCCGTAGTTATATTCGCCAAAGCCTTGTTGTTCCCAGTGTCCGGGGACATTTATTTTGGTCCACTTACCTGCATTACGGCCACCGGTACACCAAAAATCCCAAGCAACGGTATTTTCATTGTCTTTACCGGAAAGATATTGGACTAGTTTAACTGACTGTGCATTAGCTATATCACAGCCGGCAAACAACAACAAGGCAACAAAAAGCTTTTTGAAGATCATTAGTTTTATTGAATTGGTTTATAAGAACGTCTAAAATAGGTATTATGAGTTATATTGGTATCCTGTTGCGTCCTGATGGAAACAAAAAACGCTATCGAGGTCTTCGGTAACTTTTAATTTTATAATAATAATTGTTACGGATTAAATATTTTTAACGGTATTAATTTAATTTGGCCCAGCAAACCGGAAGGTTTTGGCTCCCAATTTTTAGAGGTAAACAAACCGTCGGGGCCACGATTTTCGGCATCATGTGCCGGCATATTGATATTGTAGAAAATCTTATAATTCTGGTTTGTTTTATCCATCCACTCTAGTCGGTTGGCCATTCCGTTAGAAATCCTGATTTCTATGGTATTTTGCTTTTTTAACTTTTCTTGCGGAACCTCCAGCGAATAAGAGGGACCAAGTAGCGTCGCTATTTCCTCTCCATTTAAGATCACTTAGCACTCTCTTCCAACTTTACCAAGATCAATTAGCCATTTATCAGCTTTAGCTTGCCTTCATTTGAATTTCTATATAAAAACAGGATAGCGCTGGACAAAAATGCCCAACGCTATCCTATCCAAAATTTAAACTATCTATTAATTGTAACCTGGATTTTGGGTATATAAACCGGGTTTTAAATTTATTTGATTAAACGGCACAGGATAAATGATAAAATCGTTGGTAAAAGGCGCAATTTTGTTTTCAACGTCATCTGCTGCATCCCAAGCAGGCATCACTGTAGTTACCAAGCCACTGCGCACTAAATCATGCCAACGCAAACCTTCGCCCGCAAACTCTCTTCTTCTTTCTTCCATCAGCTGGGGTAAAGTCAGCGTTAACAAAGGCACTGTTAAGCCTGCTCTCGCTCTAATCTGGTTTACAGGGAGGAGCACCTCTGTTGCAACGTCTCCGCCGCCAGCGTTTAAAACACATTCAGCTCTTAACATTAAAACGTCTGTGTATCTCAAGACGATGTAATTAATTGGCCAATCAAAACGACTTGTTGTGGGAATTTTAGTAATGTCGATGTATTTCTTAAAAAAAGAACGTGTTTCCACCACATTTCCGGAGCCTGTATATCCATTTTGGATAGAAAAGGTTTTCCTAACATCACCTGTGGCGTAAGAATTGAGTAAACTATTAGAAATAGGTCTTATAGTTAAACCCCCTTGTACCGGTTTTCCAAGGGTAGCAGTAAACCAAGCATCGGGAGCCAGTACCCATGGGAATGTTGCGCCAGTTACAGGACTGGAACCTGTGTTATATTCTACATCAAATATCACTTCCGAATTATTTTCATTTGTATATGAGAATATATCTGCATAACTGCTGGTTACCAAACCATATTTATTATCAACAACTATTTTATTTAGCAATGCATAAGCTTTAGCCCATTCGTTTGAAGCTAAGCCAGGTCCGTCAATATTATAAGTCGGGCCTGATTTCGTCATATAAACCAATGCTAAAATCCCTCTTGCGGCATAACTTGTTGCTCTACCCTTATCAGCCGCTGCCGTGTAAGTTGGAGGTAGATTATCAATAGCAAATTGCAAATCAGATTCTATTAGGGCATAAACATCTGCAACTGGACTTCTGGATATATTTAGCGCTTCTTGTGCAGTAACTATTTTATCAACCAATGGTACTTTTCCGTAAAGTCTAACTAAATCAAAGTAAAAGAAAGCTCTTAGAAATCTGGTTTCAGCTGCTAACCTATTTCTTAGGGTTTCGTTAGTTATTATTGTTCCGTTTTTTGCTATCTGATCTAAAACGACATTTGCTTTGTAGATGCCATTATAATCTGTTCCCCAAGCCTCCTCAATATACGGATTAGATGCTAGGTTTTTTTGAAATCCGTTTATCCCTTCCCAGTCTCTCACGCCACCATCAGATACGGCGTATAAATTATCAGATCTGGTTTCCGATAGGTTTAATAGCCTATCCGGATAGGCTCTCAGACTAGAATACACTGCGTTTACGCCCTGTATAAAATCATTAGGGATTGCATAAAATGTCTCAGTAGTGGCGTCTGATATTGGTTTTTGATCTAATTCTTTTTCGCATGCCGTAAAAAACACCGTTCCGGCTAAGGCAGCTATATATATTATCTTTTTCATGATTAGTTTCTTTTAAAAATTAAAAAGTAAAGTTTACACCAAAGATCAGAGATCGTGCTAACGGCAAACCTCCATAATCTCCCGCTTCAGGATACGGTGTGCTACCGCTAAAACTTGTATTGGTAGCTTCCGGGTTAAATCCTCCTCCGTAATTATCATGTCCGAAAAAGTTCTCGGCAGAAACATAGATCCTCGCATTACTTATCTGTTTGCTTTTGAGAACACTTCCTAGGTTGTATCCCAAGGTAATGTTCCTAACTCTAATATAATCAGAAGAATATAACCAATCTGTGTTTTTGATCCTTCCAAAAGTACCCGTTGTTTTTCCGACTTCACCGTCGCCCGGGTCAGTTGCAGAACGCCAGCGATAAGCCCAAGTACCCAAAACGTTATCAGTAATACCTGTACCGGTACGGTTCACTGATCTGCCGAACAATGAATATAGGGAACCGCCACTTTGGCCCTGTACCAGCACATTTAAATCAAAATTTTTGTATCTAAACGTGTTGGTTAAGCCGT
Organism: Pelobium sp.; assembly: GCA_035496935.1. GTDB lineage: Bacteria > Bacteroidota > Bacteroidia > Sphingobacteriales > Sphingobacteriaceae > Pseudopedobacter. The sequence goes on along the minus strand of DATJED010000011.1, from coordinate 199,079 downwards.
AAATAAGATTAGGGTTGGGATGCCCCACAATAACTCGATCATCGCCATCTATTACTCCATCTTTATTGGCATCAAAATATTTTGCATCCCCTTCTGTCTGGTTTCCGTATCGGGCTACACCATCAGCTATATCTTGCGCAGACAGTATTCCGATCTGTTTCACTACATTGATGCTATAAAGTGGTTCTCCTATTCTAATAACACTATGGGGAATATCGAAGCTTGAGGGTACAATAATTTCTGTTTGTCCAGCTGGCAATGCGGTTACCTTATTGGTATTATGTGCAAGATTTAATGAAGTTGACCAACTAAAATCACCCGTAAGGTTTCTGGACGTTAGTTCAAATTCCCAGCCTTTGTTTTGTACCTCACCAGCATTCGTTAATAAAGTATTAAAGCCTGTTGTTTGCGGGATGGAAACATTTAACAATAAATCAGAGCTTTTTCTTTGATAGATATCGAATGATCCAGAAAGTCTGTTTTTAATAAAGCCAAAATCTAAACCTAGGTTAGTGGTTCTTGATTTTTCCCATTTTAAATCTGGATTAACTACCCCGGATGGTGCTTGTCCCACTACATTTGTTCCGTTTAACGAGTAATTATAGTTGGCAAGTAGAGGCAAACTGCTGTAGTCACCAATATTATAGTTACCCGATTCGCCGTAGCTTAAACGCAATTTCAAATCGCTAAGAACATCTCTAGTATCATCCATAAAACGCTCTTCCGTTACACGCCATGCTAAAGATGCCGCAGGGAAAACGCCCCACTTTGTATTGCTCCCAAATCTGGATGCGCCGTCTCGACGAACGCTTGCAGAGAAAAGATACTTTCCTTCAAAATCATACTGTGCCCTTCCAAAATATGACAGCAGTACGTTTTTTGTTTCTCTGGTATTGCCTGTAATTCCCAAAGCAGAGTTCAAGGTAGTAATTACACTATTTCCAAATCCGCCGTTTGAACTCATACTCACGTTGTTAATTTTGTCAGAGTTATAAGAATATCCAGCCAATAGAGACAAATTGTGTTTTTTAGCAAATGTTTTATTGTAGTTCAGAGTATTTTCGTTAACTAAAGTTTGTTTTCTGAAAGCAGCGTATGATCCAGAGGTATTCTTGGTTAAGTCGGTTGTTCTGGCCAATAGCGTTCCAGCGATGGTGTATGGCCTGTAGGTTTTACTGGTATAATCTATATTGTCAAAATTTAGCGTGGTTTTAAATGATAAACCGTCTAAGATTTTATACTCCGCAAAGATGCTGGTGATATTTCTAAACGTTGCATTCTGATTGAGGATGTTTTCCAATTTAGCAATTGGGCTGTTCGGAGAAGAGCTCCACGCATATTTATCATTATCAAAAGCATTTACATACAAACCTGCACTTGCCTCTTGCACTGGTGTCATACTGGTTAACTGGTGCAAAATATTATCTTTTCCTTCCACCCCAGGATCTGCCCCGACGGAATAAGTTGGCGAAATATTCATCCCCAATTTCAAATTTTTATTGGCGTTAATTTCCACATTCGCTCTGGCCGAGTACGACTTATAATCCAGTCCGATAACCATTCCTTGCTGCCCCGCATAATTTCCCGAAACATAGTATTTTACAGCCTCGTTTCCGCCACTAGCAGAAAGCTGGTAGTTTTGTGTTAAACCCTTTCTAAAACCCGCATCTTGCCAATCTATAATCCGCAACCCTTGCATGCCCGGTTGAAACCAACGATCGTCATACATCAAATTGGTATTTAGTTGACCTGGAGCCAAACCCAAAATCACCCTACGTTGCTCGTTAGTTTGGTCAGCTGTTCTTCCCGGTGCAGAAGTTACCCAATTATAGTTAATCATCTCTGTTGCCCTATCAATCCACTCCTCGCCTGTTAGCATATCTAGCTTTCTGTTGGCTTCATTATAACCAGCATAGCTGTTAACACTAATTTTGGCTTTTCCTTGCTGACCGCTTTTGGTGGTAATTAACACAACACCGTTTGCTGCTCTGGAACCGTAAATGGCGGCGGATGCGGCATCCTTTAATACCTGTATGGATTCTATATCGTTCGGGTTGATATTATCTAACGGATTTCCTGTAGCGTAATTTCCGGAACCATTGGGCGCAGCTGTTGCTAAAGGAAAGCCATCAATGACGTAGAGAGGTTCGCTACCTGCAGAAACTGTACCCGTACCACGTACCTGAATACTTAGACCTTTTCCGGGCAAGCCTGTCGTTTGTTTTACAGTAACACCTGCCATCTGCCCTACCATTGCCTGATCTACACGACCTACCGGTCTTTCTTCTAAATTGTCTGCTTTAAAAGAACTTACCGCCCCAGAGACGTTGGTTCTTTTTTGCGTACCATAACCAATTACTACCACTTCCTCCAATGATTTTGTATCAGCAGTTAAAATAATGGTTAAATTGTTGGTAGCGGTGCCTATTTTTATGGTTTGGGGCACAAACCCGACGTAAGACACCTTTAGTACATCTCCTGGACTCCCCATAAGGGAAAAATTTCCGTTCACATCTGTTTGGGTAATTTTTTTTGTGGTTTCGTTTTCAACGGATACTCCAGGGAGGGATTCGTTTGTTTTTTCCATCACTTTGCCCTTAATTACTTTTTCTTGTGCATTTAGTAATAAAGGAGCGATTAGCAAACAGGCCGCAAATATTCTTAGCAAAGAAAATTTGAGTAAAACCTTTAGTTTCATCATAGTAGCGTTTAATTAATTGGTTATATTACTTGTAACTATATAAATTTAGCAAATCCCAAAAAAAGCAGCAACCTGTGGCATCCTGTATATATATTTTGACGGACTCAATAATTACAACGTTTAAACGCACAACCACTTATAGTTAGTAGCTTGCCGTAACCGCACTGATAATATCAATTTGGGCAATGCTTAAAGCCTACGTTTTAAACTATTTCTCATGCCGAACCCGCCTTAAAATAGGTATTATGAGTTATATTGGTATCCTGTTACGTCCTAATGGAAAAATTTTAAACTGCTTCCCAATATTTGCGGTTTTCCTAAAAAATCAGTACAGGTTGCCAATTGGAAATTTATTTTGTAGAATCGCTCTGCGAAAAGAGCCATTTTTGATTAACTGTGTTCAATACCCGCATTAAATACTAACCAACCCAATCTATTTAAACTTATGAAAAAATGTGTATTTCTTGTAATACTTGTTGCCCTCATTGGATCGAGTGCGAAAAGCCAGACTAGTACCCAAACCAAAGTTTTTTTCGAAAAAGTTTTTGTCCGCACCGACCGCCAGATATACGTTGCCGGCGAAACGCTATGGTACAGTGCTTTTTTAGTAAACGCCCAGGACAATCATTTTTTAAATACGAGCAATACTTTATATGCTGAGCTGGCTTCCACGAACAAAGATTATCATATACAAAAACAAATTATACAGCTAAAAGAAGGGAAAGGTTATGGAGACTTTGAGTTAGAAGATACACTGGAACCGGGCAACTATTTGTTAAGGGCGTGGACCAACTGGATGAGGAATTTTGGAGATAATTTTATTTTCGAGAAAAAAATAATTGTTGTATCGCCACCAAAAGCCAGCAATTCAAAAGATAAGCCGAAAACTGCTTCGGGAACTAATTCTAACAAACCAATTACTTCTTCTAATAAGATTAAAAAAGCATTAATTCAGTTTTTACCCGAAGGAGGTTCGTTATTGAATGATGTGGCCTCTGTTGTCGCTTTTAAAACAGATGGCGGTGAGTCTGTAAATGGAAGCATTGTTAACAGCAAAGGAGAATTAATTACGGTGTTAGAAAATAAACAAGGTGTTGGCACTTTTTTGTTGAAACCTGTATCCGGAGAAACCTACTACGCTAAGGGACAGCTGAGTAATGGTCAAGAATTTAATAAAAAACTGCCGATGGCACTTTCTAAAGGCTATTCCATGCACATCAACGAAAAAGACAGCCTCTACCAAATTATCATCAGCACAAACGAAATCTCAAATCTTAAGGATAAGGATGTACTCTTAGTGGGCAAAAGCCACGGAATAGAGTGCTTTAAAGTACAATTTCCTTTAAGAAGTTTAACACAGGCTGTAAAGGTTTACAAAGATAAGTTTCCGGGAGGCATTGTTGCGTTAACACTATATGATGCTGAGGGCAGACCTAACTGTGAAAGATTGGTTTATACTGAACATCCGATAAAACAGCAGGTGACATTGACTGTTAGCAAAGACACCCAACAAACAGACCAAGGAACTAAGATAACTGTCAAGATCAACGGTCAAGAAAACCGTACTTTACAAGGCACATTTTCCGTCGCCGTGTTAAACGACGCTTTTTCCGGGGATGAAAAGAGTAATATTGCTTCTTATTTGATGTTAGAATCTGAGCTGAAGGGTAGGGTTGAAAATCCGAAACAATATTTTGATGAAAACAATCCGCTACGAAAAAAACAACTTGATTTATTGATGCTTACCCAAGGCTGGAGAGACTTTTTATGGAAAAATATTTTGGATACCGCATTTGTTATTACCCATATACCAGAAAGTGGCATCACGGTTTCGGGGAGTGTAAAAAGGAAAATAGGTGACAAGCCCATACCTTCTTCTAATGTTACAATTAGGTCTATTGGAGAAAGCCAGAGCCAGCTTTTTTCGGGAACAACTGATAAAAATGGAAATTTCTATTTCGACAATGCCAAATTTATCGGTGAACAAACCTTTAAAGTAAATGCCGTAAATAAAAAAATAAACAATGAAGGCTGGATAACGCTTGACCCGCTTTTTAAGCCCGTATCTTTTGTACCAGATGAGCAAGAAACTAAAGATGACAGTTTACAGCGTATGGCTAATGAAATAAGAGACCAGTATGCAGTAATACAAAAAACCAAACCTTCTATTTATGACAGGATATTGTTGGAAGAGGTGAAGGTAAAAGACGGTAAACCCATTTTAGTTGGTGATATATTGTTAAACGATTTTGGTTATAAAGATGAGAACTTCACGATTTCTCCGGCCGACTCAAGCTATCAGAGTTTGAGCCACTATTTATTAACGAACTCAAAGCAAGCCGCACCCGATTCGGGATCAAATAATTACATAGTTTTTCACCACGGAACAAGTGTAATTTATCCGAGATTTATTGTGAACAATAAAAGTCAGGACTTTATGGAATACAACTTCGACGATGAAGACGCTAACACCGAAATACGCGACAATATATACGATACCTATCTAAATTTATCGATGTCAGAAATCACTTATGTAACTATCAAGCATTTAGTACGAGGGACCGAATCAGGACCGAAAGATTATTTTTTAGTTTACCTGACTTTAAAAGAGGGTTCTACACTGGGCGCAAAAGGAAACCCAATTGTAGCAATATTAAACGGTTACTATCAGGCTAAACAGTTTTATCCGGCAGATTCGGATAATAAGCAACAGATTGATCGTGGTATTACATTATACTGGAACCCGATAATTGAAACCGATGAAAATGGTGAAGCAACATTTTATTTCCACAAACCTACAAAATCAAAACTCAGACTAAATATACAGGGCGTAAGTTCGTTAGGCAATCCTTTTGTAACGGAAACAATTATTAACAAACCATAGTTTACACAAACAAACTGAAGCCTCTATGTATAAAGAATTAAAAAGTATGCCTAGGCAATGGCAACTGAATATGTTCAGAAATGATGCGATAAAACAGTAAATACTTATTTCCATCACCATAAAGGAAGAACGATCGTTGGTGAGAATTAGACCTAAACAAAAAGGCCGTCTTTTCCAAGACAGCCTTTTTACGTATAAAACAGAATCGTTTTAATTTAACTTGAACGGTAGAAACCAATTGTCAGGATTCATTAATTTTGCCTGTACTTCTGCAGCTTTAGGATTGCCAGCTTTCTGAAGTTTTTCGTAAATTTTATCTGCTAAAAATGCCGGGTTATTCCTTCTTCTGGCAATACGCATCAAATCACTCCAACGGCTTCCCTCAAACGCTAACTCCATTGCGGCCTCTTCAATTAGTTTGTCCTCTAACAAAGTAACATCTACGTTAAAATCCTGAATTCTTTTGTTGTATACGTCTCTATAAACAATGCCTGGCAATTCCAAACGAGGCTCCATTGCTCTCCCTCTTATGCCTTGGTTTCTGTACCAGTTTATCCCTCTGCCAATAGCAAAATCTCTCGCATCAAAATAATAAGGGGTACCTTCTGGGTAAGGTGTAATTGCGGTATTTGCTTCGTCAAAATTCGCGGGTACTTTTGTAGTTCCAGACTGGTCGGTTCCACTATAAGTGCCATCATAAAAAGTATTCAACAAACCGTTATTTAACAAAGCATAAGCTAATTTTCCCTGCCCATCACGGTTGGCTGCCTCTGCAAATTTTAAATGTGTACTTGCTGCCCTGTAAATATTCCAATTACCGCCTTTATTCAAAACACTCAGCGGAGATACGCTTTCGGTAAGCTTCGTAATTACAGGATTCTGATCCAAATCTGAAGTGACGCTGTATGACAATTTTCCCCTAGCATCACCAGGCACTCCATTTGTTAAAGTTTGGGCGTTCCAAAGGTCAATTATTTTTTGCGATGGTTTCACCAAATACTTTCCACCCTTTTCGCTGTTTGATGTTAACTCTACAAAAGGATTGCCAGGAGCAAAAGCATTGTCATAAGGTATTCCCCATGTCCATTCAGCGTTCCAGATTCTACTGGTATTCGGTTGTGCGAACATGGCTCTCCACCCTTCGGTAGTAGAATTAACTAAAGAAGAGGCAGTTTGACTTCTGGTAAAAGAAATCGTATTAAATTGCCAACCAATTCTATTATCTTCTACTTGGTGGTTAACATCTGTGTTATTATCTTCTGCAGATAGATTTTTCTTGAACCACCTAGCCGCTTCCAAATAATCGCCTTTCCATAAATAAAGTTCCCCTATAAGCTCTGGCTTATTGATAAAAACTTTTCGGGTACTCACTCCGTCCACCGTATAGTTCATGGACGACGTGGTGGAATAGGCGTAAGATTCAGCATAAGGCAAAGTGCTTGTTATATTAATCAATGAATCAATCATTGCATCCAGCCCAATTTTAGGAAAATCATTTGATGCTTTAAGGTCGTCAACATTCTCTATAGGCTGAGTAATATAAGGTACATTACCATAATGGATTGCCAATTGAAAATAGATGAAAGAGCGTAAAGCAACCAAATCAGAATAACGCTGGTTGAAGTCGTCTTCACTAATTTTGCTCTTTTGCACCATAACCTTGAAATTTTTAATGGCATCATTACAATTCGCTATCACCTTATAAAAAGGAGTTGGATCTATATATGGGTTATCCAAAGTTGCGCTATGTTCTGACAGTTGCTGTAAAAACGGATCTGCATTTATAGTAACATCCATCAAATCGGCCCTTAGCTCATTAAAAAGTATATATTGCTTACCTAAAGAAGCAAACTGCCCATATATCCCAATTACCGCCGCATCAGCATCTGCAAGTGTATTGTACACCTGCGTTTGATCCAGTTTATCCTGCGGAAGGATATCTAAGGTCTTTTTACAAGAGCTCGCAGTAAACATTAAGCCTGCAACTATTGCAAATAGCTTAAAAGTATCTCTATTGTATATTTTTAACATGTTCATAATTTTATAATCCTAAACGTACGCCTAATTGAAAAGATTTGAACTGTGGTTCTAAAGTCGCATCAATCCCCTGTCTGTAAACATCTGTATTCATGCTAAATTCCGGATCATAGCCTAAATACTTACTCAAAGTAAACAGGTTGTTAGCTGTTCCATAAATTTTAACATAATTAAGAATTCCTTTATTAAACGTAAACTGATATGCCAAGGAAAGCTGTCTTAATCGCAGGTAAGAAGCGTCTTCAACCCATCTATCAGAAAACCGTGAGTTGCCCATTGGATCTCCATAGCTCACCTTAGGGATATTGGTAATCTGTCCCTCCGCTTTCCACCTGTTTAATAATGCATCTGTTTGGTTATAGATAGTGCTTCCAGATTCAAGGCTTGCTCGGGTATAATTATATGCCTCATTGCCGACGCTGAAAGTAAACAATGCGCCCAATGACCAATTTTTATAAGATAGTGTATTATTGAAACCTCCATAGAAATCGGGATTAGGATTGCCTATTGCATAGCGATCATTTTCATCTATTATGTGATTGTTGTCTTTATCTTCGAATATGGCATCGCCAGCCTGAAACGGGATGGTATTACCTGCAACATCGTACTTTGATAAACCATTGGCGTCAGCATCAGCTTGAGTGCTATAAACACCTTTGAATTTATATCCGTAAAACAGATTAGCCGCGGATCCTTCTTTGGTTATATAGGTGGCACCTGCTACATTAGTATAAATTGTTTCGGGCAAGTCTACAATTTCATTTTTGTAAGTTCCTAAGTTAAAGCCTGCTTCCCATTTAACCGTTCCTTGGGTAATTTTACCAAAAAGACTTACATCAATCCCTGTGTTTTTCATGGCTCCGCTATTATCGAGATAATATGCAACGCCAGAAAGGGAATTTCCTTTTTGATAGGTCAACATCTTATCAGTACGGTTCTGGTAAAAGTCGATGCTTAAATTTAACCGCTCTTTAAACATCGATAAATCAAATCCGGTATTAAACTTTCTCACAGTTTCCCAACGTAGGTAAGGATTAGAAACACCCTCTCTTACCAAACCTTGTACTCCCAAGAAGTTTTGGGAAACATAGTTTTGGCGGGCGTTAAAATTCCCTATGTCATCGTTACCTGTTAAGCCGTAACTAATTCTATATTTCAATAAATTAATATTGTTGGCATTCTTCACAAAGTCTTCGGAAGAGATAACCCAAGCACCGCCAATAGAAGGAAAAACACCGAAAGCGTTGTTGCTAAAGTTAATGCCTCCTTCGGCTTTGTCGCCAAACCTGGAAGATCCGTCTAAGGAGATGGCTGCATTGATAATAAATCTGTTATCAATTGAAAAATCAGCTAAACCATAGAATGTTAAATTAGCCCATTCCCCAATCTGGCCACCAAAAGTTCTGATTGCGGCGTTACTGTTTCCAATACTCACTAGGTCATCAGTGGCAGAATTATAACCTAAAGCATAATCCTGTTCCGCATCATTGTGCATATATCTGATGCCAGCAAAAGTATTTAACTTGTATCTGTTGTTAAAAGTCTCTGAATAAGTTGCTCGTAAATCGTTAGATATAGAAAAATATCTTGCCACCTGTGTTCCTAAACGGCTAGTTACGATATTGTTGTTTATAATTTCAGTAGCTATGCCTTTTGCCGGCACAAAGAAATTCTCTTGAGCTTTATCATAAGTAATTCCGGTTATATTGCTCAGTTTTACCTTTTCGCTTAGTTTGTAATCAAAGTTAACACCTCCTAAGAATCTATATGATTTCTTCGAATTCTCTCCGTTGTAAATGATCTGGAGTGGGTTAGAAAAACCAAAATAATCAGAAGTTGCATAATTTGGAGAAACAGTACCGTCCTCTGCAAGTTCGTTGGTATTTAAAAAAGGAGATTTAGTAAGCGCTAAAAAGATTGGATTTGTGTTTGGTGCAAATCCCTGGTCTTTTAAATCCTGTTGGCCATAACCCAAAGAAATATTAGTTTGTGCTGTTAGTTTTTTAGTCAAATTTAAATCAGAATTAAAACGAGCTGTATATTTGTTTTGTCTGGTATTAGCTATTACACCATTATCATCCGAGAAACCTACCGATAGTGCGTATTTAGCAATATTATCTCCACCGGTAACTTTCAAATAATAGCTTTTGTCTACCGCGGTTTTAAACACTTCGTTTTGCCAATCTGTATCATTATGATAAATCGGGTAGTTGATGTAATTTGGATTATCATTATTAAAAGGCAACGATGCTATTTCCTCACCTGTTAAAGTTGAAGTTTCTAAAACATCATTCAAATAACTTCTATAATTAAAAGCATTCATTACCGGAAGGCTTTTTGGGGTTTGATTTACGCCTGTGGTTACCTCAAAATCAATTTTGGTAGTTAATTCTCTAGCCCGGTTAGTGTTAATCACAATAACTCCGTTTGCAGCTTTGGCACCGTATATAGAAATAGCTACCGCATCTTTCAGTACGGTTATGCTTTCTATATCCCGTACATCAATGTTCTGTAGCGGATTGTTCTCATGACCGTTGGTTATCGACGAGCTGTGGATTTCTGCATTATAAATCAGTCCATCTACAATATACAAGGGTTGATTTTGAGTATATAAAGAATTAAACCCTCTTAACATCACGTTAGCTCCCATTGATGGTGTACCGGATTTACGGATAATTTGAACTCCTGACAGCTTTCCTTGTAGATAGTTATCTATCGTTTCGGAATTTTGTTCCCACGCACCATTTAAATCAACAATCTCAACGGCGCCCGTCATCTGGGTTAAATACTTTTCTCCGTTTGAGAAAGGCGTGTTTGATTTAGCATATAACGATTTACTTCCTTTTGGATAGAGAACTATTGTAACGTTGGTTTTGTTGGCAGGAACCATTTTAGTATCATAGCCCACAATTGCTGCTTCAATGTTAGTTCTCAAATTAGGTACAGAAAGTTCAAACTCGCCTTTCTGATCTGTGATCTTAGCAGAATATTTTGCTACGCTCACATTAACCCCTACCAGAGGTGCTCCGGTTTGGCCGTCTATTACTTTTCCTTTTATTTTCTGTCCTTGGGTAACTTTATTTGCTAGAGCTTTCTCATTAGGTTGCTTTTCCTGGCTATAAATATCCTGGTTAACGCTAAGAGCGAGTAGAAATACAGCACTCAGTGTTAGTATTTTATAATTAGACATAAGGTTCATTTAATTTATGGTAAAATAGGTTCAAATCGTAAATATTCTAAGATCAGTGTGTTGTCGTCTTTAGTTACAGACGGTTGCGACTGGAGTCTCAAATTCAGGTTTCCGAACTCTGATTTTTCATATTCACCTAAATATACTTCATCATGATTTAGTGGTACAACCTCATAAGAGAATTTCTTTACCGGTAAATCGTTCTTGTCTTTTACGGTATAATCAAAAAGGCCGGTCTGGGGATTAAAAAAATGTATGTACTGAGTAAAAGTTTTTTGAGTTTTATCTGCATTCACCAATGCCTGGGGATCTCCCAATAAGCCAGATATAGCCCTTCCCCAAACTTTGTATTTTACCTTATAAGCCGCCCTCTTTAAGTAACTTACATAAAACTCACGTATTTTATGGTCATAAACTTCAATGTCGTTATAAAGGCTATCTCTAAGGTCACGTTTGTTGCGGTAATATACACTGCCGGAATTATAACCCTCGATAAAGCCGCTCGGTGATTTTCCGAGCACTTTAAACCCTCTTATCTGGTCTTTTAGCTGATAAGGTAAACTGTTCACATAATAAACTCTACCATTGCTTGCTACCTGAGATGATATAATTTGCGATTTATCTACTTTAAATTTCATCCCAGATAACGAAGTCAGTGTATCTGGCATGTTACTTTCAGAAAAATCACCGGCTACTATTAAATCTTTCAATAGGTTCAGTCTGGTAAAATATACTGTAGTGCTATCTGGCCTTGGTCCATTTTCTAAATAGGATGTAGTATAATATGGTTCCAGTTTATTGTACTCCGATTCAAAGAAATCATCTTTTAAAATAAAGTAGGTGTATTTTTGCTTCTCGTTTCTCATGTGGTAGTACACACTGCTCACAAATTCGGGACTTCTGAACGGTAAAATGGTATCTCCCACGGATTTAAGCGTATCAAAAGATAGTAGCGCTTCTTTTTGAAACGATACTCCGTTAAATTCCTTAAGTATATTATAGATGTTTTTATAAGGCGTTAAAGCATGGTTAACTATATGAAAAATCCCGTTTTTAGCAACCTGATTGCCGATTTCGGGAACGATATTATTAAAATTACCGTTAACAAAATCCACATACTTATCTCTTAGGTTTTTTCCCTTTATCGTATCAGCAGTGTTGTTTATTTGATATACCGAGTTGATGATATGGTAGCCCACGAAAGAACGTAGTGCTAAAGTATCACTAAAATCAACTGTGGTGGCAGCTTCTTCTACGGCTCCGTTGGTAGGCAAAATAAGTGTAAAATTCTTTGATGATTTTAAAACATCGGCATAGCCCGATCTATCTAGGAGATCTGCAAACTTCGAATAATCTGAATTTTCATTGATCACTTCAAATAAATTTTTATCAGCATCTGAGCTAAAACCGGCATTGTGTTCATCCCATTTATCCTGACAGGAAATAAAACCTATCAAGCCGAAAAGGACTAAAATGGCTCTTTGTATAGTAAATATCTTCATTCTTAATTGGTTTAAATGAGCAGGCCGCAAAAGGGCCTGCTTTTATATCCTTATTTTTATGGTCTGTAAAATAATTCCCCTGGTGTTACATGGAAACGAGGATAATTTTGCTCTGTATCATCGGCCGGAATGAACTGAATCATATCCACCCAGGTGTTATTAGTTGCGCATCTTCCTTCACCTATTGCTGTAAGGCGAATGATATGCCTATCCGTAGTCTCTACATTAATAATTCCTGCTAAACGTCCTACGTTAGGTACGGCATCATTTCCTGATAAAGGCTTTAAACCTCTCACGCCATTTGCGCTGTACTCAGCGGTGGTGGCCATATAGCGTTTATAACCTTGAGCCAACATCAGATTATCTGCATTTGGTTGCCCCATGTCATTTTTATTAACTCCAGAAGCGCCTAAATCCAAATTGGTATAAGCGATATTAGGCAGGATTTGTTCCTGTGGTGTACCGGGGTCGTAACTGGTTTGTAAATGTGCGCCATAATTAAATTGCACATAACAAATCCAAACCTTATAACGTCCTTTTACCAAATAGGGGGTTTTAAATTCTATATACTTTTGTCGGGCACTATTTGCATTGCACATTGAAAGGTTTAAATAATCGCCATTAGCCCTTGGTCGTTTAGCGTCAAAGGCACTCGAATAATCATATTTACTACCTTGTGATTTAGTAGGGTCTTCAAAAATCACAGAGCTAGCTATACTTGCTCCATCAACCATCAACTCCTTATTAGAATTATGATAAGCAGCTCCTAAACCCGCTATTAGTTCTGGAGAATCTGCTAAATCAAAATAAACAGGTACTTGTTTTCTTACCTTGATATAAAAGTTGTCTTTAGCTTCATGCATTACCCCGTTGCTGGCTAGATTATCACTTTTGGAACGTATAATTTCAGCGCCTGGCTCCAAAATACCGTTAAAAACCGCTTCATTTAATAACACTTTAGTGGTATCCAATTTGGTAGAGATGATTTCTTTAGGCGCCAGCGTATATAAAGAAGAAGAACTTGCAATATCCTGTAAAAACTTACCGTCATTAGTAATATGATAAGCCATGTATAACCATAAGCTATCTGCATGATTTTGCGGGTCGTTCTTGGTAGAATACTTCGCAGCCAAGTCGTCATAGCTGTTTATCCCCATGGTATGGTACAAAGAATCGGATTGTACAATCACCGTTTGAAAACGCTTTTCGGTCGCAATATCCTGTCCTCTTTGGTAGCTAAGGGTATCATAAAATCCCGTTCTTTTTAAAGCTTCGGTAAAGATGCTATAATTGGGATTGCTTTCCACCAATTCGGCCAAATTTTTAGCGGGTGGCACCAATACCTTATCTATTGTCTGTATTACCCCATTACCACAAAGAATATTGCTTTTGCTGATTAAGGCTTGTTTATTTATACGGTATGTCCCGTTTACTACATCGGTATATAAATATTCACCGAATAATGTCGGCGTTTTAATTTTTCCGTCGGTAAACCTTACGGTACTCACTGTATCTTTAATAACGTGGTATTTTATAAACTTCAATAACTCCTCATCAGAAAAATCATTTACTGATGTTTTGCCATTTTCTGTTAACCACGCCTGGATAGCAGTATTTGTAGGTGCAAACAAAGTGTAGGTTCCGTAGGCTCCCAAATAACCTTGGGTCTTCGATTTTGCCATAATTTCCAAAAGCATCGAATATTCAGGGTTTTCTTCTAGATAACCAGTAATGTTCACATCACTAGTGGTAGAGAGTTTGAAAATCTCCTTTTTACAAGAGTATATTACCAGCATTATAGCCGCCATAATAAATACCCCTTTTGTAGTAATAAAATTCCTTTTCATTTCTTTTTATTTTAAGTAAAATGGGTTTTGTACAAGTTTGGTATCAGCATATAGCTCACTTTCCAAAATAGGGAAGTAATGACTATTGGTATCCCTGATTTTATTTAATGCGCTCTGCTGTACGGTAACATCGGATATCTTGGAAATTAAATCCTGTAAAATAGATATGTTGGCATAGTTGTCGCGTTTGGCATAACGCAACAAATCAAACCACCGTTTACCTTCGAAAGCAAACTCTCTGGCTCTTTCGTCCAAAATAAAAAGACCAATACCCTCTGTATCATCGCCGTCAGTAATTTCCGGATCTGTTGCGTCTAAAGCGCCTCTCTCATCTCTAATGTTTTTCAAAATTGCTAACGCTTTATCTCCATTTTGTTTCCCACCTATTTGGTTTAATGCTTCTGCCTGCATGAGCATTACATCAGAAATACGGTAAACCTGAAAATTGGTAAAGTTCGGATTATCAGTTCCATATTTACGGATGGTAGAGGACAGATCATAAAAATTACTTCTTCCATCAACCAATTCAACATCTACTTGCGTATTAGAAGGAAAAATTTCCGTAGGAACATATTCAGATGCAGTATATATCCTACGCCCATCAGCCAATAAACTATAAAAAACATTTGACACTGACGATTGGTGACTCAACTCGAAAATAGTCTCGGAACTGCTTCCTTGCCCAAAAACGCTAAGAAAAAACCCATTGCCTTTAACCAATTTAAAATCAGGGTTTATTAAAACAGAATCTGTCGCGGTAAGAGCTTCCTGATACTGTTCGTTCCATAAATAAACGTCTGCCAAAAGTGAAAAGACAGCATATCTGGTAATTCTACCTTTATTAACTTGATCAGAATCACTGACTTTATGCGGAACCATTGTTTTAGCTTTATTAAGGTCGGATATAATCTGAGCAATAACTTCGGCCGCAGTTGATTTTCCGATTTCCTGAATATCAGTATCTTTATAAGAGCCTTTAAGCTTAAGCGGAACATCTCTAAACGATCTTACTAAATAGAAGTACATTAAACTTCTTATGGTAAGCGCTTCTCCAACATAGTCATTATAAAGTCGGTCTGTAAAGGTGGGATCAAGTGCTTTGGCATCTCCTGCAAAATCAATTAATAAATTACAGTTGTTTATTACGTTATAAATACTGCTCCAGTTAGATATGCTGTTTGTAGTTAAAATGTTGGAATTTCTAACCTGCCTAAAATCTTCGGACGCATAGGTAGTTAGAGTAACCATGTCACCACGCAACTCGCCCCAAGCGAATATGCGCTCTTCTACACTACCCCCCACTAAAGAAGAGTAAATTCCAGTTAATGCCGCTTTAACATCTTCTTTGGTTTTCCAAAACTCCTGCTTGGTAATACCATCCTGAGGTTGTAAATCCAGCCATTTTTTACAGGAGCTGGTAGAAATTAGCACCAAAAGAATGAATGCCGATTGATATATTTTCTTTATCATCATAATTATTATTATTAAAATCTAGTCGAAATACCCAATGTAATTGTTTTTGATGGTGGCGTTCTGGAGTAATCTATGGTTTTATCATCCGCATTATTTATCCTTACTGAAACGTCAGGATCTTGCCCGGTGTAGCGGGTAAACGTCAAGAGGTTTTCAACCGTTACATAAGCGCTGAAAGTTTTAAGTCCTATTTTCTTTACGAAATTTTGACCTAACTCATAGCGTAAAGTTGCTGTTCTTAACCGAAGAAAAGATGCATCTTCCACATATCTGCTAGACCCCAAAGAATTGTATCCGGTACCGTAAACCGCTCTTGGAATATCGGTTATATCTCCATCATTTCTCCACCGCCTTAACACTGCAGTACTTTGGTTGTTATAGCTAACCATATCTGTGGTATTCATTCTAGTCCCGTTGATGATATCGATACCCTGTCTGAAGTTAAAAAACGCCGTAAATTTCAAACGCGACTTGTAATTGATGGATGCGCCAAATCCGCCTGTTAATTTAGGATTACTGTTACCTAAGTAAACAATATCCCTATAATCGATTACGCCATCGTGATTGATATCGTCATACATCGCATCTCCTGGCTGAAAAACATAATCAACCGTAGGGTAGCCAAAACGCATATAAACATCTTCACCGTCCGGGCTGAGTATTGGGTTACCACTCCTGTCTTTAGCAACTGTAGAAGCTTTGTCTGGATAAACGCCCAATGAGCGGAAACCATAAAACGACCCAAACGGATTATCTTCTTGAAAAAAAGAATAGAAGGTCTTGTTTTTGGTTATATTTTTAGCACTTTCTATCTGATACAACCTTGATATTTCACGGATAACGTTTTGGTTATGAGCTATATTAAAGTTCAAATCCACCGTCCAAGTTTTGTTCCTAAGAGCAGTGTAGCCGATACTGGCTTCCCAACCGTCGTTATCCATTGTTCCTGCATTTAAGGTAATGGTGTTAAAACCATTATAGCTTGCTACTCTTAAATCGTCAAAAAACAAATCCGTTGTTCTTCTTTTGTAAATCTCACCACCAAGTCTTAGTTTATGATCAAAGAGCTCCATGTCCAAGCCTACGTTACTTTGCGTATTGGTCTCCCATTTTAGGTCAGAAAGTTCCAAATTTGAGGAATACACACCGTTTTCTCCCAAATAGCTATAACCGTAAGTATTGTAGGTATTAAAATAACTATAGTCGTTTCTCGGGGCATTACCGCTTTTACCATAACTAGCTCTCAATTTCAGTTCGTCAACAAAATCAAAATTGTTTTTAATGAAACTTTCCTCACCGATTCTCCATGCGGCAGACACTGCAGGGAAGTAACCATATCGGTTTGCAGGACCAAATTTAGAGTTACCGTCGGCTCTGATGCTGGCAGCAAAGGTATATCGGTGCAATAAAAAATAGTTTACCTGAGCCAACAGACCTATAGATCTGGACTGTGTTACTGTTGACTGAGCCGACTTATCAATGTTTGTTCTTCCGGGGATACTAGGATCCTGCAGATAAGATGACGCCGTATTTGAAACAGCTAAGCCTTGTATGGTATATCTACCGTCGTAACTTTGGAAAGAGAGGCCACCTGTTAGTTGATGATCTTCCCCTAAGTTCGGTGTATAAAACAAATCTGTTTTAGTAGTTAATCCAAATTGGTCATAATCTCCATCAGATGCCCTGTTTACGTTTAATTCGGTAAATGGTCTTCCTGTTGCATTTTGTGGTAAAAAAGTTTTTGTTTTGTTATTGTTTACATAGAAATTAACATTACTTACCAGGGTAACAATATTAGGCACCAATTGGTATCTTAAATTAAAGCGAGTATTCAAGTTATCCCCTAATTGGTGATTCATAGCTCTACTTGCTAAAGCCAACGGATTATACGTTCCGTCAGATGCGCCACTTCTATACGGAAAAATATAAGTCCCCTGTGCAGTGCTAACTGGTGTAAATAAATTATCGCTTAAATTACCATATTCATCATATTCATATATCGACTGGTTAGGCATTTTTTGATAAGCTACATCTCTAATTTTTGTAGAATATGCTTGGTTGTTATCCACATGTGAGTAGGATACATCTGATTGGAATTTGATACGCTCAGATACGTTGTAATCTAAGTTAACCCTTGTGGTGATACGATCTAAGTCGGTACCAATCTGATTACCTTTTTGGCTCAGATAACCTATAGAAGTTAAATATCTCGCTTTTTCACCGCCCCCACTTATCTGTAAACTGTGATCATGGTAGTAACCTGTCCTAGTAATAGCATCATTCCAATTTGAGTTATTGCTAAAATTATGATAGATATAAGTATCATTAGGGTCATATTGAAATTGTTTCGCATTTTCTGTTGTAGAAAACAGTCTTCCGGCATTATAAAACTCCTCTAGTACCAAAGTGGTGTACTGATTTCCGTTTAGCGTTGGTATGGGGTCTGTTTGTGGAGAAACAGAGCCTTTAAAGTTATAGCTAATTGTTGGTGGGCCAACAGCTCCCCTTTTTGTAGTAATTACCAAAACACCATTTGACGCTCTGGAACCCCAAACCGCCGTGGCCGCGGCATCTTTTAAAACACTGATCTCATTGATGTCTGAAGGGGCAATATTTAACAGTTGTCCATAAGCATTATCGTCCGAAGTTGCAAAATTAAAATCGTCAGGAATTGTAATCTCATACGGCATGCCATCTACTACAATCAACGGATCGCTAGCGCCATTTAGAGAAGCTGTACCTCTGATTCTGATCTGCATACCCGCACCAGGGTCTCCGGATACGGTAGAAATATCGACGCCGGGAAGCCTTCCCTGCAACGCTTGGTCGATAGAAGAAGACTGCATTTCTTGTAGCTCCCTTGCATTGATTGAGGAGATGGCGGCGGTATTCCGGATTCTGGAAATAGGCAACCCAGTGCCGTTATCCACATCAGCTTGTCCTCTTACGACAACCTCATTCAAAGCATTGATCTCTGCTTCCAAAGTAATGTTAACTGTTTTTCTTTCGCCTATAACCACAGGTTTGGATGTTTTATAGCCGATGAAAGAAACCGTGATCCGATGAGATTTATCTTTAATCCTCACCGCAAAATTTCCCTCAATGTCAGTAATCGCCCCAGAGACCGTTCTGTTGTCTTTGTCTAAAACGGTTACGGATGCCCCAGGAATGGGTAGTTTATCGTTTCGATCTGTTACTTTACCTGTTACTGTTAATGTAGTAGGTTGCGTTTGTGCCTGAGATCTACCGATAAAAACAGCAAAACCTAAGGCCACACACAAAAATTTTATCATTAAACGTTTAGTCATCATAAATAATTAATTTTTTCTATAATCGAGATAGGATTTTAAAGAATGGATTACTATCCTGTCCGCTAGTTTGTTGCTGTCTTCAAAGTTGGTTTCTACGTCTCTTTCTTTCTCATCAGTTAAGGTTACAAGAGAATTTGTGTTTTTTACTTTTACCGCATACGTTTTGTCATCAAGATCTTTATAGAGCGTTTCAAAAGCACCGCTTTTCTTCCCATCTATAGCAAAAGAGTTCCTTACGATATGATATTTAAGGAAATTCTTAATCAAATCTTTTGATAATGGATCGCTAGCGGTTGGAGACGCTGGTAAAAGTCCGTTTGCTATGGCTGCAGTCATAGCATTATTATCGGGTATTAAAATTGTATAATTTAAACCTACAGAAACACCCGTGATTTCTCCAGTGTTCTTATTGTACATGTCGGCACTATTGTATAGGTAATTAAAGAAAGTTAAGTAGGCATTTGGCTTACTGTTTTTTAGTTCTGTTAAATGTGTTCCAACTGTCTTGTCAGAGTAGCTCAGGACTCCGTTTACATAAACAGCAATGCCATTTATTGGACCGGCCACGTTTGGAACACCGATATCAGTAGACTTGATATTGATAGATGTAGGTTTGGAAACACTAGCACTGTCCAAAGTACCTCTGGAAATTAAATGTCCATTATCATATTTAATATAGTCTCCGTTTAAGGTCTCTAATATTCCTTTATCTGATAAATCCGGGATGGGGTAATTTTCTAAAGGAACAATATGCTGTTGGAGTATCCTACGTAACACTGTACGACCGCTCTGGCCATTTAAGCGGATAGGATCGCCGGGATAGTAAGTATCATAGCTAAAACCTAAAGCGTTTAAAACAGCATCCGGAATCATTATAAGCATATAACGTATAGTAGGAATCTTAAGGGTAAGATTATATCCCTCTAACTCTAAAGCTTTGCTCATTAAAGAATATTTTGGATCGAGCAGTACATTCCCATATACCGTGTGAAAAACATCGGCTTGCTGTGATTTATTAACCCCATAAAAAGCGCCGTTACTTAACAGTTTTGTTTCCACTATATTGGTACTGTTGATTTTAGGGGATTCTCCCGAAATATTCTTTTGAGTATCAAATTTAGATGGCCAAAGCTGACCGTTATATAAATGAGAATTTACATATTCTCTTAAGATAGCCTTGTTTTTTGTTAGCAAGTCCAATACTGTAGTTCCATCAGAATAATATCTCAACAAAACTTTGTTTGCGTAGTCCTCAACCGCTGCATTAGTGGGCACAGTGATCGAATTATTATTGACCTGTGCATCATTAGGATCCTCCTGTGCAAAATTTTCATTATTAAGGGCGAAACCTATATCAGTATAACTTTTTGTAAAAACACTATCAGTATTACCAGTTAAAACTTGATATTTATGGCTAATTGCCTCGTTATAAGTATATTTTGCAAATCCATCTAAAATGCTTTTAAATAGTGAGTACTGAGGCTTATCTACAAGGTATTGATCTATGTTTTTTTCTGGCATTAGCACTTTGTTCACGACATGGATAATCCCATTTTCTGCTACTATATCATGTTTAATAGGATCAATTTCCGCACCGCCAATATTTAAACCAGTATAATTGGACTCGGGATAAAAAGCGTTATAATCCGAAGCACCCAACCCTCTAGTAGTCATGTAACTATCAAAAAAATAGGTGATATACTTATTGTTATTTTCGGCAGTAACATACGGCATATCAGCACCTCTGTTGGTAGAGATATACTTTTTACTGGTAAAACCTGGAATCGATGCAGCAGTTTCTACAAAGTCATAATATACAGTTCTTCTTCTAAACGCCACGTCCTCTACAAAGCCTGCTTTAGAAAAATTATCTTTCAGTTTTTCTATTTTTTCTCCATCGTAAATCATAGCGGTACGTACAATTTGTGCCGCAAGAGAATCCGAAATGCTATTAATATCAGCAATGCCATTCTCTGTCATAAAAGCTTTAAAAGCCTCGTCTGTTGGAGCAAATACCGTCCATGAACCAGCAGAACCTAAGGTGTTTTTGTAACCTGCTTTTTCAATACAGGCTAAGAAATTCTTGAAATTCCCCATCGAATCCAGTTGCTGGTAAATAGGCTTTGCCAGACTCTCGGGCCTCGCATAATATTTATCAAATTCTTCTTTTCGGCAACCCGCAAATATTACGCATACGAGCAAAGCAAGCATACCGCTGGCATTAAAAATTTTAAACATAATTTTTAGTAAATTTTAATTAAAAATAAAATTGGACGTCAGAAATAGTAAAGAGACTTAAATGATGTTGCTACTGTAATCCATTTCCGACATAGGATTCTTTTAACTCAAAAAATCCGAATGAGAGTTAAATACAAATAGCATGTAAAGGTTTACCTCCATAGTAATTGGTTTAGCGTCGAATTGATAATTCGCGGTTGGTTTATAATTTAGTTATTTATTGGTTATTAACCCTAAGGTAGTGCAAGAAAAAAAAAGTGGCAACCTGTGGCATCCTGTATGACGGCTATTTTTTCAAAAATTCTTGAAGAAAATATGCATCCTTTAATTACCGTCGGGTTTTAAAATAGCTATTTTCGGGCTTTCTGGCCATTTCCACGCATCCGCATTATCAGGGCTGGCTGGATTAAATTTTTCTCCGTCTTTTAAAAATTTGGCAATAGGCAACTCGTTTTCCTTTATTCCCTCTACTATCATTTTCGAAATTTCATAAGCACCATAGGGGTTAAAATGCGTATTGTCTGCCAAAGCAGCGGTTTGTCCCGGAAAAGTATTGGCAGGGTAATGCACAAATGCTCTTTTTGAACCCTCTACTCCCAAAGCTTTATAAAATATTTTGGTTTGCTGGTTTAAATCAACTAACGGTACCGCTAATTCTTTGGCAACCTTTCGGGCTGCATCTGGAAAATCACCTAAGGTAGGAACCACATTTCCGTTTTCGTCGAAAGCTCTGCGACTGGTAGAAGTAACAATTACCGGATTCCCTCCTATAGCCCTAAATTCTTTTACAAAAGTTTTCAGTCTTCCTGTATATGATTTGTACGCCCCATCGTTTGGTCCCTTCTCCTTCTGGTCATTATGACCGAACTCTATAAAAAGGTAATCGCCAGGCTTTGCTACACTTAGTATCTTCTCTAACCTTTTAGAACCTAAGAAACTTCCTAACGTTAAACCCGATTCTGCGTGGTTGGCTATCGCTACGCCTGGTTTAAAAAACCTGGGAATCATTTGCCCCCAAGAAGCCCAAGGTTCTTCATCCTGATTTACTACAGTTGAATTGCCCGATAAAAAAACAGTGACTTGGTTATCAACCGGCTCAATAGTTAATGCGTAAAGAACCGTGTTTATATCGAACTCTAAAGTTAGCCTATCGTCCCAATCCAGCTTCCCATATTCTCTGGGTTTTAAAGAAACGCTTTTGCCCTCGCTAATTTTTCTGTCTTTTATATTCACTATAAAAACTTCCTTTTTAAATTCTCCTTTTTTTGTCTCGATGTTTTCCAGCATCAATCTTCTCGATTCTGCTTTTACAGTGCTTATTCCCGCTTGTGCTTTGCTACCTAAATAAGCGGTTACTTTATAATTACCCTCGGGCACTTTTACAGAAAAATAGAATGGGGCTTTGCTGGTTACAGCATCAGACTTTAACGCATTGCCTTTACCGGAATTTAAAAACTGAGGTAGCGTATTAAAATCAAAACCGTAACCCTGTTCATCACTATATGTGGAATTGGGTCCAACGCCGGTATAATTTTTTGCCACCTTCCAAGCACCAAAGTCAAATGCGTAAGACTGTTTATTTTGAGCGTATCCGCAAATGCTCGAAAAAAAGACAAACAATAAAGTATAAAATTTCATGCAAATAGGAGTTTGGTTAATTTTAGAGGATGAAATGATTAGCGTAATAATTGAATGGAAAGGTAATGCAAGAAAATATTTAACGCATCCTGAGGTATCCTGCAAGAGCTAAAAAAGAAAACCCAAACTACTACAATAAAATACGGGATTCTGAAGATTTCCGGAATAGCTTAGTGTACAATGCACTTAAAAACAGCCAGTATTTACCGAGTTTTTTTTGACACTAAACTCTGTTAGAACCATAAAGACAGGCAAAACCAAATTTCAGCTGTTTTCAGCAATTTTAAACACAAGGCAATAGTATTTACCGTGTTACCTGTTGGTTCGTTTATTTAAAGCACTAAACAGCTTATAAAAAACCCCGCTTTAAAAAAGGAACTTTCCCAGATAACAAAAATGTAAGAATTGCCGAGTTTTGCCGATGTTTGCCGGGTTTTGCCGAGATTTGCCAGTTCTTTCGGGATTTCTTCGAGACATCTTCGGGACCGCTTCGAGAAATACCTCTGTTTTCCCGAAGAAATCTCGAAGCAGTGTGGGACAAGGCCGGATTGAAAATTGAGCTAAAATAGGGCAGCTTAGTGTATTTATCTGTTAAGAGAGAAGAAAATTATTCCCATTAGAAATTTCTTGGGCAGGTTACTTTGTAATGATTGTTTAAAGTAAAGCCCAGTACAATTTCGTGTGAGCCACGAGAGACGGTATTTAACGCTGAAGAAGTAAAATCATACGCATACCCAACATTTACCAAAGAGCTGATGTTAAAACCCAGCATCGTGGCAAAGGCATCATCTTTTCTGTAAGTTCCGCCTATCCAAATTTTATTTCTAAAAGCGATTTTCGCATTTAAATCAGCACTTAACGGAACTGGATTTACGTATTTAAACATTATCGATGGAATAACAGTGATATCGTCACTTAACCAAAACCTGTAGCCTGCCGTAACAAACGCATGTGGTGCTGTTTTCCCTGCATTGGGATTTGAATTCTCAGAAAAATCTATAGTTTGGGGAAGCAATTGCTGTACTGATGCGCCAATAAAATATTCAGCAGAATAAAGCCAAACGCCAAAGTTAATATCGGGTTTAATCGAATTAGCCGTTCCACTTCTTATTATGGCAGCATCGTTCTCATCTTCGAGTTTGACATCTTCTCTGTTTAAACTAAACCTGCTAGCACCCAAACCAATTCCCATTGCTAAATTCAGTTTTGACGCAAGCCCTAAATGGTAAGCATAGGTAAAATTAACGGTTGTGTTGCTTAACGCTCCCGCTTTATCCGAAACCACCGTAAAACCGATACCATGATGGGGATCAGAAGCCATATAATCTGATTTATAACTTTTGCCCAGCGGATTTTCACCCACCATATCAAATGATGTTGCACCTCCCCAATCGTCGGTATTTCCTAAAGGCATATTTATGGTGAAATAACTGGTTTTCGGAGCATTTTCTAACCCTACCCATTGCTGTCTTGTCGCCACCTTAACATCGATATAACTTTCAATACCGGATAAAGCCGGATTTACGATATAATTGTTTAGTATATATTGCGTGTATTGGGGCTTTTGTTGGGCTATTACAGCCGGCAGTAAAGAAAACGACAAACAAAAACAAATTAAAAACTTCCTCATTTACCCCGCAAATTGTACTTTATCTTTATAATATGCTTCTATAACCTAATCATTATCATTTCACCAATAACAAAGAACCCGAGTATTTTAATTCGCCAGATTTTGCAGTGATCATATAGTAATACATGCCCTCGGGGAGATATATGCCATTTAGCTTTCCATCCCACGACACGTATTTTTGAGCTGAAAATACCTCTTTTCCATCTCTGTTAAACACTTTTATGGTACAGTTAGGGTAACTACTCAAATATTTAATATTCCAGGTATCATTTACGCCATCACCATTGGGCGTAAATGTATTTGGAATTTCTGGAAACTCCAATACTTTTACAGCAACATCATCCGCCAATATACAACCGTCTTCGCTTTTTGCCAACAACGTATAAACTATATCTTTTGTAGGCGATGCAATCGGATCCAGTATATCATCTCGGTTTAACCCTGTTGAGGGCGTCCATTTATAAGTTAAATTTTTACCCGTGGCTTTAGCTTCCAACTGTGTCTCCCCTCCTATTAAAATCGTTTTATCGCTTCCTGCGTCAACTGTAGGCGTTGCAAAAACGGTAATATCCTGAGTTTTTACTGCAGAACAGCCGTTATCCGCGATAAAGGTATAAGTAATGGTATGGGTTCCTACTCCAGCTTTAGCCGGAGAGAACAAACCATCTGCCTCAATCCCGTCACCAGAATAAACTCCGGTTCCGTTAAGACCAATGGTTTCATTTGCTTGTGTAAATTTAAAGGGCAAAATTTCCGCACACACCGTAGGCAGACTGTTAAAAACGATATTTGGTGTGTTTTTAAGATTAATAGTTTTTGAAATACTACTCACGCATTTAGTACCCGAAAAAACATTCATAATCACATCAATAGTTTTGCTCTCCTCTGCAAAACCACTCGGATAAAGATGTTTGTAGAGTTTTGGTCCAACCGTACGCTCCAACCTAGTTGCGGGATTATTATCTGCTATTATTTCTGATGGTTTTGAAGCATCATATATCCATTCAATTTTAGTAATTTCTCCAAAATCAACCGAGGCTAAATCTTCAAATATTACTTCTTGGTCGCTACATAAATTACTTTCATTTTGAACAGCGAAATTAGCTTTTGGTGTACTTCCGTTTACGGTAAACGGCTTCGATATTGTTGCAACACATCCACTAGCGCTGGTAACCGTTAAAGTAACATTGTAAACAGCGGCTTGAGTATAAATATGAGTTGGATTTTTTAAGGTTGAGCTATTGTTAGCCAACGTCGCATTACCGTCTCCAAAATCCCAGAGGAAGCTTAACCCAGAGCCGTCTGGAGCTGTAGACGTATTGGTAAATAATGCTGAAGCATCGTCCAAACAAATATCTGGAGTTTCAAAACTGGCTATTGGCAAAGGGTTAATTTTAACTTGCCTTTTTATTTCATTTTCGCATCCCAAATCTGTAGTTACTTTTAAAGTAACCGTATAAGTTTTAGCATCGCTAAATATATGTGTAGGATTTTGTACCGTGGATGAGTTAGAGGTGGATGAGGAGTCGCCAAAATTCCATTGCCATTTTACAATGTGGTTGGCTGCACTTGTTGATTCATCAGTAAACTGGATATTTTCGCCAATGCAAGTAGCGCTCTGGTACGAAAACTTCGATACAGGAAGTGCTACTACTTCCACATCAACTTCTTTTATATCAGACCAGCAACCGTCATCGGATTTAACCGATAACCTATTTTTTTTTGACCCGGGACTGGCGTAAGTATGTGTAGCATTTTCGGTAGTCGCGGTTGTGTCGCCATTAAAATCCCACAGATATTCTGTAATAGTTTGATTGGGAATTTTATTAGCCCGAAAACTTATCGGGCTATTTAAACATGCTTGCGAAGCAGTGCTGAAGTCAGCCACTGGTTTAGGATTGACAATAAAATCGAACAAAAACTCGTCGCCAGAACCACAAGCATCTGCTGAGGGTTTTGTGGTAACCACTTGGTAGCTGTAAGTTTTCGCTTGCGAATAAGTGATATCTGGGATTAAAGAATATACATATGTAGTTTTGTCGTCTTTTTGAGTGGTCGTAAAAGAAGTAGAGGATATAATCTGTAATCCATTTCCATCGCCACGATCAAACTGGAGCTGTGAAGCCTGATAAGGCAATTTAAGCGTTAAATCATAAACAGACCCCACACAACCGGTCTGGACACTGTTATCTGTTGTTCCTTCAACTAAAGGTTCTATACCAAAAGCTGTTAAATTTGCACCAGCAGCGTAACCATAAGATTCTGCCGCCCCAAAACCGTAAGCGATTGCGTTAAAGCCAATATTCGAACTTAAATTGTGTGTTCCTTCTGAAACAGAGAGCTGCGCATAAGAATATTCTGCATTGTTTGGAACTTGCCTAAATTGCGACGATACCGACTGACCATCTACGATAAAACTTGGAACTCCATCATTCTTTATCACTACGTTTATAAAATGCTTTAGTATCATATACTCCGGGGTAGAATACATCGTAATCTTCGTTAGTGTTTGTTCCAACGGATTTAAATAAATCATTTCTGGATCGCCGACATCGTTCGCATCATTACCGCAATTAATGGTTTCTTTTTGCGTAACAGCGTATTGTACTACTTGAATGGGTTTGTCGGCACTAATCTGATCTACCTCTTGCGATGCAAAATCGTAATAGGAATTATTTGTAAAAGATGTTTCGGGAATTATAATTCCGTTAACTTTTACAACCGCAGTTGGGTCGCTTTTTACAATCCTATATATCACAAAGTTTCTTTCTTTTTGTGGAATGGTAATAAAGTTTTTGCCCCATGTATCTGTGGGATAAGCTTGCTGTATCAAATTATCTGCTGAACCTGGGGCTGCTCCTCCGGGAAGATTATAAGACAAACAGTTAATAGAAATTTTTGAACTCCCAGAAAACACTGCGATTTTTTTGCAACTCCCGTTCGATGAAACAGATTTTATGTGCGACCCGGTTAAATCACCTCCATAAGAATTTTTCCCATCATCGGTATACTCAGCCAAAACATTGTAAATCTCCCCTTTATTCAGCGTTATCGTATCTGGCGTGTTCTTTTTTAACCCGCCTCTGGTATCCTCTGAAGGTGTTATTTCCACCTCTGTATTATCCTCAACGGCTACTACAAAAAACCAAGAAACAGCACCATTTGAATTTGAAATTTGTTTATAATTTATCGAGTAATAATCTTTTCCTAATGCATTTACGGGCAAAACCAAAGTAGCTCCAGAAACTGAATTAGCGTAAATATGCGCATATACAATTATTGGTTTAATGGAAGTAATATGGATTCCGTTTGGTGATAGCCCATCATTAGCTAAATGCGCTGCTTTAGGAATATCTATAGAGACTATACCATTTGCCGGAACAGCAACGTCTTTACGAATAACAACACCTGCAACAGAAATCGTCGCCGTAGTAGCAACGTCAGAAGTGATATAAACAGACATTTCGCCAACACTGGTGTGTTTGCCGTACCCCAACCAAAAATCTGTTCCTTTATTTGATGCGCCCTGCCCAAAAACAGTAAACCCTAAAGACAAAAAAAACAAAGTTACAAAAGCCTTTAAGCAAATTTTAAACATGATGTGGTTAGTCAGTTCTATATGACCTTAAAATTGGCTATTGGTTTAGTAAGCACAGAAGAAATATTTAGATTTTAAAAAAATCAAGCTGCTTTAAAATTTAATCTTACATTTTCGAGCAGAAACAAGCCTCAGTTAAATACCAAGGCTCACTAAATTTAGCTATTATTTAACTCTGGTCCAAACATCTGTACGCCCAATCAGTGAAATACCGATATATCCCCTAACATTCAGTTTATCGTTGCCACTCATGGTCATTTTACAGCTATAAGTTTTGCCCGATTTAGGATCGTAGATTGTTCCTTCTTCCCATTCTCCGCTATCAAAAGAAAAACCTTTCAAAATTTCCAGACCCAGCAGGGCTCTTCCACGTAGATTGACATCAGGATTATGGATATCTGTTTTTGCTTTTCCATGTTCGTTATTTGGGTTTTTAAGCCACACAAGTTTACCGTTAAATTTACCGCCCGTTTTATAAATCTGGATATGTGCGTCTTTGTCCTTGTTTAGCCATTTGCCTACTATCGCATCCGAAGATTGAGCAAAAGCAGTAATTGTAGCAAAAAAAAGTGCCATTAAAATAATTGACTTTTTCATCTATGGTTATTTTTGGGTTAAAATAATTGGTTACCTAAAGTAAAATTTAATTTTGGTAATAACGATGAATTAATGCGGAAATTTTATGAATCCAGTGTAATATTCCTATAACGTTTTGCCGATCAATTGGAAATAAGCAGACTTGGGTATGACGTTGGATTGAGAAAAAAATCAAAAAAAGAGGAGCTTATTGCTAAGCTCCTCTTTTTATCTAAAACGGTATTTCTTTTTGTTTACTTTACTAAATCAACAATAGCTGCGAAAGCTTTTGGATCGTTCATTGCTAAGTCAGCCAAAACTTTTCTGTTTAAACCGATATTTTTAGCAGCTACTTTTCCAATGAATTGAGAGTAAGACATTCCGTGTTCACGGCTTGCCGCATTGATACGTTGTATCCATAGTCCTCTGAATTCTCTTTTCTTAACTTTTCTGTCTCTGAAAGCGTATTGTAAACCTTTTTCAACAGTATTTTTAGCAATGGTAAAAACCTTGCTTCTTGACCCCCAGTAACCTCTGGCTAATTTTAGGACCTTTTTTCTTCTTCTTCTTGACGCTACTGCGTTAACCGAACGTGGCATAATTTAATTGTTTTTGGTAAGAGGTGACCAGCACTAAACTGATACTTAAACCCAATCCCTGGTTAATGATTTAATTATTTTCCGATGCAAAGCATACGTCTAACGTTTCCTAAATCGCCATCAGATACATAGCTGGTGGTAGTTAAGTTACGTTTTTGCTTTGTGGTCTTTTTTGTTAGGATGTGACTTTTGTACGCATCCTTTCTTTTGATTTTACCTGTTCCAGTAAGCGAAAAACGCTTTTTTGCACTAGAATTGGTTTTCATTTTTGGCATAATAATGCTTTTTAATTTAACCTGTTTATATTAATTTTTTCCCGTTTTAGGCGCTACTGTTAAGAACATACGCTTACCTTCTAATTTAGGTAGTAGTTCTACTTTTCCTACGTCTTCTAAAGCTTGAGCAAATTTTAACAATAAAATTTCTCCCTGTTCTTTATAAACGATTGCTCTTCCTTTAAAGTGAACGTAAGCTCTTACTTTCTCACCGTTCTCTAAAAAAGATACCGCATGTTTTAATTTGAATTGAAAATCATGATCATTGGTATTAGGCCCAAACCTAATTTCTTTAATTACCGTTTGCTTAGCATTGGCCTTAATTTCTTTCAGCTTTTTCTTTTGCTCGTAAACAAACTTATTATAATCAACGATTTTACATACCGGAGGATTGGCATTCGGTGAAATCTCGACTAAGTCAAGATCCATTTCATCTGCCATAGCCAATGCTTTTTCAATAGGGTAAACTCCCTGCTCTATATCCTCTCCTACTACCCTTACTTCCCTGGCTCTAATACGCTTATTGATATTATGAGCGGGCTCAGTTGTTCTTCTGCTTCTGTTCGGATTCAATTTAGGTCTAATGATTGTCCTCCATCTTTATTATTTAATTAAAATTTCTTTTTGAAGATGACTGCCAAACTCTTCTATACTCATACTTCCCTGGTCACCTTCGCCATGCTTTCTTACAGAAATCGTACCATCCTCCATCTCTTTCTCTCCTATAATCAACATAAAAGGAATTTTTTTGACTTCGGCATCCCTAATTTTTCGTCCGATTTTCTCATCCCGAAAGTCAATTAGTCCGCGAATATCGGAATTATTAAGAGATTCTAAAACTTTTTTTCCATATTCCTCATATTTTTCGGAGATGGGCAAAACGATGAATTGTTCTGGTGTTAGCCACAGTGGGAAATTACCGGCGCAATGTTCAATCAACACAGCCACAAAGCGTTCCAAAGAACCAAAAGGTGCTCGGTGGATCATTACCGGACGATGTTTCTGGTTATCGCTACCAGTGTATTCCAATTCAAAACGTTCTGGCAAATTATAATCAACCTGTATGGTTCCTAATTGCCATTTTCTTCCTAAAGCATCCTTCACCATAAAGTCGAGCTTCGGTCCGTAAAAAGCAGCCTCGCCTAACTCCACAACAGTATTTAAGCCTTTTTCTGCGGCAGCTTCAATAATGGCGGTTTCAGCGAGTTCCCAATTTTCATCACTTCCAATGTATTTCGTTTTATTTTCTGGATCACGTAAAGAAACCTGTGCGGTATAACTCTCAAAACCAAGTGCTTTAAATACGTAAAGCACCAAGTCAATTACTTTTTTAAACTCTTCTTTTACTTGTTCTGGCCGGCAAAACAAGTGCGCATCATCCTGAGTAAAACCTCTAACGCGGGTTAAACCGTGTAGTTCGCCACTTTGCTCATAACGGTAAACTGTACCAAACTCCGCCAATCTCACCGGTAAATCTTTATATGAACGCGGTTTGGATTTATAAATCTCGCAATGGTGCGGGCAGTTCATCGGTTTTAAGAAAAACTCCTCTCCTTCTTGAGGCGTTTTTATCGGCTGAAAAGAATCTGCACCGTATTTATCGTAATGGCCAGAAGTTACATACAGGTTTTTATGCCCAATGTGTGGCGTAATCACCTGATCGTAACCGGCTTTTTGTTGTGCTTTCTGTAAAAAGTTAACCAAACGCTCACGCAAAGCTGTTCCTTTAGGCAACCAAAGTGGCAAGCCCATCCCAACTTTTTCGGAGAAAGTGAATAGTTCCAGTTCCTTACCTAACTTACGGTGATCTCGCTTTTTGGCCTCTTCAATCATGTGAAGGTATTCTGTAAGTTCACTTTGCTTAGGAAAAGTTACGCCGTAAATGCGGGTCAACTGTTTTCTGCTTTCATCGCCTCGCCAATATGCGCCAGCAACATTCATCAGCTTTACAGCCTTTATAAAACCTGTGTTCGGGATGTGTGGCCCACGACATAAATCGGTAAAATTACCCTGAGTGTAAAAAGTGATTTTCCCATCTTCTAAATCTTTAATTAAATCCAGTTTGTATTCGTCACCTTTTTCTTCAAAGTACTTAATCGCATCAGCTTTACTTACGCCAGCTTTTACATATTCTGATTTGGTACGGGCTAATTCTAAAATTTTGTCCTCAATTTTTTTGAAATCATCAGAAGAAAACTCTCTATCACCAAAATCAACATCGTAATAAAAGCCAGTTTCAATTGCCGGACCGATACCAAATTTTGTACCCGGATAAAGTGCTTCTAAAGCTTCTGCCAATAAATGGGCAGAAGAATGCCAGAAAGTTGATTTCCCGTTGGCATCATTCCATGTCAATAATTTAACGCTTGCATCTTCATCAATTGGTGTTGAAGAGTCCACAACTTTGCCATTTACTTCGGCAGCTAAAACGTTGCGGGCTAAACCTTCGGAAATTGACAATGCCACTTGATGGGCGTTGGTCCCCTTTTCGTATTCCCGTACAGAACCATCGGGAAGAGTAATCTTAATCATCTACAATATGATTTATATGTTGTAAAAATATTTAACATACGCCCATACAAATGGGCGTTTTTATTTGAAGTGCAAAAATACAAAAAAAAAGCCTCACCCCAACCCTCTCCGAAAGAGAGGGAGCTGATGCTAATGATAACTAACCGGGTGGTATTATAAAATAGAATTTTGGATGAATAAAAAAGCCTTAAATACCTAACGCTACAGATCGTGATGAAC
Organism: Pelobium sp.; assembly: GCA_035496935.1. GTDB lineage: Bacteria > Bacteroidota > Bacteroidia > Sphingobacteriales > Sphingobacteriaceae > Pseudopedobacter. The sequence goes on along the minus strand of DATJED010000011.1, from coordinate 166,829 downwards.
TAATGATTAATGAATTACCTAATAAACGAGAAACAAGATTGTCTTTTTGTTCCTCTGCAAGTACTAACTACTTACTTACCGGCAACCAAACAGACATTTCGCTCACGTGTCCCCTATTTCCCCAAGCATAATACGGAATCAATGTAATGTTGGCTTTTTCTTCCGTTGGGTTTACTTCCCTGTACAGCTGGTTTATCCAACTTTTTTGGTTGTTTAACAAAGCAGAACCGTTAAGCACCAACATTTTCGCTCCATCGATGGTCTGCATTTCTGGCTGAAATTTAATGTTTGTCGGGATGGTATAATCGAAAACTTTGTTGCCATTGTCCTTTGATTCGGCACAATAAACTACCGGTCCGTATTTAACAGCCACTTGGTTGCGGGTTTCTTCAACCATTGGGTTGGCTTCCACCAATTTGGCTTCCATTGGCATTTGCAGTTCAATAACATCGCCTTTTTTCCATTTGCCGTTTACCGCAAAATATTGTCCGCCTTTAACGTTTTGTTCAACAACTTTGCCGTTCACTAAAATATTTGCGGTTTTGCACCATCCCGGAATACGGAAATTAATATCCTGCGCTTTCTTTAAATTACTTTGAATATTAATTTTTACGGTGCCATTCCAAGGGTAATCTGTCTGTTGACTCAATTTAATTTCTTCGCCATTTGGTAAAGTAGTTCTTAGATTATTGCTTCCGTAAAGATTTACAAATAAGCCGTTTTTACCGATGCTATAAGCATAATCACTCACTTCCGCAATGGTGCGCACCACATTTGGCGGACAACAATTGGATAACGAAATGTATGGAACTCTATCTTTCGACCAACGCTGTTTAAAAGGTAAATCATCTGAATAACTTAGCGGATTAGTGTATAAAAACTTGGTGCCATCCAAACTAATTCCAGATAAAACGCTATTGTACAAAGCGGTTTCCATTACATCTGCATATTTGGAATCGCCAGTAATTTGCAACATTCGCCAGTTCCATAACACATTGCCAATATTTGCGCAGGTTTCATTATGAGCAGTAAAATTTGGCAACTGGTAAGGTCTTCCGTAAGCCTGATGAATTTTTTGTACTTCGGTAGGATTATACGAAGTTCCGTCTGGAGAAACGCCATCGTACAAAGAACCGCAACCGCCAGTAATGTACATTTTATGTTGCGTTAAATCATCCCACATCATGTTCAATCTTTCCAACAAAGCAGGGTCGCCGTTTTCGGCATACAAATCGGCAACACCGGCGTAAAGGTAATTTGCTCTTACCGCATGGCCGGTAATATGCGTTTGTTTTAAAAACGGAATCCGGTCCTGGTTATCGTCTGTTCCGTCGTCAATATCGCCTTTAATAGCAATTAGATGTTTTGCGAGCTCCAAATAACGAGGGTCTTTTGTGGTGCGGTACATTTCGATGGTGCCCATATAATGCGATGGACAAATGGCATTTCGGGCCAAGGTTGGCGATGCTTTTTGGTAGAAATTATACAGATAATCCGTTGCTTTTTTTGCAACATTTAACAAATTGGTTTTTCCCGTTGCCCGATAGTGAACGCATCCGGCTGTCATTAAATGCCCGATATTGTAAGCCTCGAAACTCAACCTATCCTGAAATTGGTTTTTTTCGCCGGTTTTACGTTGCTCAATCATGGCCTGGGTATAAATATAACCGTCTGCCCTTTGCGATTTTGCAATTACCGCAATGGCTTTGTCCATCATTTCATCCAGTTTTTTGTCTTTGGTAACGGCGTACATATTTGCAACGCCCTCTAAAACTTTATAAAAATCACCATCATGGAAAGATGGCCCTTTATGTTGCCCGGTATCCAAACCGGCGGCAATTTCAAAGTTTTTAAAGGCATGGCTTACATCGGCATCCATATAAGTGTCCCAAATATGCGGAATCATGGCAGTGCGACAAACTTCAAATCTATCGCCCCAGAAACCGCCCGTCCAACGTACGTCTTCCATGTTTGGGCTTTGAAAAACGGCAAATTTACTGTTGCTTGTGTTGGTTAATGCTTTTTGTTGTGCCGAGGCTAAGTATCCTGTTAAACAGAATAACATCGTAATTACATAATTTCTATTTTTCATAATTTCCTATTAATATAAGTTTTAGGTCTTATTTTTGATTTCAAAACCGAATAACATTATTTAAGAGAATTTTTCTCTACTTCGCGTCATGTCGAGGATACGAGACATCTCACAAGCAAGGTCTGCTTATAGCGCCTGATACCTATTTATAAGATGTTTCACTATCGTTCAACATAACGTAATGAAGAGAAAAAACTCTTCTCCGTTCAATCTCTCCCTCTGGAGGGAGATACAGAGGGAGGTTTTCTCTTTTCATTATTTGAATATCGTTCTTTATGGTGCAAATCCTGGACTGCAGGATGGTTAGCCCCATAATCTCTTATTTAATTTCTTTTTCAATCACAATTGGCCCCAATAATCCGGCGGGCAATAAAGGGTCGCCATCTAACCGATACGGTGCCGTAGTTTGTGTAATGCGTTTGTTTTCGGGCAGGTTATGGTCGCCCATTAAACGGTTGTGCCAAGTGTTAGTAACCTCGATTTCTATTTGGTTATTGCCTTTTTTAATTGCTGATGAAATATTGATCCGGTGTGGTGCTGTCCAAATTACGCCTATCTCCTTTCCGTTGATTTTTACAGAAGCCAAATCGTGGATTTCACCAAGGTTTAGATACAACGCTTGTTTTAAATCTTTCTTTCTTAATTTGATGGATTTGGTATAAACCGCTGTACCAGAATAATATTTAATGCTGGAATCTGCCGAAGAAGTCCAATCCGTTAATTTATCCATAGTGACGGCTTGCGATGGTCCTCCGTAATCTTTATCGAACTTAACCCTCCAGCTTCCGCTGAAATTTTTTACATTTTCGAATAAAGACCAGTTCCTTCCCTCATGTGTAGTACTTGCCTCTTTACCTTTAAACACCACAAAAACAGATTGAGCCGGTTCCAGTTTTAGCTTTATTTGGGTTCTACCATTTTGTATCTGGTAGGATTTAATCGCAGTCCAAGTATCAGTTACGGCATCATAAAGTTGAGGAATCATCCCGCCGTAGCGGAAAGAAAAATCCAGAATCCGCTCTTTTTGTTGCTGATTGCTGATGAAATAAATCTCCTGATTATCCGCACTGCGATGGTTCCAGGCGATATCATCGGCGTAAGCGTTTGAGGTTTCTGTAACGATTAAATCCTTGGTTAAACCAAATTCCGAGAAATCGTTTTTAGTGTATGGTTTATCTTTAATGACGATGATCCCTTTACTTTCCAGCTCCTTTATTTTGTTTAAAGATGCCTCGCTGATGATGTTGCTCGGGTTCATTAAGTTTTCTATCGGCAAAACAATAATTTTATAAGCCACGCCATTCTTACTAAATTTCACCCGACCGTTCTCCACAAAAGCATTTTGCAAAGCATCCGGATTAAAAGAATCATAAGCATAACCGTTCAGTGGATTTACCCATTTTTCTGCCTGAAAAGCATTAGCGGTATTGGTTACCCCTTTCGGGATTTGCTGTAAAGGAACGCCTTCGTTTTTGTATCTAATTTTTTCAGACGCCACTCTTTCCGCTCCGAAAATTCCGGGTAAAGTGCTTACAAAACGATCTGGCAAAAGCGAACGCCTTGGAATTTCATCTCCCGTGAAAACGGCAATATCCCTTACTGGCTTGCCCTGTTGCAATAATTTTTGAGTATTATAAGCGTAATCAACCCAAGCTTTCCCGGGTTTCCACCAAGTTTGATCGCGTTGGAAATATAAACCTACGCCGTCCAATGTCATTCCGGGTTTTCTATCCGTCCAAGGGTTGTGCGTGTAAACATGGTAAACCACTTTATTTAAGCCCAAGGCGTAGTTTCTGTCCTGCAAAGTTTTTAACATTCCGGGCTGTTCGCTCCAATCCATCCTCACGGTGGTAAAAGATTCGGCTTGGATGATGGGTTTGCCATAAATATGTCCGGCAGAAACAGCATCCAGCATATCATTTGGCTTGTCATGCGTTGGGCTGTTCAACCAAAATTCGCCCATGGGCACATCCACCGTTTTAAAATGCAACATGCCATCGCTTACCATGGTTGGCGATACATTTTCTGCCGCGAAAGTAACGTTGCTTTCTTTTGCCAACTGCGCCAAAGTTTTATAAAAAACATCGTTTACCAATTCGGCAATGGTTAAACGAACATCGTACAAAACCTTTTCAGATTTTTGAGCGCTTTCCATCGGAAAACCCGCCATTACAGGCAAATAGGACATTAAATCGTAACCTCTTCTCTGTTTAAATTCTGTAGCGAAATTACCGGACCAGTTCTGGCTACCGCATTCCCAACTATCGATATAAAATGAGGAAACCACATCTTTGTAAGCTGTACCGGCTCGTTTTAGCACTTCACCGTACCAATTTTTAAAATGCAATTTTACGGCTTCGGGATTAAATTTATCCAACTCTAAACCAATTCCGCCACCGCCTGTTGCGTTGGTGTGTCCGGTTGAGGTATGACCAATTCTTAAAATTGTCCAATTGCCAGCCGGAGCTTTCCAGTTTAATTCTCCATTTGCATCGATTTTATCAGAAAGATTAATGATTTGGTTGGGATCAATACATAAATCATCACCGATTTCTTGATTGGTGGTGCGCTTACTGATGCGCCAAACTTCTCCGTTTTTGCTTTCGTATTGATTGATTGTTGGTTCAGAAAAAAGTTGTAAGCCGGTTAATTTTAGTGATGGTTTCCATTTAGCGGCATCCAAGTTTTCATCAGCAGGCAAAGAGCCTTCTTTATCAAATACAAATCGGAAATATCTGGCTGTTGCGGGAACAATGCTGTAAGTATGTTCGGCATCGGTATCCTGCCAGCCATGTCGAGGAGCTTTTAATTGCTGGTGATTTTTAAAATTTACTCCATCATCGCTAGTTTGAATCAACAACCTTTGCGCCTGATAATTGTTTCCATTACTTTCCACACGTACCGTACGGCAGGTAAATGGCTCTTTAAAATTATAATCAATATATGCTTTTGTTGATGATCTGAAGGCTTTCTTTCCATCAGGATTAATTAAAAAATCTACATTTTCGCCGGTATTTGAAGTGATTCTAGGCTTTAGCGTTTGGCTATTCAAACTTGAGCCATTTAATGAGGGAAATGCTACAATTTGAATATCCTCGTAATAGTTTTTATAATGATTTGGAACCGGCAATTTAAGTTTTAGCGATTTACCGCCTTTTACATCCAAACGGCTAAAAACCACTTTCTGCATCGAAAGTTCGGGCGTAACCCAAGGTCCACCGGCTAAAGCAAAACCATCGCTAATGTGCATGGTGATTTTTAAATCCAATCTTTTGGCTTCTGCAAGTGCAAACGTGACCATTTCCCACCATCGCGGACTTAACTGTTCTGCAACAGGTGTATATGGCGAATTTTCTGTCGCTCCTTTAATACAGGCCAAATAAGCACCACCGATACCAGCCTGTTTCACTGCTTCTAAATCCGCAGTGATGCCAGCTTTAGAAACTCCCGCCTGCACCCAGTACCACATTACCCAAGGTTTGGCATCGTCACTTTTTTGTGCCTTTACTTGTAGTGCACTTATCAGAATGATGAAACAGAAAAATATTTTTAAAAACCTCATTAAGCAATCACTTTATGTCCAAATACGCCGAAATATAAAATCACCAAAAAGCAGATTAGCGGAATGATGTAACCTGCTTGTATATCGTCGTGTTTAATATCTATTAAAGTTCCCATTGCGTAAGGCAAAATTGCACCACCCACGATAGACATGACCAACCAAGATGAGCCAGTTTCTGTGTTGGATTTTAAGCCTACAATACCTAAAGCAAAAATAGTTGGAAACATGATGGACATAAAAAATCCGATTCCGCCCAAAGCGTAAATCACGTAAATTCCGCTACCGTAAATAGCAACAGCACAAAGAATTATACTTAAAACGCAGTAGATGGAAAGTAGGACATAATCTTTTACATATTTTAAAAAGAAAGTGCCAATGAATCTACCCGCCATGAATAAAAATCCGTAAACACCCAAGTAATAACCAGCTGTTTTCTCGTCCATATTTGCGCCTTGCTCTGCCATACGAATAAAGAAACTGGTAACACAAACTTGTGCGCCCACATAAAAAAACTGAGCTACCACCGCCCAAGTTAAATGCGGGAATTTAAGTACCGAAAAGAAACCCGGCTTTACCTCAACTTCGGTATGTTCTGGTTTCATAGACGGCAGTTTCATGAAGCAGAAAACAATTGCCACTAACAGCAATACCGAACCCAATATAATGTAAGGCAACTTTACCGATGCAGCTTCGCTCATTAAATAGGCTGATTTTTCCACCTCTGGCATGGCTGCCATTTGTTCGGGTGTAAAGTTTTTTCCCGACAAAATAAATAATGAACCTACAATTGGCGCTACCATCGCGGCCAAACCGTTGAAAGATGCTGCCAAGTTTAATCTTTTTGAGGAGCTTTCTGGCGGACCCAAAATTGCTGCATAAGGATTGGCGCTGGTTTCTAAAATGGTCAGTCCGCAACCGATTACAAATAAAGCGAACAGAAAAAGTTCGTAGGTACGGGAATTTGCTGCCGGTACAAATAAAAATGCACCTATTGCAAACACTAACAAGCCAGTAATGATGCTGTTTTTATAGCCAAATCGCTTTATAATCATTCCAGCTGGAATGGCCATAATAAAATAAGCGAAAAACACTGCGGTATCAATCAAGGTAGATTGGCGGTTGTTTAACTGACAGGCTTTTTTCAAATGCGGAATCAGGATGGAATCCAGGTTATGCGCCATTCCCCAAAGGAAAAACAGCAGGGTAACTAAAATAAATGGCAACAGGTATTTATTGCCTCTGCCTTGTTCCGTAGGAACTGAATGCTGGTCGCCCAGTTGGTTTGTTACTTGCATCGCTTTTAGGTGGTTGGTTTTTTAAGTTAAAAGTGTAAAGTTGAAAGTCAAAAGTTTAAGCAGATTAACTTATTTCTTTCGGTTTACTAATAATAAATGATCGCAAACCATTACCACTTCTCCCCTTTGGTTAATGATTTCTACATGTTCTGTTACGGCACCCATTTCTGGCTTTTTTGCATCGCCTTTTTCTGTTATGGTAATTTCTGAATGGATGGTATCGCCGATGTGAACGGGTTTTACGAAACGCATTTTATCGTAACCTCTCGAAAATGCTTCGGGGTTAATTTCTGATGCGGTTAACCCGATTCCAATAGCGAAAACCATGGTTCCGTGAGCAATTCTTTGTTTAAATGGTTGGGTTTTACACCATTCGGCATCCATGTGATGCGGAAAAAAATCACCTGTATGCCCAGCGTGGACTACAAAATCTGTTTCCGTTATGGTTCTTCCTAAAGTTGTTCTTTTATCGTTTAACTGATAATCTTCGAAATATGTTGATTTAAAATACATGCTTTTTTAAGTTGAAAGTGAAAAGTAAAAAGTTAAAAGTTGCCAGTTTTAAGTTCCAGTTCCTCTTATTTCTTTTTAATCTTTTTTGTTCTTGATTCTTGGTTCTTTACTACTTGTTCTTTGCTCTTTAATCTATTTATGTCCAAGCAGGTTCTCTCGTAGAGGAACCTGCGTTTACTATTCTATTATTGTTCTTTTCAGATGAAAAGAACCAAAAATCTTTTTTTATCGCACAGGTGCTTTTTGCGCAACCCCACCGCATCAAAAAATCGATAGCGCTGATTTTTACTCGGAAGTACTAAAATAAAGTTTTTGCAAACCCGAACGTAAAACCGCTTTCGCTATAGGCTTGGTTGTGCTTTACTCTGTTTTCTGCTCCTGATTTTTTGATTTGACCTGCACTCCCACCGCTCCCTTATTTAGCGGATATGCAAAGCCCTTTAATCTTCTCTTTATTCTTGGCTCTCCTTACTTCTCTATTCCTCCAAAGCTACTCCGCCACTTTTACTGCTTATATAACAAGCTTCCACCACTTTCATTGTTCCTAAAACATCCTGAACGCTGGTGTGTAAAATTTTGTCGGAACCTTCTTTGTAGCGCATCAAGTTAGACATTGTACCTACGAAAGCTTCGGGAAACCATGAGCCTTCTAAATCTAATTTTTTCCATTCGTAATTGCCTGCTCCGTTTTTAAGGGCGTACTCAAAAACGTCGGGCAAACCTTCTGGATAATTCATCAATAAGCCCATTTTAGCTTTAATTGCACCTTTTGTTCCCTCCCATTTAATGTAGCTTTCCTCGTGTAAAGCACCAAATTCATGGTCGTGATTGGTGTTGATAACGGCATGAACGTCATCGGCATAATCCAAAATAATGGTGGAACGTGAGGAAGACAATTCTTTTGACGGATGCTTCAATGTTTTTGCCATTACGGATTTTGGATTGCCTAAAAATGAGCGAATACAATCGATATAATGAACACTGTGAAAAAGAATCTCTAAACGCGGATGGCCTTTTATCACCGGAAACAAATGCCATGGTGTGTGTACGCTAACTTTAAATTCCAAATCATAAATATCGCCAATAAGACCTTGATTGATGATGGATCTTGCTGCAGCAACAAATGGTGCAAAGCGCAGTTGGAAATTGATGGTAGCAACCAAATTTTTTCGTTCGCAAACTGCTACAATTTCCCTCGCCTGCTTTAAATCATTGCCCATCGGTTTCTGAATTAAAACCGCGGCGCCATCAGGCAATTGCTCTAAAATCTCGATGTATTGATCGGGCAGAACGGTAATATCATAAACCGCATTTACAGGCGCATTTTTAACTGCATCTGCAACGGTTTCAAATACATTGGGAATGTTAAATTTTTCTGCGAAATCTTTCGCTTTAGCGATGGTTCTGTTGGTAATTCCAAAAACCTCGAACCCCGCCATTTTGTAAGCTGGCAAATGCGCATCTTTTACAATTCCGCTTGCGCCGATGATGATAATCGGTTGTTTGGTTTCTGGCAATGCCGGTTTATAGGAGATTTGCATTTTATTAGGTTAAAAGTATAAAGTCGAAAGTATAAAGACTTATATAATTGATAATAAGAGTTAAGTATTTTGGTTATGTTAGTTCGTTAATTTGAGATTGCGTTTTTTTTAACAATACCGTTGATGGAACATCGGTAATTACCGCCTGTAAAACCATTTGATCTATCAATTCGGCTATTTGTGGCCAGTTTTTTATTTGCGGTAAGGTTTGGGCGTTCTCATGCAGATGCTCCATTTTATGATAAAAAGGGATTTCTGCATTGATATCCTCATCTGCCCAAGTCGATTTTCGGCAACCTATCCCGCCTTCCTGCGTTAACAATCTATCGGAACTGGCTTGCGTAGCGAATCTTAAAAAATCATAAGCCAATTGATGGTATTCGCTTCCTTTGCCAATGGTGTACAACCAATAAACGTTCAGGGATGCGGTTTGATGCGCTGGATCGCATGGCAACTCGGCAATATTCACTTTTCCTTTAGTTTTTGATTCGGGAATTACTTCGCACATAGATGCAAAACCGAACCAATTGATGGCCAACGCAGCTTCGCCTTTTGCAAAAGCCATTCCTGCGCCTACAGAACCAAAACTCCTTGAACCGGGATGACTGGCGTTTTCATCATTTACGATTTGACGGTAACAATCCAGTGCTTCTACCCCTATTTCATGATGGATGTTGATTTGATTATTATCATCAACCAGCTTTCCGCCACGGGTCCATAATTGCAGGCAAAAATCAAAAACCATATTATGTCCGTCGGGATAATTGGCAAAAACGCATCCGTAAAGATTTTGTTCCGGTCGATTAAAAAACCGAGCTATATCGGTAAACTGTTCCCAAGTTTTTGGCGGATTTAGCTCGTAACCGTAAATATTTTTGAAGTTCTCCTGCTCTTTTGCATCCTCAAACAAATCCTTTCTGTAAATCAAACATTCGGGACCATCATGAAAAGGCAAACCGTAAACACCATTGTTAATCTGCTGTAGCTTCAATAAAGAATTATGCCAGCCGTTAGGAAAATCCTGTGGAGGATTTTCGTTGATTAATGGTTTTAAATCTAAAACTGCGTTTTTGTTCACCGCATCAAAAATCCAATCGGTATTTAAATGGGCAATATCCCAAAAACCGTTTTTAAGTCCGTTTTGCGTGATGGTTTGGTAATACAAATCATGAAGTTCAAACGCCACCATTTCTACCGGAACAGTTATATTTTGTTCCTTGCAGAAAGCATCCCAAAGTTTCTGCAACGCACTCTCAAAAGGTGCAAACTTTCTTACGGCTATCCTAAATTTCTTTTTGGCCATTAGCAATCAATAAATTCTTTTATGATACGTTCATTATCCTGTCCTAATTTAGGCGAACCTTTTTGCGAAGTAAAAATTTCTCCGTCTATTTTAATAGGACAACGAGTGGTTTTATAGCTGTAACCGTCCTCCATAGCTACTTCCTGAATAAAATCCAGCACTTTAAAACCTTCCTGTTCAAAAAGTTGCTGATAGTTGAGTACGTTTGAGCACCAAATATCGGCAGGCTCTAAAATATTTAACCAATGTTGCGTTTCCTGCGTTTTTAAATGCTTCGCCAACACAGTTTTAATCTCGTCTCTTAACTCAAATTTATTTTCTGGGAAGCGTTTTAACTCTTCACATTTTAACAATTGAGCTAATACCGGTATTTCCCCCATCGCCAAAGCAAGATAGCCATTTTTGGTCTGATAAATACCGTAAGGAGCGCCTAAATAAGCGTTTGCATTATTGGATTTGGTACGCACCGGCAGTTCGCCACCATCGTTATAAAATGTAGTGATGGTTTCAAACTGGAAATCAAAAGCGGATTCCAACATACTTACCTGTACTAACGCTCCAATTTGATGTGTGGCTTTTCTATACAACGCGGCTAAAAGCCCTTGCGCCAAATGTGCGCCAGCCAACATATCAACAATGGATAAACCCATTGGCACCGGGCCATCTTCCTCATTTCCGTTTAGCCAAGTTAATGCGGTTAAAGATTGCAACAACAAATCCTGACCCGGCATACTTTTCATTGGTCCGTTTGCGCCAAAACCCGAAATTTCTCCGTAGACAACTTGTGGATTTATGGCTTTTACATCTTCGTAACTTAAACCTACACGCTCCATAACGCCCGGGCGAAAGTTGTGCATCACTACATCGGCCTTAGCCAACAATTTTTTCAACTTTTCTAATTCTTCGGGCTGTTTAAAATCTATGGCAAAAGATTCCTTATTTCTGTTGATGGTATGAAACACGGACGATTCGCCATTCATAATCAAATCTGAAGTGTAAAGCGTACGGCAAATATCGCCAGTGCCAGGTTTTTCTATTTTGATGACACGGGCGCCCAAATCTGCCAAACGCAAACTAGCCGATGGACCAGACAAAAACTGACTAAAATCTACTATTAAATAATCTTCCAGTGGCTTCATCTAATCGTTTAAAAAATTTAATAATATCTTATTGTGTTCACCCACTTTTGGTGCTGATTTTTCACTTGTTAAAATTTCTCTGTCGAGCTGAATAGGACAACGCGTTGTGGTTAATTCTGTGTCTTCGAGCTTGATTTGTTGCTTTAAAGGCATCGCGAAATCCAGGGCATCCAAAGTTGTATAATCTAAAACTTCGCCGCACCAAACGCCTTTATCGCCCAAAAGCTTTAGCCAATGTGGTGTATTTTCGGTAAGTAGTTTTTCGCTTAAAAGCGTTCTGATTTCATCTCTTTTAATAAACCAAGTTTGTTTATCCTGATAAGCAGAAAAATCGAGACCTAAAAGCTCGCCAATAAATAGCAAATCGCCCATTGCTAATGCTATAAAGCTGTCTTTGGTTTTATAAACACCATAAGGTGCGCTTAAAAATGCGTGAGCGCTGCCTTCCACATCGCCTCGTTCCTGAATGATTCCACCATCGTTTAGATAGGACGTAATTGCCTCGAACTGGATATCCAGAACAGATTCCAACAAACTTACTTCTACCAAAACACCTTTACCTGTTTTCGCTCTTTTTAGCAGAGCCGTTAAAACCCCTTGTACCAAATGGTTGCCGCACATGATATCGGCAACAGACAAACCAAAAGGCACCGGCCCCTGACTTTTTCTACCACTTAACCACGTTAAACCCGATAGCGACTGCACCAATAAATCCTGCCCCGGTTTACGGGCCCACGGGCCCTTGCTTCCGTAACCGGTTACCATTCCGTAAATTATTTTTGGATTGATAGCCAAGGCATCCTGATAAGTAAGACCGATTTTCTCCATCACGCCGGAACGGAAATTATGGGTCATTACATCCGCTTTAGCGATGAGCTTTTTTACCAAAGCAACATCGTCCGGATTTTTTAAATCGGCAGCAAAAGATTCTTTATTTCTGTTGATGGTGTGGAACAACAAACTGCTTTCATCAACAAACAAATCTTTAATACTCAACTGACGGCAGGCTTCGCCTTTTAATGGGCGTTCAATTTTTATTACTCTTGCCCCTAAATCGGCCAATTTTAAACCCGCAGACGGGCCGGCCAAAAACTGACAGAACTCCAAAACCACTAATCCTTCTAACGGTCTCATGCAGTTTGTAGGTTTAGAGATTTATGATATAATTCGTTCATTTTTTCCAACACCGCAAGTTCATCTCCGCCATTCAGTAAATAATCACGAACGAAATCTCCGGCGTTGTCCTGAAAATCCATGTGACCAAAATATCTTGGACGCAAGAAAGCTCTTTCCAAAGCAGGCAAGGTATTGCTGAAATATTGATGGGTCATCGCATTGACACGCTCATTTTTCCAAGCTTGTAGATGTCCTGGTTGCCCGCCGTTTTCGGTAAAAATATGTTGCTGAACGTAGGAAGAAGCTGTAAACTCGGCATATTTTAAAGCTTCTCCTTTGTGTCTTGTAGATGCCGAAACAGCCAAACCTGTGCCACCTAATGTGCTACACATTTTTTTACCATTTAAGCTTACCAAATCATAAAAATGGAGTATATTTTTGCTATAGCCTATGCGTGAATAGTTGGAATAACCGTACGCAAAAGGACAATAGGCTATTTCATCGGTATTTACCATCGCCTCGTAAACCTTAATGGGATTTCTGTTAAAATTTTCTGGAGCGATATGTTGCGCCAGTTCCCTAAAAAGCTGCAGCGCTTTTACTCCCGTTTCGTTAGAGATTACTTCATCTTCGGTTTGGAAAGGCGCTTCATCTAAACTGCAACAGAACATGTAAAAGCTCATCAGCAGATCAATGGGTATTCCGGCGAAAGCCACCAAACCTTTTTTTGCCAGCTCCAATAAATCGTTGAAAGTCTCGGGAACTGTTGAATCGTGTTTTTCTAAAACATCTAAACGGGCCGAAGCTACAGGTGCGGCCGCATCTATCGGCAATGCCCAAAGTTTATCCTTAAACACGTAACTTTCATAGGACTTTCCAACTGTATTTTCTTTCTGATCTTGAATATAAGCTGCGGGCAAATAATCCGACAAAGGCAAAATCACTTCTGTTTTTGCGCCAAATCCCGTCCACGGATGGTCAATTACCATTAAATCAAAACGTTTGGCCAATTCTTCAATGGAACTATCCGCAAACTCTTGTAAACTTCTTTTTTCCCAACTGATCTCTACATCAGGATTTAACTCAGAAAAACGCTGAGCGGTAGCCACCATCGGTAAAAGTCCTCTGGTATGGTTCCATGTAATCCCTTTTAATTTCTTCATTCTATTTTATTTCAATTCTTTATATATGCTTGTTAAACTAGCTTTATCTGCTTTTTTTATTGGCTTTAGATAAAAACTGTATTTGTAATTGCCCGATTTAATTTGGTACTGTGGCAAGGGCTGAGAAATATCGCTCCATGTATCGTTTCCGCCCACGCCCATTTGCTTTAAATCGATGTTTAATGTGATAAAACCAGCTTCTTGTAACTTATTGGTGTGCTTTGCTTTAACAATATTTTCCTCTGTCCACGGCCATGCGCTCATGCTCAACAAACTATCCGCAACCACCATTAAGCCGTTTTGTTGATTGGCGAAACTCATCCACCTGATGTCCGTTCGGTTGGCACATTCCTGCGGATAAACATAAGACTCCACAAAGTCTCTTAATTTGAACTGATAAATTCCGGCATCGAAACCAAAAGCCCTATCGATATAGTTTTCTTGCGGACCTTTTCCATAAAATGCAATGTTTTGGAAATCATTAGCGATTGCTCCCTGAAGACCTATTTTGGGAATATTTGGCAAAGCCGAATTTGCGTTTAAAGCGTAATCAATTTTAATTCCTCCATTATTGTCGATGGTGTAGGTTAACACAACCTGTGCGCTATCTTTTATGATTTGATAATGAGCTTCGTAAACCGAACCTGCCTTTATTTCTTTAAAATCTGTTAAGGTGGGTTCAGCGTTGTACCATTGTTTCAGTTTTTTCATCGGTTTCCAGCCTTTACGGTCGTTATCCGTTTGCGGACGGGTAAAATGAGGCAAAAACGGAGATTTTATAAGTTCTTTTCCGTTTGCGGTGTAAGAAGTTAAAGCACCGTTTTTAAAGGTAATTTTAAAATCCTTACCGGTTAAAACCAGGTCAGCACCATTTCCGGATTGATTTAAAACGGTTGTATTTATCTTTTTTAAACCGATGATTGGATTACTGATTGCCAATTGGTTACTTGCAATTTCGTGTCCTTTACTAGCCCAAGGCAAATCATTTTTTAGCTTAAAGCTGATGTTGACCAAATACTCGTTTCCGGCTTTTAACTTTGGATAATACGATTTGATATTAATATCTTTTATGCTTCCGGCAGGAATATTTATTGAAGGAATTTGAACGATTTTAACGTTGATGCCATTTTCTAAAAATGTTAAGAAAACATCGTAATCCACCAAGTTTTTGGAGGCATGACGGTTTTGAATACTTAAAACACCTTGCTCTTTATTTTTCCATTCTGTTTCTGCCGGTTGGAAAACCCATTTGCACTCGTACATGGCCGCTTTAGGATGTCCATCTGGGCCAGCAATTCCGTTGATACAGAAATTGCCATCGTTGGGTTTATCGCCGAAATCTCCACCATAAGCGTAAAATTCTTTTCCGGTAGAATCTTTCTTCAATAAACCCTGATCTTTAAAATCCCAAATACAACCGCCGATTAATCTATCGCGAGAACGGAAAACATCCCAGAACTCTTTCATATTTCCGGTAGAATTCCCCATGGAATGCGAATATTCTACAAAAATGATGGGTCTTTTATCACCGTTATTTTGATTCAATAATAAATCCGGGGTAAAAATTCCCGGGTAAAAACGGCTCACCATATCTACATAATATTGATCGACAGGGTTTTGCAAACGGTGTGCATGGTCTACCGATTTAGGGTAACGCGGATCAGAAGGATCTATATAACCTTCTTCTTTTGGGCTTCCCATTGCAGGTTCGTAATGAACCGGACGCGTGATATCAAAATCGTGAATCCAAGCGGCCATTGCGGCATTGTTTGGTCCACGTCCGGCTTCGTTACCTAAACTCCAAATTACTACGCTCGGGTGATTTTTATCCCGTAAGACCATCCGGCTGGTGCGTTCCATATAAGCTGCCGTCCACGATGGATCGTTGGACAACTTTCCGCCCAAACCATGCGTTTCGTAATTGGCTTCATCCATCACCATCATCCCGTATTTATCGCATAGTTCGTAGAAATAGGGATCGTTCGGATAATGGCTGGTCCTGATCAGATTAAAATTGAACTGTTTTAAGGTTTTTACATCTTTTTCTAAATCTTCGCGACTTAATGCTTTCCCTTTTACAGGATCGTGATCGTGACGGTTTACACCGTAGATATACGTTATTTTTCCGTTGATGAGCAGTTTTCCGTTTTCCTTAGAAAATTCGATACTGCGGAAACCTACCTTACAGCTTTTAGCTTCCATTAAGTTTCCTTTGTCATCTGTTAAGGAGATGACCAAAGTGTATAAATTGGGTGCTTCGTCACTCCATTTTTTTGGTTTTTTTACTTCGGTCTCCATTAAACCAAATTTTACATTATCCAAGCGGGGATAAATCTCGTTAACGATATCCAATGCACTTTTCTCCAAAGGTTTCTGAAAAACAGGCTCATTTTTATCATCATACAACTGCGCCTTTACTTCATAACCTTTCGGGATAAAATCACCTGAATAATTATCTATCCGCGGACGCAGACTGAAAATCGCATCTTGATATTCTTTATCTAATTTGGTTTCGTAATGATAATCGGCAATACGAATTTTAGGTTCTGCTAACAGCATGACTTCACGCTGAATTCCGCTCATTCGCCAATGATCCTGATCTTCCAGATAAGCGCCATCGCTCCAGCGAATCACTTGGACAGAAACCACATTTTCGCCTTCTTTTAAATAAGCTGTGGCGTTAAATTCTGACGGCAGGCAGGAATCCTCGCCATAACCTAAAAACTTTCCGTTTACCCAAACCCTAAACGCCGAACTTACGCCTCCAAAATGAAGCGTGATGTTCATGTTTTTCCAATCAGCAGGCAAAGTAAAACTCCTTTGGTAAGAACCTACGGCGTTATAATTTTGTGGTACAAATGGAGGATTTACCGGACGAAATGGGTAAACTGCACTTTTATAAATCGGAATATCATAACCTTTTAATTCCCAATTAGATGGAACTTCAATTTTATCCCAGCCTTTTACTTTAGCCTTGTAAAAATCTTTCGGCGCATCAGCAGGTTTAAACGCGAATTTAAAGTCCCAATCGCCGTTTAACAATAACATTCTGGATTTTGTACGGTCGCCTTTTAGCGCATCCTCAACCGTTGCGTAAGAATAGGCCGCAGTTCTGGATTTATCTCTGTTAATTTCTGTAATCTGCGGAACTTCCCAAGGCGGGGTGTTGTAAATTCCGGGAACTATCGGAACAGCAGCAGGCTCGCCATCTACCGTTTGCGCAAAGCCGGAAGTGCTTAAAAATAATAATGCTAATATGATTTTTATTGCTTTCATTTAGTCAGATCGAGAGTTATTGATGCATCACTTAAACCTGGTGAACTTGCTTTTAAAGTCACTTTTCCAGCTTGGTTTCCTTTGATCATTACTAATGCTTTTCCATTATATAAATTAATGTGATGCGCCTGAAAGGATTGCAGATTGGCCTGATAACCGTTATCCACTCCGGCAATTTCAGCATCGCCGTCTAACTCCAAACTAATGTTGTTCATAGCATCTGGCACAGGAACTCCGTCTTCATCCGCCACCGAAATAGTAATGAAAGAGATTTCCTGACCATCTGCCTTAATGCTTTTTGTATCCACGTTAAGTGTAATTTGCACAGGTGCTTTTGCGGTTTTAATTTCTTCTGTTAACACCACTTTTCCATTTTTACGAGAAACCGCTTTGATGTTTCCGGCCTCGTAAACCACCGACCAGCTTACGTGAGCTTCTTTTTCTGATTTTTTTCTGATGCCCTGCGAAACACCGTTCACATAAAGTTCCACTTCATCAGCCTGATTGTAATAAGCCCAAACTTCAACTTTTTGCCCTTCTTTCCAGTTCCAATGAGGTAATAAATGCAAAACGGGTTTGTTAGTCCACTCGCTTTGGTACATGTAATAAACATCTTTCGGAAAACCGGCCAAATCAATGATCCCGTAATAAGAACTTCTTGCGGGGTAATTAAAAGGATGCGGTTCGCCCAAATAATCAAATCCCGACCAAACAAAGAGTCCGGCCATGTAAGGTTTATTTTTTACGGCCAACCAGCTTTCTTCATGCGATGTTCCCCAATAAGCGGCCACGTTATCGTAAGCAGTTACGCTCCAATCGCCGTTCAAATTCTCCATGTATTTATTTTTGGAGTTTGCAGGCCAAAGCTGTACGGTATCTTGCGGTTGTACATAAACTCCTCTCGTCCCTAAAGCAGAGCCTGTTTCTGTTGCTAAAAAACTTTTTCCGGGAAAACTTGCAGGCAAGGTTGGATATAGTTTGTGTTTGTAATTGAACCCGAAAACGTCCATCACGTTAGCTTTAGCAATAAAGTTTTTATCGGGTTCCATTTCTGTCATGGCGGTAGTTACCGGACGAGTTGAATCGTATTTTTTAACGATGGCGACTAATTCTTTGATGATTTCGGTTCCGCTGGCATCAAACTGCTCTCTAATCTCGTTGCCCACGCTCCACATAAAAATTGAGGGATGATTGCGGTCCCGCATCACCATTGCTCTGATATCACGCTCATGCCATTCGTCAAATTCTAAATGATAATCGAACTTGTTTTTCTTTTTACGCCACATGTCAAAAGCCTCATTCATCACTAAAAATCCCATTTCATCACATAACTTTAAAAACTCAGGAGATGGCGGATTATGGCTCACACGGATGGCGTTCGTTCCCATTTTTTTCAATAATTGCAATTGACGTTTAATGGCACTTTCATTTACAACGGCACCAATTGCACCTAAATCGTGGTGCATGCAAACACCCAAAATCTTCATGGGTTTACCGTTAAAGAAAAATCCTTTTTGCGCATCGAAATGGAAAGTTCGGATCCCCAAAGGGGTTAAATATTCATCAGTTTGTTTGTTGTTGACGAATATTTTGGTTTTCACCTGATACAGATACGGTTGGTCTGGACTCCACAACTTTGGATTTTTAACTTGGAAAGATTGCGTTGTAGTTTTTAAAGAATCATTTAATTTCAGATAGTTTGTGGTTTGTGCAACACTTCTTGCCGAAGCATCTAAAATTTCTGAAACCACTTTAACTTTTCCGTTAACCGAATTGCTGTTTTTAACCGTAACTTCCAACTTTACCGTTGCCGATTTCGCATCAACTTTTGGCGTACTTACCAAAGTCCCCCAATGCGCTACCGCTACTGGATTGGTAGTTACCAGCCTTACATTTCTGTAAATGCCAGAACCGGTGTACCATCTGGAGCTGGGTTGCTCAGAATTATCAACTTTAACGGCGATGTAATTCTGCTTACCGTAATTAATATCATCTGTTAAATCATAACGATATGAGGTATATCCATAAGGCCAAAAACCTATCTTTTTACCATTTAAATAAACGGTGGCATTTCTATAAATTCCATCAAATTCGATGTAAGTTTTTTTATTCTTTTCTGACGCCGGAACATTGAACGATTTAACGTACCAGCCCATTCCGGCAGGCAAAGCTCCTTGTTGGCTGGTGGTTGCATGTTTTTCGCTGAAATCTCCTAAAATGCTCCAATCATGTGGAAGCTGAACTTTTTCCAGTTCTGATGAATCTTTGATGCTGTAACGTAAAGTTGAATCATCGCCTAAGAAAAACCGCCAATCGGCATTAAAATCCTTACTTACTCTTTGCGAGAAAGCACTGCTAAACGTTAAAACTGAAATTAAAAACAGGTATAATCTTTTCATTAATTTTTTTCTTTGTTAAACGGTAAAAAATGAACTTCACTTTTACCTAAATCTTTTGATGTCGCAACGGCAATACCCCGTTGGTCGTTTTTATTTACTGCACAATAGAAATGGTAAACCACGCCCCTATGCTTTAAAACGTAAGATTTATGTGCATAAAGCGCATCATAATCCTCTGATGATTCTATTAAATTATCGCCTTGCCAATCCGTCCAGTTCATCAAATCTTTAGAAACCGCAAAGCGATTAAATGCACCTTTTCTATCCTGCCAAAACGCTCCGAAATAAAACATTACGTAATTATTTCCCATTTTTTGAATGACTGCATCTCCGGTAATTCCAACCGGATGATGCACCACTGGGTCAGTTTTAAAGCGTTGCCAATGTTGCATATCATCAGAAACTGCCATTCCAATACGCTCGTACCAGCGAGTTTTTTTGTTGTTTTTCAAAGAATCGCCAACCGCGTTGTAATACATTACAAATCGATGTCCGGTTAAACGATTTTTATCCTCAACCACCGTACTTTTAAAAAGTTTGTGGCGGTTTTCCCACCAGCGTACGTCTTTATCATTTGAAGTTAAAACCGGATTTGGCAACCTGTTCCATTCATGTGCTACTGCAGGATTTTCTTTGGTATAAGCCATCCCTATAGAAAGCGGTTCTACTTCGTAACCTTTCTCTTTTCCACCAAAGTAAGACATCCAATATTTTCCTTCATACTTGTTTAGCTTATATTTACCGCCCCATTTATAATCAACCAAAGCATTGTAACCTGCTTTTTGGTTGGCGTCCCAAACATCTTCATCAGAAAAAGAAAGCTGTTTGCCTTCATTTTTCCAGTTCAACAAATCTTCACTGCTCGCTAGCCAAGTTTCATAACCGCGTCCATCGTAAATCAGATAACTCATGTACCATTTCCCAGCTTTTCGGAAAATTGTTGGACAATCCATTTTCTTTTCATTGTTCTGCGGAACCATCACCAAACCGTATTTATAAGGCGTTTTCACTTCCTCATAAATCTGCTGCATTTCTGTATCAGAAACCGTTTGAGCGTTTAAACTCAAACTGAAGATTGATAAAATGGCAAGCAAAAAATTCCTCATATACTATTTTTCAGCTACGGTAAAATGATAAATACCCGAACCTATCTTAATTCCGCTTTTGTTATTGTTGATACTTGTTCCATCCATTGTTGCATCGCCTTGCGGCAAAAAAACCGAAGCATCGCAGTTCACCGGAATTTCCACATTCAAAACAAAATTTGTGTCGGTTTTAGTCCACGAACTTTTGATATAGCCATAAGGCGATTTAAACTCGGCTTTGGCCTGATTTACACCTGCTACCGGTTGCGGTTTAATAATAATTTGCTGGTATGCTACGCCATCCTTCGGCTGACTGATGCCACACAAACCGCTATAAAACCATTCCATTAAATGCCCCAACATCAAATGATTGTTAGAAACCGTTGGCAAAGCCGCCCAGGATTCCGTTAATGCCGTTGCGCCTTTTGCAATTTGGTAACCATACCCCGGCACATCAGAACGGTTGTTCATTTTGTTGATGATATCCGAACGACCGGCTTCTTCTAAAACACGCAATACGTAACGGTAACCAATATCGCCAGCGGTTAAGCTGTTTTTGTGGTTTTCAATATCTTTTATCAGATTTTCGATTACCGCTTGTTTGTCTTTTTCATCAACCAAACCCATAAAAACTGCCATTGCGTTTGCGGTTTGGCTTCCGGTAGCGTACTGTTTAGTTTCCGGATGAAAAAACTTGGCGTTAAAAGCATGTTTTACTTTTTCCGCCAAAGCCTGATATTTTTCGATGTCCTGAGTTTTGCCTATTTGTTTGGCAATTTTTTGCATCAGCGTTAAATCGTAATACCAAATTGCGGTTGCGGTAACTCCTTTCGGCGTTAACTGAGAAACGCCCGGCGGATTTGGACCTAAATCGTACCAATCGCTCAAACCTTTCTCGTTGATAAAATCTTTGGATTCGCTTTGCAGATAATCCAAGTATTTAACCATCATGTTGTAGTTTTGTTTCAGCACTCCATCATCGCCATACCATTGGTAAGCATACCACGGAACGATAATAGAACTGCTTCCCCACTCGGGCGAATCCCTAAAAATATCGCCACCCCAATTGAAAAAAATGTATTCGGGCGCAGTTTCTGGCACCAAACCGCTTTCCGTTTGCGATGCCCGCATATCTGCCATGGTTTTGTTAAGCATTGGCGCAAGCTGATAATTATAGTTGATGGAACTGCCCATTAGATGGACCTGCTCTAACCAACCCAGTTTTTCGCGGTGCGGACAATCCGTTAACACACTGGCTATATTGCTTTTGATGGCCCAATCGATCAAATCATAAGTTTGGTTGTACAATTGATTCGAAGAAGAAAACGAACCCGTTTTAGCCGCAGCATTTCTGGTATGCAAGCCTTTTAATTCTATAATTTTAGCCGGCAAATTTGAATCCTTAGGTAAATTTTGCACTTCTAAATATCGGAATCCGTAATATGAAAAGCGAGGCTGCCATTCCTCAACTCCTTTTCCTTTTATAATGTACTGGAAATAGTAGTTTTTTCCAGATGCTTTTTGGTTGGCCGTAAAATCCTTGTTGACAAGCTCCGAAGGATAAACACGGATGGTATCGCCAGCATTTCCTTTGACTTTTAAGGAGATAATTCCCGAAAAATTCTGACCGAAATCGTAGCTGGTTTTAGTTTTTGAAATTTCGGCTATTTTTTCGGCTTCAAAGGTTTCAAAAACTTTAAGCGGTTCTTGTTGTTGAGCGATTAATTTTGGAGAACCATCAGTTAATAAAACCGGTTTCCACACCGAATCGTCGAAATTGGCTTTGTTCCAGTTTTTCTGTTCTAAACGGGCATCGTAATCTTCACCACCGTAAATACTGCTGAAAGTAATTGGACCTTTTGCCGTTTTCCAACTTTTATCGCTTACTATAAAATCCGAAGTCCCGTCCGTATATTCAATTTTCACCAAACAAATCAATTTCGGCAAATCGAACATGGTTTTGGTTTTTCTATACCGTCCTTTTACTGGCGGAATAAAATAAAAACCATTGCCCAGCATCACGCCCAAAGCGTTTTTACCTTTTTTTAACTGTTTAGTTATATCAAAACCTACGTACTGTGCTTCTTTATCGTATTTTGTCCAGCCGGCATCTAAAAAATGATCTCCTATTTTTGCGCCATTTACAGAAAACTCAAAATGCCCTAAACCTGCAATAAAAGCATAAGCGTTTTTTACTTTTTTGTTGATAGAGAAAGACTTTCTGAATAAAGGCAATTGGTTGCTAAAATTTGCCTTATCTTTTTTTCCATCAATGGGTAAAGGATTTTTTAGACTATCCGCCAGTTTTTCATCGGTTATCCATTGCGCATTTTTCCAATCTTCTAATGATAAAATTCCGGTAGTAAATTCTGCCGGACTAGACCACTTAGAAACGTTTCCGTGGTTATCTTTAATCCGCACCTTCCAAAAATATTTTGTAGCCGAGGAAAGAGCAGCACCATTGTATTTATTGTTAATGGACGAAGAGCTGGAGATCCATTGGCTGTCCCAAAGAATTTCCTCGGCTTTATCCAAAGATTTTAAATCTTTAGCAAACTGGATTTGATAAGCGATTTGTTTGGTATTTTTTAAGGGAGAATTAATAATCCACTGTAAATTAGGATGTATAGCATCAACTTCCGTTGGGTTTTCTCTATATTCAGTTTTTAAATTACTCACTGAAAGATTGTGCGCATAAGAAGCAAAACCGCACAAAAAAACTAAACACAACAGCGCAAAAACTTTCTGAAACTTAAAAGTGACAGCATTTAATTTTGAGCAAGGGTGTAAGTTTAACATCATTTAATAAGGCATTTCATCAATCAAATTATTTACGACACAAACTTTAAGGTTTTGGAAATGTAGCATCTAAGTTCTGTGTCAATAATTTCAATATATTAGAACAATTCCTGTTTATTCATATTACATGTAGAATTGAAGAAATTAATTTTAAAAGGTTTATTCAAATATAAATATAACATTTATATTTAAAAGAATTAAAACGAATTTTACTTCTAGTATCAAAACCTAAAATAGATTTGATATTGTTATTTTTGAAAAATAATGGAAACCGAACCAAAAACTAAATATCAGGCACCTGCTTTAGAAAAAGGGCTTGACATACTTGAATACTTATCGTCACAATCTGTACCGGTATCTCAAACAGAGATTGCGGGCAATTTGAACAAAAGCTCGAACGAGATTTATAGAATGCTGGTCTGTTTAGAAGACCGGGGCTATATTATTCGAGATCAAGTATCTTCCAAATATAAGCTATCGTTAAAACTGTACCATCTTTCGCACCAGCATTCGGTGGTTGACGAATTGAGGAACGCTTCTATTTATTTGATGGAAGAATTGAGCAACGAGGTTAGGGAGGCTTGCCACATGAGTATCATTTACCATGATAAGGTGATGGTAATTTTTCATGCGAGAAGTCCCGAGCCGATTGCTTTGTCTATTGAGCAGGGAAACCTGTTTCCGATTGCGCTGACCGCTTCGGGGAAAGTACTATTGGCCTATATGAAGCCAGAGACTGCAAATGCTTTGTTAAAGAAAGATGCGGACTATAAAAATTTTACTGCAGAGCAGAAAAAAGATTTTCACAATACTATTGAACAGATTAAAGTTAGAGGCTACTTTTTAAAGGAAAGTGATTTTGCGGATGGCATTGTGGATATTACCGTACCTGTAGGTGATGAAAAAACAGGAGTCAATGCTTGTTTAACAATTTCGAGATTGCATACAAAAAGTGCGGTGCACAAAGAAAAGGACGAACAGTTGATTAAAGCGATGAAAAAATACGCTCAGAAGATCCAGAAAAAAATCGGGTTGATTTAAGCGATATAATCGCTGGACCATAATAAGCGCTCGTTGCAAACGAGCGCAAGAAAAACCATATTGTTCGTTCGCAACGAGCGCAAGAAAAACAGTCTACTTGCGCCCGTTTGTAACGGGTGCTTAAACTGGTCGTTCGATTTTATCGAACATAAATCCTAAATTAGGAAAACCTAAAATCCCATGTCGCACCAATACAGAGTGAGGAGCCAATCTGAAATTCATTTTATGACTTTTACTATCGTTGATTGGATGGATGTTTTTACGAGACCGTCTTATAAAAAAATCATCATCGATTCTTTGGCATATTGCCAAAAAAGCAAAGGCCTCAACTTACATGGTTGGTGCTTAATGACAAATCATTTGCACCTTTTGGTATCTTCTCGTGAAGATTTTCTGCTATCTGACTTTGTTAGAGATTTTAAAAAATTCACTAACAAAAAAATCATAGCTACCGTAACTGAAGAACCTGAAAGCAGAAGAGATTGGATGATGTACAGATTTAAATATCACGCAAAATATAACTCACGAATTGAGGATTATAAGGTTTGGCAAGACGGATATCATGCGATAGAGTGCTATAACAGCGAAGTTTTCAATCAAAAATTGGATTATATTCACTACAATCCCGTTCGGACAGAAGTTGTAAAATACCCGGAAGACTATTTATATAGTTCGGCTATTGATTATTTAACAGAAGAAAAAGGGCTTTTGGAAATTATTTTTGTGTAAGGCGATATAATCGCTGAACCATGTTAAGCGCTCGTTGCAAACGAGCGCAAGAACCAGCACACTTGCGCCCGTTTGTAACGGGCGCTTAAACTGGTCCTTCGATTTTATCGAGCACTTACATCGCTTTATAACTTACCACTAATTCCTGGCTTGGATTAATGTTGACTTCGTAAACGTTAGATCCCAACTTTATTACCTTACCATAGTTTACTTTCGGAGTTTTAGCACTTTTTATTTTTAAAGTTCCTTTACCTTCACTGGCTAAAATCTTAATCTGCGTTAAGCTACAATCAACTCTTACTTTGCCATTAGGCGTTGGTACATCACCTTTCATCCATTTTAAACCTCCTAAAACTGGCTCTACAGCATATTCACTATAACCTGGAGCTGTTGGTTTTACGCCTAAATAGTATTTTCCCAACAGATAAATAGGACTTGCTCCCCAAGCATGGCAGAGGCTTTTTCCATAAGGTCGTCCGTACATTTCTAAATGTTCTTTACCTTTTTTGTTTGGATTGTATTCTTCCCAAAAAGAAGTTGCCCCTTCATTCAACATTCCGCCCCAGTAATCTTTCATTTCTTTTAAAACGTAATCTTGTTCGCCCATGGCACACAAGGCTTCCAACTCATAAAACCGCATATATGGTGTTGTAATCTGAAGAATATTATCATTGAGTAATACCTTATTTTTTATACTTTGTTTTTGTTCTTCGTTAAAATAATTGAAGAAAATACCGAACATATTGGCGTATCTGGTTACAATATCCTGCACTTTACCGTCAATACGCTGGTGCTTCATCACGTTTTCTTTTTTATCCCAAAACACATCAAATAGTTTTGTTTTTAAATCTCCAGCCAATTTCTGATAAGTTTTTTGGTCATCATTTTCACCTGCAATTTTAGCACTTACCGCCATGGCTTCTAAACTTCTTGCTAAAAGCATTTGTTCAAAACTAACCTCACCGGTTTTTGGTAAACCATTTGCCCAATCAATAAATACCCAATCGCCTTCTAATGGTTCCAGGAATCCATTTTTATTTCTTCTTTTTAAACAGAAATCCATCAATGATTTCATTCGTGGATAAAAAGTTTTGATAAATTTGGTATCACCCGTGTATAAATAGTAATCGTAAACGCCGATAAACCAATACAACGAATAATCCATGATGATGTTAATATGGGCTGTAACAGGTTCTTTGCCACGAAGCGCCAACAGCGTACGTTCCACGGAAGGCGAATCAAAGAACAAATAATAATTCATTAAATAACTCTGATAAGCATCGCCAGACCAAACCCAACGGTCGCGTTTAATTCCGTCTATAAAAAATTCGCGGGTTGTTAAATGCATGGTATAAGCCGACACGTCCCAAATTTTATTCAATTCTTGGTCTGAGGATGTGAATGAACCACGATATTCTAATGGTAAATACTCATAAAGCATCGAAATTGAATCGTATTTAATCGTTGGATCTGCTTGTACCCTAACATATCGGAATGCTTTTGATCCATCATGAGTGTAGGCTTCAGGCTGTTTTCCATCAAAACTCAAATGGTCTAATGTTTCACATTTAGCCGTATCCATTGCTTCCTCGCGAGATTCACCGTAATACAATGCCACCCTACCCTTTCCTTTTAAACCATGAATTTTAATATAACCAAAAGTTTCTTTACCGAAATCCACCAACTCACCAGTTCCTATCTTTTCTTTTTTTACTGCGTTTAAAGGAGTGGTTGTAAGTTTAAACTCGGAAGGTTTATTTTCCGGTGCATCAAAATTCCACGATCCAACTGGCACCCATGGCGTACCTGATTGTTGTGCTTTTCCATTTTCATCAATCCAAAGTTTATCTTCATTAGTTACTTTCCAAGATGCATCAGATTTAACATATTTGCCAGCAATGTAAATAGCAGGCAATACTTCCTGATTATATACTTTAAAGGAAATTTTGTGTTTCCCGGCTGGAATTTTCATTGATTTTGGTTGCCCGTAAACCTGAGTACCATCTAAAAGTAATTGAAAAGGTCCTTCTGAGTAGATTTTAACTTCGTCTGGTTCTGGTATATCTACTTCGGTTTGAAAAGTTACCAAGGCATAAGGACTATAATATTGCCAAAGCGGTGGAAATACTGCTTCACGCTCTGTACGCCTGACTTGCATTTTATTGCTTAACCAAATTTCAAAATCTCCGGGATACCAAATCCAAGTGGCTTTTTGTTGTGCTTGGACGTTCTGCATCGGCGAAAGCCAAATAAATACTAACGTAAAAAAACCGATTTTTTTAAAATATTTTATCATGATTTTGATGAATTAATGCCCGTTAAAGAAAACATACAGCGCTACCATAACCACCGTAAGTGCTACCCAAAGCCATTTCACCTGATTATCGGGTTTTGCTTTAGGATCTATCCGCAATAAAATGCTGTTGTCTTTTTGTCCAGCTTTATCGGCAATGGTAATGATATAAGTCATCAGCGAAAGCGCAACAAATATGTAGAAAGACAAGAGCAGAAAATGAGGCCAATGGTAAACTCCGTTAGGAAAAACCCACAAGTATAACACACCAGTTCCCAAACTGATTATGGTGCCTAAAGTAAGCACCCAATTTGCCGCTTTGGTAGTGGTTTTATTCCATAAAACGCCAAATAAAAACACCACCGACATTGGCGGAGCGATGAAACCCAGAACCGATTGAAAAACATCAAACAGGTTTAAACCTTTGATGCTATCAATAGCAAGGGTAATGAAAATGGATAACAAAGAACCGAACAAGACCACTAATCTTCCTGTTTTTTTGATGGTTTGCTGAGAAGCTTCTGGATTGTGCCTTTTTACATAAATATCCATGGTAAAAACAGTACTTAAAGAGTTTAAAGCCGAGCCGATGGTACTGATTAAGGCTGCAATTAAAACCACGATGATTAAACCGCGTAATCCGGCCGGAAAAAGTTGCGTAACCATGGTTAAATAAGCCTCATCCGGATTTTTTAATTGCGGGAAAAGCACAAAACAAACAATCCCCGGAAGGATAAATAGCGGTACATCCAATATTTTTAACCAGCCGATAAAGTTTGCGCCTAACTGTCCTTCTTTTAAGTTTTTTGCTCCTAAAACCGACTGCACCATTGACTGATCGGTGCACCAAAACCAAACGCCCATTATTGGGTAGCCCAACAAAATTGCAATCCAAGGATAGTTTTTATCATCTGCCGGAAGCAACAAGTTCCAATAAGAACCTGGCGTATGTGCATAAATTGCTTCCAATCCGCCTGCCCTATTGACGCCCATTACCACCAATAGCAAAGAAACCGCAATCAGCAATAACATTTGGAAAACGTTGGTATAGGCTATGGCTTTTAATCCGCCTGCTGCGGCGAAAAAACCGGACAAAACCACCATTAAA
Organism: Pelobium sp.; assembly: GCA_035496935.1. Classification (GTDB taxonomy): domain Bacteria; phylum Bacteroidota; class Bacteroidia; order Sphingobacteriales; family Sphingobacteriaceae; genus Pseudopedobacter. The sequence continues at coordinate 138,375 of DATJED010000011.1, read as the reverse complement.
ATAACGGACAGATACATTGGAATGTTGAGCAATTGCTGCACTAAAATTCCACCTGCAAATAGGGTCAGCGAAAGCCAAGAAATTAAAATGGTAATAAGTGTGTACCAAGCTAAAATGTTTCGGGTAGAATCGCCAAAGCGTTTCCCCATAAATTCGGGCAAGGTTAAAACTTTGGCGCCCAAATATCGTGGAGAAAAAACCACCGCCAATAAAAGAATAAAAACAAAAGCGTACCAAGCAAAATTGCCCGCTACAATTCCGGTAGTAAAACCGACACTGGCAGATGCAATCAGCATAGAAGGCCCAACGTTTGTACCCCACATGTTTAAGCCGATGCTTGTCCAGCCTAAAGTGTTACCCGCTAAAAAGATATTTTCATCGGTTTTTTTAGTTTTAACAAAAGAGATATAATAGCCAAAGGCAATCAAAATCAACAAATACCCGATAACTACGCCATAGTCTATCGGTTCTAAAAAACTACTGACTTGTGCCATATTATAAACTTATTGGAGGAACGTTAAACTCTTTTAAAATAGCATCCACTTTTACCGGAACGCCCGTTTTTAATGAGCGATCCATCGCTTGCAATAAAGCAACTGTACCAATTCCTTCTTTCATATCAGGATAAGCGGTAAAGTTTTGTTCAATGCTATCTGCAAAGTATTCCAGATAATTTTGGTACTCGCCTCCGTGATGGCTCTGCCCTTCAAACCGGAAATAATATTTAATAGTAACATCGCCCCAATGAATGATTTTTTCTTCGCCTTCTTTGGTGGTTACGGAGTAGCGCAATTCGTGATAGTCCGCCTGACTGGCACCCAAACTTCCTCTTAAAATACAGCTCATTCCGCTATCTCTTTTTGTAGGTTGCGTTGGCGATGTGTAAACACCGCTCACTCTGGCTATTCTTCCGTCTTTTGCTTTAAAAATGAAGTGCATGGTGTCTTCATTTTTCAGCCCTGCCACTTTTCCGTTATTGCTAATCATACCGTAACCCATCACTTCCTCAATTTCCGGAAGGTACCAACGGATAAAATCCACCGGATGACTTAAACCGCCGTACAGCCATTTAAAAGACTGCAAAAGCGACCATTCCTTTGCCAAAAACCAACGGTGATCTGCATGATAATGAGATTCAATGGTAATTAAATCCCCAATTACACCTTCTTCATAATCTTTGCGCTGACGCCTTGCAGGCTCAAAAAAACGTGAGCTTTGCCCTATAAAAACCTTTTTTCCGGTTTGCTCGCTGAGTTCTAAAAGATCTTTTGCATCAGACAAATCATCAATAAAAGGCTTAGTGCAAACCACATGCTTGCCATGCAAAAGTGCTTGTTTTACATGGTTGGCGTGTAAATGATCTGGTGTGTATATGGCAATGATATCAATAGTTGAATCATTCAAAAGATCATCATAATTGGTGGTGTAATGCGGAAAATCAAATTCCTTTGCCCGCTGTTTACACAGTTCTTCGTTTCTGTCGCACACTTTTACCAGCTCTAATTTTTGGCTTTGCAAAGCCGCAGACATGGTGCTTCGGCCTTCCCCAAGGCCAAGAATTGCAATTTTTAACATCGCTTTGGTTTAATTTAAAATGAATTATGGCTTTTAAAAATATATTCTTCGAAATTTCAAATACTGCTTTAGCCCTTTCAGCACAACCTTTCCTGCCCTCATGCCGGGCAATGACATTTACTTTTTTTCCGCAAAAAAGTAAACAAAAAACTCTCGACTGCGCCATTTGCTATGGAAGGAAGTGCTTTTACTTTGTTCATCTGTACCGCAAATGCCAAGGTCGAAAAAAAGGTCAACATCAGTCTGTGCTTTGGCTGGATTGAACGGAAACAATTATACCTCACATCCTTTTTATAGTTAGTCAATAAACTAAAAAACAATTAGTTATACGCATTTTTCGAATTAATCTATTTTCTTTAAAAACACCCAGCTTTCGCCAGGTTTTGTTCCTTCTATTCCGGTTTGGTATTGGCTCATGATTTTGTTCCAATCGTCCACTCGCGGATTATTTTCTGTTGTTTTCGGGTTCAGTTCATCTAAACTTTCTCCTTTCGGGATGCTGATGATGAGCATTAATTGTCTTCCGTTTTTAAACACCTGCAATTGTTGAAAATCGGCATTACAAAATCCAGTTGAAACTTCCGGCCATTTTTCAAATTGGGTTTTATGATAAGCCAAATATTCATTTTGCATTTTTACATCATCCACCAAATTACAGGTAAGCAAAATATTATCCCACGCATCCTCAACTTTGGCATCCTTACACCTTTCTGAACGCTGGAAATTATAAAAGGGCTGGTTGTAAGTTTTAATTTCGGCCTGCGGGTAAAGTGTTTTAAATTCCTTTTCTAAATTTTGGATGTGGTTCAATTTTGCATAAAGCACCAAATGGTTTTCCCACTGGTAAAGCTTTGGCTCAATTACGCCGCTTGCTTTGGCTACAGACTTTATTTTTTCGGCATCAAAGCCTGTTCCTTTTAACTCAATAGCTGCAAAATGAGGAACTTCCTGTAAAGGCCAAGTTTTATCAACAACAACTTCTTGAGCAAGGTATTGATAAGGTTTTCTGATGCCTGCATTAGTTTTTACTGAATCATTTACAAACGAACTGTTATTTGTCCAAACGTTGCCCGGACCGTTGGCATTTTGCAAAAATTTCTCTGCCGGAACCCAGTTATTTTTTACCGTAAAGTAAGAAGAACCTTCATCCGTATATAAATAAAACCAGTGGAAAGGGTCGTGTGCATATGGACTTTCATAAATGCTATCGATGTAATTATCTGCAATTAAACTCCCCGGCTGGGCAGACAAAGTGTAAACCGCGGCAACATCGTACAAATGTTTTCCGTAATGATGGATTTTATTGCCGATGACTTTGTTATTGCTCATGGCATTAACGGATTTCGTCCAGCCCCAACCTAAGCCAATCCCGCTGTAAGAAACATCCGAAATTTCGTTGTGCGCAATGGTCATGTTTTTCACAAAGCCGGCGCTGATGCCTAAGGTTCCCCAATCTTCGTTGGTTACGTCAGTTATTAAATTATCGGTAATTAACTCGTCAGAACAAATTTCTCTCTCGTCTTTTGGCTTGTATGGCAAATGCGTTTCAAAAGATTCGTCAGAGAAAACGCCCATATTAATTCCGCTTCCGCCGATGTCTTTAAACAGATTTCCTTTTATAGTGTTATGATTTGTACCGCGATGAAAATCCAGACCCGTAGAAGAAAGATGCTGAAATTTACAGGCTTCAAAAACGGTATTATTTGCATAATTAACGGTTACCGCAGATTGCGGACGGCCAATCCAGGCCTGATTTTCTAGCCCGGCTTTGTCCGGTGTTCCCGGAATTTTCAGTTTGTAGGCGTCCAATAAATACATCCCGGCTTGTAAAGGCACATGCCCTTGTTGCGATGGACGCAACCAATTGCTGTATTCAAAAGAAATTCCTTTAAAAGTGATGTGATGAACAGGATAATCTATTGTTCCGCTAATGTTGACTAAATTTTCTAACACAGGAACAGTCACATTCGCAGTCGCTAAATCTTCGTCTACTCTAGGATAATAATATATTTTCGAATTTCTTCCATCCAAATACCATTCACCGGGTTCATCCAATAACGAAATCGCATTATTTAAAAAGAAAGGAGAATTTCCAGTTTTTTTAGAAATCCAAGGCGCAGGCCAAGGATGTTCGCTTTGGATACGGCTTTCTGGCTGTTCAAAAAATAGTTTTGCGCTATCGCCTTCAACCTGCATTTTTTTGATGCGTAGATTGGCAATTGCCCACCATTGCTGGATAAACATCTCCATTCCCGGTTCATACTTTACAGATTTATCATTATATGGGATCCAGCAAGTTTGTTCTTTTTTATCCCAAGAAAGAATACGGTCCATTTCACTTCCTGAAGTGCTTTTTGCCCGAACAGCTTTAACGCCGTTTACCCACAATTGACGATAGTTTAAAATTTCTCCGGCTTTTTCGGGAGCATCTGCAACCCAAATTGTTCCTGCTTTTAAACCGTTTATCGCATCGGCTTTTTTCCAGTTTTTGATGGTTACACCACCATTTAAAACTGCTTTTCCAATATTTTCGGCTTGGATAATTGTTGGGCTTTCCGCTGTTCCAGAATCTTCCGGACGGACAAAAACAGGTTCTTCTAATCGGTAATTTCCATCGGCCAAAATGATGAAGATTCCATTTTTAATCTCGGGAGATTTTAACCGGCGTAATTCTCTAGCTTTCCGTAAAGCCATGTTTAGACTGGCTAAAGGTTGTTTTTGTGTTCCTTCCGCCAAATCCGATCCGGTTGTGGAAACGTAAATTTTTGTTGTAACGCCTTCATCAGCTTTTAATGTTTGTAAGCTGATGAAAAACAAAAAACATAAGAGAATTTTTTTTACCATTTGATTTCTGTCAAACAATCATCTAAAAAGTTAAAACCCCAACCTGCACCTTCATGCGGGATAGCAAAACCATCTTTTACCTGCATCGGATTATCAATTAAAGGATCAATCCAGTCAAAAGACTCTACACCAACACCATTCGGAACAGAGCAAACCAAGGGCACATCGTAATCTTTATAATAATGAGGCAATACCGGAACATGGTAGCTTTGTGCTAACGAAGCACTCTCTCGCCACATTTCAACCCCGCCAATCCGCAATAAATCTGGTTGCCAAATGTCTAAAGCTTTTCTTTGCAGTAACTGTAAAAGAGGCAAAGTATCGTATTCTCGTTCGCCCATGGCTAAAGAAATTCCAGTCGAACGTTTCAGCATTTCGTAACCATCAAAATTCTGATGGTTTAGCGGTTCTTCAAACCAATAAACGCCTAAATTTTCTGCTGATTTAGCTAGTTGAATTGCCGAAGGTAAGTCCATTCCCTGATTGGCGTCCATCATAATATTGATATCGTTCCCAACCGCTTCCCTTACTTTTTGCAGTCGTAAGACATCTGTTCTCCAATTTGGGGAACCAACTTTTATTTTAACAGCCTTAAAACCACGGGACGCATAGCCGGTAACTTCTTCAATGAGCTCATCAATACTGTAAGAAATCCACCCCCCGCTACCGTAAATGGCACATTTATCACGATAAGTTCCAAAAATTTTATGGATTGGTTGGTTCAGATATTTCCCCCAAGCATCCCACATGGCAACATTAATTAAAGCTTGTGCCCAACGATTAATACCTTGATTTCCAAAATATTCGGAAAGATGGTCGAGGTGCTGATACAATTTCCCGGTTTCATTTACCTCAAATTTTTGCACCTCGGGCAGTAAGTCTTTTAAAGCACCTTTTATTGCTTCGGGCGAATATTGAAACGACAATAAATAGGACTCGCCCACGATACCGTTTTCCAACTGAATCCTTAAAACCAAAAAAGAAATTTCATGAAGCGTATGCGTAGCATCGGCAATTGGCTTTTTCAGTTTCGCCTTTGCTTTATAAAGCTTGTAATCTTTTATTTTTATGGATGAACTATTCATTTTAAGCTATTGATTTAATCTTGAAAAACCTTTTTTAAATAGGCCACGTTGGCACCAAAATTTGCCTTCACATTTCTAGGCTGTGTGGCGTCTCTGGAACGCTCAACTACCAGCCAGCCTTTCCACTTCATATCCTGCAAGGTCTGTTTTACTTTGTACATATCCAGTCGCTTATTATTTTGCAACCAAACGCCATCTTCATCTGTGGCGTGGATTTGAACGATATTTTTTCTCCCTAAAATCCGGAGTTCCTTGTTTAAATCTCGTCCGTTTTTTAACGCGTTGGAAAAATTGAAATAGCTTTTTACATTTTTTGAACCGATGTCCTTTAACAACTGTTTTTCTGCAGTAGCATCCAAAGAAGTCTCAATCCCGATGGTTACGCAAACTTTTTTCGCCATTTTTCCAGCGATTTTTAAGCGTTCAACAATTGCAGGGCGTAATTCTGGGTGCTCAATTAAATCTCCTTTTACGCCTAAAGGCAAAAAAGCGACTTTAATATTCATGGCTTTGGCTGTTGCTAAACAATCGCCTATCATTTTTTGCCAGGTTGGACGTTCAGCAAAAGATTGTGCGTAAAAACCTGTCATGGCGATGGAGCAGAATTCGATGTTTTGTTCTTTTGCTTTGGCGATGTATTCCTGCCGAGTGGTGTCGTTGTTTAATCGGCTATCGAAGGTTTCCCGGTTTCCTAAACCGCCCATATCAATTTCTAAACCATCGGCACCTAATTCATGCGCTAAGGGAATTGCGCTTGGTTTTTGGCGTTTGAGAATCATTAGATCGATGACAGCGATTTTAAAGTCTTTTTGTTGGGCCTTTAAATATGGAGTTGAGAGTGCGAGGATGAGTGTTAGAACAATATATTTTTTACCACTGAGTAAACAGAGGTTTTCACAGAGTACGCCGAGTTGGGTGGCAAAGTTTTTAAACGCAGAGAACACAGAGGTCACGGAGTTGGGTGCGCTTTTGAATGGAGAAGCATTTCGTTTGTTTGCGTTAACGATGGAAGCGACATCCTTTTTTGTCATTCTGAGCGGAGTCGAAGAATAAGCAAAAAAGATATAGTGGACAGCGTGTAAAAACGCCCAAAATCTACTTTCCATTTTCTAAGGATTTAAAATAGCTTTCCAATTTATCATAGCCTTTCATGGCGTTGGCTGGGAGTTTTTCGCCATTATCCCCAAATACCTTCATGGCATTTTCTTTTTCGATGGTTACTTTATCCTCAGCAACTGCGTTAATATCCATTTTAAAGTTTCGAGCTAAAAAATCGTACAATGCTTTGCGTTTATTGACGCCGTAATCATGCGATTCATTAGGCAAATGCACATTCTCTACTTTTTCTTTTGCGCCGTAATAGCTGTAGATATTTTGCAGGTACGGAAAATCATGCAATGGCATGTGCGCTGTCCAATCGCCACCATCTGAAACTAACAATTGCGGACGTGGTGCGGCAAAAGCGGCCAACTCTACATTATCTGTTCCGCCACCGCATAAATGGATAGGCAAACCGCTCTCGCAAGGGCAACCGCCATAAAAATAAGAGGAAATGGCTACCACAGGGGCACTCAGTTTGATACGGTCATCAATGGCAGTAACCAAAACGGTGTGACTGCCAGCGCCTGAACCGCCACTAATGCCCACACGTTCTGGATCAACATCTTTACGGGTTAAAAAATAATCGAGCAAACGGATGGCGTCCAAAGTTTGTACTGCCATAGAAAGGCTTTTGCGGTGGTCTTCGTACTTAAACTGCAACATCGATTCGCCCCAGGCAAATAAATCATAACTGAAAGCCATAGCGCCCATCCTGGCCAAAGTTGCACACCGGATTTGGCAGTCTTCGCGGTAACGTTGTTGCCACCAATGTCCATCCGGACTTAAAATCAAAGGAATTTTTCCTTTTACTTTAGTCGGGCGATATAAGGAACCGTTGATATAAACTCCCGGCAAAACCTCCAACGCCATATTTTGTACGGTGTAACCATCAAACTCACGAACACTTGTAAGAATAGGCTTGCTGTTTGGTTTTGGAGGCAAAGGCGAAAGCTTTAAAGCCTGCATTAAGCAAGGTTTTAATTCGGCTTTGCGTTGTTCCCAAGTCGCTTTATCACGATATTTTGAAGCTAATCTGGCCAGTTCTGCCCAACCTTCTTCGGGTTGCCATCGGTAATATTCGTACTCTTTAAGTTTGTAAACGCCTTCTTTTTCTTTGTTCACCTTCATATCCAAAGGCTTTAGAACGTTGTCCAAAGTTTCGTCCACATCCGGGCGGAAACGCCATTGCGCATAATCTACCGTTTTCCCTTCAACTTGTTTGTCATTGAATTTAATGGTTATGTGGTAGCGTTCCTGAATTTCTAAAAGCACATCTTTCAGTGATTTTGGATATTTATCATCTGAATTTTGCGCTTTTACTGTCATCAGCGAAAGCGAGAAGACAAGGAAAAAAAGAAGCCTCGTCCTAAATCCTTCTCCGAAGGAGAAGGACTTGCCTATTATTGTGTATTTATCGTGTTTTAGCAACATTTTATCTCAAATTAAATCGCTCAACGAGCCATCTATCCCACCTAACAAACTAAACTCCTAAATCTATTCTTCGTCTTTATCTTTTTCTGGTTTTGGCGCTTCGTAGCCTTTTAGTTTTGGCCATTTGCCGTTTTTAATTTTCTTCAATTTAAGCTTTGATGGATCAACCACTACATGCTTGATTTTTTCACGGCGCCAAGTATAAACGAAATGCAACATGCCATCTTTTGTTTGGATTACTGATGGATAAGAATATTGGCTGATAGGCGAATCCTCTAAAATTAACGCCGCTTTCCATTTTTTTCCGTTTTTAGAAACAGAAACGTTTAGTGGCGTACGTGGGCCTTTAACCAAATCTCCCGGAGGCAAAACATGGTTGTAAACCAATACGTGTTTACCGTTTTTCATGGTTACGGCATCTGTACCAGAATTGTTATTTGGCAGGTTTGTTTTTTCTAAGGGCGACCAAGTTTCTCCGTTATCATAAGACCAAGAAGTTGCTAAAGCTCTGCTTCTGCTACGGGCTAAAATTTGTAGCTTTCCATCGCCATGGATTAAAACGCTGGGCTGAATAGCATCGATAGAATCCTTTCCTTGGTCTAAAGGACCAATTTTTCTCCAGGTTTTACCGAAATCCGGTGTCACCTCAAAATGTATATGCCAGCCGTTACCTTCAGTACTGCTTGGTGCAAAAAGGTTTCCGTTACTTAATAAAACAGGTTTGTTTTTTACCGGACCAATTTGGTTATTTGGTAATTTTTCAGCCTCAGACCAAGTTTTACCGCCATCTTGAGAGCGCTTTAACATTCCCCACCATTCTGATGGTTTTGGTCCTATTTTATAAAACAGCATTAAATCGCCACCGGGGATTTGGTATAAAACTGGATTCCATGTCGGTAATCTTTTGGTAGCGCTTTGTACGCCATCTGCTACCGAAACCGGTGCTGTCCATTTTCCATCTACTAAGCGGGAAACATAAATTTCTACATCTGGGTTACGTTCTTTGGTTCCACCAAAAAATGCAGATACTAATCCGGTTGGAGTCTCGGCAATAGTTGCCGAATGTACGGATGGGAAATTGGCCTTTTCGTAAATAAATTCGTCGGTAATAATGCCTTTGCGCCACGGTTTATCTTGTGCCTGCGCAAATGCGCTTAAACAAATTAATCCTGCTAATAGTGCTTTAAATTTCATTTTAATTGTTTTTTTGTTTTGCTTTTTCTGCTTTTACTTTACGTACGTAATCGCCGTACATTTGGTGCCAGTTACGGCCGTTATTGTTTAGGTATTTTTCGGCTTCGGTTTTATAAATCTCAAAAATTGCCGAAATTTCTTTCATACTTTTATAATCAACCGCCATTTCACGGGCTTGTTCCAGCAAACTTCTTATCTTTTTAGATTCCGTTTCAGTAAAGTTTGGAACAATGGCTTCGTAACCTTTCATGGTAAAAGCCACTTTGCTAATGGTGTATTTATCCAAAACCAAAGCAACTTGTTCTTCAGTTAAATCCTTTCTTAAACCTTCCATTAAGTTTTTATGTACCGATGCGGGGATAGAAGAATCCACAATCATCTGTCTGAACAGCTCTGAAAGCGGCTTTCCGTCTAACGGATTGACGCCAGCCGGCACCAAAGTATATGGATGGCTGTTATGCCAATCTCTGATTTGCGTTAAATGCAAAGCCACCACATCTGTAACTCTCGCTTCCTTTTCGGGATTGTTGAGCGCTAAACTTGCTACCCATTCTTTCGCTTTTGCCTGATTCTCTGCATCAGCTTTTTGAGTTACTTCTTGAGCTTTTAACAGCGTAGTCATCGCCGTAAAGGCAATGATTAATACTGTTTTTAAATAATTGGCTTTCATAATTTATTTAATTTGAAAGGCATAATTGCCCGAATTTACTTTATAAACCACTCTATCTCCCTCTTGGCGGATAAACTCCACTCCTTCTGCATTCGTGATATTTTTATTATTTTCTTTGATTGATTTTTGATTGCTTGCAGGCAAATAAACTTCCGCTGATGTATTTGCGGGAACAGTGATGTTCCAGCTAAATGACTTACTATCTTTCTTCCAATTGCTTTTAATTTTTCCGTAAGGTGAGTCAAAACTGGCATTTACGTAGTTGAGTCCGGCAACAGTTTCTGGTTTCATGATGATTTTTTTGAAACCAGGAGTTCCGGCTTTAATCCCCGCCAGATTCTCGTAATACCAAATCAGTAAATCTCCAAGCATCATCACATGATTTTGGGAGTTCATTCTTGGATGCGCTGTATTGCCGTTCCACAGTTCCCAAATGGTGGTTGCTCCGTTTTCAATCATATAACCCCAGCTTGGGTAGGTTTTTTGAGTAGCAATTCGGTAAGCTAAATCTGGCCGACCGTAATCGTTTAAACAACGCATTAACCATTGCACACCTACCAAACCGTTGCTTAAATGTCCGTTATTAGTTACTTCAACGGTGTAAACTATATTTTTAAAAACTTTGTCGGTTTCTGCTTTCGGTACCATCCCAAAATAAAGAGGGATAATGTTATCGGTTAATTTGTTATCGCCATAAAAGCCTTTATCGTTATAAAACTTTTTATTAAAAGCATCTTTCACTTTTGTGGCTAAAGTTTCAAATTGGTTATAATCGTTTTCATTACCGGTTAGCTTGCTATACTCCATCATCAAGTGTAAAAAATGATAGTGGTATGCGGTAGAAATCAGCTGTGACGGATATTTTTTATCGGCACTTTTGCCTCGTCCGGCCTCGATGGTAACAGGTGGCGCACACCAATCGCCATAGCTATCTTTGGTCATGATGTAATTTTCCATATACCTATCCTGCATGTAAGTCAGCCATTTTTTAATTGCTGGATAATTGTCTTTTACAACCTGTACGTCGCCCGTTTGTTTGTACAGCATATCGGTTATGGAAACAACTGTGCCCGCCCAAGTCATGTTGTCGCTGTAATAACGCCAAAATGCGGGCGCCACATCCGGGATTGCACCGTCCTCTTTTTGTGAGTTACGGATGTCCTCTAACCATTTGGTGTAGATGCGTTCGTTATCGAAGAGGAAATTTTCGCCGTAGGCCACTTCACCTCTATCGCCCAGCCAAGGCATGCGCTCATTACGTTGCGGGCAATCTAAAGGCATTCCTTTGTAATTGCCGGCAATGCCCCACCAAGCATTTTTAAAAATCTGGTTGAGCAAAGGGTTTGAGCTTTCAAAAGTGCCAACAGTTTCGATATTATCGTAAACCATTTTCCCTACAAAATCAGCGACTTTAGGTTGATAGTTATAGCCAGAAAGCTCGACAAATCTAAATCCCCGATAAACGAAAGTAGGTTCCCAGATTTCTTCCTCCCCTCCTTTTAAAGTATATAAATCGGTATTTTTTGCGTTGCGAAGATTGGCTGTAAAAAGTTCGCCGTTATCTTCTAACGATTCCGCAAAACGAAGCTTAATTTGCTGACCTTTTTTGCCTTTCACTTTAATCTGCAGCCAGCCCACCATATTTTGCCCCATATCCAAAATATATCTTCCGCGGGAAAGCTTTGTAATGGATACCGGCTGAAGCGTTTTCATCACTTTCATGTTCTCGTTCATCTGCGCTTCAATCGTCCCGCTTGGTTCTTGCACATACTCCGCTTGTAGCCACTTGCTGTCATCAAAGCCGATTTTATTCCAGTCTGTCAGTTCTTTCGTGGCGTCATATTCTTCGCCATCGTACTCGTTATTGGTGCGGATTGGCCCGTCGGCAGTTCCTTTCCAGCTGTTATCTGTATCAATGTTTGCGGTACTTCCATCTGTGTAAACAATGTGGATGTTCAAGAGCATTTTCGGGAAGCCAAATGTTTTGATTTTATAAGGTTTTTCATTCTGTCGCATCGCAAAGAAACGACCGTTACCCAAAACCGCACCGACTGCATTTTTCCCGTTTTGGATGTAGGAAGTTACATCGTAAGTGTTGGCTTTTACGTTTTGGGTATAATCAGTTGGCGATGGCGCTAAAACATCATCTCCAACTTTCTTGCCGTTGATAAAAAGCTCGTACAAACCTAAGCCTGCGATAGATGCCGTTGCGGATTTAACCGTTTTTTTGCTTTCAAACTCTTTTCTGAAATACCTTGCAGATAAACGAGAAGCGTTTTCGATGCTATCCCACGGAAAAGCCCTATCGAAACCAATCCATGTTTTTGGCCAGTCTTTATAGTAAAGCAAACCCATTGTCCAAAATTGATTTTCAGACCATTCACTTTCGCCGACATTTGTCCAGATTTTAACTTTCCAAAAACATTTGGTTCGGCTGGTTAATTCTTTCCCATTGTATTTTACATAGATGGATTCCGAAGAATTTACTTTTCCAGAGTTCCATAAATCGCCTTCATTTTGCGCCAGTTTCTCTGCCGAAGATGACACCAATACCTGATATGCCGTTTGCATCACACCGCGTTTCTGCGAAACAATTTGCCAGCTTAAATTGGGTTGTTTTACATCAATCCCTAATGGATTTACCAATTGCTCTACCTTTAAAGCTGTTACTTGCAGGTCTTGAGCTTTTAAATGGGAAAAGCCAAAAACCAATAGAAAAAATATGATGAATTTCTTAGTCATTTCCGGTAAAATCAAAATATAATGTGAGTTCCTTTGCCCTTTCTGGGTTCTTTTCGTAATCGTAATAAATATTTTTTTGCCCCATTGGGCCGGTGCTTTCCGCGGTTTGGGTTTTATTGCCGATACTTGGAATAGCCTGCATAAAACTAATATCTCCGTTAGGAAAAAGTGGCACATAATTATGCCATTGGTCGTCCATAAACCTAGGAGTAAATAGTCTTAAAAAAGTATCTTCATCTTCAGCCAAAACTTTAAAATCCTGACCTTTTGTTAAAAATTTGCACCAGTATAAATTGGCGTGATAGCCCTTAAACTCTGGGTAAACAAAAGGAATTTCGCCGGTTTCGGTATTGTTGTAATCTTTGTGCCACACACCAAATTCAGTTCCTTTCATACGGTTTTTCCAAACCCGGTAAGGCCCACTTCCCATGTAGTCAACTCCTTTTATTTCAGTTTCCGGGAACGAGAAATTTACGCCATCAAACCAAGTGTAAAACTCGCCGGGAAAGTACTTTACTTTCATTTGGATAAATCCGTTTGGATAAATTTTCCATTGCAAAGTATTATAGCTTTCTTTTTTATTGAAAACAGAAGCGATGAATAAAGTATCTGCATCCATTTTGGCGGTAAAATTTTTAAAGTTGTTCGCTCCTTCCTGCAAAACCGGACCGTTATTGAATGGGATTTCGTTAGTTCCGTTTTTTACACTTTCTAAAATCCCGGTGTTTCTATTGATCCGGATTTGCAGGTTTTTAACTTTTATCAAATAGCTTTCGCCAATAGCTGAATAAGTAACTTTATTATCGGCTTTAGCGTGATTAAAAATTGACTTACTAATTTGATTTGATTTGCTAATTGGGAAAGACCAAGTAAAAATTTCTTTCTGATTTACATCTTTTGCAGTGACGTAAAGTGCATCGTAAGAAAACCAATTATCTGGTAAATCTATGTCTAGAACGCCTTTTGAATGAGGTTTAATATCTGGCGCATCGCTTTTTCCTGATAAAACAGGTTTTGCCAAAGTGCTATCCAACAAATTGAATTTTTTCAGCTTCCAAGTAAAACTGCATTGATTGATGTTCGTAAAATCATACCTGTTTTCGATGTTGAAAGCGCCATTAAAACCGGCTGTCATTTCTATGGCTTCAAAATGAACCGGACTCCAAACTTCTTTAATCGTAAAATAGCTTCCTTCTTTTTCGTGGAACGGACCAATAATTCCGTCGGGGCCGCGGTCTTTATCGGTATCGATGATGTTGTTCTTATCAGTACGCACCACGCCTTCATCGGCAAAAACCCAAAGGAAACCTCCGGCAGAAGTGGGTTTATTCCACATGGCTTCCCAATAATCATCCAAACCGGCACCATGTCCGCCATCGTACAAACCATGTAAAAATTCGGTCGGCATTACAATATCATGCCCATTCATGTAATTGCCAATTCCGTAATTGTACTGGCGATAATGTTGCGTATCAAAACCACCGTAATTTGCCCAAGGATGCACAACCGGTCGTTTTTGGATGTCCCAGTCTTTAAAATATTTGTCTAAATCCAGGTTATGACCACCTTCGTTTCCGTTTGCCCAAAAAATAATTGACGGATGGTTGACATCATGCACCAACATTTCTTTTAACAGCTTTTTGCCGGTTGGCGTATCGTAATGTCCATGCCAGCCCGCTAATTCGTCCATCACATACAAACCTAGGGAATCGCAGACTTCCAAGAAATGCGCATCTGGCGGATAATGCGCCATGCGTACGGCGTTCATGTTCATGTCCTTCATCAAATTCACGTCTGCAATACTTTGTGCTTTGCTGGTGGTTCTGCCGGATGTTGGCCAAAAAGAATGACGGTTTACGCCTTTGAATTTCATTTTAACGCCGTTCACAAAAACACCGTCGCGTTCTTTTACCTCGATGGTTCTGAAACCGATTTTTTTATCGATGCTGTGAAGAATTTTGCCCTTGTTTAAAAGTGAGAATTTAGCGGTGTAAAGATTTGGAAATTCTGCCGACCATAATTTCGGATTTTCAAAATTTGCAGTTAACAAAACAGATTGAACATTATCAAGTTTTTGCGATATCTTTTTACCGAAAGTCTTTCCATTAGCATCCAATAATTCCATTTGGATTTCATCCGCTTTACCCGAAAAAGAAATTTGAGTTTTTAAATTTCCATCGGCTTTAGCATCAAATGCCAATTCCGTAATGTGCTGTTGCGGTAAAACTTCCAGATAAACCGGACGAAAAATCCCTCCGAAAATCCAGAAATCGCCTCTGCGTTCTGCATCATTTACCGATTCATTGGCGGAATGTTTGGCAACTTCTACCTCCAACAAATTATCAGCACCGTATTTTAATAGTTTGCTAACATCATATTTAAAAGCGTAATAAGCCCCCTGATGCGTTGGACCAGCCAATTTTCCGTTGACTTTTACGGTAGCGTCGGTAAAAACGCCTTCGAAAACAATTTGTACAGTTTTGTTTTTGTAACTGGTGGGGACGTTGAAATTGTAACGGTATTTCCCAACTTCTTTCCCTCTTGCGCTGTCTTTATTGAAACCGTAATTGTATTTCCCGAAGCCTTGCAACTCCCAACAAGATGGAACACCAATTTTTGTCCATTTGCCCGAATTTTGACCGGCAGAACAAAAGAAATCCCAGTTTACCATATCGTCTTTTCCTTTTCCGGACAGGTAGATTTTCTCCGTTTCCTGAGCGTTTGCTGAAAAGAAGCTTGCTAAAAAACCGAAAATTGCGATATGTTTGATAAAAGTCTTCAAAAATTAGGGATTAAATTGGTTGATTATTGGATTATCAGTTCTGAAAGCGCTTGCTGGCAAATTTACGCTGTTCACCAAATTAGGTTGTGCAATTTCATCCCAGCCAAAACGGGCTTTTACAGGATTTTTCACTTCCGTAGCAGTCAAAATCACTTTTTTTCCTTTGATTTTAGCTTTTGCTGGATGATAAATTTCATCGGCGCCAGCCAATTCAAAATAATTCAAAGTTTTGCCATCTCTGCTTTTTAAACCTTTGGCTTCGTCAAAATAAAGTACAAGCTTATCGTCTTTAACCTTCATTTTATCGTAAACCGGTCCGCTGGAAACCAGGTTTTTACCATAAGTTTTATCCAAAACAATTAAGGCCAAACGACGACCAACTTCCCATTTATAACCGGGATGAATGCCTCCGCCACCGTCGTACAAATCGGTAATCACCGCCATTCCGGTATTCGGGATTTTTAAAGTTGCGGATTGTGCTTCCCAAAATTCGGGCAAATCGTATTTACTGAGCTTCGGTTCTCCTTGTGATGACGAATATTCAAAAGGAGCAATTTGAACGTAATAAAAAGGTAATTCTTCGCCCCAATCTTTACGCCAACCATCAATCAATGTCTTCATTTTATAGGTGTAGTTGACGCGGTCCCGCAAAAAGCAATTGCTTTCGCCTTGATACCATAAAAAACCTTTTAGTGCAAAAGGAATTAACGGTTCAATCATTGGATGATAAAATTTAGCGGGATCACCTTCTATTTTTTTATTCTTAAAATAAGCGGAACTGGCAAAATCCTCTTCGTTAATCCAAGGCTCAATCCTACTTCCTGGAATGGCCGAAGAAATGATCCCAACCGGAACTTTTATTTCCTGATTCAAGTTTTTAGCAAAGAAATAACCCACTGCCGAAAAATTTCTTAAGGCTGTTCCTTCGGCAATATCCCAGCCTTCGTGTTCTGGCGAAGGTTTGATCAGCTCTTTTCGGTTTACTAAAAACAGACGGATGTTTTTGTGATGTGCAAAAAACAATTCATCAATTGGGCTGGGGCTTAAACCCACCGCTTCTTTTCTATCCACCTTGCTGTTTTTGCGCATGGTATATTCCATGTTTGATTGGCCAGAACATAGCCAAACTTCGCCAACCAAAATATCTTTTAACACAATGGTATTTGTGCCCTTAATGGTCATATCCCGGTTTTCAAAACTCGCTTTAAGCGGATTTAGAATTACTTTCCATTTTCCGTTTGCATCAGCAATTGTTTGCGCAGATTCATTTGCAAAAGACACAGAAATTTGCTCGCCAACGTTGGCTATTCCCCAAATTACAATGGGTTTTTGCTGTTGCAAAACCATTTGATTGCCTAAAATTCGTGGCAATACTACTTCGGCTTTCAATTGAAAACCCCCTAAGAGTAATAGAAAAAGTATTTTTATAAACTTCATTAATAACTTGCTTTTACATTTAGTGCCTTTTCAACACAGCCTTTCCTGCCCTCATGCCGGGCAATGGCATTTACTTTTTTTCCGCAAAAAAGTAAACAAAAAACTCTCGACTACGCCCTTTGCTAAAAAGGAAGTGCTTTTACTCACTTCATCTGTACCGCAAAGTTCTGATGTCGAAAATAAGGTGAACTTTGGACTGTGCTTGGGCTGGATTGAATGGAAAACAGTCGTCATTTGCATTATCTTAACATTTAATAAGTAGTCTTTAATGAATGAACGTAAAAAATTGCTTCCGGTGCTTTTTCGCCTGCATTTTTTAAATCGTAATCTTGATCGGTTGGAGTTTCTGCATCCGGAAAACGGCGTACCTCTCCGGTTCTAAACATCACTCTGTTAAATGCGCTAATCGGAGCGAAATAAACTTTTGCTCCCTTTTCCTGTCCGTTTACCTTTATTTTATAGATACGGGTATTGCAGTCCAGCTCCAATTCAATTTTATAAGTTTTTCCAGCTTCATAATCCATCACTCCCGAATAACGGTATCCAACTTTGGCTTTTAACTTTCCTTCCGCATCAAAAACTAATCTTAATGCGGGCAAACCTTTGGCATCTTGTAGTTCAATTTGGAGTTCGCCGTTGTTGTTCTGTTTTGGCGTAACTGTAAATTCTACAGTCATTTTTTTTACCGGTTTAATTACCCTTTCGGCTTTAGCGTAATCAAACGGATCCGAATCGTGTAAAGCCAAAACTTTTTCTCCGTTCAATTTTTCAATCTGGGTTCTTGCCCAAATCGGAGAAAACAAATTCCATTTATCCAGTTCCTTACCGTCAGGCATCTGGTTAAAAACGTCATTAACCACAGAGTTTTCATCCGCAGTAACAGGAACCGGAACTTTTGCTACCCAAATATCCTCTTTGTTCATGCTGTAGGTTAACCACATGTTTTTATCGGGCGGAAGTCCATTGCCTTCAATAATTCCACGAACGTACTGCGGACCATACGATTTGTAATTTCCGCCATAACGCATGGACGTAATCTCGCCGTTTACCAATAATAAGTCGGTATAATTCAAACCGTCTTCACTGGTAGAAACCGCCAAAGGCCATCTAAACTCCGAAGGATTATAAACCGTTGCGTACTTTCCGTCCGAAGTTTTTTGTCCCCAGATTTTCGCATTGCTATTAATAAAACCCGGCGCTCTTAATGGATTGTATTCCCAAGTTTTTCCTTCATCGGCACTTTCGGAAGTTAAAGCGTGTTTCCACAAGCCAATTACTTTTCCGTTTGGCAAATGGTAGTAACTGAATGCTTTATATTCTTTTTTTAATGGGATTAAAGGGTCATCGCGGTCTGCTTCCTCTACCCATTGTTGCATCATTAAAGGAGTGGCTAACAATTCTTCGCAAGCTTTTTTAAATCCTTTATCTTTTGAAGAGGTGTAAAACGGATAAACGGATAATTTTTTGTTCCAATTTTTGTTGTTTCTGATGAAGTAAATAGGTCCGTAAGTTCCGTCTTTATAAACCTCACGCACTACCCTTCCAATTCCTTTACCGTCGTTCGGGTCATCATGTGCGTCCATAGCAATTCCGTAATAAGCCAAAGTGAGCAATCTTCCGCTTTTAGCGGTAAAAAATGCCATGCGTTGGTGCATTACCGCATATAAATCTTTGGCTACGCCCGGATACCCTTCTTTTTGGTAACCATCGGGAATTTTGTACGGAGGAAAAAGCACTTCGGGGTTTGTCCAGTTTACGCCGTCTTTGGAAGTCATCATTAAAGTTCTTCCGGGTGCGATATGCTCGCCAACCGGATTGCTTAAATACTGCAGGTAAAATTGGTTGTTCCAGTAAGCCATCAGCGGTTGATGATTGTAAGTCCAATTATTGCCGCCAGCTAATTCTGGATGTTCGCGGTTTGCTCTAAAAACTTGAATATTATGAACACCAATTGCTGGACTTAACTGCCCGGTATGATAATCAACATTAGATAAAGTTGTTCCGGTATATTTGATGGTATCCTGCGCAAAAACGGTGGTTGAGCCTAATGCAAGTATGGAAAGTAATATCTTATTAGAAAATCTCATGTTTATTCAGATTTCAAGCTCTTTTGAAGCTTCTTTAAAAATGATTTTTTGATGGGAACAATAGTTCCGTGTTTATGCCCTTCGGGAACTGATATTTCAGAGTTTGCATCCGCAAAAGTTTTGAAATCAGTGGTTTTTACCGCTTCGTAGCTTTTATCCCGATAAGAATCAAAGTAAATTAACCAGCCGTCTTTTACTTTTACCACCGATGGACCTTCGGTAAAGTTTTTTGTGTAAGATGCAGATACATTTTTGTATGGTCCTAATGGATTATCGGCGAAAGCCACTTTCAAATCTCTTTCCGGCCGGGTATTATCTTTTAAAACCAAAGCGTAATCATCTTTCGCCCGCTTTACAATTACGGCATCAATCACGCTAAAACCGGGGTCTATGAATAATTTTGTCGGGCTAAAAGTTTTAAAATCTTTGGTGGTGGTGTAATACATCCGATGGTTATTTTCCTCCTCTTCCTCTCCTTTTGGAAATCGGAACGGAATAGTAGAAGCCCAAATAATAATGTACTGTTGCTTAACATCATCATAAAAAAGTTCCGGCGCCCAAACGTTTACGGTAGTGGGTTCATTTTCCATTACCGAAAGAAACTCTTGTTTACTCCAATGGATTAAATCTTTAGAGCTGGCATAACCAAAACCTTTATCACCACGCCAACTGCTGGTCCACACCAAATGAAAAGTCCCGTCCGGACCTTGCACCATTGATGGGTCTCGCATTACTTTTTGTTGGCCGATTTCGGGTTTTAAAAAAATGTGGTCGAAAGCTTTCCAATGGTAAGCATCATCGCTGTAAAGCATTCTTAAACCTTCGTTAGCCGGCTCATGAAAAGAAGTAAATAAATACGCTTTTTGACTGCATGAGCTTATTAAGAAAGTAAAAGCAAATAATAGATATACAGGTAATTTAATCGTTAAAGAATATGTATTACGAATGTGTTTAAACTCGAAACTCACCGCTGTTGCCTTTTCAGCACAGCCTTGCCTGCCCTCATGCCGGGCATTGGCAGGTACTTTTTTGCCGAAAAAAGTACCCAAAAACTCTCGACTACGCCCTTTGCTACAATAGGAAGTGCTTTTACTCCCTTCATCTGTACCGCAAAGTTCTGATGTCGAAAAAGAGGTTAACATTGGTCTGTGCTTGGGCAGGATTGAACGGAAAAAAACCAAATTTTGCATTATTCTAAACATATTTCACTGTATAATCACCAACAAATCAAATACTCACGTTAAATACTTTCTAAAATTAAAACCCAATCGTTACCGTCTTTTTCTTCTCCCGGAGGATCGAAGGTTTGCGTTCCTTTATTTTCAAATTCCCCGATGGCTGTTTGTGTTCCATCTGCTGGTTTAAACCACGAAGCTTTTACTTTTTCGCCTTCAATTTTCCCCATGTTGATTTCTAAATCTCTACCTGTCCATGTATAAACAAAAGCATAATTTTTTCCTCGCGTTGCTACCAAATAATTGTGTCTTTCTTTCTGATTGGCAATGATGGATTGGTCTGGAACTCTTTCAAAATAAGGTTTAGAGAGCATTAAATCTTTCAAAAACTGCATTTGTCCAGCTCCCGGATCGTTTAAAGCTTTTGTGTAAAATTCCCAGTTACGGACACCGTAAGCACCATTTCCTTCGCCTTTTTTATAAAACTGCATTACGGCATTGTGTCCGTAAGTAAAGCCTGCCGCTCCGCTAAAAACCGACCAGTACGCATATCTTCTCACCGCTGCATCTGTCCATCTTACTTCTAAAGAATCATGCAAACCTTCTGGAATTGCTTCGTAACTCGGCTCGGCGTCCAAAGTAGGTCTAATCGGTGTTTGCGGATAATCCTCCAGAACGTATTTCCAGTTGTCTTCGCCGTAATGGCGTGTTTCGTTTTTAGAAGTGTCTTGGTTATAACGCCTATGACCGGACTGGAAAGTATTAAAATCCAACCATTTTTCTTTATGGAACCACTCGGAAGAATTTGTTCTCCCACGCGGATGGAAAGTCATTAAATGAACGCTGTCTTTCGCTTTGATGGTTTGCCCGATGGCTTCCCAAACGCTGGTATATTCTGAACCTTTAATGTCGCCACCGTTCATCCAAATGATGTTTGGCTTGTCACCGAAACGTTTTACTAAAAATTCAGCATATTTTTTTGCCTGCTCAGGCTGCACATCGCCACTTTTAACTGCACTGCCCCAAACGGTTACAAAACCGATATAGATTTTCCGCTTTGCCGCTTCGTCAATGATGTAACTTACATGGTCCCAGTAATCATAAGCGGTACTGTCTTTAAAATCGTCCCCTTCGGTTACTTTGGGCGCATCAATTTTTTTGTTGATCAAAGCTGAATCTCCGTAGAAATCTGTTACGCCTAATTCGTGTAAAGCCATTACCTGAATCACGTTGAAACCTTTTTCTGCTCTGTTATCTAAGTATGCAACAGCTTCTTCTCTCGATAATTTTTTAAAAAGCAACCAGCCGGTATCTCCTAACCAGAAAAATGGTTTTCCGCTTTCTTTTTCAAAATAGCGTCCGTTCTGACTAATTTTTAAGCCCATTTCGGCAGATTTTTCCTTTTGTTTACATGAAGCGAAAAGGGCTACTAAAGCAAAAAAGAAGATTATTTTTTTTAACATGCTATTGCTATTTTTCATGAATCCATAAAACGGCTGAACCATTTCCAGGTTTTTTAATATTGTTTGATTTTTGATTGGCGATGACCTTTCCCGAGCCTGGATTAATCCACGTAAAAATGGCAGATTTATTCAGTTTTAAACCCGAGGTATTTACATCAGCATCTGCATAAATAATATATTCTCCTTGGCTATTTCCCAAAATGTAAGCTTGATTTGCAATCGTCATAGGACGCATGGTGCTTGCAGATTTCAGAAACGCTGCATCGTCAACCTTAACATCGGTAAACGAACCGCCGGCCATAAAAGCAGCCCAAGTATAAGACGGATAATTATCGCCAGAATACATTACCGCTTTGTCAGGATATTTATCACGATACTCTCTTACCGCTCTGTACACCTGTTCAAAAGAGGTTTTCTTAGGCTTAAATTGACGGGCTTGCTGACGAGGTGCCAAACTTTGTCCGCCCAAAGGTGCATAAGCAGAACCATCTGCCTGATAATGCCAATACCTAATGTCAATTACGTCAATAGTCGGTGAAAGCTTTGGATCTTCTAAAATAGCATCCTGAACATCTTTGGTGGTACTTAAGCCGATTAATTCTTTGTTTCCGGTTTTGCTTTCCCAATCCTTTATGGTTTGTACCCAAAACTTGGCAAAATGCGTTGGACCTGTGTATTCCTCGCCAATAAACTGTATCACAGCTGAATTTCCGACGAAATTGTTTAAACATTGCTCAATATAAGCTTGGTGCAATCCCCGCCGTTGCCGATTGGTTTCATCATAAAACTGATCTGCCAAGAAAAGCCTTTTATCGCCAGCATAAGGTACTGGTTCTAAAAAACCTGTGGAATTGATGTTGTTTGCTGTTCTCCACGGAAAATCGGCGTAATGTGCACCGGCCTCGATAATGTTATGCTGGAAATAATTATGATGAATCAACACTAAACCTTTTTCATCGGCCAGTTCGGCATATTGCTTTAAACGACTCCAATACCAAGGGTTATACTTTGTTAAATCGTATTTTGATAAACCGTCCCACGCTGTTCCTTCGCCGCTTCGAGCAAAAGGCAATTCGTAAAACGGAGGCCAAACTTCCCCGCTCATTCTACGGATGCGTTCGTGGTCATCCCTTCTTCTATCGTACCACAAACCGTAATTCTGCTCTACAATTAAATCAGAATTTTTGACCATTGTGTCCGTCATCTGCTGTAAATCATCGGTTAAACCTTTTCCTACTCTGCCGGGAACATAACGTGTAATAGCCGGTTTAGCTTTGATAATATCGGAACCGTGAATACCGCCAGTCCACCAAGGAACATTTAGTCTTCCACCGGTTAAAACCTGATGGTCCCGCACCAACCAGCCATTTTCGACTGTTAAATCTCCTTTTTTGGCAATGGGCTGCGTTTTTGGGATTTTAATATCGTCAACCGATGGAATATTTTTAACGGTAGTAGAAATTGGATTTCTGTAGGATGCGCTGTCGATAAAATCCTCTAATTGTGGCAAAGGAAAAGCTGCAGCCAAAGTCATTTGTCGAGCCTGTTCAACCGTTGGACTACTGGTAGCTTCAGTACTTTTATCCATTAATTGCGCCCTTGCGTCCACATTTTTATTTAGCCTTTGGGCGAGTTGGGCGTAATATAAACTGCGTGGATTGATGTGCTCGTTGGAAAAATCCCAAAAACCATCGCCCTGAAATTCGGACCAAGTTCCGAAAGCCCAGTTTTGCGCAGTTGGCGGTTTAAAATTATAAACCCGCGATGCGCTACATTGCCAAAATACACTGTTGGCGGCTGTCCAACCTGCGCCTCTCGCATCCTGACCAATATTTGCATAGTTTAAAGCGTTGCCATCAATATTGATGACGTCGAATAAAACTCCCGATGCCCAAGTATCAATTGCGCCACTGTAACTGAAAGGCAAATACGCCTTGCACTGCACAAAAGCGTTTGGTCCGGCAGCTAAATAACCCACTGCAAAATCGTGGTAGCCGTATTCTGAATACAATCTTTGAAATAAAGTTTGCTGTCCGTTAGTTTGAAAAGTGTAACGGCGTTGTCCGCCGATTTCTGAAACTGGCGCAAGCGACTTGCAATCTTCTACGGTGATGCATTTTCCGGTAGAAAGAATATTTACTGCCGACCCTGCGAAATGTTTGAAAGTTACCTGACGAACCCACGCGTTTTCTGTGTTTTCGATGGTTATGGCCATCCACCGGTGGTTTTCATCTTTTGGATTGGAAGCGTCAAAAGCAGAAACTAAGGAAAAATTTTCTATTCCTACGTTTTCAATTCGCCCGTTCCACTGATATTTTTCGATAAAACCGCCACCAAACTTTTGGTCTAATGCGGTTGTAATGGGTGCATCAATAGTAATTTTGTTTCCGTTGATAGCCGTAATGGTTCTGTCCCAAACCACGTCTTCCTCTCCGGGTTTCCAGCCCAAGGCAGAAACATCGCCGCCGAAAGTCCATGTTTTTGTGGTATCTAACCATTCAGCGGTTGAAGGACGTGTGATTCTGATTTTATCACCTACTTTAAAAGCATCAGCTTTAGCTAAATCAAAACTAAGTGTGTTTACGGGAACGTAACTATCTATAATCTGAGTTTTGTTAGAAGATTTTAAGTCGTTTTCGCCAAAAATCCTGATCAAGGTCTGGCGGTCTAATCCAGCACCGTGAACCACGGTTTCCGTTACGCCACTTCCTCGTAAAACAACTCCCGAAGATTGAATTTTCAATTGGCCTTGTACTTCAAAATCGCCTTTTCCTAACAAAACAGTTCCACGGAAACCGCTTTTATCTAAAGGAAGTTTGGCTACATAATTAATTGCGTTTTGAATTCTTTGTGTAGCGTCGCCAGATTTTGCTGCGACAGTAATTTTAATGGCTATATCCGGGATTTCCGCATTGCCAGCTTTATAACCAGCGTAAGAAAAATCGGGGATTCTATTGCCCTGAGCATCTGGGATGTATTTAAGGCCACCTTTTCCAAAAACCAAAGGCTTAAATGGTTCTGGTTTCTTCTTTTGCGAAAAAGCCTGCTGTTGAACGCTCAACAGACAGGCTAAAATCCACACATTTATTCTGATTTTTTTTAAAGAAACAATCACTGATGAATTTTTAAAAGGTTCATGTAACTAATGTGAATTTGGGTTAATTGAAAAACCATTTCCCCTCACCCACAGTCTTTCCTGCCCTCATGCCGGGCATTGGCATTTACTTTTTTCGTTCCTTGTTCATTTTTTTAATGATACTCAAGAGTGCTTCGCAATTTTTTCCGCAAAAAAGTAAACAAAAAACTCTCGCCTGCGCCATTTGCTATGATTGGTAGTGCTTTAATTTCTTCATCGCAACCGCAAATGCCAAGGGCGAATTTAAGCGCATTTAATGGCAGTGCTTTGGCTGGATATACTGAATAAAACATATCTTCAATATTCAGAATCACCTTATTTAATTGCCGGAGCTACCGTTTTGATATCTACTAAACTGTTTAAATAGTCTTCGATATTGCTATAACCAGTTTTTGAAATTACACTTGCATCTTTTGCATTTTTAGGATTTAAGCCTACTTTTTTCTCGTAAGTATCTGGCATACCGTCGTTATCTGTATCAATATAAGGTTTTCCTGAATATACCGGATAACCGCCAACTTGACTAATGTCGGATATAATCCCTTTTTTATAAGAATCTTCGGGCAATCTGCGTTTGATAAATTCTTTTCCAACGCCTGTTTTAGCATTTTCTACATATTTTATCTTTCCGGTTTTTACCTGCTCTACAATGCGTTTATCTACATCATCTCTTTTAGGTAAAATTGCGCCCGCATTTGCTAAAACATAATCGTAAGCTTTCTTTGTTTCCATCACACTCACTTTAGCCATTGGCAAAGGTTTATCAACACGGATAGAATCAAGCAACTTGTTTAAATCGCCCTTGATTTCGGGCTGTACACCACCATCCCAATTATTTTTGGTTACACGGTCGTTACCTTCTATAATGTTACCGGTTACATAGGCTTTACCAAAAGCATGTACAAACCTTTTATCTCTACCAGACTCTGGCTTTAAAATTCGATAAGAGATTGGTTTATCCAACGGTGTAATTGGACCGGGTTTATAGTAGTTGTTGATGAAGCTATAGAAAGAGTTATTGTCGCCTCCATCCGCACTGCGGTTCCACCAGTTAAAAATAGTATTGTTTACAAAACCAAAATCGCCGTACATGCCTACAGATGGATTTCTACTGATATTGGAGGCCCAAAGGTTGCGCATAAATGTACTATTTAGCCCTCCGATTGTACTTCCGAAAGCATGATTGTAAGTATCTAAAGCTTCTGAAAAAATAGAGTTCTGGATAGTTACATTTACCGTAGGAAGTTTAACCGGTTTTGAACCGTCTTTTGGATCGTAAACATGGCGATAGATGGACATATTTTCATCCAAACCCCAGCTTGCCGATACGTGATCGATAATGATGTTTCCAACTGGGTTTCCGCCTAAAGCGTCGTCTCTGCGAGTTACATCAGTTGCTCCTCTTCTGAAACGCATGTAACGGATCACGACATCGTGGGTGTTTATCCAAAGCGATTCGCCTGCAATGCAAACACCATCGCCCGGCGCACTCTGCCCCGCAATTGTAATGTAAGGCGCTCTGATAATCACGGGCGTTTTTAACCGGATAATTCCTGCAACATTAAAAACTACGATTCTCGCTCCGCCTTGCTCACAGGCATCGCGGAATGAGCCTGGGCCGCTATCATTTAAATTAGTTACCACATAAACTTTACCTCCATGGCCGCCAAAACTGTAAGCGCCTCCGCCTTCTGCACCCGGGAAAGCAGGAATTTTAGCCTGTGGTAAATCATCAGGCTCGGCCGCCCAAGGAACAAAAGGTTTACCGGCTTTTGCATCGGCATCTATAATAGGCTTAACTTTCTCAAATTGTACATCAGAACGATGCTGAATTTCAGCCATCACTGAGTCTGCTTTTGCCTCCATTGCCGGAGGAATAATTGGATATTGTGCCTTAACCGTTGTTGAAATTGCAAAAACGCTGGCTACCGCCACCCATACGCTTAGTTTTTTCATTTACCAATAGGTTTAACGATACTAACAGGAACTACACTATTTAAATATACTTCGATATTTGCATAACCACTTTTGGTGATTTTGGCAGCATCAGCAGCATTTCTTGGATTTAAACCATTTTTAAGTTCGTAGGTATCAGGCATACCGTCATCATCACTATCTTTATAAGGCGTTCCTTTATATTCTGGATAACCGCCAACCTGCGAAATCTCTGTGATGATTCCCAATTTATAAGAATCGCCAGGTAAACGACGGTGCTCAAACTGAAATGCCGACGGTTTTGCATCTGGATGAACTTCTATTTTACCAGTTGCCACTTGTTTAACTACGCGGGCATCAACAGGATCACGTTTTGGTAAAGTTGCACCAACATTAGCCAATACATAATCTTTAGCCTGTAATGTTGGGATAATGGTAATTTTTGGCATTGGGAAAGGCGCTTTCGCTTTCATAGCCGGGAAATATTTGCTGGCTTCTGACAAGCTCATCAGCTCGCCTTTTTTATCTTCCATTTGTATGCCGCCGTTCCAGTTATCTTTAGTTACTTTTTCATTTCCTTCGATAATATTTCCGTTAACATAAGCCCTTCCAAAAGTTACATAAGGTAATTTGCTTCTGCCTGATTCTGGCTTTAAAATGCGATAGCTGATTGGCTCACCTAAATCAGTAACTGGCCCCGGTTTATAATAGTTGTTAATGATGTTATATAATGCGGTATAATCTCCTCCGTCTGTAGAACGGTTGTTCCAGTTAAAAACAACGTTGTTCGCAAAGTTAAAAACACCGTTCCAACCGATTGATGGATTACGAGCGCCATTATCTGCCCACAGGTTACGCACAAATGCACAATTTTCGCCACCTAAAGTGCTTCCGAAGGCGTGGTTCCAATAATCTAATGCTTCGGAGAAAATAGAATTTTGAATGGTGATGTTTACAGTACCAAGTTTTACTTCCTGTTTACCGGTGCTGTCATTATACATATGGCGATACATTGACATGTTTTCGTCCAATCCCCAACTTGCAGACACGTGATCAATCATTATATTCCCTACCGGATTTCCACCAATTGCATCATCTCTACGGCCTACAAAAGTTTCGCCTCTTCTAAAGCGCATAAAACGGACAACCACATCGTGAGTGTTTAACCAAACAGATTCTCCGGCAACGCAGATTCCATCTCCGGGAGCAGTTTGCCCTGCAATGGTAATGTAAGGTGCTCTAATAATCAATGGCGTCTTTAAGCGAATAATACCTGCCACGTTAAACACAACGATTCTTGCACCGCCCTGTTCACAAGCATCACGTAATGAGCCGGGGCCACTGTCATTCAAGTTTTTTACAACAATTACTCTACCACCACGACCACCAAAACTATACGCACCACCACCTTCTGCGCCAGGAAATGCCAATAAATCTGATTGTGGTAAATCTGTTGGCCGGCCGGCCCATGGAATATAAGGCTTACCTTCTGCCGCTTCTTTAGCTATTATTACTTTTGCTTTCTCCCAAGCGATATCAGAATGCCTAGTAGCTGCATTCATCAAAGAATCTGATTCTCTTTTTACATCTTCAGAAATTTTTGGGTATTGGGCAAACAAACTGCCACAGAAAAATAGCAGAATTACTGATAACTGGTAACGTTTCATTTATTTTGTTGGTTTTATAAATATTCCGAATCAACGGAATTGTAATTAATAATTTGAGTAAAGTATCTTCAAATTCGGCTTTAGTATTTTATGTTACAATTTATTTTAAAAGAAAGGGAGTAACAAACTCCCTTTTCTCGTGTGAAAGTATTAGGAACTTTCTTTTAGATAACCAATTACATCTAAATTATGGAGAGATTCTTTAACAAAATAAATTGTAATGCTTTATTATTTAAAATCACCTTTCTGATACCATCAATGAATCGGAAAGAGACAAGTTTAATTCGGTTTCAAATAATCATATATGAATATGATATTCAAATATAAAAAATATAATTGTTAATGCAATAAGTTTTTTCAACTCGATTGTTAAATCAATCAGGAAAGGACTTATGTTACTTCCATTGCTTTATTAAAACGCTTTAGAGAAACAGAACCCCCATATTTATAAATTATAATGTAAAAATTTTCCACTTTGAACTTTCTGGTTTTGTGTTGTCGGAAAATTTTGTTGCTTTTATTTCTGACTTTTAACATCAATATTATTATACTTGTTTTAGAAAAAGGTTATTCGTTTACCTTTTAACGCCAAAAGCCGGAAGAATTAATTCTTCCGGCTTTTGGCAAGGGCTTTACTCCTTTTTTACAAAAAAGATTTCCAAATGAATATTGTTTGCTACTGTAATGGATCAAAAGTTCCTTGTCCGTTTATACCGTCCCAACCTTTTGTTTGTAAAAGATAAGGAGTTGCAGTTAAAGCAGTTTCATTTATCCCGAAATAGTAATATTCTGGATACCACTTAAACTTCCAATTTCCACTTGTTTTATCCAAATCATCTTTAACGCTAACTTTAAAATAGTTAGTATAAAGATAGTCAACATATTGGCTGTAGTTTGTTACGCCTGCTGGATAAGTTGCTGGATCTCTTTCGATGACTGGTGCATTTCCAGTTGCCGGTTTTATCATAGGGTCAGCTGCGCCAGAATAATCTGCACCTGTTGATGTTTTGACAGAAACATATAAACCGGTTCTTCTGGTCCCATTTAGCGGTGTAATCCCTAATCTTGCAGCAGTCGTAGATCCTTCTTCAAAAAGCTTCCAACGTCTTAGATCAAAAAACCTTTTCCCCTCGTAGGCAAGTTCAACTTTCCTTTCATTCAGAACGGCTGCGAAAAGCGGGTCACGACCGCTAACCGCAGCTAAACCGAAGCTTCCATCTAAATTTTCTACACCAGCACGCTTCCGTATTGATATAATTAAATCTTTGCCTTCATCGAGATGCCCAGCTCCTATTGCAGCCTCAGCTAAGTTCAACACCACCTCTGCGAAACGCATTTCCATATAGTCAGTTCCGCTTTGCTGAAAATTACCACTTGCGTTACTCGCTTGTGGATTATTTGCTTTGCATAGATATATTCCGCTTGAGTTTGCACCTTTAGTTTCTGTGGTTGCATTATAACCTGTCGCACTAGAGGTTTTCTTCCAAACATAAGTCCATTGTTTATAATTCTGATTTTCTTTGTAAGGCCATATCGCCCCATTGTAAATAAATGTCTTATAGAAACGAGGATCCCTATTTTTATAGAACTTAGACTGGTCATAAGGATACGTAGAGTTATCTATAGGCTTTCCATCTTTCATCGGAAACGCATCTAACATCTCTTTGGTAGGGGAAGCACTTCCTGAACCTAAAATCTCTTTAGATCGGGTTGCCTGCTCCCATCCGTTATTCTTAGTAGTTGTGGCAGCGGATGCATTATTAAATCCGTATACCAAAACCGCTTCAGGGTTATTAACTTCTTTCAAAAACATGTCTCCCCACGCCTTACCATTAGTCAAGTCTCCCGACAAATCTAGCTTATTATATCCGTTCTCTTCTAAAAGAGTTTTTGCTGTTTTATTGGCTTGGTAGGCTCTTTCCCATCTGGTTACATCATCGGTTGGGTTAAACAAGGGACTAGCCCATGTAAGTAAAACCCTTCCTTTATAAGCGGCAGCCGCACCCTTTGTGATTCTTCCCCAATCCGAGCTGCCCCAACTTGGCGGCAGTAGTTCTTGTGCCTTATCTAAATCTGCACAGATTTGCTCAATGCATTCTGAAGTTTTACTTCTTTGAACCTGGGTATTATCACCAGCAGAAAGAATAGGATTTTGCGGAACAAGCACTAGCGGTACGCCACCATAAAGTCTTACCAAATCGAAATATTGCCAAGCTCTCCAAAAGTACAGCTGGCCTTTTAACTTGTTACGCGTATCTTCTGGTAAGCCGTATTTGTCTACTTCAGCCAGAAAAATATTGATTTGCTTCATACGAGTCCACGTATTATTTCCTATACTTGAAGATAGACGAGGACCAAAATAGCCTAGATCATGTGCTTGCGTATACGATATTTTTGCCCATTCTTTGTTCCAATTTGTTTCCCCAGCATATTCCTCTGTCGTTTTCGTAAAGTCTGAGTTGTTAGTAGCCAAATTCCAGGTAAAGGATTCCGCATTATTAGCCGGAAGAAAAAGTCCGTAGATATAATCTACATAGGCTTGGGCTAACAAAGGATCTTTGAAAACATCCTCATTTGTACCACTATAATCCTTCTTTTCTTCTAAGAAATCTTTTTTACAGCTTGCCATTACTAAAATGAAAGCTGCGAAAACGTATATTAAATTCGTCTTTTTCATGTCTTTGTTGTTAAGTGATTGCTATAAAGTGAGGTTTAAACCAAATGAATAAGTTTTCAAATTTGGAAAAGTATCCCAAGCACCATAAGCGTCCTTATAGCTATAAGGGTTGTACAGGTTAAAAGGATTTAAACCTGTAAAGTAAATTTTAGCACTACTGATATTTAGCGTGTTAATTAACTTCTTAGGAATGCTGTAGCTCAGATTAAAACTTGTCATTCGCATCGAAAACGAGCTTACTTCCCAAAAGCTCGAAGATCGGTCATAAATACCATCAAAATTTGGATTTGGCATTGTACCGGCAGGATTCAAAACTGGATCATAAACATCTCCCCAAATAACTGGTAAGCTTGTGAAGTTTCTTGTAATGTCGTTATTCAGCTTTTTCCTATCACCTATTTCATTGTAGCCACCAAAACTTCCAGCAATTACGCAGTTAAAATTGAACCCTTTATAGCCAGCGCTAAGTGTAATACCATAACCATAATGATTGGCCGCCTTTTTGGCAAGTTGTATCTGATCATTTTCGTCTATAATTCCATCTGCCGGCGCAAAAGTTCCATCAGTTTGTAGCGGGCCCCTGATATCTCTGTAGTAGAATGTTCCGGGTCTCAAATCCGTTGCTTTAGTACCAAACACTTGTGTAATATTGTACTTTTGAACGTAGTCCGTAACTTCTTCTTGGGTTTTGAACATGCCTAAATAATCATATCCCCAGGCTCCGAAATCAGATGAAGCACCAGGATGAGCTTTCCAGGGATATAAGATATCATTATCATTGAAATCCATCCTAACAATTTTATTATCAGACCAGTTTAACCGAGTGTTAATGCCGTAACGGAATTCGCTTCCTACGTTACCATCCCATCCTAAACCTATTTCATATCCAAAGTAATTTGCAATTCCGTAATTTTCTGCCGCAACAGAACCTCCGACCGTTACCGGGACGTTTCCAGTTCTGTTTACCAGTATATTGGTGGCATGATTATAATAGCCCTCTAAAGTTGCAGATAATCTCTGATTTAAGAACCTCGCATCAATACCTAAATTATTCTTGAATTCGTCACTCCAAGTTGCGTTGCGATTAGGGGATGCCTCCATCTTCATACCTATGGAGCTACCACCATTCCCGCCAAATACTGCACCTTTTCCTTCTTGGAAGGTATAACGTTGTCTCCACAACCAAGGCTTAGTCTGATCGTTTCCTAACAACCCTGCAGAATATCTAAGTTTTAGGAAATCTATTACATTCGATTTAAAGAAGTCTTCTTTAGATAACACCCAACCCGCAGAGAATGAATAAAATTTAGCCCAATAATTTTCGGGAGCGAATTTAGTAGACGCATCACTTCTAAAAAGAAATTGTCCCAGATATTTGCCGTCGTAATCATAATTCACTCTGCCTATATATCCTAAAGTTCCGGACTCATCTCTAAAAGTTCTGCCTTGTATAGCACCGAATGCTGTACCAAATTGGCCGTTCGTAGATGAAATAGGGTCTTCTTTGTAAACATCTTCTTGATCACTTTCTGCTTCACCTCTTTCAACCGACACCAAACCACTTATAGTATGTTTTCCGAATGTTCTGTTATAGTCTAAGAATAAATTGGTCTGTGTACTAGCTTGCTTGATATTGGAGTGCCAAATTCTCCCTCCGTTTTTAACGGAAAGAGGAGTGGACTGGGTTGCGCCGTCGTAAATGTGGCCGTTAGAACCAAGCCCGGTAAACTGGTAAAGCGTGTAACGTGTACCCACCTGTGAATTCGCTGAGTTGCCCATATTGCGATTGTAAGCGGCTCGAACTTTAAGTCCTTCAACAAACGGAACCTGATATTCAGCAGAAACATTTACCGTGTAGAAGTTTGACTTCGTATCGGATAAATTACCCAGTTTTTCAATTTCATAGAAATGATATGCTGAAAGATCATTGGTCCGACCGGGCAGCTTAACAGGGAGACCGTCTATATACATAGGTACATATCGTGGTGCAGAAATCAAGTTTTGATAATCATCCTCATCATCTTCTCCTGAAACTTTGTTAAAGGTTTTAATTAAATCGTTGTTATTTCCTGAAACTTGAAGACCCACTTTTAAATTCGATGCGACTTTAATATCCGTTCCTGCCCTAAAATTCCAGCGATCGAAATCAAGAGAAGCTAAGTTTCCGTTCTGTTTGTTATAGGAAATGCCGGCGAAATAAGTAGCTTGATCGGAACCGCCACTTACGTTTAGCGCATGGCGCATGTTATAAGATGACGACCAGGCATCCTCAAGCCAATCGTAATTTATGGTTTTAAAATGGTCAAGCTCATCTTGTCCAAAAACTCTGTCTTTGTAAGAAGATGAGTTTGGGTCTGCGTTGGCACCATTCGGCCCGTTCATTACATTCATGTATAACCCGAATTGGTAAGCGCTCATCATCTTGGTGCGATACGCTTCGTCATTAACAGCGTATGACCCGTTGTAGCTAATGCGAGGCTTCCCAGACTTGCCTTTCTTTGTGGTTACCAAAACTACCCCATTTGCACCGCGGGCTCCGTAGATTGCCGCTTCCGCGTCTTTCAAAATTGAAATACTCTCCACCTCGGATTGATCGAGGTTATTGAACAGGGTCGCATCAGGTTTACCTTGCCCGGTAAGTTGTATAACCCCATCTATAACGTATAGCGGTTCCTGCGAGCCTCCGTCTTTGGCAAAAATACCTGTGGGATTTCTTATTGTTAAAGTTGCTGTAGAGCCCGGTCTTGCAATACCTCCGCTTACACCAACACCCAAAAGACGTCCTGCTAGGGCAGCGCCCAAGTTAGTTACCGGTAAATCTTCGATTTCTTCCGCATTAATGCTAACGACCGACCCGGTTAATGAAGATCTTTTTTGCTCACCGTATCCAACCACTACAACCTCATTTAAAGAGTTAGCCTGTTCTACTAACGAAACGAAAATATTTCTGTTATTGGCATTAACGGTTACCTCATTTGTAACAAAACCTAAGTATGAAAACACCAACGTGGTACCCGCTGGCACATTTATGGAGAAATTACCGTTGACATCTGTCACTGTCCCAGATTTCGATCCCTTTACTGTAATAGTTACACCGATAAGTGGCTCTCCTTTGCCATCGGTTACTTTACCTGTATAATTTTCCCATTTCGCATTACTTGATAAAAGACTTGACGCAATGCTTTTTTCATGAGCATGAATATCTGCCGGAAAAGAGCATATCAAAAATGCGCCTCCCAACAAATAACCGATCGTTTTTTTATAATTCATCAGCTTTTTGTTTGTATTAAGTATTTTTTTTTCCATGATTGGCTGTTAATTGTATAAATTCTTTTCGTTCTTTTGAAAACCAAGAACAAAGCCTTGCCCCATTCTTTTTACAATAAATAATTCAGGTAAAGCCCCAAGATCTATATTTCATATCACGTTAGTTTAGTTTATAGTTGGTAATTTGCTTGCCATTCAAAAAAGCCAATAGACCTTGAAAGTATTTTGAAAGCTTGCTTAATAAAATGGTTTATATCGGTTTATTTTAATCATATATAAATATGATATTCAAATATAAAAAATAAAATTAAATAATCAAGTATAAAATGTTAACATAAAATTGTAGCATCTTATCAAGATTCCCGCCCTTTATTTTGAGGGTAATTATATAATAGTGTACTAAATCTGTTATTCTATAAATCGCCGTAACCTAATCTTGCGTTTTATTTCCCCGTTTCATGCCGGTATCTTCCTCGCTATAAATTTTATAGTTATTAAGATAAGTGTCTTCTTTAGCCCAAAAGACAAAGTTTTGGCTTTCCTTTTCACACCAAGATAAAATTGTATAATCTTGTGCGCAATTTTACTTTTGAGCTTTAGCCGCTTTTATCCTCGCCTGCCATTCTTCGCCGGCTTTTTTCATGTCGATACCGGCAGCGGATAAATAGTTGTTGATACGGCCTTTATACTTGCCAAACCAAGCATGTTTTTTTTCTGACGATTCCGCATCCATCGCATGTTCTCTTGCTTCTACCAACCAGATGTACATTTGGTTCTTTTGCTCTTGAGTAAGGTTTGGTAGCATTTCCTCGTAAGCACCAAAAGTTAAAGGAACAACTCCGTAAGTCATTCCGTCTTTTACGCCGATAACCTGCTCATCTGTTAGGTTTTTATTAAGATTGCTGATATACTTACGGTGCAATTTATCTATCTTCTTCGTAACTTTTTGAGCGATTTTTTCTTCTGCTTTTTTCTTCTGTGAAGCGCTTAATTCTTCAGATGCTTTAATTTTCTTTTTCTCAGCATCGCGGTAGATATAAACATCGTTTAAATCCATGTACTGGTTGGCAATAATGTCTCGAACTTTTACGGCTTGAACTTGATCGGCTATGTTTAGTTTTTGAACAATTTTCCAAGAGCGTTCCTTAATCGCTTTCACATAAGCTGGATCTGAACGTTGAGCTTTTGCGCTTACCGTAGCAATTAATAATAAGACAATTAATAATTGTGTTTTTTTAAATAAATTCATTTTATAGATTTTTATAGTTTTACGTCTCCGCAAAAATTCACTTCAATTCCTAACTCGTTTAATACGGAGGCTTTAATTCTGCAACAGCGCTGAGCTTCTTCTTCATTATTTGTATATACCACATGAATATGGTTTGCCTTGTGCCTGCCCATCATCTGATTTTGGGAAACTCCTTTTAAAGTGGCGTTCATAATTGGCCATTGAGGCGTAGTCATGTTCCAACGTCTATCTACTTCTTCTCTTGGTAAATCCACGCACTCGCCAACGCCTAAATCGCAACATAACTTGTCATTCATTACGTAAATGCGACTCCAAACTAATGCGCCTGGTTTACTTACGCCTTTTAAGCTTCCGCCTCCTAATCTAAAAAACATAGGTGGCTGTCTTTCGCTACTTGCACCTTTATAACCACCCACAAAATGTGCTGGAGGCGCTGCACCACTGATTAAAAACACCCACACAAAATCGTCGACGTTTTCATTTTTGAAATGCTCGCCGTAACGTAGATCATGAAGTGTATTTTCACCGGGCAACCCTAAAGACCGCCATAATTTATAGGTTACCAAAGCGTCAATCCCTGCGCACTCGTCCACTTCGTTGAAATGGGGCAAGGCTTCATTTGTGTAAAGTTCCTCTCCTGTTTCACTAAAAACCGGCGGACGATCCTGATTGTTCAACAGCCCTTCTACTAAGTCACTAGCCGGAACCAAATCTTTTAAACCTTGCTGATATTGTATGCCGATGGTATCGCAACCAAATTCTGCCGACAAACGAACCGCAGCGATATACATTTTGCACTGCAATAAAGTTTGGACCTTGGTAAGTTCTGTAGCTTCATCTGTGCCCCAGTTAAACTGCATGCCTTTGTTTAAAAGCCAGTTTAATACCGCTTCGGCTTCTTCGTCTTTTACCGTCTGCATTTTTGCATAAAGTGTAGATTGCGATAATCTTTCCTTAAAAATCCCGGTAGGGTGCAAAAGATGATCCGGAACTATTGCATTAAACATTCCCATACAGCCCTCATCAAAAACGCCCATTATGGCTTTCTCAGCTCTAAAATTTTCCGCAAAAGCAATTCCTTTTTTCAGTTCGTCTGATGGGATTACATTTTTATTGAAAACCTTCACATGTGAGTGGTCATGCAAAACGTTTCCGGTTTCTATCCACGATTTTAAATTGGTTTTAAAAAAGTCATCAGAAAAATCCTTACTCCAAAGGGTACTGTATTTTACTCCGGCTTTAGTTAAAGAACCGTTCAAGTTTAGCATCCCAACCAAACCTGGCCATTCGCCACTCCAGTTTGCTACGGTTAGTATAGGTCCTTGATGTGTGGTTAAACCGGCTAGTACATGGTGCGAGTATTGCCAAACACTCTCGGCAACAATGATAGGCGCATAAGGCACCAGGTTTTTAAAAACCTGCATCCCCATTTTCTGGCTATCAATAAAACCGTGTTTTTTCTTCTCGTCATAAGGATGAGCCCGAATTACTTCTCCGCCCAGTTCGCTAACCGCAGCTGTCAAAAGTTCTTCCATTTTGAGCTGGGCTTCCCAACACATTTGGTTTGCCGAAAGCCTTAAATCTCCACTTGCTACTAAATATATATTCATTAATAAATTTTGAAAAAGAATAACAGGTTATGGTATAACGTGTTAATTAGCTGTCTATTTATAATGGTTTAATGGTGTTTTTAATATTTATATATAAATATCATATTCAAATATGCGAAAAATGTATTACATTGCAATAGAAAGATATTAACATATATCTGTAGGATGTTACCATTGACACTGGTTGATAACTGTAGTTATTTATTAATCTATCAAAACCAATATGAAACCGTTATTTCACAAAGTTCCAACGAGCTCGCAAAGTTCGTTCGGTATTCGACATAATATTGAGCCCAATTTTGGTAAAACATGGCATTACCATCCCGAACTGGAGCTTCATTACGTGGTAAAAGGTAAAGGCGTAAGATTTATTGGCGACAATATTGCCAACTTTAGCTCGGGCGAGATTATTTTACTGGGCGAAAACTTACCGCATACTTGGCGGTGCAACGAGGAATATTACCACGAAAACAGCGATTTGCAAATAGAAGCCATAGTTATCCAGTTTTTACCGGATTGCCTTGGAAAGGATTTTTTAAGCCTTCCGGAAGCTTTTATGCTTCCTAAACTGTTTGAAAAAGCTAAAAAAGGAATGGTTTTAACTGGCGAGGCGAAAAAAGAAATTGCGGATTTAATGCTTAAATCGTTGCAAGCAGATCATCTGGAAAGGCTGATTATTCTATTATCGCTATTGAAAATTTTGGCCGATACAGAGGAATATGTTGAGATAACATCTGCACATGCTTTTTATAAATCTACAGAATCTGACACTATTAGGCTTAATAAAATCTGTAGTTACACCCTGTCTAACTATAAAAAAGAAATCTCTTTGCAGGAGATTGCCGCCATCAGTAATTTAAGTATTACCTCGTTTTGCCGGTATTTTAAACTAATGACAAAAAAAACCTTTTACGATTTTTTAATTGAAATTAGGGTTAGCCATGCCTGCAGGCTGTTAATTGAAGATAAAATGCCTACGGAGGTAATTTGCTTTGAATGTGGCTTTAATAACGTTTCTAATTTTTACCGACATTTTAAGAAGGTAACAGAAATGACGCCTTTGGATTACAAAAGGCGCTACCTCCTTAATTAATGCCGACCGCTTTTTGCAGATTGTGATAAGCCGTATAAAGATTTTCTATTTCCGCCTTTATTTTAGATGAGAAATCGCCAACGGCCCTACGGGTAAATGTAGAGATGTGCAGTCCTCTTTTTTGTAAGGAATATTTGGCTACAATTGGATAAACGTTATGCATTACCTCCATATTAGAAGCTAAAAAAGCTTGTACCGCTTCTAATTCTTCCAGTTTCGAGCTGTTATTATAATTATCACACAGCCAAACCACTAACTCCGGAAAAAAGTTGCCTTGGATACATGAAAGCCCAGCCGATCCGGCTTTTAACGACTCCACAGCATGAACTATATAAGCATCATACAAACCAAATTCCGGATTTTTTGCTGCCACCAATTTCTCTTTAATCTGGTTGATATCTAAACTGGTATCTTTATGGTAAATGACTCTTCCGGTAGCTACAAAATCGCCAAGCTGTTTTGGGGAAATCAAACGTTTATAAGGAACCGGGCATTCGTAAAAACCCGTCATTACGCCTGGTGTTAAATCCAATAACTGGTGTACCCTTGCATTAAAAACCTCATCGCTTTCCTCCTCTCTTGCCAGCAGGCTACTTATTAAAATAACGGCCTTAATACCTGTGCCGTAAATTCTTTTCACAAAATCTGCCTGTTGTTGTACTGTTCCGGCAAAGGTTCCGGTAGCAACAACCGGCACTTGCCCGTTAACCACATCCATTACATGGCTTACCAATTTAATACGCTCGTCATCGCTAAGTTCAAACATTTCGCTTGATAGGCAGTTGGCAAACAAACCAGTAACTCCGGCCTTTAGGTACATCTCCGTAAGCTCAGTTAAGGCTTTATAATCAATTGCGCCATTATCGTTAAACGGAGTCAACATTACCGGGATGAAACCTTTTTGTGATTCTTTCATTTTATTTCAGTTAAGTAGCTTTTGGTGATTTTAATTTCTGTTTGATTTTTGTGATTATTACTCCGGACAAGAAAATACCCAATGTGCCAATAACAATAATCATATTGCTATCGAACGGACTTTTTAGGTAAGCATATTCTCCAGTTAACTTTCCGGATAGGCTCATCCATAAAATAAGCAATACGCCAATTGCCGTAGCAATCATTGCCGTATGGTTTTTGGTTTGCCTGCTGATGATGCCTAAGAGGAAAAGTCCCAACATTCCACCGGCAAAAATTCCGCTCAATTCCCACCAAATGTCCAACACGCTTTTGGTTCCAATTAAGGAAATCCCAACGGCCATTCCGCCGATACCAAAAATTGTGGTGGCTATGTACAGGAGCTTTACAAAGCTTTTTTCAGATAAATCGGGTTTAAAATATCTTTTGTAGATATCGATGCTGAAAACCGTTGCAGAAGCATTCATGCCGGAACTGATGGTACTCATGGCCGCCGACATAATTGCCGAGATAATCAATCCTACCAAACCCGTGGGCACCTGTTGCACCATAAAGTGTGGCATCACTTTGTCGCCATAATCAGACGGTTTTAAATTTTGAACGATATTTGAAAGTTCAGCACCACTTGCTAATGGAAACCGCTCCACAGAAGCCTGTAATTTTACGCCATCCAATAGTTGCGGATGCACCTGATAATAAGCAAACAGACAAGTCCCGATTACAAAAAACAGTAATGAAACCGGCACATACATGGCCACGCATACCCATAAAGATTTGGACGCCTGTTTTTCTGTTTTGGCCGTATGGTACCGCTGAACGTAGTTTTGATCGATACCGAAATTGTTTAGATTGATAAAGAACCCGTATAAAAGGATAACCCAAAAGGTGGAAGTAGTTAAGTTTGGCGAAAAAGAACCCAAGCTAAATTTATTGTGCTTTATTCCAATATCAATGATTTCGCCTACACCGCCAGGTATTTTTATAACCACAATTAAAAGCACTGTTAAAGCGCCAACGGTTAATAAAATAGCCTGTACAACTTCTGTCCAGATTACGGCTTCCATACCGCCTAATACGGTGTAAACAACAATGCATGCTCCGACTACAATCATGATTGATTGCATATCGTAACCGGTTAAGGCCTGTAAACTTAATGCTATCCCAAAAAATATGGAGCCCATTCTTGCCAGTTGTGTCAATATAAAACAACAAACTGCGTACGTTCTTGCCCATAATCCGAATCGATGTTCTAAGTGTGTATAAGCAGATATTTCTTGGGTTTTTCTGTAAAAAGGTACAAACAACTTAGCAGCTATTATCGCCGCAAAAGGCATGGAAATACTGAATACAAAAGCATTCCAATCGCTTCCAAACGCTTTGCCCGGAACACCCAAAAACGTATTACTGCTTAAAAAAGTGGCGTATAAAGACAGTCCGATTGCCCAGCCCGGAATTGCGCCCGAACCTTTTGTAAACTGATCTGAACCTTTAGTTTTTAAAGAGAAATAAACGCCCACCCCTACCATTGCTAAAAGGTAAAATACAATAATAGAAATATCCAATAATGGTAAATTCTTCATGATTGTAAGATGGATAATTTATTCTAGGTTTTTATTAGTGAACATAAAATTCACTGATGTTGCAAATCTATTTGGGTTGGCGAATAAATTTATATAAGATTTTCTCTAGCTTATGTAGGATATTAGCAAAGTGCGAATAGCGTCCATCTCGTTCATCTTATCCGCCGATTAGCGGATCCAACACCTCGCTCGCAGGTATATCATGCCGTCGAATCGATATAACGAAACGATTAAATAAATGATTTTAGACAGTTCCTAAGAAACATGTTTTCAAATTTCTATTTTTACCGGCAGGCTTAAAAACTTTCTTAAAATGACCAACAATTTTATTGCGCATATTAAAAGATTTACTTCCATAACCGAGGAAGATATTGCTAAATTAAATTCGACCGTTAAGGTTGTTGACCTAAAGAAAAAAGACTTTTTGCTTAAAGAAGGCGAAATTTGCCGATCAAATTATTTTGTAGAAAAAGGGTGTTTAAGACTTTACTTTATTAACGAGAAAGGAAATGAACAAATTATCCAGTTTGCGTTGGAGAACTGGTGGTTGTCTGATTATATCAGTTTCAACAACGCCTCCCCGGCCAAGTTTTATATCCAAACGGTTGAGGATAGCGTAATTATTGAATTAAGCCACAACAATCAGGAGAAACTTTTGGATGAAATACCTGCTTTGGAAAAATATTTCAGAAAAGTACTTCAGATATCGTATGCCGCTAGTCAAAACCGTTTGAGATTTTTGTACGGCTATTCCAAAGAGGAAAACTACCAACAGTTCACTTCACTTTTCCCCGAGTTTGTACAACGTATACCGCAATATATGCTGGCTTCTTACCTCGGTTTTACCCCGGAATATTTGAGCGAGTTGAGAAAAAAACTCAGTCATTAAATTTCTTAAACCAGCTTAAGTATTTGGGCTTAATAAAGCTTTAGGTTTGTTCCATCAAAATAATTAAAAAATGGAAGCAAGAATGAACATGGCCGAAATTCAGCCAGAAGCGTACAAAACATTATTCGCACTAGAAAAATCGTTACAAAACATTTCTTTAAATGCTATTGAAAAGGAGCTGATAAAAATCAGAGCATCGCAAATTAACGGATGCGCCTTTTGCTTAAATATGCACACCAAAGACGCCAGAAAAATTGGAGAAACTGAACAACGCATTTATTTACTAAACGCCTGGAAAGAGACCAATTTATTTAACGAAAGAGAACGTACAATTTTAGCGATTACTGAAGAAGTTACATTGATTAGCAAAGCAGGTTTAACCGATAAAACTTACGAAGAGGCCTTAAAATTATTTTCGAAAGTTGAAATTGGGCAGATTATTATGTGCATTGTTGCCATAAATGCTTGGAATAGGATTGCAATTGCTACGCATTTACAACCGGAGGATTAAAAGTTTTACTTAGTAGGGGTCTTTCTGCGAAAGACCTCTTTTTTTATTGAATAATATCTTAATCTCAAAATCTCCCCGGCTCATTGCCGCCGGAAGGGCTATTTC
This sequence comes from Pelobium sp., assembly GCA_035496935.1. GTDB lineage: Bacteria > Bacteroidota > Bacteroidia > Sphingobacteriales > Sphingobacteriaceae > Pseudopedobacter. The sequence continues at coordinate 96,155 of DATJED010000011.1, read as the reverse complement.
TTTTTAGGTAAAAAGAAACAAAAACCTCTTTTTTTTCGCACAGGTGCTTTGGGCGCAATGCCAACCCACATCAGAGAATCAGGAGCGCTGATTTTTACTCGGTTATCGGTAAATAAAGTTTCTACAACCCGGACGTAAAACCGCTTCGCTATAGGCTTGGTAGTGCTTAACGCTTGTTCACTGCTACTGATTTTCTGATCTCCCGCACTTCCACCGCTCCTCGTATTATGGCAACTTTGCAATGAAAACAGCAGAGCCATCTGATAAGTCGGCCTCTGAATGTTTGGATTGGAACCCGGTAAATCTTTTCGTACTTCCTTTGTTGACCGACGGACATCAGCAATCCGCAGAAGTGTTGCAGAAACTTGGTAATGGCACTACCGTTCACACGGCTTGGATTGCGCTCTAAAGATTTACCGTGGTGGAATGGACAAAGATTCAGAAGCCTTGATTCTTTGGTTACTTTCTCATCAAGGAGAAAGTAACTAGGCTTGTCCCGCCAATGAGGGACGGAAAGGTGGTGGGGTGGGATTTTTCCTATAGTTAAATAATCTACATTTAACACAAAACTCAATGTGGCAACCTCTCTCTAAACTTCCCGTAAACCCAAGTACCGGCTATTGCACTTAAAAGTGTTACAATAACGGCTAAAAACCCGCTACCTATTTGCGCAAATAACGGCCCGGGACAAGCACCGGTAATCGCCCATCCTAAACCAAAAATTAAACCACCATAAATTTGACCTTTATGGAAGGTTTTCGGTTGTAAAACCACCTTTTCGCCGGATAAGGTTTTGATGTTGAATTTTTTGATTAGGAAAACAGAAATCACTCCCACAATTACCGCAGTACCAATTACGCCGTACATATGGAAAGCCGAAAGCCTAAACATTTCCTGAATCCGGAACCAGGAAACAATTTCTGCTTTAACAAAAACAATCCCGAATAATATCCCCAAAAACAAATATTTTGTATTAGAAAATAAGTGCTCCTCTTTAATCTGATTGTTGGGAGCACCGCATTCTTCGGGATGCTCCACTATAAATTCGTCGGTTGTTTTCATTAGGTTAATATTTTAAAAAATAAGGGCAATAAAATCCAAGTAGAGAAAAATCCGCCGAGCATAAAACAGACGGTAGCAATTAGGGATGGAAGCTGTAAATTAGACAAACCCATTATGGAATGGCCCGAGGTGCAACCGCCAGCATAACGGGTGCCGAAACCAACCATAAAGCCTCCGAAAACCAAAAATATTAACCCTTTTAATGAAAAAATCTGATCAAACCCAAAAATATCCCGAGGCATTAATCCGCTAAAATCCTGCACACCCAAAGCGCTTAATTGAGCTTTGGTTGATTCAGCAATGTGTATGGGTTCCCCGTTATTGAGGAACTGTGTAGCTATAAACCCACCGATTAAAATACCGAATACGAAGAACAAATTCCACATTTCTTTTTTCCAGTTGTAGCTAAAAAACGGGATTTTCGCTGGTATACAGGCGGCGCAGATATGCCGTAAGGAAGATGAAACCCCGAAAGATTTATTCCCGATGAGCAATAATGCCGGTACGGTTAGCCCTATTAAAACGCCAGCCACATACCACGGCCAAGGTTGTTTGATGATTTCTAACATCTTGTTATAAAAATTAATTCGTTATTTTATCCTAAATCTGTGGTTTTAAACCCGGCACTTTTTAAAGCGTTAAAGCCACCGTTAATATTAATTACCTTTTCGTAACCTCTTGCCTTTAATATCGATGACGAAATTATGGAACGGTAACCGCCTGCACAATGTAAATAATAGGGTTCTTTTTTATTAAACTCATTTGTCCACTCGTTTATAAAATCCAAAGGTCGGTTTAAAGCCGATTCCAGATGGTCAAGCTCGTATTCACTTGGTTTGCGCACATCTAAAACTTGCAATTTCTCATTCTCATTTTTTTGTTTAAGCTCTTCTGCGTCGATTGTTTCAATCGTATCAATTTCCTTACCGGCGTTTTTCCATGCAGCAATTCCGCCTTTTAGGTAACCAATGGTATAATCGTAACCCACGCGAGCCAGTCTTTTTACAGCTTCTTCTTCCCTACCTTCATCAACTACCAGCAAAATTGGTTGATTTAAATCGGTTATTAATGCACCAACCCACGGCGCAAATGCACCATCTAACCCAATAGATATACTGTTCGGGATAAATCCTTCGGCAAATACCTCTGGTAAACGAACATCCAGAATTAAAGCTCCGGTTTGGTTAGCTGTAATTTCAAAATCATTTGGCGCTAATGCTTTTAATCCTCTGTTATAAACCTCATCAATGGTTTCTATGCCCTCTTTATTCATCTTCGCGTTTTTTGGGAAATATTGAGGCGGAGGTAAAATTCCCGTCGTTAACTCTTTAATAAAATCGGCTTTTGATATATTGCTTAAAGCGTAATTTGTAGCTTTTTGGTTCCCTAACGTATCAAAGGTATCCCTACCCATATTTTTTCCACAGGCCGAACCTGCCCCATGGGCGGGATATACAATAACATCATCTGGCAAGGGCATAATTTTTTTTCGTAAAGAATCATAAAGATTGCTTGCCATTGCTTCCGGAGTGGTATCAGCGGATTTTTGGGCTAAATCAGGCCGACCGACATCGCCAATAAACAAAGTATCTCCGGTGAAAATACAGTATGGTTTTCCGTTTTCATCCAAACAAAGATAAGTGGTAGATTCTAGGGTATGCCCCGGCGTATGCAAGGCTTTAATAGTAATATCGCCAATTTTAAATTCTTCGTCGTCTTTTGCAATATGCGCATCAAAGCCGGTGCTAGCGGTTGGTCCGTAAATAATTTTAGCCCCGGTTTTTTGTGCTAAATCCACGTGTCCCGAAACAAAATCGGCGTGGAAGTGCGTTTCAAAAACATACTTTATTTTAGCGTTATTTCTTTCCGCTTTTTCAATATATGGCGACACTTCCCGCAAAGGATCAATAATCGCGGCTTCGCCCTTACTTTCTATGTAATAAGTGGCTGTGGCCAAACATCCGGTGTAAATTTGTTCTATTTTCATATTTATGAGTATTGGAATATGGGATTAAGAAGGATGTAAAAAACTTCTAATCAAATCTTTTTCTATTATATGTTCTTGATATTAACTAAAAACCAACTCTTCAATAACAATCACTATTGCCATAGCGAAAACAAAAAAGCCAAACATTTTTTTCAGTTTTTCATTATTTATAAATCGGCTAAGGTATGTACCCAACAAAACACCTACTGAAGCTATTACCGAAAAGATGACCAAAAAGTACCAATCAATTTTCGGAAGGTTTAAAATATCGCCGGTGAAACCAATCAAAGAGTTAATAGCAATTACTAATAAAGAAGTGCCTACTGCTTTATTCATTGGTAAGTTCATAAGAAACACCAACGTTGGTACAATTAAAAAGCCACCTCCGGCACCTACCAAACCCGATAAAACACCTACGGTTATTCCACTTAACAAAACCAACGGATAGTATGCTTTACTATTTTTGGGCACTGCTTCCTCTTTATTGTCACAAATCATTTTACAACCTGATATAAACATAATCAATGCAAAAAACAGCATCAAAAACAAATCTCTAGTTAGTGTAAAAGTTCCGGCAGTAAATAAAATATTTGGCATCGCATGGATTACAAACTTACGCATTAGCCAAACCGTAATAAAAGCCGGAATAGCGAAAACAATAGAAACCTTTAAGTTAACCATTCTCTTTTTTAGGTATCCTGTAGCGCCAACCAAGGAGGCAAAACCCACAATAAACAGAGAGTAAGCCGTAGCGATAATCGGCTCAATCTTAGCAATATATACCAAAACCGGAACGGTTAAAATTGAACCGCCACCACCGGTTAAGCCTAAAGATAAGCCTATAAACAAAGCAAAAACATATGTAAGATACAACTGCATATTATTAGCTTACATATTACAATTACAGTTTTCAACGCAATCTAAAAGCTTAATTAAATCACGCTCTTTTAAAGAGTAAAATACCTGAATACCCTCCTTCTCAGCCTTCAACAATCCTTTAATTTTCATGTTAGATAAATGATGTGAAAGTAAAGACTGCTCAGATGAAAGAACTTTACAGATATCATTTACGCTCATCCGGTCATTAACTCCCAGCAGCTCAATAATGGACAACCTAAGTGGGTGCGCTACTGTTTTTAAAATAAATGCTGCCTTCTCTAACTTATCTTTAGATAAATTCAATTTATTTACTGTCGTCATACAGTACAAATATATGAACATATTATCATATATTTGTATTTAAAGCACATTGATTTGTCAGGATAATGTTTAAATTTTCGTTTTAAAATTAGGAAACCGATAAATATTTGGCCTATATGCATGGACTGGTCAAAGCTTTTAATCCGACAACTTTAGAGCGGGGATTGATGTGTGAAACCACACTCAGCATTAGTTGGATGTTTTTTGTACGATTGCGATTTTAACCGACAACTGGATTTAAAGTTTACCGGAAAAGCAAAGCATATCAACGATTTCGATTTTGAAGAAGTTTTAAACCGCAAAATTATAATTAATAACCATTGTTATGGCTGTACCGCTGGGGCGGGAAGCAGCTGTGGCGGCGAGATAGCCTAGTTTTTAACCGCAGAGAATGCGACCACGCTTACATTAGCGTATGAGAATTAAGCGTGGTTGCTTTAAGCTCCTACTGATTTACCGGTTCTATTTTAAAACCCGCTTTTTTTACCGTATCTATTACTTCCTGTTCCGTAATTCCCTCGGATTTCACCGTTAGTATTTTATCGTTATTGGTGGTGTCTACTTCCCAATGGGAAATTCCCTGTGCATTATCCAAATGAGGTTTTACAGAGGCTACACATCCACCACAATTAATATTCGTCTTGAACTGAAGATTTTTATTTTCCATTGTTTTTAAATTTTAATACTACAAATTTCGGTACAAATACTGTGCGCTATTGTACAATGATGATAACATTACTGATTTATTTTTTCCATTTTAAACGCAGACTATTACTCACCACACTTACACTGCTCAAAGCCATAGCTGCCCCTGCAATCATTGGGTTTAACAAAAAACCAGTAAACGGATAAAGAATGCCTGCCGCCACAGGAATACCTATTACGTTATAGATAAATGCCCAAAACAGGTTTTGTTTGATGGTAGCAACTGTTTGTTTAGATAAACGGATGGCCTGTGGTATTTTGGTTAAATCCGAAGAAATAATAGTCATTTTGGCTACATCCATTGCAATGTCGCTCCCTTTTCCCATGGCTATACTTACATCGGCGGTGGCCAGTGCGGTACTGTCGTTAATTCCATCACCAACCATTGCTACCACTTTTCCCTGTTGCTGAAGCTGTTTTACAAAATCGGCTTTATGCTGAGGCAAAACTTCTGCTTTGTAATGTTTGATTCCTGTTTGTTCGGCGATAGCTTTTGCGGTTGCCTCGTTGTCGCCGGTGAGCATGTATAAATCGATGCCCATGTTTTGCAGTTGGCTAATTGCTGCTACCGATGTTTCCTTGATTTTATCAGAAATAGCTATTACCGCAAGTGCTTTGTGGCTATCTGCAAACCAAACGACTGTTTTGGACTGTTTTCCCCACGCATCAGCTTGTGCTGTCAGCGAATCAGAAATTTCAATATTGTTTTCGAGGAGCAATTTTTTGTTGCCTACAAAATAAGTATCGTAATTATAAATTCCTTTTGCACCTTTTCCAGTAATGCTATCAAAAAGTGATAACGAAATGCTTTGGACACCTTCCAAATGTTTCACCACAGCGTCTGCCAAAGGATGCTCTGATTGTTTTTCGATACTTAGGAGCACATTCTTGAATGCATCATCATTGTTTAACCATTGAACGTCCGTAACCTGCGGACGACCTTCGGTAATTGTCCCGGTTTTATCCAGTACAATCGCGTCGACTTTCTTAGCTAGCTCCAAGCTTTCGGCATCTTTAATTAAGATCCCATTTTCAGCACCTTTTCCAACGCCTACCATAATCGCTGTCGGCGTAGCCAACCCCAAAGCACATGGGCAAGCAATAACCAAAACGGTGACAGTAGCTAAAAGCCCTTGTACCACACCGCTTTCGCCTCCAAAAATCAACCATATTATAAATGTTAATATCGCTATGGAAATAACCACCGGAACAAACACGCTTGCAATTTTATCCACTAATTTTTGAACAGGAGCTTTACTTCCCTGCGCATCCTGTACCATTTTGATGATATGAGCAAGCATGGTTTCTTTGCCCACCTTCACCGCTTTAAACTGAAAACTTCCTTTTTGGTTGATTGTTCCGGCAAATACTTTTTCATCTTCTTTCTTCAATACAGGAACAGGTTCGCCACTCAGCATACTTTCATCTACATAAGAAGATCCACTTGTAACCAGGCCATCTACCGCGATTTTTTCACCGGGCTTCACCAAAATAATATCGCCAGCATTTACATCTTCAATGGGGACTTGCTTTTCTTCTGCGTTGGGCTGAATTACCACTACCGTTTTAGGTTGCAAGCCCATTAGCTTTTTAATGGCAGAAGAAGTGTTGCCTTTGGCTTTTTCTTCCAACAATTTACCTAACAGGATAAAAGCTATAACTACGGATGCCGCTTCGAAATAAACATGGGCATGCAATCCTCTCTGATGCCAAAAATCAGCAAAAAGCATGTTAAACACACTGAATAAGTAGGCGGTGCCGGTACTCAGTGCAACCAATGTATCCATGTTTGCAGAACGGTGCTTCGCCTGTTTCCAGGCATTAATAAAGAAATCCCTACCTAGCCAAACTACTACCGGAGTAGAAAAAAGCCACATAATTTCGTTCGCAAACGGAATCTCCATAAAGAACATACCTATAGCTACCACCGGAAGTGAAAGTAATACCGCTAAAATGGTTTTAATCTTTAGCTTTTGAAATTTTTGCGCATGGATGGTTTCCAGTGTTTCCTGTTGTGTAGCTTCATCTTCGACCAACAAATCGTAACCTGCCAATTGTACCGCTTTTTGGAGTTTTGTAGCATCTATCATATTCGGGAGAAACTCAACACTGAGGTTTCCTGTAGCAAAGTTTACCGATGCATCAACAACTCCGGGTGCATATTTCACTGTACTTTCTGCACTGCCAGCACAGGATGCGCAGCTCATTCCCAATACCGGAAAAGTCTTTTTAACCGTGGAAACACCGTAGCCGAGATCTTTAATGGCTTTCACCGCCTGTGCCACCACTTCGTTATTGCTTACAGTAATGGCAGCCCTGTTGTTGTTAAGTTCTACCTTTTGGCTTTGTACACCTTTTACCTGTGCCAACCCTTTTTCAACAATCATTGCACAGTGTTGGCTTTCCACATCCTCTAATGGAAGATAAATTGTTTCGCTATTACTATTTGTTGCCATGATCCAGTTGTTTTTATTACAATACAAAAATGGCAATAACAAGTGGGATAGCTGTTGTATAATTAAGGGATTTATTTGTAAGATTTACCTATACACTATCCAACGGTTTTCTTTTATCCGCCCGTATTTGCTTGAAATGGCTCGGCGTTAGCCCGGTCACTTTTTTGAACTGGTTGCTTAGGTAAGCCACGCTGGAATAATTGAGGCTAAAAGCAATTTCGCTCAGAGATAGCTCATCATATACCAACAGTTCTTTTACCTTCTCTATCTTTTGTGCAATAAAATATTTTTCGATAGTTATACCTTCAACCTCAGAAAATAAACTGGACAGGTAATTATAATCATGATGAAGTCTATCACTTAATAAATCCGAGAGATTCGTTTTTATCTCATTATCATGATGATGCACCAAATCAATAATGGTGTTCTTTATCTGTTCGATGATCCTGCTTTTTTTATCATCAATGAATTGAAAGCCTAAGGGTATCAGCGCTTTTTCCAAACTTGCCCGCTCTTTTGGAGTTGGTTCTTTGGCAAGCGTAACTTCGCCCAGTTTGATGTTTTTTACATCCAAACCGAGCTTATCAAGTTCGTTTTGGACTACCATAATACAGCGGTTGCAGACCATGTTTTTAATGAACAGCTTATCCATATGTTCAACCAGATTAGAAATTATAAGGGCAAATTTACTAATTAAAAAATAGGTGATTATCAGCATTAGGCTGCTTCCGTGGTAGCTACTGAATAATTCTCCTGGATTTTTACACCGTTTATCAGCAAGCTTTATTTATATCATGTCCAAATCCACCCTATACAAGTTCTATTTTACCACCCTTTTAAGTTAACGATAGAGAGTACCTTTGTATATAACCTAAAATTTAACAACATAGACATGAAAAATCAGGATTTCACTACCACTATTTTAGTGGAACAAACACCAGCAGAAGCCTACAAAACTATTTTGGACGTTAGGGCATGGTGGTCTGGCTTACACGGCGAATCGTTTGAAGGCAGCGCAGAAAAAATTGGAGACGAGTTTAGCTTTTTAGCCGGAGAGGGAATTCATTATACCAAACAAATACTTGTGGAATTGGTACCCAACAAAAAGGTAACTTGGTTGGTGACAGAGGCCAATCTTAGCTTTGCAGACAAAACAGACGAGTGGAAAGACACCAAAATTAGTTTTGCTATCTCCGAGGATTCTGGTAAAACCAAAATCGTATTCACGCATATAGGTTTAGTTCCCAAATTTGAATGTTACGATTCTTGCGCATCTGCTTGGACGCAGTATATACAACAACAATTTATAGCTGCAATAAAAAAAGCAACCTGATACAAAACACAATCAACTAATGAAGAATCGGTTGAAATTTATCATAAAACAAAAAAAGCGCTGAAGAATAGCGCTTTTTGTTTTATGCGGAGAAAGAGGGATTCGAACCCTCGGTACCGTTGCCAGTACACCAGCTTTCCAAGCTGGCTCATTCGACCACTCTGACATCTCTCCGTGGTTTTGAGTCGGGTGCAAAAATAAGATTTTCCCCCATATAAAGCGCATCAAAATAAAATTACTTCTTTTAAAACTGATTAAATAGTCATAAATATCAGCTAAATTTTAAACAGCTTCAATTTAGTGAACATATCCTTGTTTTTAATTTTGAACGTAGGTAAATAAAATTTCTATTTTTGGCGATTATTAAACTTATAAGGGCCAATGATTTCACTAGAACAAATTTTTAGCAAAGCTTTTGCTTCTGTTGACGTAACTGTTAATGGCAACAAGCCTTGGGATATACAGATACACAATCCTAAACTATATAGTAGAATTGTGGCTGGTGGTTCTATAGCTTTTGGTGAGGCTTATATGGATGGTTGGTGGGATTGTGAAGCAGTTGATGAATTTATGCATCGGGTATTATATCACCGTTTAGATAAAAAATTGCCTAGAGATATTTTCACCTTGTTTTATTATTTAAATGCAAAATTTAGAAACAGACAAACTTTAGGACGAGCTAAAGAAGTTGCCTATAAACATTATGACATTGGTAATGAGCTTTTTGAGAAGATGCTCGATTCAAGAATGCAGTACTCATGCGGTTATTGGGAAAAAGCAGGCAACCTAGAAGAGGCACAAGAAGCAAAACTTGATTTGATTTGCCGGAAACTAAAATTAGAAAAGGGAATGCGCTTGTTAGAGATAGGATGTGGCTGGGGCGGTTTTGCAAAATATGTTACCCAAAAATATGGCGTTTCGGTTGTAGGAATCACCATATCCGAACAACAAGCTATTCTTGCCAGAGACGTAAACAAAGGCTTACCTGTTGAAATTAGGGTACAGGACTACCGCGATGTAAATGAAAAATTCGACAGAGTAGTGTCTATTGCCATGCTAGAGGCCGTTGGATACCGCAATTTTAGGGAATATATGGAAGTTGCTGCCAGAAACCTCACAGATGATGGCATATTTTTGATCCATACCATCGGCGGTAATTACGATGCTAAAACCACCGACCCTTGGATAGATAAATATATTTTCCCTAACGGAATGTTACCATCGGCAAGTCAGCTTTCTAAAGCTTGGCAAGGGCTTTTTGTTTTAGAAGACTGGCATAATTTCGGTAGCGATTATGATCCAACATTAATGGCTTGGCTCAAAAATTTTGAAGAAAGTTGGGATAGCATTAAACACAATTACGACGAAACCTTTCATCGCATGTGGAGGTACTTTCTTTGCGCAAGTGCAGCCTCTTTTAGGTCTCGGAAAAACCATCTTTGGCACATTGTTTTAACAAAACCTGCACATATAGGCAATTACCTATCTGTACGATAATTTCTGGGTCATCATAAAACACTCTTTTAATGTTTTAGACCGTTCGGCCGGTCCATATCAAATAAAATTACATCAGCTTAATATTAAGAATGGTACTTTTGCGCCATGAATACAAAATTTGAAGCTTATCTTTTTGACCTTAACGGAACTATTATCGATGATATGCATTTCCACGCCAGAGCATGGCATGATATATTAACCAATGATTTAAAATCTGACATTACTTATGACCAAACCGTATTGCAGATGTACGGCAAAAATTCAGAGTTATTGGAACGCGTTTTTGGAGAAGGACACTTTACCCAGCAACAGATGGATGATTTTTCGATGGAAAAAGAACGCAGGTATCAATCGGCATTTAAACCACACCTAAAACTGATTGATGGTTTAGAGGAATTTTTGGAAAAAGCGTATCAATCCGGAATTAAAATGGCGATTGGTTCAGCAGCTATTCCTTTCAACATCAATTTTATACTTGACAATTTAAATCTAAGAAAATACTTTCCCGTTATTGTAAGTGCAGACGACGTTACTAAAAGTAAACCCGATCCAGAAACTTTTACCAAAGGAGCTGATATTTTAGAAGTTGAATACCAAAAATGTTTGGTTTTTGAAGATGCACCAAAAGGTGTAGAAGCAGCAAAAAATGCAGGGATGCAGGCACTTGCGCTAACTACTCTGCACACACCGGACGAATTTCATATCACAGATAACATTATCCGGTTTGTGAAAGATTATAAAGGTTTGAATTTGTTTTGATTTAGCACAATTCATTTTAAATAGCTTGAACAATTCATCGTCAAAAACCTCTAAAGGTTGGATAAACGGACTAATCGGCGTATTAATATTTAGTGGCTCGCTACCGGCAACAAGAATTGCTGTTGAAGATTTTACGCCAACGTTTGTAACTGTAGCAAGAGCATCAATTGCGGGTTTATTAGCACTTTTTGTACTCGTTATTTCCAAAGAAAAAAGACCAACAAAAAAGCAATTTTTTAATTTGACAGTCACCGCAATTGGCGTTGTAATTGGCTTTCCGCTTTTTAGCGCAATGGCTTTGCAATATATCACCTCTGCCAATTCGCTAGTATTTATCGGGATAATGCCTTTATTAACGGCAATTTTTGGCGTAATACGTAATGAGGAAAAACCTCGACCTAACTTCTGGCTGTTCTCTGTTTCAGGTGCGTTTTTGATAGTGAGTTTTGCCGTGTATCAAGGACTTTCAACCTCGCCCATCGGAAACGTTCTGATGCTATTCGCCGTTACATTATGCGCATTTGGTTATGCCGAAGGCGCAAAACTTTCAAAAGATTTAGGTGGCTGGCAGGTAATATCTTGGGCTTTGGTTATTGCTTTACCGCTGATGCTCATCTTGTTTTTCTGGTTTTTGCCAAAGTCATTTACCGGCGTAAGCATCGCTTCTTGGGCTGGGCTTGCCTATGTTTCGGTATTTAGTATGTTTATTGGCTTTATATTTTGGTATCGCGGCTTAGCACAAGGCGGGATTACTTCTGTAAGCCAATTGCAGCTGCTACAGCCTTTTTTCGGGCTGGCCTTAGCATCAACGCTACTTCATGAAAAAGTGAGTGTTTTAATGTTAGCTGTTACTGTTGGCGTAATTCTTTGCGTAATTGGTTCAAAAAAGTTTTCTGGTTAGTCTAACCTTAATCTCGTAAAGTCTTAAGCAACAAAAAAAGCAAACTAATTCATCATCAGCTTGCTTCAAATAGTTGTTAATTTCTCGTTAAAACTGTCTATAACTTCCTTTTCCTCCTCGCACTTGCTGTGTTCTGTCCAACATAGACATTTGTCCTTTCATCATTTTAATCTGTTCGGCAAGTAGCTTGTTTTTATCAGCTTTCTCTGCTTCTTTCAACAACCTTTGCGCTTCTCTTTTATTTCTTTTTCCCATTTCCACCCCTGCTAAACTCAAGTTGGCTAAGGCGATGTTATGATCCATGGTTAAGCCTAAATTTAATGCTTTTTTAAAGTATTTTTCGGATTTCATTGGCGATTTACGCGATTCTATTAAACCGATTAAAAGGTTATAATAGCCGTACTGACCTTTATAGAGTTCTTTTTCGTAATTTTTGATACCAAGCAAAGTACTTTCTGCCTTGTCCATATTTTCTTTACGCAAATACCATTGCGCCAACAACATTCTTTCGTTAAAAATAAAGGTAACAAACACCAATATTGTTAAAAATATTAACAGAATTCCCCATCCCCAAAAAGAGAAAACCATTAATGTTATAGCGGCGCCTAAAAGTAAACCTGCAATAATTATTCTTATAAAATTTGGCATAACTGCTTATTTATTGTTTTATTTTAGTGGCTGCAAATATCTGTTTATTTAGCGTTTTAATCAATAAAATCATAATAAATATGTCAGTTAAATTAGAATCTTCTTGGTTGAAAGTGTTAAACGCCGAATTTGAAAAACCATATTTTAAAAAACTCAAAGTATTTTTACTGGCAGAAAAAGAGAAAGGTGAAGTAATTTATCCTAAAAACACCAACATCTTTAACGCATTTGAACTTACACAATTTAGCGAGGTAAAAGTGGTAATTCTGGGGCAAGATCCTTATCACGGCGCAAACCAAGCGCATGGACTTTCCTTTTCTGTTCAAAAAGGAATTAATCCTCCCCCATCCTTGCGTAATATTTTCAAAGAACTACAGGATGAATTTCCAAGTTTTAAAATCCCCAATAACGGTGATTTAACCTCTTGGGCAAAACAAGGCGTTTTACTTTTGAACGCAACTTTAACAGTTAGCGCCGGCAAACCTGGCTCGCACCAAAAACAGGGTTGGGAAACTTTTACCGACGAGGTAATTAAAAAAATCTCCGACTTAAAAGAAAACGTCGTTTTTATTTTATGGGGAAGTTATGCACAACAAAAAACAGCGCTTATCGACCTAAAAAAGCACTTTGTGATAAAATCCACTCATCCCTCTCCTTTTTCGGCGCATAACGGTTTTTTTGGCTCCAAGCCGTTTAGCCGAGCCAATGAATATTTAACTAAACATGGTAAAACACCCATTGACTGGAATTTGAAGGAGTGATTTATGAGCTGTTAAATATTGTACGTATGCAGTGGCGTTTCAAGCTTAGGCTAAGCTAAATCTGTTAAATGCTTTGGACCGGTTATTTCAACATTTTTCGGAAAGATGGGGAAGACAGATAATTAACGAAATTATTCTTTAGGGTTATTTAATTTGGATCAACAGTTGGCCAGTTATTTTCATCCCAAGTGATTTTCTTTATCTGAAGTTTCGAAATTCCGTTGTCTTCCGCATCATAAGCGTGGAAAACTAGGTAATCAGTTCCATCAAAACTTACTACTGCATTGTGCCCTACGCCATGCCACTTTTCATTGCCTTGCAAAAGCAATTTTCCTCCGGCTTTGGCCATATCTATTTCTTTATTGTCGACAAATGGACCGGTTATATGTTTTGAACGTCCAACAATCATTTTATAGGTGCTTTTCGCACCTCTGCAACAGTAATCTATAGAGGCAAAAAGGTAATAATAATCGTTTTTTCTAAATATAAATGGCGCTTCTATCGCATTGCCACCTGCATCTTTAGGATTGCTTTTTCTGCTGGCTACTGTTTTAAGTTTATTGATATCCTCTGTTATGGAAAGTCGGTCTTCGGAAAGTTTAGCCATTTTTAAACCATCCCAAAAAGACCCGAAAACCATATAAGCGTCCCCGTTTTCATCTGCTATAACATTCGGGTCAATAGCGTTCCAATTTGTTTTATTGGGATAAGATTGGATTACCCGTCCATGATCTTCCCAATGATAATTTAAATCATCCTCGTTCAAAGTTGTATTTGTGGCCACACCTATTGCAGATGTGTTTTTGCCAAAAGCTGATACAGAATAATAGAGGTAATATTTACCTTTATAAAAACTGATATCAGGAGCCCAAATATGCCCTTTAAAGTTGGGAATAGTATCAACAGCCCATTGTGGAGGCGTGGCAAATACAGGTTTTTCCCGCTTCCAACTCTTGAGGTCTTTGGATGACCATTTCGAGACTCCCCTTCCCGTACAAAACAGATAATAAGTGTCGGCCTGTTTAATCAGTACCGGATCATGGACGGAAATATTTTGCCGATAACCCTCCTGTGCAAAAAGCGACTTGCCAGTAACGAGCAGGCAAGCCAAAAACATCAGCTCAAAAATCTTCATTTAATCGGTTTTAAACCTAATTACATTGAATGAGTAAGGTGCTAAAGTGGTTTTTATATTTTTTCCCTTTGCCTGAATTGCTTTTTCTTTCGGGCTTACGTTTTTAGGATTTTCGATAGAATTTACTTGATTTAAATCCTCGGAGGAAATATAAGTTACCGTACCTTTTGGGTTCAGTTTTTTAAGTCCTTCTACTGTAAAATCTACGTCTCTGGCTTTTTCCGAATGATTGGTAATCTTGATAATTAATTCATTTTTATTTTTGTCAACAGTTGCGGAGGCATAATATCCATCTTGGCCGGTAACCACCTTATTATCAGACAAAATGCTTATTACATCTGTTCCTTTATTTAGCGAATAAAGTTTTTGCACCTGATAATTTGGAGTGCCGTAAGCATTTAGATTATCTACCCAAATCATATCTGGAGTCCATTGCCATCCATCAACATGGGCAAATAGCGGCGCATACGAAGCTAGATTTACAACATCCGCGTTTCTTTCTAATCCGGTTAAAAAAGATGCTTCTGATAAGGCTGCTCTCCAATTATTTTTATTTTCTGGATTTTTGACATTGCCGTCATGTGCAGCATATTCACCGGCAAATATTTTGGGATCTTTTCTATCGTAACTATCATATCTCGAAGCATTTTCTAAAAACCATTCCGGACTTCTGTAGTAATGTTCATCAATAATATCAACATTTAAGGCTCTTAACTGGCTATTCAAATAATCGAATCTTTCCCCATTAGGGTCAGTCCCGGAGCTATAAACCAATTTAATTGCCGGATATTTAGCTTTGATAGCATTTTGAAACAGTTTCAATCTTTCCACATATTGCGGTCCCCAGTTTTCGTTACCTACCCCCAACATTTTCAAATTAAACGGTGCGGGATGCCCCATGTTGCTTCTTACTTTTCCCCATTTAGTGGTTGTTGCACCGTTGGCAAACTCAATTAAATCTAAAGCATCTTGCACATATTGATCCATATCGTCCAAAGGCACCAGCTCCGCTGTGTTAAACTGGCAGGCCATTCCGCAGTTAAGTATCGGCAATGCATCTGCACCAATATCTTCCGCCAGTTGAAAGTACTCGAAAAAACCCAAACCAAAAGTTTGATAATAATCGGGCGTTGGCCTATGCTTAAATTCTGTATTCCATCGGTTTACAATCAATTGTCGATCTTCTACTGGGCCAACTGTTTTCTTCCATTGGTAACGGGTAGCCAGTTCATGCCCCTCAACAATACAACCTCCAGGGAAACGGATAAAACCAGGTTTCATATCGGCCAAAAGCTGCACCATATCTGCCCGCATCCCTCCTGGCCTGTTTTTCCAAGTATCTGTTGGAAATAAGGAGATCATATCCAAATCAATTTTGCCCGAGCCTTCAAACCAGATTCTTAATTTTCCCTTCAGCTCTGTGGCAGTCGAAGTGAAACTTACATTTTGTTTATGCCAATCGGTTCCAGATTTTTCGGGCGATAGAATCGCTGTTCCAATAATATTGTCTTTACTGTCCAACAGCTCAATATTTAGTTTGATACCCGGAGCATCCTGACGGTACATTACCGAAAAATCATAGCGGAGGTTTTCCTTAATTCCCATCCCTCTAAAACCTTCGTTGGTTAAACCTATGTTTCCTTTTACCGCATTGTTAGCAGCTACTCTTAAAAATCTTGGATTACTAACGTGGTCTTTTCTGTTTAGCACCAATAAATCTCCCTCGCTAATTTTATTACCCTGTTTTTTCCAACCCATTAAGGGTTCGTAAAACTCAAAAGAGCGGTTTTTAATCAGTTCGGCGTAAATTCCACCGTCCGCTCCCATGTTGATGTCTTCAAAAAAAACTCCCCACATATTGGTTTGCACCTTAGCTTTTACCTCATTGGCATTGATGGTAAATTTTTTAGTTTGTGCATAAGCAGAGCTTGCCACCAAAAAAAACAAGGCTCCAAAAACTATTTTTATTTCTGTTTTAAGCATGATGGTGTGTTATATTAATTCTAAAACTACTACCGAAAACGGAGGCAACTTTACTTTTAACTGATTTCCTTTTAAGCTTGCGTCTTTGAAAACTGCGGGACTAATGGTAGTAGGCTTATCAAAAGAATTATAATCCTGGAGTTTTTTTGAGATTAAAATGCGCCCGGTAACGCCTTTATATTTTTGACCTTGAATTTCGATAGCAATTTCCTGAGTTTTGGACGCATCGATGTTGGTTAAAGTGATATGCGTTTTTCCGTCTTTAGCCAATGAAGCCGAACCCGATACAGCTGGCAACTTTTTATCTCCGAAAACGTAATCTGCAGTTTTGATGTTCATCGGCAATAATTTAGCATCCTGATGAACTTTGTACATTTCCATTACATGATAAGTGGGCGTTAAAATCATTTGATCGCCTTTTGTTAAAATAACAGATTGCAACACGTTAACAGCTTGGGCCAAGTTTGCCATTCTTACCCTTTCCGCATGGTTATTGAAAATATTTAATGTTAAACCGGCAAGCATGGCATCACGCATGGTATTTTGCTGATATAAAAAACCGGGATTTGTACCTTCTTCCACATCGTACCAACCTCCCCACTCGTCAACTACCAAGGCAATTTTCTTATTCGGATCGTATTTATCCATAATTGCCGAGTGTTTGGTTACCAGCTCTTCCATTCGCCAAGCCGCCTCCATTGTTTTAAAATATTGTTCTTCCGAAAAGGCAACCGCCGGACCTTTTTTATTCCATTCTATTACAGAGTAATGATGCAATGCAACGCCTTCAACAAGATTTCTTGGAATGTTTTTCATTAAAGTTTCCGTCCATTTGTAATCGCCACTATTGGCTCCAGATGCAACTCTGAAAATCCCAGGACTGCTCATAAACGTTGCATATTTGCGGTATTCGTTGGCGTAATATTCAGGTGTCATGTTTCCTCCACAACCCCATGCCTCGTTGCCTACGCCCCAAAATTTTACGTTCCATGGCTTTTCACGGTCGTTCTGTTTCCTCAGCTTAGACATAGGGCTTTCTCCCTCGAAGTTTACATATTGCACCCAATCGGCAAGTTCTTGAACGGTACCAGTGGCCACATTGCCTGCCAAATAAGGCTCAGCGCCCAATAATTCGCACATATTTAGAAAATCATGTGTGCCGAAACTATTGTTTTCTGTTACCCCGCCCCACCAAGTGTTTACTATCGACGGACGATCTTTCTTGGGTCCAATTCCGTCTTTCCAATGGTACGTATCAGCAAAACACCCGCCTGGCCATCTCAGATTAGGGATATTCAATTTTTTTAAGGCATCAATAATGTCGTTTCTTACACCGTTGGTATTAGGAATATTTTTATTATTGTCTCCTACGTAAAAACCATCGTAAATACTCCGTCCAAGGTGTTCTGCAAAATGTCCGTAAATATTTTTATTGATAACTGTTGTGGGATTTGATGCATCTATTTCGATAACATTTTGGGCGTTTACAGTGGTAGCGAAACCAAAGAAAAAAACAACTGAAATATAAGTTGCAAAGCCGGTTTTGAATTTTAAAGTTTTTTTCATTTTAATGTGATTATAGTTTTAGGCGGAATTTTTTATCGAGAAAGAGCTGGCAAATCTTTGGCAACAAACAAGCGATACGAGAAACCAGCGTTAAACACTACTATCCCGATAGGATTTTTGAGTAATTATTCTTCATGAATTTGTAATTGGTTAGTGGAATTGTCTCAAATGTTATTGACAGACCTAAAGTATGGAACTTTTTTTAATTGTCAAAATTACATTTATAAAAATGCGCAACTTATCTGCAAGCCTGTTAGAATTGATAAGATATTATTTTTTTGATCGAGCTAGCAACCAAGCATTTAATATCGGATAAAAGCCTTGTTCTATTGGTGCATCAACTAGATTAATCTGGAACTGTCCGCATTTTAGGGCCAGTTTTTCCTTGAAATCTTTTATTTTTTGGAGGTATGTTGCTTTAAATTGAGTTGGATTAAGCTTTAAGTCTTCACCGCTTTCTACATCGATAAAATGATACGGCCTGTTCTCAAAATCAAATTCCAGTTCATGCTTTTGCTCGTTTACATTAAAAATGATGATTTCATTTTTAGCATATTTTAAATGCTGTAGCGCCACAAAAACTTCATCCAAGTAGTTGTCATCAGCTTCGGTAGAAAACATATCGGTAAACAAAATCACGAAAGAGCGTTTCGGTATTTTATCGGCAATGGTATGCAAATTTGCAATTAGGTTTGTTTTTGAGTTTTCGGGCTTTTTGGTTATCCTTTTTGATAGCTCGTTCAACAAAAATTGCTGATGGCTTGTGGTTGATTTCGCTTGAGCGTGGAAATCTATTTCTTCATCAAAAAGCGTTAAACCAAAGGCATCCCGCTGTTTTTTCAATAAATTAATGATCGCGGCACTTGCCAAAGCGCTAAAGGCAAACTTATTAATTCCACTTTCCGGGTAAAACATGGACGATGATTGATCAATAAGCAAATGACAGCGCAAGTTGGTTTCTTCTTCAAAACGCTTAACAAACAGCTTATCGGTACGGGCAAACAACTTCCAATCAATATTTTTTACCGAATTTCCCTTGTTATATAAGCGATGTTCGGCAAACTCAACTGAAAAACCATGGAACGGACTTTTGTGCAGGCCGGTTATAAAACCCTCTACAACCTGTTTCGCTAACAGTTCTAAATTCCCAAAACTGATGTTTTCTCCTAAATCTACTGCCGAATTTGCCATGTTATAAATAAACAAATAAATTGCCCTAAAACAAAAAAACAGGATGCCTAAACATCCTGTTTCCCAAACAATTTACATCATCCTTATTTTTTTGAAAGCGTACCGCCATCGTTTATCCACGATAAGCCGTACAGTTTATCATCAGTGGTAATATCCAAATCTCCATCATTATCCACGTCCTGCACTCTAATTAAATTAATCCATTTTGCCGTTGAGCTGGCGTTATCTTTTAGTGCTGTTTTTGTAACGTCTTCAAATTTAGAACCCACGTTTTTCAACAGTTGCAAATAATACCCTTTGTAATAACCCTGTTCCAGTTTGCCATCACCGGTTCTTGTAATTAAAACATCGGTACTTCCGTCTTTGTCATAATCAATAAAATCAATATCAACAACAACTCCGTAGCTCGAAACAGCCGGAACAGTAACCATTCTCGATGTCATAAAGTTTCCGCTGGCGTTTCCTAAAAGGATAATTGTATTTGCGCCATTATGCTCGTGACCGCCGGTTACCAAATCCAGATAACCATCGTTATTAATATCATAAATTTCTGATGCAAAATACGGTTTTCCCCAAAGGACACTCGGATAAATTGCCAGATCTTCTTTGAAATTACCTACACCATCGTTAATCAAAAACTTGCTAATTGTTTTATTGTCGGTTACAAACAAATCAACATCACCGTCGTTATCAATATCTCCGGCAGTTGCAGATGCAAAATACCCTTTTCCAATGCTTAATGTTTTTACAGTGAATTTGCCGTTAAAATTCATCAAAATTTTAGCAGTTTCGCCTTCGTACGGGCTTTTATCAAAGCCTGAACCTACAAACACAATATCTAACCAGCCATTTTTATCTAAATCAGCTACTATTGCTTTTCTTGCATTTAACATTTTTGGAGCACCATCGCTAAATACACTTTGGTCCTTTTTAAATTCGAATATATCGTTTCTGTAATATTCCAAATCAACAGACGCGGTTCCGTAAGTATTGCTTGCCCCCGCAACAATATCTAAATCGCCATCCTTATCAAAATCGCCGTAAGCTCTTCCGTTATAGGCATCCTCATAATATTTAACATTGAATGAAGTTTGCGAAATGGCTGTTGAAAAATCGATATATAAATTATTTTTGATGTAATTATTATAAGATGTTTTGCTATTTGCCTGAAAATCTTGTGTTACACCTACCAATAAAACCGATGGGAAATATTTAGCTGCCGATTTATTTTGGGCAACAACAGAGATCGAAAGATTTTGCGAAAAATCAACCGGAGTTTTATCGCTTTCAACCGGCGTGTTGCCAACCATTAAAGTTGCTTTATCTGAAACCTTGAAAGTTGGAATCAAGGCTTTTATATCAATTCCTTTAGGGACTTCTATACTGATGGTCTGCCCATCGAAAGTTGATATATAATCTTTATCCAAAGTTGGATTATTAGCCTTTAAGAAGCCAAACTCTATCAACTCCTTTTCTGGCGAGTAAGGCGAAACGCCCGGCAGCTGCTCTGTACATGCAGTTACAAAAATGCTCAAGGTTAAAAGTATCAGGTAAAAGTTCTTTTTCATATTAAAATCATTTTAGGCTCTTGCAAAATCCCACTTTTACATACCACGAGTAATTTTATACGTAGTTATGCGGTTTGGGTTACGTTCAGTTTTTTTAAACAAATAGCTTCATAAAAACCGGAGAGAAATTCACTTAGTCTCGAAGAAAAGAATACAAATACAACTCCACAACTCGTGATCCATCGTAAAGCCTATTCAAAATAGATTAGAGACGTGTTTTGAGAAACGACAAGTTTTCTGAACGCATACAAACCTTGCCCATTTCGAGGAATCCAATACTCAAAAATTGTTGTCCTAGCAACAACTTTAGGTTTATTGTACCCTCCTTACAAAAACCAATCTTGTTGTTAGTACAGCCTCTAAAATCATACAATTTCCACCATCGTATTAATTATCCACAGCGTTTCGGATTACCAAGCATAAAATGTATTTTTACGGGTATTGATTTAAATAAATAATGAGCGAAGAAAAGGAAGACAAATCAAATTATTCGGCCGATAATATTCAGGTTTTAGAAGGTTTAGAAGCCGTTCGTAAACGTCCGGCGATGTATATTGGTGATACAGGCGTAAAAGGTTTGCATCATCTAGTCTATGAAGTTGTAGATAACTCTATCGATGAGGCTTTAGCCGGTTACTGTACAGATATTTTTGTAACCATATTAAAAGACAATTCCATAAGGGTTAAAGATAACGGACGTGGTATACCAACAGGTATGCACACTAAAGAAAAACGGTCGGCATTAGAAGTAGTAATGACTGTTTTACACGCAGGTGGTAAATTTGATAAAGACACCTACAAAGTTTCCGGAGGTTTACACGGTGTGGGTGTAAGTTGCGTTAACGCACTTTCTGTACACCTAAGCGCAGAGGTACATAGCAGAGACGGTAAAATATATATGCAAGAGTACTCTTGTGGTATACCGCAATACCCGGTTAAAGAAATTGGTGCTACCAACGGCGAGTCAGGTACAATTGTCACTTTTAAACCTGATGAATCTATTTTTACCCAAACCACTGAGTACAAGTTTGACACCTTAGCTAGTAGATTAAGAGAGCTCGCTTTCTTAAATAAAGGCATCAGCCTCACTTTGACAGATGAGCGTGAAGTAATGGATGATGGTTCTTTTTTATCAGAACATTTCTACAGCGAGGGCGGTTTAAAGGAATTTGTAAAGTACCTAGACGATACTCGTACGCCGTTAATTCCGGAGGCTATTTATATTGAGGGCGAAAAAAACGGTATCCCGGTTGAGCTTGCTTTCACCTACAACAACTCCTACAGCGAAAATGTGCATTCTTATGTAAACAACATTAATACCCACGAAGGAGGTACGCACATTGCGGGTTTTAGAAGAGGTTTAACCCGAACTTTAAAATCTTACGCAGATAAATCGGGTTTATTGAAAAACCTGAAAATAGAAATTACAGGTGACGATTTTAGAGAAGGCCTAACCGCCGTAGTATCTGTAAAAGTACAGGAACCGCAATTTGAAGGGCAAACCAAAACTAAATTAGGGAACAACGAGGTTACCGGTGCTGTTGATATCGCGGTTGGTGAAGCTTTAGGAAATTATCTAGAAGAAAACCCTAAAGAAGCCAAATTAATTGTAAACAAAGTTATTTTGGCCGCTACCGCCAGAGCCGCTGCCCGCAAGGCCAGGGAAATGGTACAGCGTAAAAACGTGATGGGCGGTTCTGGCTTACCCGGAAAGCTTGCCGATTGTGCCAATAAAGATCCTCATGTTTGCGAGTTGTACTTAGTAGAGGGTGACTCCGCAGGTGGAACTGCCAAACAAGGTCGCGACCGTGATTTTCAAGCTATTTTACCGTTAAAAGGTAAAATTTTGAATGTGGAAAAGGCCATGGAACACAAAATTTACGAAAACGATGAGATCAAAAACATCTTCACCGCTTTAGGGGTGAGTATTGGCACTGCGGAAGATGACAAACAGTTAAATCTGGAAAAATTGAGATACCACAAAATCATCATCATGACGGATGCTGATATTGACGGTTCGCACATTACTACGCTTATTTTAACTTTCTTTTTCCGTTATATGAAAGACTTGATAGAATTTGGGAACGTTTATATTGCTGCGCCACCTTTGTATCAAGTTAAAAAGGGTAAAGAATTTGAATACTGCTGGACCGATGTTCAACGCGATGCCGCCGTTCAGCGTTTAAAAGGCGCAGGTAAAGAGGAAAGTGTACACATTCAACGTTACAAAGGTTTAGGAGAGATGAACGCTGAGCAATTATGGGAAACTACCTTAAACCCAGCAACCAGAACTTTAAAACAAGTAACTATTGATAATGCTGTGGAATCTGATCATATTTTCTCGATGCTAATGGGCGATGAAGTTGCTCCACGTAGAGATTTTATCGAGAGGAATGCGAAATACGCTAAGATTGATGTTTAGGTTGATTTTAAACTTTATAGTAAAGGCTAATGTTTTAAAACATTAGCCTTTTTTTATTAACTAAAACTCTCAGCTTTATTAGCTCTTTTACGGATTAGCCAACGTTTTTATCAATTCCTTCATAAAATCGTCATAAACCTGGATGTGCGGAATATGTCCAACGCCCTTAAATTCTACAAGTTTTGCATTTGGGATTTTATCTGCGGTAGCTTTGCCTAATTCTTTATAAATACCATGTTTATCCTGTTCGGCTTTGCTTAACAGCCCTTTTCCTACAATTGTATGATCTTTTGTGCCAACTATTACGGTCGTAGGAACGCTTAATTCCTTAAACTCGTATACAACCGGTTGTTCGTAAATCATTACGGATGTTAATGCAGAAACCATTGCCCAACGCGGATAATCTGCACTTGGAATCACTCCGGCGGCAATATCAACCAAATAATCATATGCCGGTTTCCATTCCGGAAAGTACGAACTTTGATAATAAGATTTGATACTCTGTGATGTTTTTTTGAGCTCCACTTTATACTGCTCTTCGGCATTTTTATACGGCACAAATGTTCGGTAATCTTCCAAACCAATTGCATCTTCTAAAATCAGCTGTCTTGTTATTTCGGGATACATTAATGCAAATCTCGTGGCGAGCATCCCTCCCATCGAATGTCCTAAAACGCTCACTTTTTTAACTCCCAAAGTATCTAAAAGCATCTTGTTTTGCCTGGCCATCTCATGAAAACTGTAGTGGATAAATGGTTTGCTTGATTTGCCAAAGCCTATCTGGTCGGGCACAATTACCCTGTAACCTTGAGCAGACAAACCCCTGATAACATCCGTCCAATAATAACCACCAAAGTTTTTTCCGTGAAATAAAATGACACTTTTACCATTCGCTTTAGTTGATGGAAGTACATCCATGTAAGCCATCCTTAAATCCTGGTTTTCAAGGTTTATTGGTAAATAATGAATGGGGTAAGCGTAAGCAACGTTTTCCAAGGTAATGGATAAGGTATCTTTTTGTGCAAATGCGGATAAACTTAGCACAGCGAAAAACAAATAAGAAACTATTTTTTTCATAAGTTTGAAGTGAAGATTTATCTGTTTAAGCTCAAAGATGATACCATCAATTGACCTTTTAGGTCGTTAAATTCGCCTTAACATATTACAAAACTCTTATCCGCAAGCCATTCAATTTTTCATCAATCATTAATTGGCAGGATAATCTGATATTTTGTTGGCTTACGTTCATTTTCGCGAGCGTTGTCGCTTCGTTTCTATCAAAACCGACTAATTCTTGGCTATCATTTAATAGTTCTACCATACAGGTTCCGCATTTGCCCATTCCCCTACATTCGCCAAACTCCTCATCTGCAAACTGATCATAAATCAGCATCATCAAATTCACATATTCGTTTTGGCGAGTGACTATTTGATGGGTTTCGCCACCGTATGATATTTCAAAATGTATGTTATTCAATGTTCAAATTTGTTTTTCGTATCGAACGTAGCGTTAAATTATCGGTTCAGAAAAGAATTAAGTTTTGCAACAGTATTACGACTATTTGGGTTCAATATTTTTGACCGCTTTCATAATTCTCGCTATGCTAAACGCTCTTTTTTTTGCATTTTCAGCTATTTCGCCCTCAAATAATTCGTTTAAAGTTTGATGAAAGAGCGAAAGCCAGGTTTCAAAATGTTGTGCAGTTAAGGGCAAAGGCATGTGAGTAGTTAAGGGGTCATCTTTATACTCGCGGGTATAAAGTAAAAGCGTTGACCAAAATTTTACCATTTTTGCTAAATGTGCAGGCCAATTATCTTTGATAATCGGATCAAAAACAGCAAAAAGATTCTCGTTTGCCCTTACTTTATCATAAAAAGTATATACCAGTTTTTCAATATCGGCAATTGTAGAAATATCTCCCTTATCGTTCGAGCTACCTATCATTAATAAACCACCTTTGAGTTATCGCCCCCTAAAGTTGCCAATCTTTTCATAAACATTACCGCCATTAACTGTGCTCTGTTTTTAGCGTCATCAGCCATAACTCCCTCAAAATTATGATCAATGGTTTCATTAAAAAGTACTATCCATCTATCAAAATGTGCAGGAATAATACCTAGCGGAGCATGTTTTGCGAATGGATTTCCTTTAAAACCCGGAACTCCAAATAACGCAGCATTCCAAAAAGCATACATTTTTTCGAGATGCGGGGTCCAGTCTGCAATAGCCTTCATAAAAATTGGTCCTATAAAATCGTCTTCCCTAACTTTTTGATAGAAATCGTCTACAAAGACTTTTATATCCTCTAAACCTTCAATATCTTTCATGTTACAATTTATGATATTTTTAAAATAACGCTATTGTATCTGACGTTATATGGAAAAATACCGCCCACCCAATAAAAAGAATTACTAGGATAATGATCCAAATTGGTATACTACGCGGAGTTTCGCTGCCATGCAACACAAAAGATGTTTGGTCGCCTTTTCCATAAGAATTTATCATTAATGGTACTACGCCATCTACAACCTCATCCTTTTTTAAACCTTCAATTGCGATTGCCGGTCCGTTTCTAACGGTAAATGGTATTTTTTTTATCCCCTCCTTACCTTTATGGTCTTTGCTTACGATTTTAAGCGTATGTTGCCCATCTGTTAATTTTGTGGTATCCAAATCAAAAGAAACAGGTGTTGGAAAAACACCAATTGGTTGTATTTCATCGTCAATAAATAAAGTTACCTCGCTTTTACTTTTCATTATTGTGGTGTTAAAATTTCATTTTTAATGCGGTTATATTTAGTTTCTTTGGGGCGTATAAAACAACGGATTGTAGCATACAAAGTATAAATGGTGATAAACACCATTGTTATTACCACAAAATAATCCCAAATGCTTTCCGGACCGCCTCCATGAGTAATATTTCTTAAGATTTTTGGCTGGTTTTGGTTACACGCTTCGCAAGCAAATGTTGCTACGTTGGCTACTGTTAGCAACAAAATAGTTAATAAACAGCGCTTATATATTTTAATCCTTTTCATTACTTTCCAATTTGTTCTAAAATGGCTTTTACTTCATCAACGGTAACCTTTTTAGCATTATTTCCCCAGCTGGTACGCTCATGGCTTACAATTGCAGCAATTTCTTCGGGCTTTAAGTTGTTGTTTGTGCCAATTGGAGGCATTTCTGCAAAGCCTTCTCTTGCCCTTCCATTATAACCTTTCATAATTATCGTAATCATGGTTTTAGGATCCGGATCTAAAACAATACTGCTTCCTTTAAGTGGTGGAAAAGCACCCGGCAAACCTTCGCCATTTGCTTGGTGGCAACTTTGGCAATTTGCTGCGTATAAACTTGCACCATCAAGCGCAGGTTCGTCTTTGCTTGACATGCCCACCAAATCAGGTGTTGCTTGTTTTGGATAAAGAAACTTAGGAATCGGCTTGCCATCAGGCAAACTTACTTGCTTCAATGACTGCAAATAAGCCACCAAATTAAGAGCGTCTTCTGTTGCAACAATATCTCCTTTAATATTTTTCCTATATTCCTCTGGAACTTGAACGGTTACATCGGCAACTGCAGCCACATCCTTCACCTCAAACAACCAAGGATAAGCTGGCATAATAGACTGTCCGACTACCGAACGCGGATTGTAAAGGTGTATCAAATTCCATTCTTTACTTGGTTGGCGATTTCCAATATTTGTTAAATCGGGACCAGTGCGTTCGGAACCGAGCAAGTTTGCAGTATTACGCCAGACATCAGTTCTTGTATTTCTAGCATAATCTGCCGCCACACTCGGACGCTCTCCCCAAACTTTATCCATATCTACATTACGTACTTGTTGCGTATGGCAAGCAATACAACCTTCTTTTACAAATACAGCTTTACCCAAAGTTTCTTGCTCTGTTAAAGGCTTGCTTTTTGGCAACGGAGCGTTATCTTCTTGCGCTCTATACGCCGGAATTAATGCAGCATATAACGTTAGTGCAAGAAACATTACTGCAGCAGCAATATATAAGCGTTTATGATTATTATATATTTCCATCTTAAATTTTTGTATTGTCTTCTTTCTTTAATTGATTAAAAAGTGCTGTTTGGATATCAGTATCCTCACTTTTTTTAACCATTGTATATAAATTATAAGCGAAAATTAGATGCGATGCCCACATTAAAGAACCCCCAATTGCTCGCCAAACCCAGTACGGAGCCATATTGGCCACAGTATCAATAAATGGTTTTCCTTCCATCCATTCAACGCCACGTAAGGTACTTCCTATCATTAATGGAACTGTATAAAATAGCATCCCAATTAAAGCCATCCAAAAATGTGCTCCTACCAAAGCATGTGTCGGTTCCTTTCCTGTTAACCGAGGCACAAGCGTATAAACAAATGCCCAAAGGAAAAACGCAATGATACCGTACATGGTAAGGTGAGAGTGCGCTACCGTAAAATCTGTAAAATGCCAGTATAAATTCGCCGATCTGAATGCTTCGGCGGTTCCTTGAAATGAGCCAGTGAAATAGAAAATAATTGCAACCAAATAAAAAGGCAAGGTATAACTTGAGCCAACTTTGTGGAAATTCCCTCGCATGGTCATCAAAAAATTTGTTGTGCCTGCCGCTACCGGGATGAGCATTCCGACGCTACCTATAATTGCGGTAGTTTGTAACCACCAGGGGATAGCGCTAAAAATAAAATGGTGCGTACCAATTACAGTATAAAATAAAATCTGCGACCAAAAGGCTAATATCCCCAAACTGTACGAATAAATTGGGGTATTAAGCTGTTGCGGTAAAAAATAGTAAACCAAACCCAAGGTAAAAAGCATAAACCACATTCCAACGCCTTGGTGCATGTAATAGCCTTGCGCAATGGTTTCGCCTAAACCATTTTGCCAAAAAGGCAAATAAGCTACCAATGTAATAATGATGGTAAAAATTACAGCGGCTACGATGTACCAATTTGAAACATAGATTTCTTTTGTTGCCCTTTTGGCGATGATACTCAAATAATTTACTAAAGTAATAACTATAGCTATTGCGAAAAGCAACATAATTGGCCATATATACTCACGGTATTCGCCACCGCCATTATTAATCCCGGCCATTAAGGACAAGGAACCAAAAATTACCGATGCGTTAACTAACCAAAATGCTACCCATGCACTTTTTAACGATTTTACTACGGTATTGCTAACTGTGTAAACAACATAATAACCTAAACCAATCATGGCCAAAGAACTCCAGCCCCAAAACACCATATTAGTGTGTACGGGTCTCAACCTACCAAAACTTAACCAGCTGATATGGTCAACATCGGGCGAAACAAATTTAATTCCGAGGTACTCTCCTATTGAAGTACCTAAAACCAACCATAAAGTTGCCGCTCCTAGATGCCATATTACCAATTTTGCAAGCAGGGGATTTACCTGAGGCCTTTTAACAGAGCGCTTTTTATCAGGAATAAACCGAGGGACATTTACCTCGTTCACATGATGAATCATTCCTTTGGTATCATCGGCAGGCAAATCACCAGCAAGCTCTGTATTTGTTAATTTAAACTCAACTGCCGCTTTTCTTTTCTCTAAAGATTGTGATAAGGTTTGGATTTCTTCTTCGCTTAGCGACTCTAAAATCGCTGTCTTTTGCTTATCAACATCTTGAATTTTTACTTTTTTTACCAGGTTCCTCACTTTAGCGGTGGCCAAATAAACCGCTATCAATAGTGGAATTAGTATCAACACTATTGTGATTAATACCCCCGGGTTTGTAATTATATCTTTTGTGCTTTGCGTTGTTTGCCCAAATGCGCAAATACTTGATAGCAAAATAAAAATTAGCGCACAACTTAATGTCTTACTAATCTTTGTTTTCAACCTGTTTATCATTTTTGTTTGCTTTATTGATTTTTTTTAATAAAATTTTTAACTGTTCGGCATCAAAATCATATAATTTTCGGTTGATCCAAACCTTACCATTTTCCTTGTCATGTAGCGCGGATTCTTTTAAACTACGCATACTTCTGGTCATCGTCAAAAGCAAAATAAGCATAATTACGATGACTAAGCATAATAAAATATTTATAATTACATGGTAATTCTGCATGTTTAAGGTTAAAATGAATGCAGAAAATTTTCCGGAATAAATATGACAGGGAGTTGCCATTTCCAAATTTGTTATGTTAAAAATATTCATTTAATTGATATTAATACCTTTTTATCTTTTATTAGAATTAAAAAAACTATTTCTTCAAAATAGTAATTCCCAGATTTAAGTCTCCGTTAAACTCTTTGATAGTTGTACTGACCAACATGTGGTGGATATTTTCTCTGATCACTTTAAACTCGTTGTGCAAAGGACACGGTTTGCTTTCTGAACAGGAAATTAAACCTAAACCGCAACCAACAAAAAGTCCGTTTCCATCAATTGCTTCTACAACATCTACCAAAGGCCTCTGTAATGTACTTTCATCCATATAAAAACCGCCGTTGGGTCCCTTTGCAGATTTCACAATCCCCTTTTTACTTAAATCCTGCAAAATTTTGGCTAAAAAATGTTCGGGAGAGCTTATACCCGTAGCAATCTCTTTTATACTAACTCTTGTTCCTTTCTCTGTACGGTGGGCGATAAAGAAAACAGATCGGATAGCGTATTCGCAAGTTTTTGAAAAAATTCCCATTTGATGATGCAAATATAAATCACACAATTCAACAATAAAAGACTTTTTTATCTTTTATTGATTTGTTACAAATCGGTAGCCCATACTGGGCAAGTTAACAGCTTGTAAAAGCAGATTTACCAAAATTTAAACCACGGTTTTTTTAAACCAATAAAAAGCGTATTTCCTTCGACTTTTGTTGGATAATTCTTCAGATAATCTCCCTGGCCCTTTGCTCCTCTCCCATTCTCCAAATTATAGCTATAGCGATGAACTGGGCAAACCAGAAAACCTTTTTGGCACCAACCGGCGCTTAAATCGGCTCCGGCATGCGGGCATTTATTTGTAAAAACATAAAATCTGCCCTCTTCTTTAACCAAAATCAGCTTTTTACCTTTTATCACAATTAACTGTACATCGGCGCTGCTTAAAGAAGAAATAGCTACGGGAAACCACTCCATTATTTTTTTGATTTGTTGTACCGAATCATCTCTCCGTAGTTCATCTTCATTTCCATTGCTTCGATAGTTTGGGTTATCCGTTTTACCCGAGTGACATCAGTTTTCGCCGAATTAATCCAATTGAAATAATAATTTTGATGCGATTTTGGTAGCGTATAAAATTGCGTTAAAGTACCTTCAGCATCTTCCAAACATTGTTTTAAATCGTCTGGCATTTCAATTTTAAAATCTTTGTCTTCAGTTATCTGTAGAACAACCGTTGCTCCTTTTCGTTTACCGATTCTTTTCTGTAATTCCTTTTTTAACGGTAAAATAAAATTGCCTTCGCCCATTGGCGCCAATGCAATTCCTGAAAAATTAACTTGATCAACAAGACCTTTTACCCTAAAACTAACTTTGCAATCAGGTTTCAGTTCATTTGCAATAGCTTGCGGAATATCGAGATAGGTCCACCCAGTTTTTTCTCCTTTTTTATCAAACTGCTCTATTATTGCGTTCAACTGTATCATTACCGAAAGATAGCGATAAAATGGAAAACAGCGAAAAGAGTGAATGGTGAGTAGAAAATAGTGAATCCTGATGCCGCAAAAAACTAGTTTTTAAACTTATACTTTAAACCCATCCCTTGATAGTTGAAACCCATTACCGGAGCAACGGAAAGGTTAGATGTATTTGTTTTCTTATGTAATTGGGGTATCAAAATTCCACAGGCGGCGCCAATCCCGTAACCTAATAAGTTATCGCTTAAAAAGTGCTTACCAGCTTTTAACCTCATATAACCTACAGATGCAGGAATAATTGCGGCGGCTGTCCATACGTAGGGTTTAAGTTTTGAATCTGGATTAAAATCACTGAAAACTTTAGCCACGAAAAAAGTTGCGGCGGCGGTTGCGGCGGTGTGTCCGGCAAAGAAAGATCGTTGTTCATCTTTATCTTGCCTTTCCTCAACCGGAATTGAAGTGTTATAAACCAAGGGGCGACTACGTTCTACCAAACCGGCAGCTATTGTAAATGAAGCCGCTGCGGCAGACATTGTTTCAATGAACATTACAGAAATTTGTCCGTAATGAGACCTTTGGTTTTTATCAATTAACGCTACAATTGGCGCTACTGCAAATGAGCCGTAAAACGGAATGTAGCTGTCTTTATCTGCTTTTTCAGAATAGTAACCTGCGGAAAACCTGTCCATAAAAAAAACGTCTTCTTTTGATTTATTTAACACCTCAGCAGCAGTGAGTTCACTTTTGTTTTTAACAAGTGTTAAGCCGAGATAGCTTAAACCTAAACCTGCTGCAACAGCTGGTCCATCATATTTAAAACTTGTTTCGTATGGAGATTCTGTTTGGGAAAACAGTTTATTGGCAAAAAATAAAGAGAAAATTAAGATGGGAAAGTATTTAGCTTTTTTCATATTACTGTTTAAATGATTTACATTTTAAACAAGCTATTCAATTCCTTTGCCAAGAATTATTTTAAGCATAAAAATTCTACCGTTAAATTAAAACTAACTTAAATTTCGTTCTTTGAACCAGACATCATCCGGTTTTGCGGAGAATTTACTCATAGCATCGATAATCTTTTCTGGCGACGATTCGTTGATGACTAAATCTCTGTTTATAGGTTTCAGAAAGCTCTGTTCTACCATTACGTCCATTTGTTTGAACAAAAAATCGTAAAAGCCGTTAAAATTTAAAACGCCAATTGCCTTTTGATGCAGACCCAACTGAAGCCAAGTTAAAACCTCAAAAAATTCTTCCAGCGTTCCAAAACCGCCCGGAAGAATTAGAAAAGCATCAGCAATATCGGCCATTTTTTGCTTACGCTGATGCATATTTTCTGTGACAATCATTTCCGTTAAGCCTTTGTGACCGACTTCTTTATCCATCAAAAAAGCCGGAATAACACCGATAGCTTCACCTCCGTTCTTTAAAACTGCATCGGCAATTAAGCCCATTACGCCCACACTTCCTCCGCCAAAAACCAATTTGATATTGTTTTTTACCATGAGTAAAGCCAACTCCTCAACAACGACTTTTAAATCTTCGTCGCCATTAAAATTAGCACCGCAATAAACGCAAATAGATTTTATCACTTCCAGCTATTTAAAAATACGGGTGCTGTTATAAAGGTTATGCCAATCCTGTCTGTCAAGTTCGATATCAAAAGCAGCAACTATGTTTCTAATTCTGTTTTCGTTTCGTGTTCCAATTAACGGCAAAGCGCCAAGTTTAAGCAACCAAGCAACTGCAATAGACTCTAAGGTAGTATTGTATTTTTCTGCCAAAACATCTAACTTTTCCCTCATCACCACTTCAGATAAATCCATTCCGACAGCGATTCTTCCTTCGGCTAAAGGCGCAAGCGCAAACGGACGCATGTATTTTTGTTTCATGTAATCTATCTGTCCGTTTTCTAAAGCACTGGTATTTAATAAATTAAGCTCTACATGATTGGTAACAATTGGCATTTTAAGGTACGATGACAACAGCTGGTGCTGAAAAACGTTGAAATTGCTTAAACCGACGGTTTTAATCTTCCCTTCTTGTTTTAGCTTAAAAAGCTCGGCGGCGGTTTCTTCTAAATCTGCAGTTGGATCTAAATTGTTCAGCAAAAAAACATCAACATAATCTGTTTTTAGGTTTTTTAATGATTGATGCAAACTTGCGTTGATATGTTGTGCAGAAGAATCTAAATATCTGGTTTTGATATTAGGTCTTGACGGATGAGGCTCGCATAAACCGCATTTAGTGAACAAAACAATATCTTCACGCTTTACCGCACTTTTTTGCAACATCTTGCCAAATTCCTCCTCACATCTGTAATTTCCGTAAATATCAGCGTGGTCAAAGGTATTGATCCCTAAATCCAGACATAGGTTAAAAATTTCTTCCATCTTTTGCGGAAGATCAGTTTCTAAATCGTTCCAACGGTAAAAGCCGTAAACAGCAGGAGAAACTTTTGGTCCGGCATCACTTAAATAAATAGGTTTCATGTCTTATTTGGATTTGTATCGATATAAATTTATGATTTTAGTTGATGAAAAAACATCAGTAAACGCTATTTAATCAATTTTCTATAAAAATTGATGGAGTGAATGCCATAAAATTCTTATACTCGAAATTAAAACCACTATCCCTACACCTATAAACATCTTTTTTACAGGCAGTTTCCCTGTTAGTCTCGCTGCAATTGGCGCTGCCAACAAACCGCCAGCAATCAACCCAAAAATAGCGCCTAAATGACTTACACCTAATATGATAAAAAAAGTAAGCGCACTTGCCATGGTAACAAAAAACTCCGTTAAACTTACCGAACCGATGACGTATTTAGGTGTTTTTCCTTTCGCTATTAAAGTGCTGGTAACAATTGGGCCCCAGCCGCCACCACCAAAAGAATCCAAAAAACCACCGAAACCCGCAAGCCAGCCAGCCCGTTTTATTTTCTTTGGCTTTACTTCTTTTTTAAAAGCATGAGATAAAATACGGACACCTAAAACAAAAGTATAAGCCGAAATAATGGGTTTAATGTAGTCCGCATAACTATCGCCAGCATAACCTAACAAAACAGCACCGGCTATTGCGCCTAAAACACCAGGAATTAACAGTGTTTTAAATAGCTTCTTATTTACGTTCCCGAATTTATAATGGCTAAAACCCGAAGCTCCGCTCGAAAACATTTCGGCAGTGTGGATACTGCCCGAAATTACCGCAGGATTTAAACCTCCGGAAAGCAACAATGTAGTTGAGATAACACCATAACCCATTCCTAAAGCGCCATCAACTAATTGTGCAAAAAAACCTACGGCTAACATAAACAGAAAAGCGCTGTCAATATGATGCACAAAAAAGGCCTCAATTTTGGCAAATGAATAATATTGGAGAACCGAAGCACCAATGATGAGAACTCCAAAAACCACTAAACTTATGGTGGCAGTTTTTTTCCACTTTCGTTCGGAGTAAGGTGGGTTTTCTTGCGAAACAGGTATATTTTGTTTTGGTGAAATCATCTTTATCAGATTTTTTAGTTTTTGTTCAAGCAGGGTTTCTCTTTTCGAGAACCCTGCGTTGTTTTTGTTTAATCTTTTTCCTTCTATTTATTCTTTTCAGATGAAAAGAACCAAAAATCTTTTTTTCGCACAGGTGCTTTTTTGCGCAATCCCTTTCTTTACTCTTATTAAAATATCTCGAAATTAATTTAGTAAACCGTCAAATGTAATGGCGACGTAGTATAAACCACCAAGCGTTGGTCCGCCGGCATACTGTACATATTTTGTATTGAATATATTTGAGCCTCCGGCTTTGATGTTTGCTTTTGCCTGAGGCACTTTGTAGGTAATTTGTGCGTCAAAGGTGTTGAACGCTTCAACCTCGCCGTTGACTAACGGACTTTCCCATAAGAAAGCATCTTGCCATCTCCAAACCACATTAAATCCCAGGTTCTTAACAATTTCCCTGTTTCCAAAAGATAAATTAGTAGTCCAGTTTGGCGTGTTAAAACCAGTTACAAAAACGTCTTTTTGTTTATTTTCAGAAATCGTATTATAGCTTACGTTACCGGCAATCGTATATTTTTGATAAAAATTATAAGTTAAACCTAAAGATGAACCGTAGTTGTTGTACTTATTCTTGGCATTGGTATAAACTCGGTAACGGGTCTGCTGTTTGT
This sequence comes from Pelobium sp., assembly GCA_035496935.1. Lineage (GTDB taxonomy): Bacteria > Bacteroidota > Bacteroidia > Sphingobacteriales > Sphingobacteriaceae > Pseudopedobacter. Next base: position 61,196 of record DATJED010000011.1, on the reverse strand, counting down.
CACGATTTGCTCTGATCATAGCGTAAACTGCCTCATCTGAACCTACCTGAACTTGCTGACCAAATCCTGTGGTATAAGGAACGGAAACTTCAACCTGGCCTAGAAAGCCATCGTATTCATTTAAGTAAGCATCTACATCTATTACTAATTTATTATCGAGCAATACACTTTTGTAGCCCGCTTCCAACGAGTTGATACGCTCTGGCCTGGTGGCAGAAAGGTTGGTAACTTTTAATAGATCTCTGTTTTTTAATGCCGCTTCTTGCAGAGTTAAACCGTTTGCTACATCTGCATTCAATGCTGCGTTAAAAACATCGCTTGATGCTAAGGTGTAAGAATTATCCAGATAATTTAAGCCTTCGTTAATGTACGATAAACCGCCTACCCTTCTTACGTTTCCGTTGTTAACAAAAGAAATGGCTTCAAACAAAGCCGGAAATCTATATCCGTTTTGAACAGACACCCTAAAGTTATGACGTTCTGCTACGGTATAAACTGCCGCTAATCTTGGGTTTAGTTTTGCTTGAAATTCGGGATTGTAATCTAACCTCAAAGACCCAAAGAGCTTTAATTTTTCCTTAAAGAAGGTTTTGGTAACTTGCGCAAAACCCCCGAATTTCTTGTAGTAAACGTTTTCCCCAAAAGAACCATCTGCTAATGGTGTGTTTCTTTCCGCTACAGGTCTGCTGAAATCTACAAAGTTGTTTCCATCCGGGATTACCTCATAAATTCTAGCATCTGCACCTATCAACAGATCAAAATATTTTACTTTATCTGATAAATTCCACTGCGCATCGGTATGGTAAGTTCTACTGTGCTGATTTAACCACGCTCCGCCTGTTGCTGGCGCACCTGCTATTACGGCTCCGTTATCCCAATTATTTATTTTAATAATGGTGTTTTTTAAGTTATTAAATGCAGGTGTTCCGGGTTCGACCCTGCTTGCATCGGCGGCAACTCTTCCAATTTTTAAAGCTTCTGCCAAAGGAGTTCCTGCGTTTAAGGCATTTTGCAAAGCGACTTTATATTTGGCTCCCCAAACGGCGTTTGTGCCTCCGCTGGTGATATCTAAATTATCTACCAAAGGCTTTATGTTATAAGAATCGCCCGTATTTTCTACAGAAACATAAGATTTAACAAAATAATTGTTTCCCTTTAATTCCAGCTTATGGTTTTGAACGGTCACATTATCCATCTGAATTTTGTTGCCACGCTGGAAAAGACCATCTAATTTACCATAACGGTAACTGTAAGAAAGTTCTGTCTTATCGTTGAAACGATAATGTAAGGCTGCATCAAATTTTAAATTATCAACCGTTGGCTTGGTTACATCTTTTTCCCAATAACCTGTTCTTCGTACCAAAATACTTTGGCTTCCGGTTTTACCGGGGATGGTTAGTCCGCTAAGGGTAACGCCGTTACTCCCATTATCGTCGCCGTACTTGTTCCAAGCATCGTAGGCAGGGTTGTCAGCGTCTGCATTTAATTCCGGAAAGCTAGGATTTGCAGTATTTAAGTTATTCGGATTTTGATTGGTTGTTGTATTAGACAACCAGTCCGTTCCTCTTAAATAATCCACATTTAACTTAAAAGCCACTTTATTGTTATAAGCCTTGGCATATCTGACCGCTGTTTCGGTAAGGTTACTTAAATCTCTGCCAGTTCCGCCGCCGACATGATTTAGACCTGTTTTTTGATAAACGCTTAGCCCTTGGTAATAAAACGGACTTTTTGTTAACAAGTTGGCCATTCCGTTAATGGCATTCATCCCGTATAAAGCAGACGCTGCCCCTGGTGTAATTTCTACGCTGGCAATATCCAGTTCTGTTGGCCCAATGGCATTACCCAACGGCACACCTAAAGTAGCAGCTTGCATGTCCACGCCGTCCACCAATTGCACAAACCGAAAATTGTTTGGGATGTTAAACCCACGGGTGTTAGGCACCTTAAAAGTTAAACTTGAAGTAGTCATTTGTACGCCTTTCACGTTTTCAAGCGCATCGTAAAAGCTCGGCGCTGGTGATTCTCGGATTGCCCGGATATCCAACTTTTCAATCGCTACTGGCGATTTGAGGATGCTTTCTTCCACACGTGAAGCAGTAACTACCACTTCCTGCCCTAGTTGAGATTGCGTAAGTAAAGCTATTTTTAAATCGGAACCTGGACCTTTAACTTCAAACTCCTGAGATTTAAATCCCAAACTTGAAACTACCAGATTAAAAGGATAGACTGCCTTGGTACGTAAATGGAATTTTCCGTTGGCATCTGTAGAGGTACCGTTAACCGTATTTTTTATCGTGATGCTTGCTCCCGGCAAAGGCAATTGGTCATCCTGATTAATAATAGTTCCTGAAACGATGATAAAATTATTCCCCTGCGCTTTGGCGCTGAAGGATATGAGGATGACAAAAAGTGTATAATAAATATGTTTCATTTTTGATTCTTAAGATTTGATATTGTTTGTGTTAGATCGTGTTTTGCGAATTTAATGACCAACAACATCGGTTATAGAGAACCAGAAATGGTTGATGAAGAATTTGATTTTTGTGCTCCATTTAATAATCTACTAATTTAGTCGACAATTATACGGAGATATTTTTAAAATAAAACATAAAATCTACCGATTAAGTAGATTATACTTATGAAAATATAGTATATATTCAATAACTCCTTATATCACAGTGGATTAAATTTGAAATGATTTTATAAAAAAAAGATGTTATTTTTGATAAAATTATCGATTTGCTCACCAAAAGAACAAAATACGCCATTAAAGCCTTAATTGCATTAGCAAGAAGCAAAGACAATAAGCCTATGCTAATTGCAGAAATCGCAACACAGGAAGGTTTACCAAAAAGATTTTTAGAATCTATTTTACTCGATTTAAAGCGAGCGAAAATTTTAAGTAGCAAAATGGGCTCTGGCGGTGGCTATTTTTTAATGCAGAACGCCTCGGCAATTAAAGTTTCGGAAATCATCAGGATTTTAGATGGACCGATTGCTTTATTGCCCTGCGTAAGCTTAAATTTTTACCAACGTTGCGAGGAATGTAAAGATGAGCTTACTTGCAGCGTTAGAGAAATGATGCAAAAGGTTAGAGATGCCTCTTTAAACATAATGGGCAATACAAGCATTGAAGATTTAATGGAGAAAGAACAGGAAATGATTGGTAAGAAAAATAGTCCGTAAAAAAGTTGTGTTTATGAGCTTACCGATATCAAAATTCTGTTTGGGTACATCAGTTCCCTATTTAAACCTCAATTTGCGCTCGTTTCCAAACGAGTGCTTAATATGGCTGTTCGATTTTATCGAACATTTACTAAAACGATACAATCGTTAAACCAATATAAGCACTCGTTACAAACGAGCGCAATTAAAAAACTTAAAAACTACCTGCTATAATTTGGAGCCTCTTTAGTAATTGTAATATCATGCGGGTGAGATTCTCTGATGCCGGATGACGTAATACGCACAAATTGCGCTTTTTGCAAGGTTGAAATATCTTTTGCACCAACGTAACCCATACTTGCTTTTAATCCGCCGATGTACTGGTGCATAACTTCTGCCAATGTCCCTTTATAAGCAACTCTACCAACAATCCCTTCTGGAACTAATTTTTTAATATCATCTTCAACATCCTGAAAATAACGGTCTTTTGAACCTTGCTCCATTGCCTCAACAGAGCCCATTCCACGGTACGATTTGAATTTCCGTCCTTCGTAGATAATGGTTTCACCTGGTGATTCATCAACTCCGGCAAATAAAGAACCTGCCATTATTGAACTTGCACCGGCAGCAATTGCTTTAGCGATATCGCCAGTGTGCTTAATTCCGCCATCTGCAATTACTGGAACACCAGTTCCTGCTAATCCTTTTGCAGCTTCATAAACTGCGTAAAGTTGTGGAACACCAACACCAGCAATAATTCTGGTGGTACAAATTGAACCTGGACCAATACCAACTTTTACGCCATCGGCACCAGCATCTGCCAAAGCTTTAGCTCCCGCAGCTGTGGCTACATTTCCTGCAATTACCTGCAAATCTGGATATGCTGCCTTTACCGCTTTAAGCTGATTGATTACCCCTTTTGAATGTCCGTGAGCGGTATCAATTGCAATAACGTCAACTCCGGCTTTTACTAAGGCGGCAACACGTTCCATGGTATCGTTTGTTACCCCAACTGCCGCTCCTACTCTTAACCTGCCATGCTCATCTTTACATGCTAATGGAAAGTTTTTAAATTTCTGAATATCTTTAAATGTAATTAAGCCACTCAATTTACCTTCATTACTTACAACCGGAAGCTTTTCAATTTTATGTTCCTGCAAAATAATTTCGGCCTGTGTTAATGTGGTTCCTTCTGGAGCAGTTATCAAGTTTTCTTTGGTCATTACCTCAGAAATTTTGTGGTTCATGTTTTTCTGGAACCTTAAATCTCTGTTGGTGATAATGCCAAGCAACATATTATCCTCCGAAACAACTGGGATACCACCAATTTTATACTCACGCATAATCTTGAACGCATCGCCAACTAAAGCATCTTTAGGCAAAGTAACCGGATCTTGGATCATCCCACTTTCTGAACGTTTTACCCTACGAACTTCATCCGCTTGAGCGGCGATGGTCATGTTTTTATGTAAAACGCCGATTCCTCCAGCCTGTGCAATTGCAATGGCTAAATTAGAATCGGTAACTGTATCCATTGCTGCCGAAACAATGGGAACATTTAGCTTAATTTTTTTTGTGAAATAGCTGGAAGTATCAACTTCGCGTGGGAGAACCTCGGAATAAGCGGGTACTAAAAGTACATCGTCATAAGTTAAACCGTCGGCTAAAAATTTATGTGGATCAAGTTGCATAGCAAATAAATTAGGGTACTCTATTTGCCGCACAAAGATAGTTTTTTTTTGAAATTATTATTGTTAAAAATTTGTGATGAGCTGAAAACATCTTTTAATGAGTATTTCGATACAGAAAATTTCATTGAGATTACAGAAATCCCGTACAGACTTACGAAGTTTTAAAAACTTCGTAAGTATAACGCTACTACATTTTACCTACTACAACTTTATAGAAGGCATCATAATCCCAATATTTATTCGCTAAGTCTTTTAACTCCTTTGGAGTTATATTTTTCACGGTTTGGATGTATTTCTCGTAATAATCGTATCCTAAACCATAAAAATAAATGTTTTTGAATTTATCGGCATGGCTAAAAGCATTTTCTAAACTTCCGAGCAAACTGCCCATCATAAAGTTTTGTATCAGCGCAAGTTCTTCATCAGCAATTAACTCCGATTTTAAAAGATCTACTTCTTTCTCAATTTCTACCAACGTGGCAGAAGTAACATCAACACCAACTTCTGTTGAAATAAAGAAATAACCTGCTTGCTGCAGAGACGCAATTCCGGAGCCGATACCGTAAGTGTAACCTTTATCTTCGCGGATGTTTGCCATTAAACGGCTCCCAAAGTATCCGCCCAAAGCGGTATTTAAAATCTGTAAACCTATAAAATCTGGATGAGTGCGGTTTACCAAGGGAACGCCAATACGTATTGCGGACTGTAAGGCCTCAGGCTTTTCAATATAACGCAATTTGTCAGAAGCACTTTGGTATGCCATATTAAATGCCGGAACCGTTGAAGTGTTTTCCCAATTGCCAAAAAGCTCATCTAATAAGGTTAACGTTTTATCCTCGATTTTTCCCGACATCACAACGGTACAATTTGAAGGATGATAAATTTGTTTGTAATAAGCTAACAAATCTGCCCGATCAACCTGTTCATAATCTGAAAGTTGAGTAGCGTAACCATATAAACTATCGCCAAACAAAACCTCTGTAAAAGCCCTTCTGGCCAGAACTGAATTTTTCTCGAGACCAACTTTTAACTTCTGTTTTTGGTTACGCAACAAGATCTGTAGTTCTTTCTCAGGAAAAATTGAGCCTGTAAGCATCTCCTTTATAATCGGCAACGTTTGGGGCAAATATTTATTGAGCGAATATAGCGTTAAAGAAGATTGATCATGGTTGTATTCGGTCTGAAAAAAAGCTCCATAATAATCAATTTTGGAAGCAATTTGAGCGGAAGAAAGAGAATGAGTACCTTCTGTAAGCATACTATTGGTGACGCCTGGAAGCAGAGGTTTCTGTAAATCCCATCCACGATTTTGAAAAATAAACTCGATACGAACCAAATTCTGCTCGCCACCATTAATTTCAAAAACAGGGATTTTATTGGCTAACTCATGTTTTTTTGCTTTTAAGAAATTGATTTCCTCAACTTGTTTAAATTCGGGTTGTTGTACTCTGTTTAACATGCTTATAAGTTAAAAGTAGAAAGTCAAAAGTGAAAAGACTTTTATTGTTGAATTAGTTCGCTAAATAATATAAAGTTGTGGAGGCTTCTCTTTTAAATAAAGTGTTTGCTTGTGTTTGGATATCTACTGCAGAAACTTTTAAGTAATTCTGAATATCAGTGTTTATTAGGTTTGCGTCGCCGTAAAGTTCGTAAAATGCCAAATTCATTGCTTTATCCAATAAGCTCATTTCGCCAAACTCGCGGGTAGCTTCGTACTTGTTTTTTACTTTGGTAAGTTCGTCTTCATAAACCGGCTCAGATTTTAGCGAATCAAGCTCTTTCCAAATGCATTCATCGGCATAATCTATCTCAACGTTAGGCAATAAACGCCCCTCAATTACAAACATTCCTGTCTCAATACTTCCGTAATTATAGGCGTTGATATTGCTAAAAACTGGGTTTTGTTGCACCAAATTCTGGTACAATCTGGATGACTTCCCTTGCGATAGGATATCCGAAATTAAATCGGTAGCGGCGTAACCCTCTTCCATCCTACCCGGCATTTTAAATACTTTATAAATTGCGTTGGCAGGTACATCAGCTTTTACTGTTTCTTTAATTTCTTGAGTTTGAACTGGCTCCGTAGGTAAATTGCGTTCATATTTTTTACCTCCGTCAATCGGTGCGAACCATTTTTCGGCGAGTTTTTTAACATCTTCTAACTTTACCGCCCCGCCAACTACCATAATCGCATTTTTTGGATTATAATGTTTTTTGAAAAATGCTTTAACATCTTCCATCTTTGCATTCTCGATATGCGAAAGTTCTTTACCGATTGTCGCCCATTTGTAAGGATGCTCTTTGTAAACCAGCGGACGAAGCTTTAGCCAAACATCGCCATAAGGTTGATTTAAGTAGCGCTGTTTAAACTCTTCGCAAACTACGTTTCGCTGCACTTCTAAACTTTTTTCTGAAAAAGCTAGACTTAACATTCTGTCAGACTCCAACCAAAAAGCGGTTTCTAGATTTACTGCCGGCAGGGTGATGTAATAGTTGGTCATATCGTTGCTGGTGAAAGCATTGTTCTCGCCGCCAACGCGTTGCAAAGGCTCATCGTAAGACGGAATATTTACTGATCCACCGAACATTAAATGCTCAAAAAGGTGGGCGAAACCTGTTTGTTCGGGGTTTTCGTCCCTTGCGCCAACATCATATAATATATTTAAAACAGCCATTGGCGTGGTGTGGTCTTCATGCACCAAAACCTTTAAACCGTTTTCTAACGTAAATCTTTCAAATTGAACCATAATATTTTGCTAGTTGGCAAATTTAGTTTTATCCTTTTAATGGATGTCATTAAATGGTTAATTTAAATAAATAAAAAAGGCGTCCCGAAATTTAGATTTCGGGACGCCTTTTAAACAATTTTATATTAAAATTAAGCTACTTGTTTCGCTTTTAAAATGCTGAATCTAGACTTAGCCATTTCAAAGCCTCCGTAAAGGACTGCACCGAAAATCAGGTTACCTAACAAAAGATTTTTCTCGAAAGGAATTGCAGCAACTAACGATTGGAAATAACCCGTTATATCTTTATTGTACATTGTACCGCCCAACCAAGGTTCAATATCCGTTACCAACCAGTGGATTAAAACTCCTGCTAAAGAAGCTAAAAGTACATTGCCAACGCTTACCTTTTTAATTAAGCTGCCAATAAACACCATTGCGGCAAAACAAACATAAATTAAAATCAAACCGCTGTTAAACAGTTCCCACTTGCCTGAATAGCTGTGATTGATAAAAATATCGCTTAGCAATAAAACCAGTAAAGGAACTGCGTAAGCTTTCCACCTGTTTTTAAAATAAGTACCGGAAAATAATGCAATAGCACCAACCGGTGTAAAATTGAACCATTTCGCATCGCCCATTAAGGGGATAAAACGAGTAGCGGCAGCCACCAAAATTATTAAGAATAGCACCCAGTTTCTGGTGTTTAAGTTTTTTAAGGACATAGTTTTGTTTGAATTTCTGTGGTTAAAATTACAAATTCTTACCTAAATGTAAAGCTTAATCCGGCATTAAAATTAATCCCTTTTGCGGTATACCCTACAAAATCATTATAATCAGTATCAAAGATATTCTTCACATCGGCAAAAAGGCTTAGGTTTTTATTGGCTTTAAACTGCAAATAAGCATCTACGGTACTGTATTTTTTAAGGTTAACAGAGACGGTTGAAAAATTAGTATCGTCATAATATTGGTCTATCCTACTATCATTCCACCTGCCGGTTAAACTTGCATAAAATTTTTCGGTGAATGCGTATCCTATATTAGCACCTACACTGTTTTTTGGACGTCTGAAAAGGTTAAAGGTTGCTTCGGTAGTGTCGCTAGTTTTAACTTTTCCTTTAACAAACGCATACCAAGCATTGATATTTAATTTGTGGTTTGGCTTAAATCCAAGTTCCACTTCTACACCTTTATCATTTTGTGTATTTTGATTGATATAGCCGTAAGCCGTTGGTGAAATTTGTCCAAAATCTATAACGTTTTTGCCTTTTCGTATAAATCCAGAGACGGTATAAGTAAGTTTATTTTCAAACAAATCACCTTCAAATCCGGTCTCATAAGTTTTTGAAGTTTCTGGTGTTAAAGCAAGATTTCCATAAGCAGAATAAAGCTGGTACAAACTTGGAACACGATATGCAGAAGAAATATTGATATAATATTTCAATTGCTGATTGATTAAAATTGATGGGTTAACTGTATAAGTAAAGTTATCGCCATATTGGCTGTGGTTGTTGTAACGTCCGCCAAGTTCCATCCTGAAAATATTGCCACCCTTAAAAAAAAGCGAAGTATAAACACTTGTGATGTGGTTATCAGCGATAAGGTCCGGTGGGTAACTAGATTTTTGATCGGTTTTAGTAAATTTATAATTTACGCCAGATGTTAAGCCGATTACATTGTTAAATTGATAAGAGAAAACGCCTTCCACATTTGAAATATCACCTTTATTATTGGTAAAAGAAGGATAGTTATCAAATACATTTTTAACTTGATTTTGAGAGAAAAACACATTTAACTCGCCTTTACGGAGGTTTAATTTAGCTCCAACGCTGGCAAGAATTGCGGTTTTGTTGTAGGTGTAATTGGTATCGTCTTTAAAAGCACCGCCATCTAAATCCGCATTATTTTGGTTTGCCTGCAAACCTGCGTTGATGCTAAAATTATCGGTTATGTATTGTGATAAATTTAAACCGAATGACAGCTGTTTAAATCCATCTTTTTCAAATTTGTCTGTTCCATTTGCCAGCTCGGCGGATGAAATTCCTCTGGAATCTAAGTTTGATAAGTTCAAAGCAATCTTTGTTTTATCAATTTGTCCGCTTAACCCTACAGATGCTTTATAGGTTTCGTAACTACCGGCAGACAATAGTGCGTTTGCCGTCAATTTGCCATCTCCTTTTTTTGTAATAATATTGATTACCCCTGCAACTGCATCTGAACCATACAAAGTTGAGCTTGCGCCTTTTAAAATCTCTATACGTTCTATTTGACTAATATCAATAGCGGAAAGATTATACTCGCCAGAAATGCCCGAAGCATCGTTAACTGCAATTCCGTCTATTAACATTAAAGTATTTGGTGTGCTGGCACCACGTAGAAATACAGACTGTACGTTTCCGGGATTACTTCCACTACCGCCAATTGTTAATCCGGATACTGTATTGAGGAGCTCGGGCAAGCTTCTGCCTTGCGCCCTTGCAATTTCTTCTGCTGAAATTACTTTAACGATTTTCCCGATATCTCCAATTCTTTTGGGCGATCTGGAAGCGGTTACTACAACTTCGCTTAAATAAGTACTGTCTTTTGTTTGTGCAAATAAATTTGCGTTTGAGAGGGAAAGCTGAACAAGCCCTAGGCCTGCAACAACCAAAATTTTTGTTTTTTTCATTTGTTGTGAGTTTTAGCCCACAGCAAACAGAAATGAATTTTAAATGGGAACAACACGTCTGAAGTCCGCACTCAAAAGCTTCAATCCCCGAAAGCTATGAATTATAAATGTTTGGCAGGTCTTCTGACTTACTCCAAGTTTTTTCGGCCTTCCCATCTGCCAGATGGCGGACAGTGACCATAAGATTGAAAAACTTTATAGAGCTTACAGCTGCGGGACAGTTTAGGATTTACACCTTATTCCCTTTTAATCCCGACCAAAATCGGGAACCATAACGCTGCAAAAGTAATATTAAAATCAGGATTTTTATAGAGCTAAGAGCAAACTGACAACAATCACTAAAAAATGCTTCACTCGTTAGCACAAAGAGGTTCTAAAATCAGCCAGCAAAAGCTTTACATTTGTAAAGTCTGTCTTAAGATTAGGTTAAATCTTGAATAAAGGTTGCAAAAATAAATTCTTGGTATGCTTATGGTTATGTAAATAATAAAAAAACATAACTATGGAAACTATTAACAAACAATTTTTTAAAAGAGAAAACTACGGTGGGGAATTCTCAATACTCAACTCCTACAATCCGGCAAAAAACCGAAAATTCACAAAATTAAAATCTAATATTTATACTACCTTTTTGTACGTATTGTCTATTATAAGTATCGTCTTTTGGGTAATATCACTAAACATTTTACCCTTTGGCCATATTTTCCAATTTTTATTAGGTTCGGCCGTTTTGTTTATTAACGTACTGGTATTTAAGTGGGTTAAACTATAATTAATTCCGCTAAAATTTAACATCAATTTTGATGAATAAAATTGCGGAATTAATCATATCATCTTCTTATTTATCGCTCCGATATATTTATTTTGCCCATTATAAAAGGCAAACTCTTTACCAGTCTATTTCCTAACAATCTTTAAATTCTCGCATCTTTTGCGTTAAGCAAATGAATTTGCGTAAAAATGATACTTTTACAATTAATGAAAATTTTAATTGTTGAGGATGAGATTGAGCTTGCCAACAGCATGCAAAATTACCTGCAAAACGAAGATTACAACTGCGAAATAGCTTTTGATGCAAAGGAAGCAAGGGTCCAAATGATGCTTTTTAACTATGATTGTATTGTTTTGGATATTATGCTTCCTTTCGGCAGCGGTTTGGACCTTTTACAAGAATTAAAAGAAGCAGGTAAAGAAGATGGCGTTATTATTATATCTGCAAAAAACTCGGTTGATGATAAAATAAATACATTAAAATTAGGAGCCGACGATTATTTAGCAAAACCTTTCCACCTGGCAGAACTAAGCGCCAGGATACAGTCTATAATCAGGCGCCGAAATTTTAGTGGCTCAAACACCATTACCTATAAAGACCTGAATATCAATATACAATCAAAAGAAGTAAAGGTATTGGGTAAAGAAATTGAAATTACAAAGACCGAATTTTCACTTCTCCTCTTTTTAATACTTAACAAAAACAAAGTGGTTTCAAAAAATGCAATTGCCGAAAACTTAAGTGGCCAATCGGCTTTGTATTTTGATAATTTTGATATCATTTACTCGCATATTAAAAATTTAAAACGGAAATTAGGCGTTGCTGGCGATTATATAAAAACGGTTTATGGTACCGGATATAAATTAAATTAGTTTTGAAATTACTTACCTACAGTTCTAGAAAATACCTTTGGCTCTCGGCTTTGCTTATCGTTTTAAGCATTCCTATTTTTTATTTTGTGGTAAATTCGTTGTTTTTAAAAGCAACGGATCAAACGCTGGAAAATCAAGCTATTTTAATCCCGCGTTACATCCACGAGATTAAAAACCCTAGTGATTTAGAGCTCTGGAAAAAGTTGGACACAGATATTGAAATTTCTTTGTTTGATGAAAACAATTTTAGAAAAGAGCCGTTTACGGTTGAAGTTATAAATCCCGAAACCGGAGATTTCCAAGACTACCGCTATCTGCAAAAACAAATAGAAATATTTGGTATCAAACATACGCTTACTTTTAAAATTTCTCTGGTAGAAAAAGAAGACTTAATTAAAAGTATCCTTATTGTTCAAGTTTCTCTTTTAGTGCTTATTTTCCTTGGGTTTATCATTATCAACAGAAACATTAACTCAAAAATATGGCAACCGTTTCATAATACGCTGCATTTTCTTAGAAACTACCAGCTTGCCCAGGAAAAAGAGTTAGCTAACGAAGAAGAAATTGAGATTGATGAATTTAACGATTTAAATGTTGATATCAAAAACCTGATACAGCGCACAGAAACGGCTTATAAGCTGCAAAAAGAATTTACCGAAAACGCAGCGCATGAACTGCAAACGCCAGTTGCAATTATTAAATCAAAACTGGATTTATTGCTACAAGAAAAAAGCCTAAGCAAGAGCCAAAGTGTACTGATTGATCAGATTTATTATGTGCTTCAAAAATTGAGTGATTTAAACAAGAACTTGCTGTTTTTATCCAAAATTGAGAACCAACAATATGAATTTGCAGACCAAATAAACGCTGTTGAAACAGTATCGGCTACAATGGAAAACCTGAACTTTTTTGCCGAGGCCAAATACCAGCAGTTGCTTTTCCCTAGGCCACAACCTAAGTTTTTTAAGGGAAATCAATCGCTATTTAATCAGTTAATCCAAAATTTGATGATTAACGCCATACAGTATTCGCCGAAAGGGAGTATTGTAAACATCATACTTACCGAGGATGCTCTAACATTTATAAATGAAGGGCCGAAACTTGATTTTAGCGAGGAAAAATTATTCTCGAGGTTTTCTAAAACAATAGAAAAAGATCAGAAAGGAAATGGTTTAGGACTGGCTATCTGCAAAAAAATTGCATCAATCCATGGTTTTGATATGGGTTATCAGTATATAAATGCAAAGCATCATTTTACAGTTTATTTTAAATAACCAAACTAAGCTTAAAAAAGCTTAGTTTGATCAAATAAATTTTTATTCCTCAGAAACAACCATAACAATTTTTGCCTTTAAAGGTGTATCTGGGGGGAAAATAGTTCCAGAACCGCTTGAATTTTGGATACGTAAAACTATCTCTTGATTTGTTACTTTATAACTATAAGAAAAACCATCATAAGTTTGAGGTATAGGATCATAAGTGTTATTCTCAAACATCAAATAAGCAAAAACACCGTCCAAATCATTTTGATAAACATCAGTATCTATGAAAGGAATAGTGGCTGAATAAGTAACACCACCGTCACTGGTTGTCCATCTATCTGGATTTAAAGTATCATAAATAGTTTGGTTTGGCGTAGTATAATATTCATTGGTTACTTTCCGGCAGGCCGATACTCCAAGTATCATTAAGCCTAGTATTAAAATAGAGATTCTTTTCATGTGCTTTTTGTTTTTTAATGGATAAACGAAAGTCCTGCGCCGCGAGACTTCCTTTATTATAAGGACGAACTTACATTGCAAATAGTTGCATGGAGTAAAACAAAAAACACACCATAAATTAATTGGTTTATGTTTTTACTTGTTGCCGTAAAGTTTAACTTTGGTTTCAAAAAAACCGAGAGATATGCAACAATTAGATAAAGCAACCCAAGAACGCGTAAACCAATGGTTAAGCGGAAATTACGACGATAAAACCAAGGCCGAAATACAAACTTTGGTAGATAACAATTCCGTTACTGAACTTACCGACTCATTTTATAAAAATTTAGAATTTGGTACCGGAGGTTTACGAGGAATTATGGGTGCAGGATCTAACAGGGTAAATAAATATACTATTGGTGCAGCAACACAAGGTTTGGCTAACTATTTAATCAGCAAATATCCTGGCGAAAAAATTAAAGTTGCTATTGCACATGATAGCCGTAACAACTCTGATGTTTTGGGTAAAATTACTGCCGATGTTTTTTCGGCAAATGGCATTCATGTTTACTTTTTTAAAGCTTTGCGCCCTACACCAGAACTTTCTTTTGCAGTACGCGAACTGGGTTGCAAAAGCGGCGTGATGTTAACTGCTTCGCACAATCCTAAAGAGTATAATGGCTATAAAGCTTATGGTGCAGATGGCGGACAGTTTGTTGCGCCAGATGATAAGCTGGTAATGGAAGAAGTTGCAAAAGTTGCCAGTATAGATGATATAAAATTCAACACAAAACCAGAAAACATTACTTATATAGGCGAAGAAATTGACGAAGATTACTTAAATAAAATCACTTTACTTTCGGTTTCGCCGGAAGCAATAAAGCGTCAAAAAGATTTAAAAATAGTTTATTCTCCGATACATGGAACGGGAATCACCTTAGTTCCCGCTGCATTAGAACGATTTGGTTTTGAAAACGTGATTTTGGTGGATGAACAAACTACACCAGACGGAAATTTCCCTACAGTTGTTTATCCAAACCCGGAAGAAAAAGAGGCCTTAACTTTAGCACTAAAAAAAGCCAAAGAAACAGATGCCGATTTAGTTTTAGCTACAGACCCAGACGCCGACCGTGTGGGTATAGCAGTGAAAAATCTTAAAGGCGAATTTGAGCTTTTAAACGGAAACCAAACGGGCTGTTTATTGGTAAATTATATGCTTGAAGCTTGGGAGGAAGAAGGCAAATTTACCGGCAATGAATACGTGATTAAAACCATTGTAACCTCATACTTAATCGATAAAATTGCGGCTTCAAAAAACGTAACCTGTTACAATACTTTAACTGGTTTTAAATTTATTGGCCAAATAATGACCCAATTACAGGGAAAAGAAACCTTTATTGTTGGTGGCGAGGAAAGCTACGGTTATTTAGTCGGTGAATTTGTAAGAGATAAAGATGCCGTAGTTTCCGCAGCTTTTATTGCCGAAATGACCGCTTTTTACAAAGACAAAGGAAGTAGCTTATACGAAGCCATGATTGATATGTATGTGAAATACGGTTTCTACAAAGAGAAGCTGGTTTCTATCACCAAAAAAGGAAAATCCGGTGCCGAAGAAATTGTAGCCATGATGGAACGTTTTAGAAATAATCCGCCAAGTAGTTTAGGAGGTTCAAAAGTAGTTGCTTTAAAAGATTACGGATTGAGAAAAGAAACCGACTTAAACAACAATACAACCTCAGAAATTGCATTGCCAAAATCAGACGTGTTGCAGTTTGTTACCGAGGACGGTTCAATTATTTCTGCCCGTCCATCAGGCACCGAGCCAAAAATTAAGTTTTATTGCAGCGTTAATAAACCTTTAGCTTCAAAAGCAGATTTTGATAAAGTAAATCAGGATTTGGAAGACAAAGTAGACGCAATAATGAAGGACTTGGCGGTTTAGCTTATAAAGCTAAACGCTGAAAGCGCAAAGCAAAAAGCAATTTTACAGACTTACGAAGTTTATGAAACTTCGTAAGTCTTCTTTCCCACTACCTTGTTTTAGGCGTTCCAATCATCCCTTTAAAAACAGTGGGTTCAAAGAGCGTTTTACTATCCGAAATAGATTTAACGCTGTTAACGGTTCTACCTCCGTTTGAGGTATTAGCAAAAGTTCCATTTACGATATAGGAGACTGCCGTTGCCAAAGATGTTTCATTCGGATTACCAAAATCTTTGCTTAAATCATCATCAGCCTCTTTATCGGGTGTAATACCGGCAAAATAATTCCCATCTCCGTCGGCGTTGGTTGTCGAAAAGGACGACATATAAATATCATATTTATCAATTCTTATTGGGAAGAATCCGACTGGCTTACCATAAGAAGTTGCCCCAACGGTTTTAATATCTAAATAAGGTTTTAAACTATTGATTACGAGTTCACTTGCCGATGCAGTACCATCTGTGGTGATAAAAACCACTTTTGCAATGTTATCCAAACTTCCTTCCTTGTTAAAAAGTGTAATGTTATCCTCTTTTTTATAAGAAACGTTATCAGCATAATTTTCGAGTTTTCCGTTTTTATAAACCAAATTTCCTTGTTGATCTCGTAAAGGCTGGTTTCTTAATATTGATGCTTTTCCAGCTTGTAAAGTAGCATTATAAGTTTCTACAAACATGGTCTTCCCGTTTAAATTTCGGGGTGCGATAAGGTTGAGCAGATGTTCGGCAGTGCTTACATAGCCTCCCGGATTGTAACGTAAATCAATCACCAAATCGGTTACGCCAGCGTTAGAAAATTCAGCAAAAACGTTAGTCAAAGGTAAATCTGAATTGTTATCATCGGTAAATCGGGCATAAGCAAGGTAGCCTATTTTTTTAGCACCGTTAATCAAAACCGTGTCCTTAAAAATTGGACTGCTGTTATATTTTGTCTTAGTTAATGTAACGTTGAAGCTGGTTCCATTTCTCTTTGTCCCTGCAATGGTAATGGTATTTGCATCGAGTGCTGAGTTAAGAAACGATTCCTCACTATCATAATTTGTCCCGAAACTTCTGCCGTTTATTTTGGTGATCTGAGTTCCTCTGTCCAAACCTGCTAAAATCGCCGGAGAACCGGGAGAAGCAAACCTGAGGAATGCCTTGTATTGTTGTGCGTTACCTATTAATACCACACCAAGTCCAAAATCATTTCCTTCGCCATTAAAATCTACGCTACTTTCGGCATTTTTCACAAAAGCTAGTTTCCCCTGGGCTTCCAAATCCTCAATGAAAGAATATTTTGTTTCATCCGGATAATCGATATTATATTCATAAGGCTCGCCCGTCAATGAGTTTATAGCGTAACGGGTAATTGCAAAAAGTTCGTTGTTTAAATTGGTGAGGTTGTCTGATGACGACTTAAATTTAGTTCGTGGGCTAAAAGCCTTATAGCTCGGCAAAGTATTATTCCATAAGTAAAGTTCCTTAGCATACAAAAACATCGAATCTTTGGTCAATTCATTTCTATCGGTGGTAGCAGTCGGTGTGTTTTCATCTCTAAAGATTTTATCCTTTTTACAGGCTGTAAATGCAACACCTGATAATAAAAAAACAATGCATAATTTCGGAAAGATGTTGCTCATAGCTGTTAAATTAACCAACGTAAAACGCTGATACTTGGTTTTTTATTCTCTTACAACTATTTTATTGACAAAAAATCTACACCGGCTAAATTGGCTACGTTATAATCTGAATTATCACTGCCTACAAATACCGCTTCATCCTTATTTAAATCGTTTTCTTTTAATAAAAAAAGCATTGCGCTATCTGCACTTAAACCCACAAATTCGTCCTTAAAATAAACCTTCAAGTATTTATCTAAACCGTTCCACTCGGTTTGTTTTATTTTATTTAGTTGCTGTTCTGGTGCGCCGGCGGTTAAAATAAATAGTTGCTTTCTGTTGATTAACAATTCTTGGAGCAAAGCCAAAGACTCTTTAAACAACAATAGTTTAAGTGGCAATTTTGCGGTTTTAAATAGCAAAGCAAGGTTTTCTTCGTATTTTTTATCGATACCAAAAGTTACAGCTATTTCATCAAACATTCCTGTGTTGCCGTGTAACTCGTATCTTTTAGAAATAAAAGCCAGCATTTCCTGCGAGGGCGGAAAAGTTTCTAAATATTCGATAAAGTTTGCAAAAAGGTAGTAAACCTGTAAATCGTAGTCTTTTTTTGGAACTAAAACATCATCTAGCTCAAAAATTACTGCATTTTTTGAGGGATTAATCTCATCGAATTTCAACATCTATAAAGTGGTATTAACAATTCTTAAAACATTTTGGTCGGCGACAGCAACATGATAAAATCCTTTCAAATTCGTATTTTGGCTAATGGCGTTCAAACTTTCACAAATATGTTGTGGTAAAGCAGGGACAGCTTTTAATCCGGTTTCGTCAATCAAAACAAAGAAAGTTTGTAAATCATCGTTTAACTGATATAAAAAAACCGGCTTAAAATCAGATTGGTTAAACCATTTTCCTAACTGATTAAAATTCACCGAAGTTACACGGTTCCAAATCTGTAAGTTATTGCTAACAGCATCGTCAATTAAAATCAGTTCTCCTCTCCCATTTGCATTTGCTATCGCTATTTTGTGATTTGGGTAGCCCAATGCAATCAAGCCGGTGCTTAATTCGGCATAAGAATTTGCTTTTTTGTTGTAACGGTTAAGATTTTCATCCTCAGCGCCAAGCATAACTTCAATGCCAAATTCGTTAAACAGCACAAACGCTTTACGGAGTTCTGATACTTCTTCATATTTTAACGGAAATACCTTTTGAATCTCGTGATCTAAACAAAAGGTGAGCATCTGGTGCGCTAACGAATTGCTGTTTATTGTAGGAAAGTTATCAAAATCATCTCCGAATAGCACTTCTTCATTTTTTAAAAGGGTGGTTAACCGGAAACTTGCAAAATGCTTTGAGGTGGTAATAAGAACTTTCAAAACTTAGCTGTTATAAATTAAACCATCTTTCATTACTATTTTTCTATCAGCCATATCGGCCAATTCTTCGTTATGGGTGACGATGATGAAAGTGTGATTGAATCGGTCCCGTAAATCAAAAAATAACTGATGCAGTTCTTTTGCGTGGTGCGAATCTAAATTGCCCGAAGGTTCATCGGCCAAAATTAAATCTGGCTGATTGATCAACGCCCTTGCAACTGCAACTCGTTGTTGCTCTCCGCCCGACATTGCTGCCGGTTTATGATGTGCTCTGTCTTTTAACCCCAGTAAAGTAAGCAATTCCATTGCTCGCTTTTCTGTTTCGGATTTTGATTTTTTAGCGATAAAGGCAGGAATACAAACATTTTCCAGCGCTGTAAACTCGGGCAACAAATGGTGAAACTGAAAAATGAATCCGATATGCTTATTTCTGAAAGCGCTTAAAGCTTTTGAACTTAGTTTGGTAATTTCAGCATCGTTGATAAAAACTTGTCCACTATCGGGTTTGTCTAAAGTTCCAATAATGTGCAATAATGTGCTTTTTCCGGCACCAGAAGCTCCAACAATACTTACAATTTCTCCCTTTGCGACTTCTAAACTAACGTTTTTTAAAATTTGAAGCTCGCCATAATTCTTTATAATATTTAAAGCCTTTAGCATCCTTCAAAAATAGAGAAAAGAATTAGCAAAAAAAGAGCTTAAAAAAGCTAAAAAACGTCAAATTATTGGCGTTTAGTTTTATTTATTAGGATGGTATTCGTAATTTCACCTCAAATTTTTAGAAGATGAACATTCACGAATATCAAGGTAAACAAATTCTTAAAAGTTTTGGTGTTAGGGTACAAGAAGGTATTGTTGCCGATACGCCAGAACAAGCTGTAGAAGCTGCCAAAAAACTTAAAGAAGATTACAATTCTGACTGGGTTGTGGTTAAGGCGCAAATTCATGCTGGTGGAAGAGGAAAAGGTGGCGGTGTTAAACTAGCTAAAAATTTAGAGGAAGTAAAGCAAAGAGCTACTGATATTATTGGTATGCAGTTGGTTACTCCGCAAACTGGTGCAGAAGGTAAAAAAGTAAATAAAGTTTTAGTTGCACAAGACGTTTATTACCCTGGCGAATCTGAAACTAAAGAGTTTTATGTTTCTGTGTTGTTAAACCGTTCTACAGGTAAAAATATCATTATGTATTCTACCGAAGGCGGAATGGATATTGAAGAAGTTGCTGAAAAAACGCCACATTTAATATTTAAAGAAGAAATTGACCCTAAAGTTGGTTTACAAGGTTTCCAGACCCGTAAAATTGCTTTCAACTTAGGTTTATCTGGGGCTGCTTTTAAAGACATGACTAAATTTATAGCTGCGCTTTATAAAGCATACGAAGCTACAGATTCTTCGATGTTTGAGATTAACCCAGTATTAAAAACATCTGACGATAAAATTTTAGCTGTTGATGCCAAGGTTAATTTAGATGACAATGCGCTGTTCCGTCACCCAGATTACGCGGCAATGCGTGATACTACAGAAGAAGACCCAACCGAGGTTGAAGCATCTGAATCAAACCTTAACTATGTTAAGTTGGACGGAAACGTTGGCTGTATGGTTAATGGTGCTGGTTTAGCAATGGCAACTATGGACATTATTAAAATTGCCGGTGGTGAGCCTGCGAACTTTTTAGATGTTGGCGGAACTGCAAATGCAACTACGGTAAAAGCTGCTTTTAATATCATTTTAAAAGACCCCAACGTTAAGGCTATTTTAATTAATATTTTTGGTGGAATTGTACGTTGTGATAGAGTTGCCCAAGGTGTAATTGATGCCTACAAAGAAATGGGCAATATCAGCGTTCCTATTATTGTGAGGTTACAGGGCACAAACGCCGTTGAAGCTAAAAAACTAATTGATGATTCTGGCCTAAAAGTATTCTCTGCAATTTTATTAAAAGAGGCTGCTGATTTGGTATCGGAAGTATTAGCTTAATTAAGCTGAAAGTCTTACGAAGACTAAAAGTCAAAGACAGAAGCACTGATCGATTTAAAAATCCTGATTGAAAAATCGGGATTTTTTGTTTTCAGCCTACTTTCGCCTTAATCCAAAATATTAATAGAACGGACTAAAGTTCCATCAGAAGCACAAAGCTCTCACCTCAGCCCGCCTGAAACAACACCCTTATTAGTGGCAGTTTTATCGTTTTCAGTCTTCTTTCTTTTTACGGTTTTTTATGATTAGGTAAATTGAAGTTATAAATATAATAAGATAGAGGATGTCCAAATAAGGGTCGGCAAATTTAAAAGTCTTAAAATCAAAATGCTTAAAAAGTGTCCATCCTAATATTACTGCTATAAAAGCGAAAAATAAGTTTATTCCTTTTTTATTATCCATATTTTAATGTTTTGCAAAATGTTAAATAATTCTAATCCAACTGCTAAAATTGTAAATTTATCATACCAAAAACATATTCAAAGAAAGCTTTCACATAGTTGGTGATTTTCCCTAGTTGATCCTCGCTTTTACCAAAGCTTTTTAATACTTCCGCAACACTGTCCGTCATATTTGACGCTTCCGTTTTCCTCTCAAATATAATAACATCTAATCTATCAGCATTTATTAATGTCATCTTAATTTTTATTGGCATGAATGATGTTTCTTGATGGATAAAGGTTGAACCAAAAGTAAATTTTCTCAGTCCTTTTATCATTTTAGATATGCCCATGCTATCTGCAATTTTTATAATTTTTACTTTCATGATTCCCGATACAACCGACACTACTATTTTAGCTGACACCAGTCTATTAGAATTCGCTC
Source organism: Pelobium sp. (assembly GCA_035496935.1). Taxonomy (GTDB): domain Bacteria; phylum Bacteroidota; class Bacteroidia; order Sphingobacteriales; family Sphingobacteriaceae; genus Pseudopedobacter. Next base: position 39,832 of record DATJED010000011.1, on the reverse strand, counting down.
ATCATAAAAAAATACCGAAAATTATTGAAAAAAGTGTACTGATTGCCCTCTCCCATTATCCAGAATTAAAAGAAACTGAAATTGATTTTGTATTTAAACAAAACATAAAAAAATCGGTAATGCAAGCGCAACCAAAAGCTTCAATGTTATTTAGAAGCAAGAAAACGCGGGCCTTCCAAATCAACATCAGCTCGATGTTTAAACTTACGCATTCCGCTACGCCCATCCACCAATTGCCAACAAATATTATGATTGGATGGATTGGACATGAGCTTGGACATATTATGGATTACAAATCCAGAAGTTTGTTTTCGATGTGCGGGTTTGCATTGGGTTACCTGTTTTCTGAAAGGTACATACAAAAAGCGGAACGGATTGCCGATACTTATGCCGTTAACCATGGGCTGGGATTTTATATCATAGAAACCAAAAGATTTATTTTAAACCAAACAGATTTACCCCAAAAGTATAAGGCTAAAATCGCCCGCCTATACCTTTCGCCGGATGATATAGTAGGGCAGGTGCGTAAAATTGAGCAAGCTAAAATTGAAAAAGCTAAAGATTAACCTGACTTTATAAAAGGTATTCACCACTTGAGTAAACAAGTAGTTTTCGTCATATCGATCCGCCGACTGACGGAGAAATAGCTCACAAATAGGTATAACTCATTATTTATAGGGGTTCTGTGGTGAGACGTTTCGCTCCTCAACCTAACGGCTTTCTGCATTAACTCGTAAATAATCCTGGAAATCTAAAAATTCTTCCTCTTTTAAAACTCGAGGAATTTTCGCTTGTCCGCCTAAATTTTTCTTTTCCTCGCTCCATTTGTAAAAACTGTTGACAGCAAAAATTTCCACTTCAACCCCTTTTAATGCTTTACTTCTGGCAACTTTATAATTTTTATTATTCTCCTGCAAAAAAGCATCTAAATCATCGGCAATTTCGGTAGAATTAGTTAAAATTTTGCTCGCTCCTATTAACCATTTATGGATATAGTCATCTCCGCGATGAATGGCCGCCACCACAAATTCCTTAATGGCTATTCCGTATTTTTCTGCGAGGTATTCAATAGCTTGATTCATTTGATGCACAGAAAGCTGTGAACCCACCACATTTAAATAATGCTTTGTTCTTCCGGTTATTTTAATCTCTGCCAGTTCTTTATTGGTAAACATTACGGTGTCGCCAATCATGTAGCGCCAAGCACCAGCTACTGTACTGATCAAAAGCACATAATTTTCATTTTCTTTAACATCTGCTAAGGTTAAAACTTCCGCATCGGGTTTTACGCAACCGTTTTCGTCCATATTTTGCTCAACGAAAGGCACAAATTCAAAAAATATCCCGTTATCTGTATTTAACGACATCGAGGTAACGTCTGGTCGGCATTGCGTGGCTAAATATCCTTCCGAAGCTAAATAAGTATCAATGTAAATGATGGGGTGCGCCAACAGTTTCTCAAAACTTTGCAGGTAAGGTTCAAAGGCCACACCACCGCTGGTATAAACTTGCAAATTTGGCCAAATATCGTGAATGGTTTTAAGGTTATGATGTTTGATAATCGCTTTCAGCATCATCTCTACCCACGATGGTATTCCAGATAAACTACCGATATCCCATTTGGGTGCTTCTTCCACAATTCGTTTCAGTTTCTGGTCCCAGTCTTTAATCCCTGCAATCTCTTCGCCGGGTTTATAAAAACTTTTAAACCAAGTTGGGATATTTGCCGCAGAAATACCGCTGATTTCTCCTTCCTCGTGGTCGTCTTTTTGTATCAAGTGCGTACTGCTTCCCAACATCAAAATCTGCTTTTCAAAGAAATCTCCCGGCAGTTCAAAGTTCTTAAGACTTAAAATCTGCTTTATGCCGGCTTTCCGTATTGATTCCAGCATATCTTCCGTTACTGGGATGTATTTGCTATTGCTGGTAGTGCCGCTACTTAACGCAAAATAATCTTGTCCGCCGGGCCAAGTTACGTTTTGGTGCCCTGCTAGCAAAAAATGCCACCACTCGGCAAACATTTTATCGTAATCGTGGATAGGTACATTTTTCTGAAAGGCTAAACTAACAGAGGGTTGTTTTAAAATTTCGGCAAACCCATATTTTTTACCAAATGCAGTGAGCTTTGCAGTCTCTAACAGATGCTTTAATACAGCCTCCTGTTCCGCAACCGGATTGCCGCTTCCTTTAATAAAACCAGTAACGTCAATCGCTTTTTTTATGAGTTCTCCTATTACAGACATATTTTTCAAAGTTTCCGAGATAATTTGCAAGAAATATACCAGCAAATTTTTGGGCAAAAAGAAACAGCCGATATTTCTAAAGACTGCTTCTGGGTTAAATTGTTTAGTTTCTTGGCTTCACCTTCATCTCGCCGTCGTCCACTTTAATTTTTGTATCGGAGGTTTTAATCTTCCCGTCACTTCCGTCGACTTTCATTTTGTCATCGCCAGATTTCATTTTCATTTCATCGCCATCAACTTTTAATTTTGATGAATCTCCTTTTATCTTAATCTCGTCGCCATCAACTTTAATTTTCAAACTATCCAATCTGTATTTTCCTTCGCCTTCTTTAATTAAAAGATGATTTACCACCATACCGCTTTGGTACATGGTATCTAACGTCACTGGGTCGTAATAAAATTCTACCGGAATCTGGGTTTTACTGTCAACCGCAATCCCGGTTGCAGGGTCTCTTACTATGTTTACTTTCTCGCCCGAAGCTAAATTCACGTACTCGCCCTCTCTTACTTCGGGTGTAGGCATCGTTGTAGTACCGTCTTCCTCATTATAAGTTAAGCTATCGGCATCGTTTTGATTTTTTTTGTCGTTGTTGCAGGCAGTAGCCAACATTGCTGTTACTGCCAGTCCTAAAAATATCTTTTTCATATGTTTACTGTAATTTTTATGATGATTTAATAACCATGGTTCTTGCGCTTTGCGAAACTCATGATGTTCATATTTCTTAATTTCTGTCTTTGACTTTCTTTTCGTCGCCGTCTATCTTAATTTTTTTATCATCGGTTTTAACCTTCATCTCGTCTCCATCAACTTTAACCTTAACGTCGGCACCGCTATCCATTAGTTCTTCCACGTCGCTTTTAAACTTAGTTTCATCTAACTTGTAAACACCGTCTGCGGTTTTCAGTACCTTATTATTTACCACTTCGCCGGTTTCGCCATAAATGGTATCCTTGGTATCTAAATCAACGTAAAATTCGACAGGCCTGCCGCTTACGCTATCAATGGCTTGCCCCGATTCAGATTTTATAATGTAAACCTTCTCACCCGTTTGCAAGTTTTTATACTTCGCATCATTACCGCTACAAGCTGTCATGATCAATAACGGACAAGCTAAAATTGCCAGTCCCATTTTTACAGTTTTTAAATTTTTCATATTATTATAAGATTTGTTTTACAAGGCTTTACAATAAAGAGACCATTCTTAAAAAACAGCTGATATGGAGTTATTACAGTCGATTTTTTAATCAGAAAGTTTGAGAGGATGTATCAGAAAACAGGCACAATAGTAAAAACTCTAACTTGCTCTCGTTTGTAACGAGTGCTTAATATTGCTGTTCGATTACATCGAACTAGTACAAAAACGATGCAATCGTTAACCAACGGCAAGCGCCCGCTATAAACGAGCGCAATAAAAGAAGCGTCTCATCATCTTTGTAACTAAATTTTTTCAATCCAAAATAAAAAGTTAAACTCCTCATAGCCAATTACTCGCAAAAAAATATCAGAAATGTTATCGATATGACGTTTTATATTTCTCAAAACCTGATAAAGTGTTAATTTTGTGAGCTTCATTAACACCCAATAATGAGCGAACAAATCAAACACGAATGCGGGATAGCATTCATCAGATTACTAAAACCCTTAGAATATTATCAGGAAAAGTATGGAACATCACTTTATGGCTTAAACAAGCTATATCTGTTGATGGAAAAACAGCATAACCGCGGGCAGGATGGCGCCGGTATTGCTACCATTAAACTTGATATTAAACCTGGAAACCGCTACATCAGCCGTTACCGCTCAATGGAAAAAAATGCCGTTCAGGATATTTTTTCTTACGTAATGAAAAAATTTGCCGCCGTTGAAGAGCAAGACCCTGCTTTGCTTAACGATGCGCAATGGCTGAAAGAAAATGTAAGTTTTACCGGAGAGGTTTTGTTGGGGCATTTGCGTTATGGGACTCACGGAAAAAACAGTGTTGAAGCTTGCCATCCTTTTCTACGCCAAAACAACTGGAAAAGTAGAAACCTGGTAATTGCGGGTAACTTTAACATGACCAACGTTGACGAGCTTTTGCAGCAACTTTATGATTTAGGTCAGCACCCCAAGGAACGAGCCGATACGGTTACCGTACTGGAAAAAATAGGTCACTTTTTAGATGACGAGAATCAATACCTATTTGACAAGTTCAAACGCGAAGGTTACGATAATGCAGAAATTTCTCAACTAATCGGCAACCACATGGATGTTAACCGTATTCTAAAGAAATCTGCCAGAACTTGGGACGGCGGTTATACCATAGCTGGAATTTTTGGTCATGGTGATGCTTTTGTAATGCGTGACCCTGCTGGTATACGACCAGCTTTTTACTACCAGGATGATGAGATTTTTGTAGCGACATCAGAACGCCCGGCTTTGCAGACCGCTTTTAACATAAAAATTGGACAGGTTAAAGAAATTAAACCTGGACATGCCATGATTATTAAAAAAGATGGTACAGTTAAAGAAGAAATTTTTAGAGAACCGGTTGAGAAAAAAGCTTGCTCTTTTGAAAGAATTTATTTTTCTAGAGGAAGCGACGCCGATATTTACAAGGAACGCAAAGAGCTTGGCAATTTATTAACAGAAACAATCTTAAAATCTGTTAACTATGATATTGAAAACACTGTTTTTTCTTATATCCCTAACACGGCCGAAGTTGCTTTTTACGGTTTGGTGGAAGGTCTGCATAAACATACTGTAAAAACTCAGCGTGATGCGTTAATTAATAGCCGTAATAATTTAACCGACGAAGAGCTAGACCGTATTTTACGTTTAACACCGAGGGTTGAAAAACTGGCAATTAAAGACGTAAAGATGCGTACTTTTATTACGCAGGATGCGGATCGTAGCGACATGGTGGCTCACGTTTATGATACTACTTATGGTTTGGTGAAAAGAGACGTGGATAGTATTGTTGCTTTAGATGACTCCATTGTACGCGGAACAACTTTAAAGCAAAGTATTTTAAGAATTTTCGACCGCTTAGGTCCTGTTAAAATCATCATCGTTTCTTCTGCTCCTCAAATTCGTTATCCGGATTGTTACGGAATAGATATGAGCCGTATGGGCGAGTTTGTTGCTTTTAACGCTGCAATTACCTTGTTGAAAGAACGAGGAATGGAAAACGTAATTACAGAGGTTTATGAAAAGTGTAAAGCACAGGCCGATATTCCGAAAGAAGACGTAGTTAATCATGTAAAAGCGATATACGCCCCATTTAAACCCGAAGAAATTTCGGCTAAGATTGCAGAAATCATTACTCCGGAAGAAATAAGCGCAAAAGTGGAAGTCATTTATCAAACACTGGAAGGTTTACACGAAGCTTGTCCTAACCATTTAGGAGATTGGTATTTCTCTGGAAATTATCCAACTCCCGGCGGAAACAAGGTGGTAAACCGAGCATTTATGAACTGGATGGAAGGTAGCAACGCAAGGGCTTATATGTAAATTTAAAGCGGAAGGCAGAAGGCTTAAAGCCGGTAAATATTAAAAAAAAATCCCGAATAAATCGGGATTTTTTTTGCCACATTCTTTCACGCCTGCAACAGGAGATCACCTAAAAGCTATAAAACGTAAATTTTTTCGGAAAAAATCAGAATCAGAATTTCCTAAACAGATACTGTGTTACTAAATTCTTGTACATTTATCTATAGCGCTTTTATACTTTTATACAGCCTTTTATAGCAAATTAAAAACACACAAAAAATATGATTATAGAACCCAGAATGAGAGGATTTATATGTTTGACTTCACATCCGAAAGGCTGCGAAAAAAACGTAAAAACTCAAATCGATTATGTTAAATCTCAAGGACAAATTGAAGGAGCAAAAAATGTATTGATTATTGGTGCTTCAACAGGATTTGGTCTGGCATCACGAATCACCAGTGCTTTCGGCTCAAACGCTTCTACCATCGGGGTATTTTTCGAAAAACCACCGCAAGAAGGAAAAACAGCATCACCAGGCTGGTACAACAGCGCGGCTTTCCAACAATATGCAAAAGAAGCAGGGCTTTATGCCACAAGCATCAACGGCGACGCATTTTCTACAGAAATAAAAAACAAAACAATTGAATTAATTAAAGCGGATTTAGGGAAAATAGATCTAGTTATCTATAGTTTAGCTTCACCAGTGAGAACAAATCCCGTTACCGGCGAAACACATCGATCTGTCCTAAAGCCCATCGGACAACCTTATACTAACAAAACGGTAGATTTTCATACAGGTATTATCTCTGACATCACCATTAACCCTTGTACTGATGATGAAATTAAAAATACAGTCGCAGTGATGGGCGGCGAAGATTGGGAAATGTGGATTGATGCGTTATTAGAGGCGGATGTGCTTTCAGAAAACGCGTTAACAGTCGCCTACTCCTACATTGGTCCTTCTTTAACTAAAGCCGTTTACCGCAATGGAACTATAGGTAAGGCAAAAGACCACTTGGAGTCAACCGCATTTAAAATCAGCGATAAGCTAAGCAATATCGGTGGCAAAGCTTACGTATCGGTTAACAAAGCGTTAGTAACACAAGCAAGCTCTGCTATTCCGGTTATACCGTTGTATATTTCGTTACTGTACAAAATAATGAAAGAAAAACAGATTCATGAAGGTTGTATTGAGCAGATTTACCGTTTATTCAAAGACCGACTTTATACCGAACAAAACATTCCTACAGACGAACAAGGCAGAATAAGAATTGACGATTGGGAAATGAGAGAAGATGTTCAGGAGAATATTACTAAATTATGGGAACAAGTAAGCACAGAGAATCTTTCTAAACTGGGCGACTTAAGTGGTTACAAGTCTGAATTTTTGAATTTATTTGGCTTTGGTTTTACTGGGATTGATTATTTAGAAGACGCAAAAGAAAACATTCCGATAGAAGGATTACAATAATTTAAATTCTAAGATGGGCTTGCAAAAATAATTTCTTTGTAAGTCCATTTTTTTTTTGCGGTTGGTCAGGGTTTTGGATCAACACAATTGGCCGTCAAAATCAACCAAATTACTTATAAGGGTAATAAACAAAGTTTGCTCCTTCTGGAACTATCGCAAATACGCACATAAAATCATCGGCAGGTTTAAAACTTTGAATAAACATTTCTTTTTTGGAATGCTGAATAATTCCCTTTTCAACAAATTCCTCTAAAGTCGAAGCTTGGATCGTCCAGTTGGTTCCTAACTCTGTTCTATCTAAAATCATTTCGCCCAAAGAAACCTCGTGTTGATGCGCCACAAAAATCGGGTAGGCCGAAAGTCCTTCCACCATAATTTCAACCGCAACCTCACGCAAAGTATCTTTATAAAACTCAAGATCTTTTTTTAAACTAATCAGTGGGCTTTCCTCGGGAGCTTGTTGTCCGTCATTTTGGCCTAGTAATTCTTCTGGATTCATTTTCTTAATTTTAAAAGGACAACGTTTTCAACGTGTTGTGTATGTGGGAACATATCAACCGGTTTAATCCGAACCAGATCGTATTTTTCTTTTAAACGAATTAAATCACGAGCCTGCGTGGCAGCATTACAGCTTACATAAACAATTTTTTCTGCTTCCATTTCCATCAAACGCTCGACTACCTCAGGGTGCATTCCCGCTCTCGGCGGATCGGTAATTACTACATCGGGTTTACCATTTTGATTGATAAAATCGTTGTTTAAAATATCTTTCATATCGCCGGCATAAAAAACGGTATTATTAATTCCGTTTACCTGCGAATTAATTTTCGCATCTTCAATCGCATCCGGAACGTACTCCACCCCCACTACTTTTCTCGCTTTTTTAGCCACGAAATTAGCGATGGTTCCGGTGCCGGTATATAAATCGTAAACCAGTTCATCACCTTTTAAATCTGCAAAATCTCTGGTGATTTTATAAAGCTCGTAGGCTTGTAACGAGTTTGTTTGGTAAAAAGATTTTGGCCCAATGCGGAACCGTAAACCTTCCATTTCTTCTTCGATAAATTCCTTTCCATTATAAAGCAAAACTTCTTGATCAGAAAAAGTATCGTTCTTTTTTTGATTGATGATATACAACAGGGAAGTAATTTGCGGAAATTGATTTTTCACAAAATCCATCACCAGCTTAACCTGTCCTTCTTCCGGATAAGCAAAAATCACAATCACCATTAGTTCACCGGTTGATGAAGTACGAATTACCAAATTCCGTAAAGCACCTTCATGCGCCCGCAAATCATAAAAAGAAACACCATTTGCTATTGCAAATTCGGCAATGCTGTTCCTTAATTCGTTTGAGGGTTCAGCTTGCAAATAGCAATGGTCAATTTTTAAAATTTTATCAAAACGCAAAGGAACATGAAAACCTAGGGCATACCTGTTCCTTTCATCTTCAATAACATCATCCAAAGCGGTAAGCCAGCGTTTGTTGGAAAAAGTATATTCTAATTTGTTGCGGTAGTATTTATCCTGTGCAGATGGCAAAATAGCTTCTGCATGGGCAACATCCAAACCTCCTAAACGCTGTAAAGCATCTAAAACAGATTTTTGTTTGTATTTAAGTTGCGCCTGATAATCCATGTGTTGCCATTTGCAACCTCCGCAAACTCCAAAGTGCTGACAAAAAGGATCTACTCTTTCTGGAGAAGGTGTAATAATATGAGCAATTTTCGCTTCGGCAAATTTCTTTTTCTTTTTAAATACGAGCGCATCTACCACATCGCCAGGGATGGCTTTTTCGATAAATACTACTAACTCTTCTGCCCGGGCAACTCCTTTTCCTTCTTCTGCTATATCATGTACGGTTAATCCGTTTAATGTCTGTGGCTCTCTTCTTCTCAAAACTGCAATCTATTTAAGGTGGCAAATTTATAGTTTAAAGTTCAGAGTTTAAAGCTCGGAAGAGTTATTTATGGGATACGCTTTTTTGATGGGGCTAGGTTTTAAGTGGTAAGTAGTAGGTTTTAAGTGATAGATTTTTAAGTTTTTGAAGATGTAGTTCTGTGGGATTAAAATTTGGAAGGTTTGGATTTTAAGAGCAATAAAATACCTTTCAGTTCATATAATTGAGCTGTTTATAGAAGATTGTATTAAACTACTTGAATAAACTGATTAAAAATGCCCAAAACTTGTTGGTTCTTTTTTCTGTTAAATCAAACCGTTCATCAATCAATAAAGAAAATTCTTGAAGCTCCCTGCACATAATTTCGACTTTTTATTTGCAATATAAGTAATTATTGAACCAAAAACCAAAATGGTTTTATATTTAAACCAAAGAAATACGGCTGCTTTTACAAGATAGAAGATAAATTGCCAAAACAAGAAAATGAGCTAATGGCTAACAACTAACTAAACAACTCGCTACTTAAATAGCGATCGCCTCTATCACAAGCTATGAAAACAATTAAGCCTTCTTTTAATTCTTTTGCCAGTTCAAGCGCCGCATAGCAAGCGCCGCCACTGCTCATACCTGCAAATATTCCTTCGGTTTTCGCTAACTCACGAGCCATTTGTGTAGCGTTTTCCTCCGAAACATCAATTACTCGGTCAACTCGGGAAGCATCGAAAATTTTGGGTAAATATGCTTTTGGCCAACGTCTTATTCCCGGAATTGATGAGCCTTCAGTTGGCTGACAGCCTACAATTTGGATATTTGGACTTTTCTCTTTTAGAAACATAGATGTCCCCATAATGGTACCTGTAGTACCCATTGAACTTACAAAATGCGTTATCTTATGTGCGGTATCTTCCCAGATTTCCGGAGCTGTAGTATGGTAATGCGCCAAATAATTATCGGGATTAGCAAACTGGTTCAGCAAGAAATATTCTCCGGAAGCTCCTTTTTCTTCCGCATAGTCTCTGCACTCCTCAATGCCGTCTAATAAAATAACCTTAGCGCCAAAAGCTTCCATGGTTAAGGTACGTTCCCGGGTAGAATTTTTGGGCATAATCAACTCTATTTCCAAGTCGAACAACCGAGCAATCATAGCTAAAGCAATCCCAGTATTTCCACTGGTAGCTTCAATTAATTTCATCCCTGCTTTAATATCGCCCCGCTCAATACCGCTTTTGATCATATTTAAAGCAGCCCTGTCTTTTACGCTTCCGCCAGGGTTATTTCCCTCTAGCTTTGCATAAATTTTAACATTTGGATTGGTGTTTAATTTTTGAATTTCAACCATTGGCGTGTTGCCAACCAAATCTATAATTGTTCCCATTAACCCTTAGAATTTGTATTTTCAATAACTTTGATGGATGGCGTGTGATAAACCGTGGAATTTGCCGGAACGCTCTTAGTGAGCCAAACATTTCCTCCTATTACACTGTTTATTCCTATAACAGTTTCGCCTCCTAAAATAGTAGCTCCGCTATAAATAACTACGTTATCCTCAACCGTTGGATGCCTCTTTACGCCGGCCAAAACTTTACTTACACTTAGCGCCCCCAATGTTACTCCTTGGTACAACTTTACGTTATTTCCAATAACGGTAGTCTCTCCAATAACTATACCTGTTCCGTGATCAATGCATAAAAAATCGCCTATGGTTGCCCCCGGATGAATATCTATTCCGGTTTTAGAATGCGCATATTCTGTTAATATCCTTGGTATCAATGGGGTTTTAAGTTCCAACAATTTATTGGCAATTCTATAAAACGCTATTGCCCAAAAACCAGGATAGGTTCGGATAACCTCAAACTCGTTATTGGCTGCCGGGTCGCCACTGTTTAAAGCTGAGATATCATTCTTTAAAGTTGCGTAAATAGCACTTAAACTATCGATGAACTTTTCAGCTATTATATCGTTTGAGCAATCTTTACACGCTTGCGTGGCATCTAAAAGATTGTTGAGCTCAAATTTTAATGCCTCAAATTCTTCTTCAATATCCGCAGCCGAATTATGAATTTTATTAGAAAGTTCGGGAAAAAGCAATCCTATAATCGCCAATGCCCATTTAGCAATTTCTTCATTTGCAGGAATTGCTTGGGCGCTTTGTTGCCTTTTATATAAGGTTTGTATGAAATCTCTATCCATCTGAAACCAAAGGTAGCTGAAACTATTTTACGATGGTAAGGTTTTATGGATTTTTGTATTTGATTTTTGTAAAAAATAAAGGCGATTGAAAATCAATCGCCCTTATTTTTAATGCTCCAAATTTTTATTTCATGGAGTCTTGTATCTGCTGAATGTGTTGTAGATGAGATTCTAAAGTAGGAAGCGTTTTACCTGCAAATGCTTTTACATCGGCATCTTTAGCATTTTCGGCTGCATCTTTAAATAAATCGATGGTTTCCTTATGATCGCTTACCATCATGTCAACATAATCCTTATCAAAATCAACACCAGATTTCTCTTTCAGTTTATCTATTCCTTCCTGATGTTTTGCAAGCGGTGCTTCAGGCAACGAAACGTTTTTACTCATTGCCAACTGTTTCAATTCGTCATTTGCCATGGAGTGATCTTTTACCATCATCGCTCCAAATTCTTTCACCTTAGCATTTTGAGATTTTTCCTGTGCAATTTTACCCAACTCTACTTCCGTCATTCCGCCACTTGCGGCTTTGGTCAAAAATTCAGAGTCGTCCTCTACCGTTTGCACCATCGGCTGTTCGTTTAAGGAATCTAGACTATCCTTAGCGTCGTTGTTGTTTGCCTGTTGATTGTTGCAAGCCTGGAAAGATAAGGCACCCAGACCGATTGCCGTCATTAAAATTAACTTTTTCATGTTTTTATAGTTTTGATGTTTAAAAAACCGGAGAGCTCCAAAAACCAGACCAATCATATGATTGATCAGTAAAAAGCGAAGTTAATTATCAAGAAAACAGCGACAGAACTACAACACCATTTGACGGAATATTTTCAAAAGCTCTTCATCAAGGTTTATACAAAAACCGGGATGCACTTTAGAGCATTGTATCACGGTGCTTCGGGTTGCGGTGAGCCATCTAAATCTGGAAGGCAAATCTAAATCTGATATTGTGGAACCGGTATTGCTTCCATCGCAAATTGCAACAAAAGCACTTAGGTTTTTCTCTAATTCCTCAATATCCAAACCAGCACTTAAAGCCAAAATCTTGTTTTTATCTATAAAAACGCTCGCTTTTAAAAAACGCTGTTGCTTGCAAAATAAAATTACGCCAACGTTCATGAATTCCTCACGTTCTACCTTAGGCACAACTCTTATAATTGCATACTCAAATAAGTGCTGCTCTTGCATCGTCAATGGCTTTTATAAAGTTATCGGAGTGATTTAAACGGATTGTCAAAAATTCCAAGTAAGCATCTCTAAAATCTTGTTTCGTTTTAAAAAATTTATCGTTAAGCCATTCATCTGGAATTAAACTCACCACTTCCCGCAAAAAATCATCGGTTAAAAGTTGCTTTGCTTGTTGGTTAGCCGATGAAATTTTTGTTGCCTGTTTCAGCAGTACATGATCTCTAATTAACAGAAAAGGAGATTTTGCTTGCTCTTTCCAGTTTGTCCACGAATGGTGGAAATACAAAGATGCGCCGTGGTCAATCACCCAAAGCTCTTTGTGCCACATCAGCATATTAGTGTTCTTTGCCGTACGGTCCATGTTCATCAGCAAAGCATCCATCCAAACTATTGTTGAAGCTAAATCTTCATCCAAAGTGTTTACCGCCGGATCAAAAGTGATTGCCCCCGATAAATAATGCAGCGCCAAATTTAAACCCGTACTAAACTTTAGCAAATCCTGAATTTCTTCATCTGCCTCGGTCCTTCCGAAAGCTTCGTCCAATTCCGCAAACACCAGTTCCGGTATTTTCAGCCCTAGTTTCCTAGCTATTTCTCCGCCAATCAGTTCAGAGATTAAAGCATTTGTACCCTGCCCGGCGCCCCTAAATTTCAAAACATATAAAAACTCATCGTCGGCTTCGGCAATTGCCGGCATCGAACCTCCTTCCCTTAAAGGAGTTACGTAGCGCATTACTTTTACAGTTCGCAAATTTGGTTTTTCTGCCATTTTTCAAATCTATTTTAAAAAAATTGAATTGTAAAGCGCTTATGAATTGTAAGGAAGATGCTGTTTCCTAAAAACATTATATGGATACTTTGCGCTATGAACTTTTGTTGCAAATGCCGAGCAGCATCCCACACGATTAAATAGCCATTTAGAAGATTTATAGTACCGGTGTATTACAAATTTCCGATTTAAAATAGTTCTAGGATATTTGTTATTTTGGCGATTATTAATCGGTATGAAATTAGTTTCTGGTATTTTCTGTTACGCCTTATCGGCGCTGCTTTCACTGAATTGCTATGCGCAATTAACAGAAGACTATAGCAAAGCAGACACCTTAAGTGGCAGCTTAACATCCCTATTCAGAACCTGTTATGATATTAATTACTACCATTTGAACGTTAAAATTGACCCTTCCGAAAGGTTCATCATCGGAAATTGTCTTTTTAAGTTTACTGCAACAACTAATTTTAAACAGCTCCAGTTTGATTTGTTTGCCAATTTAAAAATCGAAAAAGTGCTCTATCACGAAAAAGAAGTGAAATTTGAAAGGGAATACAACGCCGTGTTCCTGAGTTTTAATGAAGAAATTGAAAAAGGCAAACAGGACAGTTTTACCGTTTATTATTCCGGCAAACCAACAATTGCCAAAAATGCGCCGTGGGATGGCGGATTTGTTTTTGCAAAAACTCATGACGGAAAAGACTGGATTGCCACAGCTTGTGAAGGCGTTGGCGCAAGTATTTGGTGGCCAAACAAAGATCAACAGGCAGATGAGGTTGACAGCACTTTAATCAGCGTAAGCGTACCTAATGATATTATGAACGTTTCTAACGGACGTTTGCTTAAAAAAACCGATTTAAAAAATGGTTACACCCGCTACGATTGGAAAGTAACAAACCCTATAAACAATTACAGCATTTCTGTAAATGCAACCAACTATGCTCATTTTAGCGACATTTATAAGGGCTTAAACGGAAATTTAAGTTTAGATTATTACGTATTGCCCGAAAATTTAAGCAAAGCAAAAAAGCAATTTACGGATGTAAGAAGAATGCTGGAAGCATTTGAATTTTGGTTTGGTGCTTATTCGTTTTACGCAGATGGCTACAAAATAGTGGAAACACCTTATTTGGGAATGGAGCACCAAAGCGCAATAGCCTATGGCAATAAATACAAATTTGGCTATTTGGGTAACGATTTATCCGGGACTGGCTGGGGTTTGAAATGGGATTTCATCATCGTACATGAATCTGGACACGAATGGTTTGGCAATAACATCACCGCAAAGGACATTGCGGATATGTGGGTACATGAAAGCTTCACCAATTACTCGGAAAGTTTGTTTACCGAATATTGGTACGGCAAAAAAGCAGGGGCCGAATACGTAATTGGGCTACGGAAAAACGTTTTGAACGACCAACCAATTATTGGGCCCTACGGAGTAAACAAACAAGGTTCTGGCGATATGTATTTTAAAGGTGCAAACATGTTGCACACCATTAGGCAAGTAATTAATGATGATAAAAAATGGCGTTCTATCCTGACTGGTTTAAACCAAAAATTCGGAAAGAAAACCTGTGCAGGCAACGATGTGATCAATTATTTTAATAAGGAAACCGGTTTAAACTTAAGCCCAATCTTTAACCAATATTTACAGTTTAAAAATATTCCGGTTTTAGAATTACGCCAAAACGGAAAAAAAGTAGAATGCAGATGGTTAACAAATGTCGCTGATTTTAATATGCCTTTGCGCTTAAATAATAAGCAACAAACTTGGATAAAGCCAACCTCAAAATGGACTGTTATTGCCAACGCTATAACTGTAAAAGCCATTAAGATTAAACCGGATTTTTACATTGAGACAAAAATTTTGACCGACTAAAGCAACTATTCTATAATTTTAGCGTCTTATATAAAAACTATCAATACAGATGAATCGATCAATTTCAACGCTTTCTTTTTTAATTATAATAACGGTTTTCGGTTTTACCAACGCAAAAGCTCAGGAAAACCGAAGCGTAAAAAACTTTCATTCCATCGCCAATTCTGGGGCAGTCGAAGTTTTTGTTAAAATGGGCGATAAGGAAAGTTTGACTATTGAAGGCGCAGATGAAGATGTGGAAAGGATTGAAACGGTGGTGCAAAACGGGATTTTAAAAATCCGCACCAAACGTGATTTCAATAATTGGAACGTGGCTTTAAATAGTGTAAGGATTCACATTACGGCTGTAAAATTGGACGGCTTACTGCAATCAGGTTCTGGTACTATTGAGTTGGATGGAAAAATGGCTTCGGCAAGTGCAGATATCCAATTGAGCGGTTCCGGAAAAATTATCGCAGCAATGGATACGCAAAGCGCTAAAGTGAATTTAAGTGGTTCTGGGAACATTGCTTTAGCCGGAAAAGTAGGTGAATTAAATATTACCATGGCCGGCTCTGGCGATGTAAACGCTGATAAATTGGAGGCAGAAAACAGCAAAATTAAAATTGCCGGCAATGGCATTGCTTACGTAAATGTTTCAGAGAATATCGACGCAAAAATGATTGGCCCCGGTGCAGTAAAATATTTAGGATCTCCAACCATCACCACCAGTAAATTGGGTGCTGGTTCGGTAAGTAAAATGTAATTACCCGAAACCAGACGATAGAACAAAAACCGCTATTACCAATAATATTTTATAAATTCGAGAATGGGCTTACTGCATATTGTATTATTAAACGTTTTAACACTCACCGCTCCGGCAGATAGCATTTCTAAAACTGGCAAAGCTACTTATTATGCTAAGAAATTTGAAGGAAGAAGAACTACAAGCGGTGCAGTTTACCGAGCGCACAAATATACAGCTGCGCATAAAACCCTCCCATTTGGTACAGAAGTGGTGGTTACAAACTTAAACAACCAAAAATCTGTTACCGTTGTGGTCAACGATAGAGGCCCGTTTGGTAAAGGTTTGATTATTGATTTATCAGTTATTGCCGCCAAAGAAATTGGCCTTTATGGCAAGGGCATTGTTCCTTGTAAAATCACCTATGAAGTTCCATAAACAAATGAGTGAAAGAATGAATGAGTGAAGGGTTGAATAATCGTCTTGCAAGTCAGTCTCAAATCCCAATACTAATATCTAAACTCATATCTCAATTCTCGTATTGAGGCCTCAATGTGGATAAACCAAAGCCTGTTTAAAACTTGATTAAGCGGCGTTCGGTTTTTAAGCTTAGTTTTACAACAGTTCTTTAACAATACTTATTTAGGTTTTCGGCTTACAAAGCCGAGATTAAAAGGGAACCGTGTTAAAATCACGGGCTGACGATGCAACTGTAAACTCTGTTTTGCTGTATTTGCGCAGCATCAAAAATTAACAAAACAGCAAGTCACTGAGCGCTATTAGCAATTGGGAAGACGTTTTGTTAACGGAGAAGCCAGGAGACCTGCCAAATAAGTTATTTCAAGACTTTCACGTAAAGGTTTTGATAAAAGCACATAAACGCTGTTTTTACGGTGTTTCCTATCTTTTGTCAATTCCTGTTTGTTAAATTTTAAAGCTTAAACATGCAACAGGAAGAAGTATTACTAAAAGAAAACAAAGACCGCTTTGTAATTTTACCCATTAACTACCCAGCTATTTGGGAAATGTACAAACGCCACGAAGCAAGCTTTTGGACTGCAGAAGAAATTGATTTATCGGCAGATCAAAAAGATTGGGACAATTTAACCGATGGCGAAAGACATTTTATAGGTCATGTGCTGGCATTTTTTGCTGCAAGCGATGGCATTGTGAACGAAAACTTAGCTATCAATTTCATGAGCGAAGTGCAAGTGCCAGAAGCAAGATGTTTTTATGGTTTCCAAATCATGATGGAGAACATACACTCAGAAACCTATGCATTGCTGATTGACACCTATATTAAAAACCCTAAAGAAAAAAACCATCTTTTACATGCCATAGATACAGTTCCATGCGTTACGAGAAAAGCAAACTGGGCTTTAAAATGGATTGAAAACGGTACTTTTGCCCAACGCTTGGTAGCCTTTGCAGCCGTTGAAGGAATATTTTTTAGTGGCAGTTTCTGCTCTATTTTTTGGCTGAAGAAAAGAGGTTTGATGCCCGGATTAACTTTTAGTAACGAACTAATTTCAAGAGACGAAGGTTTACACTGCGAATTTGCCTGTTTACTGTACGGAATGCTACAGAACAAAATGAGCAAAGAGGAAGTTTACGACATCATTAAAGAAGCTGTTGAAATAGAAAAAGAATTTGTAACCGACGCTTTACCAGTTGATTTAATTGGAATGAACGCCCGCTTAATGCAACAATATATCGAGTTTGTAGCGGATAGATGGATCACCGAATTAGGCTATCCGGTAATTTACAACGCTACAAATCCGTTTGATTTTATGGAAATGATTTCATTACAAGGAAAAACAAATTTCTTTGAAAAACGAGTTGGCGATTACCAAAAAAGTGGCGTTTTAGGCGATGCGGGAAGTCAAGCTTTTTCACTGGAGGAAGATTTTTAATGTAGTTTATAAGTTTGTTAGGTGGTTAGCTTGTTAGGACGTTCAACCGCATAACAAACCATTTAATTCCTCTACCAACTTCCTAACAAACTAACAAACTGATCACCTAATCAACTAAAACAAGATGTACGTAATAAAAAGAGACGGTAGAAAAGAAACCGTAAAATTTGATAAAATAACTTCTCGGATAGAGAAATTGAGCTATAGCCTTCATCAGGATTTTATTGATGCGGCAGAAGTAGCGAAAAAAGTAATTGACGGTATTTATGACGGCGTAACTACCTCTGAACTGGACAGTTTGGCTGCGGAAACTGCAGCATCACTAACTACCCGTCATCCAGATTATGCTTTGTTGGCTTCGCGTATTGCGGTTTCAAACCTGCACAAAAATACGGTCAAATCGTTTTCGGAAACCATGAAAATGTTGCATGGATACATCGATAGTAAAACCGGCAAAAATGCTTCTTTGATTGCCGATGATGTGATGCAGATTATTGCAGAAAATGCCGAACTATTAGACAGCACCATCATTTACGATAGAGATTTCAGTTTCGATTATTTCGGATTTAAAACCTTGGAGCGTTCGTATCTATTAAAAATCGACGGTAAAATAGCTGAACGTCCTCAACATCTTTTTATGCGAGTTGCAGTTGGGATCCATAAAAATGATTTAGATAGTGTAATTAAAACCTACACTTTAATGAGCGAGAAATGGTTCATCCACGCCACTCCTACGCTTTTCAATGCTTCAACCCCTAAACCACAAATGTCCAGTTGTTTTTTAGTAGCTATGAAAGATGACAGCATTGAAGGCATTTATGGAACGCTTACGCAAACCGCCAAGATTTCGCAAAGTGCTGGCGGAATTGGTTTAAGCATACACAATGTTAGGGCCACAGGTTCATACATTAGTGGTACAAACGGCACAAGCAACGGCATTGTACCGATGCTAAAGGTTTTTAACGATACGGCAAGATATGTTGACCAAGGCGGTGGTAAACGTAAGGGTGCTTTTGCAATATATTTAGAGCCTTGGCATGCAGATATTTTCGCTTTCTTAGACCTAAAAAAGAACCACGGAGCCGAAGAAAACAGAGCCAGAGATTTATTTTACGCTCTTTGGATTTCGGATTTATTTATGAAGCGAGTAGAAGCTGACGGCGAATGGAGCTTATTTTGCCCTCATGAAGCCCCAGGTTTGGCAGATTGCTACGGAGATGAATTTGAGAAATTATACACCCAATATGAAGCAGAGGGAAGAGCCCGGAAAACCGTAAAAGCGCAGGAACTTTGGTTTGCAATTTTAGATGCCCAGATAGAAACTGGAACGCCTTACCTTTTATATAAAGACGCTGCGAATGCCAAGTCAAATCAGAAGAATTTAGGAACTATAAAAAGTTCAAATCTATGTACCGAGATTTTAGAGTATACGTCGCCAGATGAAGTTGCGGTTTGTAATTTGGCTTCCGTGTCTTTACCTTCATATATCGAAAACGGTGAGTTTAACCATCAAAAATTATATGAGGTTGCTTATCAAATCACCATCAACCTTAACCGGATTATTGACAATAACTACTATCCTGTTGAAGAAGCAAGGTATTCAAACTTCCGTCACCGCCCAATTGGTTTAGGCGTACAAGGTTTGGCCGATGCTTTTATGCTGTTGAAAATGCCTTTCGAAAGCGAAAGTGCAAAACAACTGAACATCGATATTTTTGAAACACTTTATTTCGCATCAATGCAGGCTTCTGCCGATTTAGCGATTAAAGAAGGTGCTTACGAAACTTTTAAAGGCTCACCTTTATCAGAAGGCAAATTTCAGTTTGACCTTTGGAACGTAAAACCAACAAGCAACAGATGGGATTGGGATACTTTACGCAAACAAGTTGTTAAAACAGGTGTTAGAAATTCATTGCTTTTGGCGCCAATGCCAACTGCTTCTACCTCGCAAATTTTAGGCAACAACGAATGTTTTGAGCCTTACACTTCAAACATTTATTCCCGTAGAGTTTTAAGTGGCGAGTTTGTAGTAGTAAACAAACACTTGCTAAAAGATTTGGTAGAACTAGGTTTGTGGGACAATAAAATGAAAGAGCAAATCATTTTGGCCAACGGTTCTGTACAAAACATAGATAGCATTCCGGCGCACATTAAAGAACTATACAAAACCGTGTGGGAAATTAAAATGCGCACCATTATTGATATGGCTGCCGACAGGGGCGCTTACATTTGTCAATCACAATCTTTAAACCTGTTTATTAGTTCACCAACAGCATCAAAACTAACATCAATGCACTTTTATGCTTGGAAAAAGGGGTTAAAGACCGGCATGTACTATTTGCGTACACAGGCTGCAAGTCAGGCTATCAAATTTAGCGTACAAAGTCAGGCGGTAAAAGAAATAGATCCTGTAGTAAATTCTATAGAAATGCCAGAAGGCGCAAGTTGCAGTATGGAAGAAGGGTGTTTATCTTGTAGTGCATAATTTTTTAAAACAATAACACGAGAGCGTTTAGGTTTAAAAATCTAAACGCTTTTTTTGCAAATAGCCATCCTTTCTTTTTAAGCATCAAAAAATGGATAAAATGAACTACACTAAACACGAAGTAATAATTTGCGAGCGTTGTCATCAAAAAATTGAGTGCAAAGCCAACAATTATACCCAGTGCCAATGTAGTAAAGTGTCTTTAAATTTGAATGAAGTACAGTACGTTTCGGAAAGTTATGATGGCTGTTTATGCGCTAATTGCTTGCTAGAATTGCAACAGGAATATCAAAAGATTTTAATTGAATAAAATACGTTTCTTTTTAGCATGTTTATTGATGATTAAAAAGGAAACAGACACAAAATGGAACTCAATAAATTAACCCCCGAAGAAGAATACGTTATCTTACACAAAGGAACTGAAAGGCCTTTTGTTGGAGAATATACTAATTTAAAGGATGCGGGAACTTATGTTTGTCGCCAATGCAATGCGCCTTTATATAAATCAGAGGATAAATTTGAATCGCACTGTGGCTGGCCAAGTTTTGATGATGAAATTCCGGGAGCTGTAAAAAGAGTGCTGGATGCAGACGGTAGAAGAATTGAGATTGTTTGCGCTAATTGTGGCGGGCATTTAGGCCACGTTTTTGAAGGCGAACGTTTTACAGAAAAAGATACCCGACACTGCGTAAATTCGCTCAGTATGAGATTTATCCCTAAGGAGGATTAAAATAAAACTTCTAAACACCTTTTTCTACTTCAACCACAACAGAAGACCTCCGAAGTCTATCAACTTAGGAGGTCTTTTTTTAGTGTTAAGGATAGCAGTGGATACCGGCCCGTGGCTAAGGCTTGAAGCAGTATGAACGGATAGCCTGTTAAAACGCCCAAATCTCGTTGAAACAAACCATGTCCATAAAATAATCTCCTAAAATCACCATCAGCTAACCGGCGAACTTCTCACTTTAACAAAAAATACTATATTTGGCTTCATTCAAAAACCGAAACCAAAATCATGCAGATCAACGAGGACAAGGAAGTCCCCCTTGGTAAGTTTAAAGGCTTATCGCTTATTGTGGCTACCGACCAAGAAAACGGAATCGGCAAAAACAATCAGCTTTTATGGCACTTGCCAAACGACCTAAAATTCTTTAAAAAAGTAACTTCTGGACATAGCGTTATTATGGGGCGCAAAACTTTTGATTCGGTAGGTAAACCTTTGCCTAACCGGAGGAACATTGTCATTAGCCGGCAAGCGGATTTAAAAATTGACGGTGTCGAGGTTTTTGACAACCTAGGAAACGCCATTAATGCCTGCCAGCATGAGGATGAATACTTTGTGATTGGCGGTGGCGAAATTTACAGACAAGCTTTGGAAACGGCCAACCAAATTTATATCACTAAAGTGGATGCAACCTTTAATGCAGACACATTTTTCCCGGATTTAGAAGCATTAAAATGGGAAGTCGAATGGCGACAAAAACATCAGAAAGATGAGAAACACGCTTACGATTATACTTTTTTAATCTTGAAAAAACATTAGCTAATAAATTAGTCTTTAGGGATTTTATAAATTAAAAATTTAATTAGCTTTGCCCTCTTGAACAAAAACAGCAGAATTACACAAATCAATTAAAAAAATGCAACAAAAAGGAATTATTAAGTTTGCAGCAATTGTATTAACACTACTATGTTTATATGCGCTTTCTTTCACTTTCGTTACCAATAAGGTAGAAAACGATGCTAAAGAATACGCTAATGGAGACCCTGTAAAAGAGAGAAGATACTTAGACTCGATTTCCAACCAACCTGTTTACCCTGTATTTGGACATACATATCAGTATGTTAAACAAAAAGAAATTCCTCTGGGTCTGGATTTAAAAGGTGGTATGAACGTAACCATGGAGATAGAATTATCTGCCTTGATTAAAAGTTTAGCCAACAATCCATCAGATGAGACCTTTAATAAGGCTTTAGATAATGCTCAAAGCAAATTAGCAACATCTCAGGACGGTTTAGTTCCTCTTTTTGTAGCCGAATATGAGAAGTTAAGTCCGAATGGCAAACTTTCGACCTTTTTTGCAACAAAAGAAAACGCTGACGATCTTAAGTTAAACGCATCAAATTCTGAAGTTAAAACATTTTTAACTAAGCAAGCCACTTCTGCGGTTGAGCGTTCTTTCAATATTTTAAGAACACGTATTGATAAATTTGGTGTAACACAGCCAAACATTCAGTTACAAGGTGGTTCAAACCGTATTTTGGTAGAACTTCCGGGTGTAACCGAAAAAGAAAGGGTACGTAAATTACTGCAAGGTTCTGCAAAATTAGAATTCTACGAAACTTTTGACAACCAAGAGATTTTCCCTCTGTTGCAAAACATCAACAATATTTTAGCAGCAAAACAACCTAAAACTGAAACAAAAACTGTTGCTAAAGACACTGCGCAAACCGTCGCCAAAACTGACAAACCTGCTTTATTAAGCGCTAAAAAAGACAGTACTGGTAAAGATTCTGCAAACGTTGATGCATTGGCAAAATCAAATCCTTTGTTTGCTGTTTTATCTCCGGCAACATATCAAGGTCAAAACGGGCAACAAGGTTTACGCCCGGGTCCAACCGTAGGTTATGCTTTAGAAAGCGATACAGCAAAAATCAATAAAATTTTAGCCGAAGAAGATATTGCTTCTTTAATGCCAAGCAACCTTAAATTATTATGGGGTGTAAAATCAACCGCTCCAGACAATAAAGTTTTCGAGCTATACGCAATTAAAGCTACAGGTGTTAATGGTGAGCCAGCTTTAGCGGGTGATGTAATTGCCAATGCCCGTGAGGATTTTGACCAACGTGGAAATCCAGAGGTGGTAATGGTAATGAAATCCGACGGAGCTAGAGCCTGGGCAAGAATTACTAAAGATGCAGCGGGTTCTCCATCAAGCGAAGACGACAATAAATGTATAGCCATTGTATTAGACAATATGGTGTATACTGCGCCAAGAGTATCTAACGAAATAACTGGCGGAATTTCATCAATCTCAGGAAACTTTACAGTTGAAGAAACAAAAGATTTAGCCAATGTATTAAAAGCGGGTAAATTACCAGCTCCGGCAAAAATTGTTCAAGAAGCAGTTGTAGGGCCATCTTTAGGTGCCGAAGCAATTAGTTCTGGATTAGTATCTTCTGTTGTGGGTTTAATTGTAGTATTAATCTTTATGATGTTTTACTACAACAGAGCTGGTACGGTCGCAAATATTGCGGTATTTACCAACATATTTTTCTTGATGGGCGTGTTGGCATCGCTGGGCGCCGTGTTAACACTTCCTGGTATCGCCGGTATCGTGTTAACATTAGGTATGGCAGTTGATGCAAACGTACTGATCTACGAACGTATCCGCGAGGAACTAAACCTAGGTAAGTCATTGCGATTGGCAATAACGGACGGTTACAAACATGCTATGCCGTCTATCCTCGATTCACAGATTACGACTTTATTAACCGGTATCATTTTATATATTTTCGGTTCGGGTCCAATCCAAGGTTTTGCAACTACCTTAATCATCGGTATTGTAACTTCATTGTTCTCTGCAATTTTAATTTCGAGGTTAATATTTGAGTGGATGCTATCGAAAGAAATGCCGATTAAGTTTTCGAACCCATGGAGTGATCACACGTTCAAAAATGCAAACTATCCGTTTGTTCAAAAGCGTAAAATATTTTATGCCATTTCAGGTATTTTTATCACGTTGGGGATTATTTCAATGGTGGTAAGAGGTTTCTCTTTTGGAATAGATTTTCAAGGAGGAAGAACCTATGTGGTTAAATTCGAGAAAGCGGTTACTACTGAAAAAGTAAGACAGGCGGTGAACGATGCTTTTGGTGTAGCTTCTGAAGTAAAAACTTACGGTAGCGATGACCAAGTAAGGATAACTACTCCATACCTGATTGAAAGCCAAGCCGACAACGCCGATAAATTGGTGGAAACCAAGTTGAAAGAAGGTTTAGCAAAAGTAGAGGGCAATAAAAGTACCATTGAAAGCTCTCAAAAAGTAGGCCCTACCATCGCAAATGACATCAAAATATCAGCAATTTATGCGGTATTATTGTCCATTTTGGCTATTGCGCTTTATATTTTTATACGGTTCCGAAAATTATCTTATAGCGTTGGGGCACTTATTGCGCTAACTCACGACGTGTTGCTGGTATTATCGTTCTTCTCCTTATTTAATGGAATTTTACCGTTCTCTTTAGATATTGACCAGGCATTTATTGCAGCCATATTAACAGTTATCGGATATTCTATTAACGATACGGTGGTGGTGTTTGATAGGATGAGGGAATATTTAGCTACGCACCACGCAAAAACTGATAGTATGACGGTTGTTATTAACGATGCGATTAACAGTACTTTAAGCCGTACCGTAATTACCGCATTAACAGTGATTTTCGTATTGATTGTTTTATTTATATTCGGAGGAGAAGTTATTAGAGGATTCTCATTTGCACTATTAATCGGTGTTGTTTTTGGAACTTACTCATCTATTTGTGTAGCTACACCGGTAGTAGTAGACTTTTTCAAAGCCGAAGAGAAAAAACATAAATTGTAGTATTTAATATATTAAAGAAAAGGCTTCTGAAATTATCTCAGAAGCCTTTTTTATTTTAGAACATTCAGTAGTAATTACACAATATAGTATCAGCCTACTAACAGCTTATTTTCGTCTTCGCCCGATCTAAGGATTTTTCGTATCCGGCCTATTTTATTAAATTAAACTCTTAATCATTTTAAAATTGGTGAGTGCACAGCCGTCACGTACAGCAGTTTGTTCCTTAATTATCCTAAATCCATTTTTCTCAAAAAAAGATTTAGCAGTTATACTGACATCTGCGCTAAGCTGTTCCTGTTTGTTTCTAATTGCTTCGTCCTCTATCGCGGAATAAAGTTTTTTTGCAATGCCCAAGTTTTGATAGTTTTTATGCACAAATAAAAAATCAACGTAATTGCTATTTGCCAAAGAACAAAAACCTAAGATCTCATTATTTTTTGTCGCCACAAGCAGAACTTGCGTGTTAACCATATTGGTCCATCGCTTCTGGTCTTCGTTTCCTCTAAGCCATGCTCCTATTTGTTCATTACTATAATCGGTGCTACAAATTGATTTTACGGTATCAAAAAATAAATTTTTTATCTGCGTTAAATCATCTATTCCACCTTTTCTAATTATCAAATCTTTCATCTTTTGTACATGACCCAATCGCTAAGAATAAGTTCAATCCCTATGGCTTTTAATTCTGTTGCAATCTGCGCCCGGTGATAAGTGGAATGGTTAATAATATGAAATAAAATATCCCGAACCGTATTTTGGAACGGGTCTCCTTTGCTGGTGTTATACGTAATTATTTCAGACAAACTGTACGCTTCGATCACTTTTAAACTTCTTTCAAAGTTTTTGCTATTGATCTCTTTATAATCCGCTGTTGAATGCACTTGCCAAACTTCAAAAGGCTTTTCATCGTTTAAAACACGCGAATTCCATATCTGATGTGCGCTTATTAAATGACTAAATAAGTTTTTGGATTTAGCTGAAACTTTATCTGAGTTATCAGCCAGTATTTTAGCGAGCTCTTGATTAAAATGGTGACTATATTCAAATAACTCTTTAAAGAAATCCTTCATTTCCATATGCCTTTCATGGGTTAAATAAATCTACCCATCGTTACAAAATAAAAGAAAAATCTGGAAATCATTTATAACTAAAACCTACTTGTTTAATCCTTCTCAAAATAAAAATAAAAAACAAGCCTAATAAAATAGTTAAATTGCAGACTTTATTACAATCCACCATTCATGGCGCAGAAAAAACAAAAGAGAAATACGAAAGAGAAAGCAAAACTACATTCTAGAAACAAGCACCAAGGCAGGTACAATTTGCAGGAATTAATAAATACCTGCCCCGATTTAGCGCCATTCGTAAAAATTAATGAGTATGAAGTTGAAACCATCAACTTTGCAGATCCTGATGCGGTAAAAGCCCTTAACAAAGCATTGTTATTGCATTTTTATGACGTGAAAGATTGGGATATTCCCACTGGTTTTCTTTGTCCGCCGATACCTGGCCGGGCAGATTACATACACAATGTTGCTGATTTATTGGCCAAAAGCAACAATGGCAATATTCCAACTGGCAAACAAATAAAATGTTTGGATATTGGTGTTGGCGCAAACTGTGTTTATCCTTTAATTGGCACACATGAATACGGTTGGACTTTTATAGGTTCGGATATTAACGAGGTAGCATTAGCATCTGCAAAAGCAATTATTGATGCCAATCCGGATTTAGAGACGAAGATTAAATTTAGATTGCAACCAAATCAAAAACATATTTTCCCCGGTGCGCTTGAAAAAACAGAGCGTATCCACGTAAGTATTTGTAATCCTCCATTTTACGCAACATTTGGTGAAGCACAGGCCGCCGCTCTAAAGAAACTGAACAACTTAAACGAAGAAAAAATTACGGAAGCGAGACGAAATTTTGGAGGTAAAAATCAAGAATTATGGTGCCAAGGTGGCGAGGGCAGATTTGTAAAAGATATGATTTATCAGAGCAGAGAGTTCTCAAAATCTTGTTTATGGTTTACTACTTTAATTTCTAATCAGGCGAATTTGAAAAATGCGTATACATACCTTAAAGACGTTGAAGCTGTAGAAGTTAAAACTATGCCGATGGGACAAGGAAATAAAATAAGCAGAATTTTGGCTTGGACTTTCCATAATCCAGAAAAGCAAGCATTATGGTTTCCTAAGAAAGATTGAGATTCTAACCAAAAATAGTTTTAAATAATACAAAAAGAGCATTGTGAAATTCACAATGCTCTTTTTGTTAGTATTTTTTCAAGATTGAAAACCTACTCCATTCTAAAAACAATCGGCATTATATACGCTACCCTTACCGCTCTTCCGTTCTGCATCCCCGGTTTCCAAAAAGGAGACTTTTTGATTACCCGCATCGCTTCCTCATCACATCCGGCACCAATTCCTTTTAACACTTTTAGGTTAGAGATCTCTCCGTTTTTCTCGATGACAAATGACACCAAAACCTTACCGCTAATTCCAATCTCTGCTGCTGCCGACGGATAGTTTAAGTTCCTTGTTAAAAAGTTCGCCCAGGCTTTCATTCCTCCAGGAAACTCGGGCATTACCTCCACAAATTCTCTGTTATAAATATCCGTTCCGCTACCAACGCCTTCTCCGGCACTATCCTCGCCCGAATTCGAGCCACTAACGCTATTAACTCCTTGTGCCGATGAACCCTCGTTGTTGCGTAAACTTATCACACTTTCTTGGATTTGCGCAGCTGTTGGAACCTCAGCTATTAGTGGATTATCATGTACCGGATTTAGCCTACCCGCAAATTTAACTTCCTTTAAATCTGCTTTGGCTGTGCTTACCGAAACCGAAGAAGTTTTTGGTTGAGCGATTGCCGTCTTTGGTTTAGAAATTTCCACCGGAATAACCCTAATTTCATCTGGATTTGTGACCGGCAATACCGAGACGGCTGAGCTACCCAGATTTGATTTACTGTTTATGGCGGAAAACAATAAAGCTCCTCCAAACAAAAAACCGGTTATTAATATAGATTTAAACAGATAGTTCCCAGATTCTCTTCGTAGTACATAAGCACCATAAGATTGGTTTCTATTCGCAAAAACAAGATTAAGCCACTCAACCTTGTTAACATCAATTTTGGAAAATAACATAACGGTAAGGATTAATTTATCATATAACGATATATATTTTACCATATTGTTTTTATCGAAATATTTTTGTTACTCAATTTTCATAAAAGAAAAACCCCCGACTGTAGATAGCCGAGGGTTTTCGTTTAAATTATCTCTTTTCTTTAAAATGCGTAAACAATAGCTAAAGAAAGTTGAGAAGCAGATTTTGTTGGCATTCCGTTAGATTTAACAAAACCGAAAGTATCGTCATCTGAGCTGTCTAATCTTACTTCGGGGATAAAAGTTAGGCCTCCGTGTTTAAGATTGGCAGAGAGCGTGAATGCGGTAATTTGTGGTCCATCCTCTTTAACTTTAAAATATTCGCCTCTTAAACCTAAAGCGACAGCGTCTGAGAAATTATATTTAGGATATAAAGCAACTCCACTGTATCCAGAACCGTCATCGTCAAAATCTGCGGCGTTTAAACCTAAGGCAAATTTCTCTGTAACTTGGTATGATGTGGTTAAATCGGATATAGTTCCACACTCAGATCCTGTTAAAACATTTGCATAGGCAGTCCAACCTTCTACCGGCGTAACAGAAACCTGTGCACCAAAAGCATTTACACCAAATGCCGGGTCAGCTGTATAAGTATTCCACGAATCGTTAAATAAACCTACCATTACTCCAACCTTATCAGAAAAAGTATAGTTTGCTTTAATTCCAGCATTTTGGAAAGGGCCCGAACCAAACAAATATGATGTTGAGTAATTAAAGTTAGCTACCGGTGAAATAACTTCGTACCCGATAAAAGTTCCCATAAACCCAGCTGTCATGCTAAATTTATCTGTAAAAGCATAAGAAGCGTACAAGTTTTGAATATGGAAAGAGTTACTCTCGTTGCTGGCGGCGCCGTCTCCATTTAAAATCGATTGATACTGGCCTCTTGGCCCGAAAGACAATTCACCTACAAATGACGCTTTACCCGTTTTCTTCTTTAGTGCCACATCAATCATACCGAGGGAAACTGAGTTTTGATCGCTATCAAAATATGTTGGAATATTTGCCGTTTTGGCGAAATCATATTTATAATACGCATCAACAGAACCAGAAATTTCCAATGGTGTAGCTGTAGAGTCTGTTTGAGCTTTTGCTCCGATTGCAATTGATACGATTGTTGCTAGAATTATTAGTTGCTTTTTCATTTTTAAATTGTTTAGGGTTTGAGTTTGATTAATTGATAGCTACGCCTTACCAAAGCATTCGGCGTAGCTATAAGTTATTGTAAAGAATTACAATTCTTCGTCGTGTTGTGAAACATCTAATCCGCTTAATTCTTCTTCAGCAGATACTCTTAAAGGAATAATTAAATCAGTTACTTTTAGTAAGATAAAAGAACCTACAAAAGCAAATACAGAAACCCCAACGAGAGCTACTAAATGGATAATAAACAGTTTAGTTTCTCCGTAGAATAATCCGTTACCGGTAGTATTGCCGGCATTAACACTTTGGCTGGCAAAAACTCCTGTCAAAATCATACCTACCATACCGCCAACTCCATGGCAAGGGAATACGTCAAGCGTATCATCGATATTTGTTCTTGATCTCCAGATAACAACCAAGTTACTTACCACTGCCGCTACAAATCCTATAATCAGGGAACTGGTAATGGTTACAAAGCCGGCAGCCGGAGTAATTGCTACTAGCCCCACAACTGCACCTATACAAGCCCCAACCGCTGTTGGCTTTTTGCCTCTTAAAATGTCAAAGAAAATCCAAGCAATTGCTGCTGCCGCAGAAGCGGTGGTAGTAGTAGCTAAAGCAGTTGCGGCCAATACACTTGCGCCACCTGCTGAACCTGCGTTAAATCCAAACCAACCGAACCAAAGCAAACCGGTTCCTAAAATTACATAGCTAATTCTAGCCGGAGTATGATCTGGCTCGTTTCTCTTTTTGAAGAATAATGCCGCAGCAAGGGCCGCCCAGCCGGCAGACATGTGAACCACCGTTCCTCCGGCAAAATCCAGCACTCCATAATTAAACAGGATTCCGTCTGGATGCCAAGTTGAATGTGCAAGTGGCGCATAAATGAAAATGACAAATAAGGTGATGAAAAGCAGGTAAGCATTAAATCGGATGCGCTCTGCAAATGCGCCGGTAATTAAAGCCGGAGTAATAACAGCGAACTTCAATTGGAACATTGCAAATAAAATTAACGGTACAGTTGGCATTAATGACCAGGAAGCCAACCCCAAGGTATCTTTCATCATAAAGAAAGTCCTTGGATCTCCAATTACGCCACCAATATCGCTTCCAAATGCCAAACTAAATCCTACAACCACCCAAAGTATAGTTACTATGCCCATAGAAACAAAACTTTGTAGCATTGTAGAAATTACATTTTTCTTCCGAACCATTCCGCCGTAAAAAAATGCCAGACCTGGTGTCATTAATAATACCAGAGCGGTTGATACCAATAACCATGCAGTGTCGCCTGTGTCAATTGTAGTGTCCTTAATATCCAAAACATGTCCGTTCGGAAAAACAAAACAAAGCACCGCAATAATTAGTAATGTTAAAAAAGGAATAATTCTTTTCATCTTTAATTGTTTAGGGGTTTTAAATTAAACTATTACGCATTCACCTTATATATTATAAATTAAACAAAAGTGAGCAATTTTATTCCACTAAACTGATGATTTTTATAAAAACATCAAAAATAAACTGACATATATCCAAATTTTTAAATAAATATCAAATATTATAATAAAATTTATACAATAATTCCAATATTTTCAACAAAAAACTTAAAATATTTAAATTTCTTTAAAGTAAAAAATAAAGATACACGAGTATTATACATTGGATTATCTGTGATTTTTAATAAATCATCACAAAAAAATCAGATTTTTCTGAAATAAATTCAATATTTCACGATTCAAACCATATATTTTTCATAAAAAGTCCGTAATAATTAATTTTTTTTGAAAAAAATTATAAAAAACAACAAAATCAACTTAATTTAGCCTCATAATATTTAGAAAACAGTTTTTAACAAATAAAAAACACCTAAACATGTCAATAATTAGATTTCAAGCGCTTCAGTCGGTATTGGGCAGAACAATACCTGAAGTAAAAGCTCCATCAACCAAAATTTCTGACTTTTACGGCCAAAACGTTTTTGATAAACCGAAAATGAAAGCCTTTATGTCAAAAGAGGCTTTCCAGGCAATTCTGAACGCGGGAGAAAACGGCACACCTATAGAAAGAGATATTGCGGAGCATATTGCAGCTGCAATGAAATCTTGGGCTATGAGCAAAGGTGTTACACATTATACGCACTGGTTTCAGCCTTTAACCGGTACAACTGCAGAAAAACACGATTCATTTTTTGAACCTGCACCAGACGGTTCTCCGATAGAAAAATTTTCCGCTGATGCGTTAGTTCAACAAGAGCCTGATGCATCCAGCTTCCCTAACGGCGGAATTAGAAGTACTTTTGAGGCCCGTGGCTATACTGCTTGGGACCCAACTTCGCCAGCATTTATTTTTAGAGGCACATTATGTATCCCAACAGTATTTGTTTCTTACACTGGCGAATCTTTAGATTATAAAGCCCCATTATTAAAGGCATTATCTGCTTTAGATAAAGCAGCAGTAGATGTTTGCAACTATTTTGATAAAGGAGTTACCAAAGTAAACGCGTCTTTAGGTATTGAACAAGAGTACTTTTTAGTTGACTTGGCGTTATTTAACGCTAGACCAGATTTATTGCTAACTGGAAGAACGCTTTTCGGACATTCTTCAGCAAAAAACCAACAATTAGAAGATCATTATTTCGGTTCTATCCCAGAAAGGGTTGTTGCTTACATGCAAGATTTCGAAATTGAAGCACTTCAATTAGGTATTCCTTTGAAAACCCGCCATAACGAGGTTGCGCCATCACAATTTGAGTGTGCTCCTTTATATGAAGAAATCAACTTAGCCATTGACCACAACCAATTGTTGATGGACCTAATGGATAAAGTTGCAAAAAGACATAATTTTAAAGTGTTAATGCATGAGAAGCCTTATGCAGGTGTTAACGGATCCGGAAAACACAACAACTGGTCTTTAATTACCGATACTGGTAAAAATTTATTGGCTCCAGGAAAAACGCCAAAAAACAACTTGATGTTTTTAACGTTTTTCATCAATACCATTAAAGCGGTTCATGAGCATGCAGATTTATTGAGAGCTTCTATTGCATCGGTAAACAACGATCACCGTTTAGGAGCAAACGAAGCGCCACCGGCAATTATCTCTATTTTCTTAGGTAGCCAATTAAGCGATTTGCTTGACGAAATTGAAACTTCTAAAATTGCTAAAAAGGTAAAAGAAGAAAATTTAATGTGGCATGGTATTCCAAAAATCCCTACCATTTTATTTGATAATACAGATAGAAACCGTACTTCTCCGTTCGCATTCACCGGTAATAAATTTGAATTAAGAGCGGTTGGATCTTCTGCAAATTCATCAAGCCCAATGACGGTTTTAAACACCATTATGGCTGATCAATTGGTTAAATTTAAAGCTGAAGTTGATAAACTGATCAAAAAAGGCGAGAAAAAAGATTTAGCCATTGTTAACGTATTAAGAAAATACATTAAAGAATCTAAGAGCATCCGTTTTGAAGGTAATGGTTACAGCGATGAGTGGGCAAAAGAGGCAGAAGCTCGCGGTTTATCAAACATAAAAACTACTCCGAAAGCTTTAGATGCTTTAATTTCCGAAAAAACCACGAAACTTTATAACGAAACCGGAGTTTTCTCTCCGAGAGAACTACATGCCCGTCATGAAATTTTGTTAGAGGAATACTACAAAAAATTACAGATTGAAGGCCGTGTTATCGGCGAATTGGTAACAAACGTGATTATTCCTGCAGCAATTGGCTACCAAAATACGCTTATCGAGAACGTGAAAGGTTTAAAAGAAATCGGTTTAGATGAAGAAACCTATGGTGCGCAGATATTAATTATTAAAGAGATATCAAAACACGTAAACTTTATCAAAGACAACGTACATGCGATGATTGAAGAACGTAAAATTGCCAATAAATTGGAAGATTCTCGTGAAAAAGCTATTGCTTACGATGAAAAAATCAAATCGTACTTTGCACCAATCCGTTATCATGTAGATAAGTTAGAATTAATGATTGATGATAATCTTTGGCCTTTGCCAAAATTCAGAGAATTGTTGTTCATCAAATAAAGCCGAAAGCTAAAAGCAAAGCCGTTTCTTTAAAAAAGAAACGGCTTTTTTATTTGAGAAACCGTTTATAAACTAGCGTTCATTCCCCAAGCGGTTATTACTAACTTTCTTGAACCGCCATAATTTCTATGCTCGCACAAATAAATCCCCTGCCAAGTGCCCAAAGCCAATTTCCCGTTTCGGATAGGGATAGAAACAGAACTGCCCAACAGCGCACTTTTTAAATGAGCCGGCATATCATCAGCACCTTCGTAATCATGTTTGTAATCCGGGTCGTTTTCCTTTACAGTTTTGTTGAAAAACATTTCAAAATCCTGCCTAACCGTTGGGTCGGCATTTTCATTGATGCATAAAGAAGCAGAGGTATGCTGAATAAAGACCTGCAACATCCCAACTTTGATCTCCGCAATCTGGGGCAAACTGGCTTCTACCCTATTTGTAATGATATGGAAACCTCTTGGTTTTTGCTCTAAAGCCAATAATTCCTGAAAAAATACCATATTTAAAGATTTACTTTTTGAATCAACAATGCGCTTAACTCTTCCTCCTCGCCATTAAAAACATTCATATCCACTTTATGTTTAATCCCATCAATGCGGGCATTATCGGCATGTTGCCAAAAATCCCAATGGGTTTCTTTATTTAGCTTCAATTTCGGCTGATAATAATGTGCAATCCATAAAGGGTAGCCTTCAAACTCACCTTTCAAATGGTCTTTATAAAACTGATAACCGGTGTAAATGATAGGTTTTACCTTTGTTTTCTTTTCAACTTCATCCAAAAAATCCTGAATATTAGGAATCAGTTCGTTTCTGCTTAAACCCGAAGCTTCCTCAATATCAACTACAGCAGGTAAATCGCCAGGTTCCAACTTCACGGTCTGTAAAAAGAACCTCGCCTGCCAAACTCCAGATTTATTGGATTTGAAATAGTGATACGCCCCGCGTATTACGCCAGAGTTTTTAGTTTCACGCCAGTTCCGTTGAAAATACGAGTCAACCAAAGTAATTCCTTCTGTAGCTTTTATAAATGCAAAAGCAACTTTTATTCCGTTGTAATCAACTTTGGCAACTTTTTCCCAATCAATTTTACCTTGATAATAAGAAACATCAATACCATGAACGTAATATTTACGGGGAATGCGGATTCCGAATTTCTCGTAATGCGGATATTCGTCAAAAATAAACAGGTCGTGGAACCACCGACTGGTTGAAACGGCAGTTTTAATTACTTTTCCATAATAAAATGGAGATAAAACCAATACTACCGTTAAAACAGCAATAAATTTGAACTTTACCGAACTGCTTTTTTTAGTTTTCCGCTTACGGGGCGTGTAATTTCTTTTTTTTACAGTGACTTTTTTGGACGCAACTTTTTTTTGGGGAGGCATTAAACATCAGGATTAAAGGCAAAGGCAGACAGTTATTTAGAAAAGAAATCTGTTTACATCACAAA
The DNA here is from genome assembly GCA_035496935.1 of Pelobium sp. GTDB lineage: Bacteria > Bacteroidota > Bacteroidia > Sphingobacteriales > Sphingobacteriaceae > Pseudopedobacter. The sequence continues at coordinate 5,181 of DATJED010000011.1, read as the reverse complement.
TTTTTTGTGCAGATATTCGTAAAAACGTCCAACTGTAACCTGTTTGCTTTCCCAATCGTTTTTAATGGCATAATTTTTTTGCAGGAAATTATCTGCTGCCTCAAAACTCTCGAACCTGTTCACAATTTCAATAGCCTCGCTATAAGCTAAATTATAACCATTAAAAAGCTCCTTTATAAAAACCATTTTATCGTTAATGCTAATGGCGGCTTTTAAATCTTCCAACTTTTTAGCTTGACGAGAATGACTTTGACCTCCACCAGTCTGGCTCAGTTTTGCCGACAACATTTCGTTTAATGTTAAAGGCTTTTCGTCGCTAGTAGCCACAAACGCTTTGTTTGAAGCCATATCTTGACCTTCTGGATCACCGGCTTGCTTTTCTTTTGTTTCATCAGTAACCGATTGATTTATCTTTGGTTCTTCTTTTAAAGATTGCTCTTTTAATGGTTCTGTTTTAATTGGAGTTTGAGCCGGAATTTCTTGTGCTTGTTGTAAATAATCAACAGAAATTTCCTCTGATTTTAAGTCGCTTTTGGGAGCTTCCTCTTTAACAATTAAAAACGGATCAACATCATCGTTGTTTGTTGTAACTGGTTTGCCATTATCTAAAATTATAAACTCTTCGGGCTGTGCGATAGGCGCATTTGATTTTTCTTCTAACAAACGAAGTTCATCCTGGCTCAACGGTCTATCAAAAACTTCTTCAACAGCTATCTTTTTTTCAAAATCAAAAATCATCTCCGTTGGCTCTTCTTCTAATGAAAAACTAAACCTCCTTTTGCTTTCGTCTTCTGCCGGAATTTCTAACGGTTTCTGAACAGGTTCTTGCTCAGGCGACTGAAACTGCTCGGGTTTGCGTTCTAAAATTGGCGGAGTTGGCGTTTCGGACTCAAAACGTTTATCATTAAGTTTCTTCAAAATTTCGATATGGTCTATCAAAAAATCAGCGTTAGCGGTAAAAAGTTCTAACTCTAACAAATTGATTTTATTGGTACTGGCTAAATATTGTTGCTGTTCGCCTAATTCTTCAATAATATTTCCGATTTTTTTTAAAATCTGTGACTTATCCATCATGATATTAGAAACGTATATTTTGGGTATTTATGTTGGTAAAACGCTATCAAAAATAACATATAATTCTGATATTAGCCGAAAGGTTTATAGCAATTGGGGCAATTATGTTTAATGACGACAGGTTTAAGAGGAGATATGATTTAGGTGGAAGTATCGAGGTAATCTGTGGTTCAATGTTTTCCGGAAAAACCGAAGAACTAATTAGACGACTAAAAAGGGCGCAGATTGCCAAGCTCCAGGTTGAAATATTTAAACCTAAAACCGATACTCGTTATGATGAAACCGCTGTGGTTTCTCACGATTTAAACTCCATTAATTCTACACCCGTTGAGCACTCATCGGCCATATTATTATATGGAAGCAGTACACAAATCGTTGGTATTGATGAGGCTCAATTTTTTGATGATGAACTGCCCGATGTTTGTATAAAATTAGCCAACAAGGGCGTTAGAGTGATTGTTGCAGGTTTAGATATGGATTTTGAAGGCCGACCATTTGGGCCAATTCCTGCGTTAATGGCAATTGCAGAAGACGTCACAAAGGTACATGCTGTTTGTGTAAAATGTGGCGGTCCGGCACTGTACAGCTACCGTTTGGTTGAGAGCAAAAACCAGTTTTTATTGGGTGAAAAAGAAAATTACGAACCTAGGTGCAGGGTTTGCTATAACCTTGATTAAAACTATTCCAGAACAATCATTTTATTTACTTTTTGTTGCCCTTTAAATGTGCAACGATAGTAATAAACTCCAGTTTTTAAACCCGCTAAATCTATTGAACAAATATATAATCCTTTTTTTAAATCCTTTGCAAACACATTTCGTACTTTTCTGCCCAAGTAATCAAAAACCTCTAAACTGGTAAAACCGTCTTCGGGGATATTAATATTTACACTGGTTTCGTTTTTTGACGGATTTGGGTAATTCTGCGAAAGCGTGAAACTACTATCCACAGCTACAGGAGTTTCAGTATATTTTGCGCTTGCCGCCAATGCAGAATTTTGAATATCCTCTAAATTATCTCCGACAATAAGAGCAAACGCTATTTTCACAGTCTTATTTGGTGCTATCGCATAAGGTCCGTTGCCAATTACGCACATCACATCCAAACCATCGCCACTCCCCAACTCCGTGGCTTTAGTTCCGCTTGACAATGTGGTGTACTTTTCTGCGGTAGAAAAGTTGCTATCGTAAAGCAAATCAGTTCCTAATTGGTAAGAAAGCGGGTAAAATAACGGGGAAACGTTGGTTGTTAGTTGTTTGATTCCAGCATATGGACTTAAAGGAGTACTTGCATAAACATAGCTGAGGTATTTTTCCTCGTCATAACGCAAAAGATTTTTCGAACTTTCATCTACATCCCAGTCCGTGAACAATCCTATATAAACATTATTTAAAGGAGCTTTGGATATATTGGTAACCTCGTATTCTATAATTACGTATTTATCATCCGGAGCTGATTTATAAGCTGTTTGTTTATGATTCACCAGCAAGCCAATCGGAGAAACGCTATTGCTATCATTAAAAACAGAAACACCTTCATACGCAAACGCTGAATTCCGAATTCGAGCGACGCCTTTTGTTTTTCGAAAATCATCATCTGTTTCCCCATTTGTTGACCTTGCATTGTTTGAAACTTGCGTAGGAGAAATACCGATCATCAATGCACCTTCATAAAGCAAAGAAAAATCTTTATAAAGTACGCCCAAACCGTTATGTGCGTTTGCGGCGCTGTATCCAATCCTGCCATTGCTGGTAATGGTAGTATATAACTGGTTAACTGTAATATTTTGATAATCCAGATTAACAGTACTGATAAAAAACTCTTTTGCAGTATAATTTGCTAAAGAATTGCTATAAGTTAACTGAAATAATATACTGGTATTTTCGGGAGTATTTGCGTTAACTGCAACCTTAAATGCACCAACACTTTTTGTTTCTAAGGCATTAAAAGCACCTACATTTATTGTATTGGTAATTATTTTAACATTCGGATTTTCCGTACTCAGCGTAACCTCAAGATTGTTGGTTGCCAACAGTATATTTTTTAAATCGAAATAATAGCTTACCGTATCACCCGCGGACAAAGACCCATTGGAGCTGTCTTCGATGTTTATTTTTTGGTACCTGATAGAAGGACTTGACCCCTCGCTTACAGCCCTAAAAACATTTAACCTGCCACTGCCTAACTGGTTGCTATAAGGATCGTTTTCTGGCTTGTTGGTATAAATATCATCAGCAGTAAGACGTAACATTTCGCCAATTTGTACGCCAGTTAAAGAAGGATTTTTAGCGGCAACCAAAGCTGCAGCGCTTGATACAATTGGCGCTGCCATGGACGTTCCGCTTTTATAACCGTAATTATTTGCATTAATGGTACTGTAAATTCCGGTTCCGGGAGCAGAAATGGCAACGTGATAACCGTAGCTTGAAGAACTTGATTTTATATCGTTACTTGATACATTAGCAACAGCAAATGCTCCGGCGTAAGCCGCTGGATAAACTGGTTCGTCGGTTTTGCTGTTTCCGGCCGCAGTTACCACCAAACAGCCTTTACTAACCGCATAATTTATTACGTCCTGGCCGTAAGCGCCACCGCCAGGACCACCCCACGAACAGTTTATGATTTTTGCGCCGTGGTCTACAGCGTAAATAATCCCCTCATAGCCCTTGTAAATAGCCGTCGAATTATCATCAGCGCCCGCTTTGATAATCATTAGTTTTGCCGTTTTTGCAATGCTTGCGATACCGATTCCATTATCCGCAACAGCAGATGCCAAACCGCTTACGTGTACACCATGATCTAAAGAATCTGCAGGAATATCCGGTTTATTGTCTTCAATAATTTTTGTTGCACTAGCGCCTACAAAATCCCAACCCGCAAAATTATCAAGGTAACCATCGCCATCATCATCAACGCCATTTATTGGATCACTTACGTTATGGTAAATGTTGGCTGATAAATCTACGTGTTGCAAATCCGAACCCGAATCTACGATTGCTATAACCACACCGTTTGCATTTGGCTGAACATCCCAAGCTTCGGGTGCTTTAACCTGTTCTAAATAGGATTGGCTCCCGGCTATAAAATCCGGATCATCTACGCTGGCAAAACTGTGGTAGATAAAACTTGGCTCGGCATAATCCACAGACGGATCTTTAAGCACTTCATCGATTACTTTTTCAACCGTTAACGAACTATTATATTTCACTTCATAAGTTCGGTTTAAACCGGATTTATCAATCGCTCTTTGATTTGATAGCGTTTCTTTTGAAGAAGTTCTGAATTGATAAACTGGTTTAAAAGACGTAAAAACTAAATCAGCACCATTGGTAAGCCTTTTAGAAGTTATGCTTAAAATTCTTTTCCCTAAGGCGACATCTTTAAATTTCACAATTAAGGTATTAGGCAGATAGTCCAAACCTGTAGTCCCAGCGGGCAGTTGATACTTTTTAAGGGGGCTGATGTCATCAATTATTTTAAATGACGGTAAAGTTAAAAACAAGAAAGCGCCTAATAGCGAAAACACCTTACCATTCATACATCAAAAGGAACTTCTAAATTAATAATTTAAAATGGAAGGAATGCAAATGCTTATTGATAAACACTAAAATTTTCCCTCTTTTTGTAATGAATGATATTAAATGCAAACATAATAATTATTAAAATCATAGCTATTCATGGGTCTTCTTAATATTTTAACAAATTTTAACACCTGTTAATAAACATTTAACACATACATGACAATTTCATGACAATAAAAACTTCTCTTAGTGTTACCTTTACACCAAGTAATTAGAGGAATACCTCATTACTTTATTAAAGTTCCTATCGTTTAATTTAGGTTTATAATTGGTTAGTTTAAGCTCCGTCCTCCCCGTTCGGAGCTTAACTGTTTTATAGGGTTGTTGAAACCAAAAAAGCTTCATTTAAAAATTTCGCCACATAAAAAAAGCCATCCGAAAAGATGGATCAAGCGTAAAAGTTGGGGAGTAAATTAAGCATATATTTTAGCTAGTCTAAAAAGAAAGAACTTGACATTTCTTACACCTCTGAACTGAGACCTGAAAGCTTTTATCTTTGCATTGAACGATTCTGCGGATGCGTTTG